>JAJTDM010000027.1 GCA_021300575.1 Rubrivivax sp.
TGCTCAGGCGCAGGTCCTGGCGCCGTTCGACGGCGTCGTCGTCGAGGGCGAGCGGAAGGAATTGTCGGGCAGCCCCGTGCGTCAGGGCGACAAGCTCTTCAGGCTTGCGCGTGTGGAGGGGCTGTACGCCGTCATCCACCTGCCCGAGCGTGACGTGCGCGAACTGACTGCGCAGGCGCAGGGCAGGCTGCGACTGCTGAGCCAGCCTGACCGAGAAATCGGATTCAGGGTCGAGACGCTGGTGCCGATCGTCCAGGTGCGCGGCGGGCAGGGAGGCCAGTTTCACTTGAAGGTGAAGCTCGACCAAGCTTCGGAGGACTGGTGGCGCCCTGGGATGACGGGGCTGGCCCAGATCGATGTGGGCGACCGCACCATCCTTTGGATCTGGACCCATCGCCTCATCGACACGATCCGGATGAAGTTGTGGTTGTGAACTGTTTTGCTCGGCGGTGCAGGCGAACCTAAGGCGGAGAGTGGCTTACCGCGTTCCAGCCAGGACGATGGGCTACGAACCTTGAGAAGGCGCCTTCGGCACTCGAGTCGCTCTCTACAATCCTTCGATGCGAATCCTCATTGCGAACGACGACGGCTATCTGGCGCCAGGGCTGGCAGCGCTGGTGCGGGCTTGCGAGAGCCTGGGGGAGGTCGATGTCATTGCCCCGGAGCAGAACGCCAGCGGAACGTCCAACGCTCTGACCCTTTCGCGGCCACTTTCAGTGTTTGAGGCGCCCGGGTTCGATCGCGCCAGGCTCTTCAGGGTGGTCAACGGTACGCCTTCTGATTGCGTGCACGTGGCGCTGACAGGCTTGCTGCCGCACCGGCCTGACCTGGTGCTCTCGGGCATCAACAACGGCGCCAACATGGGCGACGACACCTTGTATTCAGGCACCGTGGCGGCCGCGATGGAGGGCTACCTGTTCGGGCTGCGGTCCATCGCGTTTTCCCAGGTGGACAAGGGCTGGGGCGAACTGGAGGCGGCCGCCGCCACGGCGCGCGCCGTGGTGGAGCAGGCCCTGGCCTGCGGCCATGCCGGCCCCTGGCTCTTGAATGTGAACATCCCCAATCAGCCCGATGCGGTTTCGCTGCCGCGGGTGGTCACGCGCCTGGGCCGCCGCCACGCCAGCCAACCGGTGGTGCGGCAAACCAATCCACGGGGCGATCCCATCTACTGGATCGGCCCGGCCGGTGACGCACGCGATGCGGGGGAGGGCACCGACTTTCATGCCACGTCGAACGGGCGGGTGTCCATCACCCCGCTGCAGGTGGACCTGACCGATCACGCACACCTGAGCCAGTGGGCTGGCGGCCTCCAGGCGCGTTGAACGTGGCATCCACTCCGCACAGGCCCGGGCGGTTTCCCGCTTCCCTTGCGCGGGCAGAAGACCTTTCCCGGCCGAAGGCGCCCGAAGTGCTTCGGCCCCAGAGGCCTGTGCGGGAGGCGGCGGCTTCCGCTCTGCGGCGGGATGTGCCAGTGGGCCTGGGGCTGGACTCCGACGCCGTCAGGTTGCGCCTGATCGAGCGTTTGCGGCGCGGGCCCATGGCCATCGATCCCGCCGTGCTGGAGGCCATGGCACGGGTGCCCCGCCACCTGTTCGTGGATTCGGCCCTGGCCATCCAGGCCTACGAGGACACCAGCCTGCCCATCGGTCATGGCCAGACCATTTCCAAGCCCACGGTGGTGGCGCGCATGATCAGTTTGCTGCTGCAGCGTCCGAGCGGGGCGCAGTCACCGCCCTTGCCGCCGCTGCGGCATGTGCTGGAGATCGGCACCGGCTGCGGCTACCAGGCCGCCGTGTTGTCCCTGCTGGCCCGCCGGGTGACGTCCATCGAGCGCATCCACCCCTTGCATGAGCGCGCCAGATCCACCTTGTCCGATCTGGGCCTCTCGCAGGCTCGCCTGCTGTTTGGCGATGGCCGGCTGGGGCATCCCCCTTCGGCCCCGTTCGACGCCATCATTGCGGCGGCGGGTGGAGAGGATGTGCCCACGCCCTGGCTGGAGCAACTGGCCTTGGGAGGGCGCTTGGTGGCCCCCACCCACAGCGTGGCGCATGGCGGGCAGGTTCTGGTCGTGGTTGACCGTGACGAGTCCGGATGGCATCGCAGCGTGCACGACGGCGTGCATTTCGTCCCCCTAGAATCCGGGACGTTGTGAAAGTTCCTGCCCCTCTTTTTCGCAAATTCGCCAGTGGGTTGTCCCTGGCCTTGGCGACGTTGCTGGTGGCTTGTTCTTCCACGCCGGCTCGGGCGCCTGTGGAGGATCGTTTGCCGACAGGGCCGACGTCACGTCCTGCCGCAACGCCCGCCGCTTCACGGCCTGCTCCGCAGGCTTCGGTTCCGGCGCCCGCTGCAGCATCTCCGGCACCGGTCAGCGCCCCTGCAGGAGCGCCGCCGGCAGCAGGGAGCACCGTGGTCCCGGCTGCGCCCCCCCCGCCTGGCAGTTACGTGGTCAAGCCGGGCGACACCTTGATCCGCATAGGCCTGGACAGCGGCCAGAACTGGCGCGACATTGCGAGGTGGAACGGCATACAGAACCCGAACCTCATCGAGGTGGGGCAGGTGCTGCGGGTGCTGCCCCCAGGCCAGGACCCTTCGGCGGCTGTGTCCAGGCCAGTACAGGCGGCGGGGCGCCTGGAAAGTCGGCCGCTGGAGGCCCGTGCCGCTGAGGCGACGACGGCCGCGGCCACACCTTCGACGCCAGCAGACCGCATGGCTGCTGGTGCAGCATCGGGCACACCGGTGACGGCTCAGGCTGCTGCGACGCCGTCGTCTGTTCCGGGACCAGTGAATGCGCAGGCCGCGCCCTCTTCCCCACCCACGACGACCGCCGCCCCGCGAACAGGGGACGAAGCCGTTGACTGGGCCTGGCCCGCCGCGGGCACGGTGAACTCACCCTTCGACGAGGCACGCGGTGTCAAAGGTCTGTCGATCGCGGGCAAGGCTGGAGACCCGGTGCTTGCGGCCGCCGATGGGCGCGTGGTGTACGCCGGGTCCGGGCTGCGCGGCTACGGCAACCTGGTGATCGTCAAGCACAACAACACCTACCTGACCGCTTATGCACACAACCAGGCTTTGCTGGTGAAGGAAGATCAGGCGGTGCGCCGCGGACAGAAGATTGCCGAGATGGGCTCCAGTGATGCCGATCAGGTCAAGCTGCACTTCGAGATCCGTCGCCTGGGCAGGCCCGTCGACCCGGCCCGGTTGCTGCCCACCCGCTGACCGTTGTCTTTGCGGGGGTAAATGACCCCTTGCGGACGGGGCTCAGCGTTTTCGAGAGGGTGCGCTCGCTGCGGACGGCGATAGCATGCAAGGGTTACGCAAGGGCACGTCGCCCGGCAACGATTCAAGGAGACCATTGATGAAGTCCACCCACAGGCTGGCCGCAGGGCTTGCACTGGCTTTCGCATCGACCTTCACCTGGGCACAGGCCACTCAGGGCGTGAGCAAGGGCGAGGTGTTGCTCGGCTCGATTCAGGATCTTTCCGGCCCGATCGCAGGGTTTGGCAAGCAGGTGCGCAACGGGTTGTTGCTGGCTGTGGACGAGGTGAACGAGCAGGGCGGTGTGAACGGCCGCAAGCTCAAGATCGTCGTCGAGGATTCCGCCTACGACCCCCGCAAGGCGGCCCTGGCGGCACAGAAGCTGGTCAATCAAGACAAGGTGTTCGCCGTGCTCGGCCACATCGGTACCGCACAGAACATGGCGGCGATGCCCATCCAGTTCGAGAAGAACGTCATCAACTTCTTCCCGGTGACCGCGGCGCGCGAGATGTACGACCCCTTCCATCGCCTGAAGTATTCGTTTGCGGCGACCTACTATGACCAGGTGCGCGGTGCGTTGCCCAAGCTGGTCAAGGAAAAGAATGCGAAGAAGGTCTGCACCATCTACCAGGATGACGAGTTCGGTCTGGAAGTGATGCGCGGAGGTGAAGCAGGCCTCAAGACTATCGGCATGGCCTTTGCCGAGAAGACCACCTACAAGCGCGGTGCCACCGATTTCTCCTCGCAAGTGGCCAGGATGAAGTCTTCAGGCTGTGATCTGGTGGTGCTCGGCACCATCATCCGCGAGACGATCGGCACCATCGCCGAAAGTCGCAAGACGGGTTTCAGCCCGACCTTCCTGGGCACGAGCGCCGCCTACACCGACCTCATCCACAGGCTCGGGGGCAAGGCGATGGATGGTCTGTACGCCACGATGACGGTGCAGAACCCGTACCTGGACGAAGCTTCCCAGCCCTTGCGTTTCTGGGCGAACAAGTACAAGACCAAGTTCAACGAGGATCCCACGGTGTTCTCGGCCTACGGCTACGTCATTGTCAACACCTTTGTCCGCGCCCTGCAGAAGGCGGGCCCGGGGCTGACGACGGACAGCTTCATCAAGGCCATGGACACGATGACGGTGCCTCCCGATATCTTCGGCAGCGCTGAGGCCAAGTTCGGCCCGCAGAAGCGTCTGGGCAGCAACGCCTTCCGCCTGTCGCAACTGCAGGATGCTCGCTGGAAGGTGGTTTCTGAGTACTCTGAGCCTCCCAAGGAGTGAACCTGCTCCATTGACGCGCATCCGTCTGGGGTGCGTTCAAGACAAGGCCGCCCGCGAGGCGGCCTTGTGCATCCTCGGGTCCGATAATCACCTGATGCAGGAAATCTCTCTACCCCTGGACGTTGAATCGCTAGATCTTGAAGGCCAGGGAGTGGCCCGGCGGCCGGATGGCAAGGTGGTCTTCATCGAAGGGGCCTTGCCGTTCGAACGGGTGACCGTGCAAGTGCATCGCCGCAAGAACCAGTGGGAGCAAGGCCAACTGGTGTCGCTGGTGAAAGAGAGCCCGCAGCGGGTAAAGCCGCCGTGCCCCCACTTCGGGCTGCATGCCGGGGCTTGTGGCGGCTGCAAGGTCCAGCACCTGCACCCGGATGCCCAGGTGGCCGTCAAGCAGCGGGTCCTGGAGGACAACCTCTGGCACCTGGGCAAGGTTCGGCCAGGCCAGATGCTGCGAGCCATTCACGGCCCGGCCTGGGGCTATCGGTACCGCGCGCGCCTGTCGGTTCGGCATGTGGTCAAGAAGGGCCAGGTGCTCATCGGATTCCACGAACGCAAGTCACGTTATGTGGCCGACATGTCGGTCTGTCCGGTCTTGCCCGCGCATGTCAGTGCGCTGCTGCTGCCCTTGCGCGCCTTGATCGCGTCCATGGACCAGCGCGACCGTTTGCCACAGATCGAGTTGGCCGTGGGCGACAGTGTGACTGCGCTGGTGCTGCGCCACCTGGAGCCGTTGTCCGCTCCGGACCTTGGGCGCCTGAAGGCCTTTGGCTCGGCGCATGCAGTCCAGTGGTGGTTGCAACCGGCTGGGCCCGACACCGTCCATCGATTGGAGGAAGAGGCCGACGAGTCGCCGCTGGCCTATGGTTTGCCGGAATTCGGCGTGCACATGCCCTTCAAGCCGACGGACTTCACGCAGGTCAACCCGCAGATCAACCGCGTTATGGTGGGCCGTGCTTTGCGCCTGCTGGCGCCCGCAGCCTCAGACCGTGTCATCGATTGGTTCTGTGGCCTGGGTAATTTCACGCTGCCGCTGGCGCGCCTGGCACGCCAGGTGCACGGAATCGAGGGCAGCCCGGCGCTGGTGGCGCGAGCCCAGGCCAACGGGGCGTTGAATGGCTTGGCTGACAAGCTCAGCTTCGAGGCGCGCAACCTTTTCGAACTCGATGCCGCTGGGCTTGTGGCGCAGGGCTCGGCTGATGGCTGGCTGGTCGATCCTCCCCGTGAAGGCGCCTTTGCCCTGGTAAAGGCCTTGGCGGACGCCGTGAACGCGGAATCCCCGGACCTGCAGCCGGGTAGCGATGCCGAGGCATGGAAGCCGCCCCGCAGAATCGTCTACGTCAGCTGCAATCCCGCGAGTCTGGCGCGAGATGCTGGTTTGCTTGTGCATCAGGCCGGCTACGTTTGCACCCATGCAGGCGTCATCAACATGTTTCCCCATACCGCGCATGTCGAGAGCATCGCCGTCTTCGAGCGGTCTGGGGGCCGGCCCGTGGCATGAATGAAGAAGGGCCCCTCGCGGGGCCCTGGTTCGATTCGGAGCCTGCCCGGCCTCTCGGGCCCGTTCAGTCCTTCTCGCCGCCGAAGATACCCAACAGCGCCAACAGGCTCTGGAACACGTTGTAAATGTCCAGGTAGATGGCCAGCGTGGCGGACACGTAGTTGGTCTCACCACCGTCCATGACACGCTTGATGTCGTACAGCATGAAGGCGGAGAAGATGCCCAGGCAGAGCACCAGCAGTGCCAACATCAGGGCCGAAGACTGAAGGAAGATGTTGGCCACCATGGCCACCAGCAAGATCACCGCCCCAACAGTCAGGAACTTGCCCATGCCAGACAGATCACGCTTGATCACCGTGGCCAGCGATGCCATGGCAAAGAACACGGCGGCAGTCCCCCCGAAGGCGGTCATCACCAGAGAAGCGCCGTTGCGCAGGCCGAGCACTTGGCCCACGAGCCGAGACATCATCAAGCCCATGAAGAAGGTGAACGCAAGCAGCAGGTAGACGCCCTTGGCTGAATCCTTGTTCTTTTCGATCGCGAACATGAAACCGAAGGCGCCGGCCAGGAACAAGATGGTGGACAGCCCAGCCCCCATGGCGTTCAGCATGCCTGTGGACACGCCCACCCAGGCCCCGAGGACCGTGGGGACCAACGACACGGCCAGGAGGCCGTAGGTGTTTCTCAGGACGGCATTTCTTTGCGCCGGGGAGACCACAACGCCAGAGTCGGACAGATGTGAAGACAGCGGGTTCATGAGGTTCTCCTTGGTACTGACAGTCTGAGCATGCGACGGTAAGGGCAACAAGACCCAACTGCCCATATCCGCGTGCGCGAGTTTAGACCGGGTCAAGTTCGAGGGCGCCGGGCGGGCGTGTCCTTTCCCCCTTTGCTTTGTGGATAAGCCTCAAATTGGCAAGGTGGACCCTGAAACAGCGGGACTGAACCGTCACAAGCCGGGTCGCGACGATATACTTCCGAGGTTTACCTCAACCCTGCCGCACACCAGCGAAACTCGTCCACGGTTTCCCCCTCGACGCAATGCCCGCCAAACGCCGGCGGGGCGGCTGGGTGCGAGCAAACCGGAGTTTTCCTTGCTGCCCGACCTGCCTCCTGCCGTTCTCGCACTCGCGGACGGTTCCATCTTTCGGGGCATCTCGATCGGCGCCATCGGATCGACCACTGGCGAGGTGGTGTTCAACACCGCGCTCACCGGCTATCAGGAAATCCTGACCGATCCGAGTTACCGGCGCCAGATCGTCACGTTGACCTACCCCCACATCGGCAATTACGGGGTCAACCCCGAAGACGTCGAGGCCCGTAGCATTCATGCGGCCGGACTCGTCATTCGAGACTTGCCGATCCGATCTTCCAACTTTCGGCAATCGCTCACCCTGGACGCGTACCTCCGCCAGGAGGGCACGGTGGCCATGGCCGATGTGGACACCCGACGCCTGACGCGGCATCTGCGCAGCACTGGCGCACAAAGCGGCTGCATTGCGACCTTCGCGGTGGGGCACGCCGTTTCGCAGGCAGATCTGGACGCGGCGGTGGCCCAGGCCAGGTCCACCCCCTCCATGGCCGGCCAGGATCTGGCCCAGGAGGTGTCGGTGGATCGCCCGTATGAATGGACTCAGACCGAGTGGGTGCTGGGCCACGACTACTTCACGCAGTCCGAGCCGCGCTTTCATGTCGTGGCCTACGACTTCGGTGTGAAGTTCAATATCCTGCGCATGCTGGCCAGCCGGGGCTGCCGCGTGACAGTGGTTCCTGCCAAGACCGCGGCAGCGGACGTGCTGGCCCTGCAGCCGGACGGGGTGTTCCTCAGCAACGGGCCCGGTGACCCGCAGCCTTGCGATTACGCCATCCAGTCTGCACGCATCCTGATGGATTCGGGTATTCCGACTTTCGGCATCTGCCTGGGCCACCAGATCATGGCCCTGGCATCAGGCGCCACCACCTTCAAGATGAAGTTTGGACACCACGGTGCCAACCACCCGGTGAAGGACCTGGACACCGGACAGGTCAGCATCACAAGCCAGAACCACGGCTTTGCCGTTGATGAGGCCAGCTTGCCGGCCAACCTGCGCGCAACCCACCGCAGTCTGTTCGACGGCACGCTGCAGGGCCTGGCCCGCACGGACCGTCCCGCCTTCTGCTTCCAGGGCCATCCGGAGGCTTCGCCGGGGCCACACGACATCGCCTACCTGTTCGACCGCTTCACGTCGCTGATGGCACAACACGCCCAGGAGCGTTCCCATGCCTAAGCGCACCGACCTCAAGAGCATCCTCATCATCGGCGCCGGCCCCATCGTCATCGGTCAGGCCTGCGAGTTCGACTACTCCGGGGCCCAGGCCTGCAAGGCGCTGCGGGAGGAGGGCTACCGCGTCATCCTCGTCAACAGCAATCCGGCCACGATCATGACCGACCCGGGCATGGCCGACGCCACTTACATCGAGCCCATCACCTGGCAGGTGGTGGAAACCATCATCGCCAAGGAGCGGCCCGATGCCGTGCTGCCCACCATGGGTGGACAGACGGCGCTGAACTGCGCGCTCGACCTGCACCGCCACGGGGTGCTGGCCAAGTACGGCGTGGAGATGATCGGCGCCAACGAACACGCCATCGAAAAGGCGGAGGACCGGCTGAAGTTCAAGGAAGCGATGACCTCCATCGGCCTGGACTCCGCCAAGAGCGGCATCGCCCACTCGCTTGAGGAGGCCTGGGCGGTGCAGAAGCACATTCAGGCGGACATCGGCGGCCCCGGCTTCCCGATGGTCATCCGGCCCAGCTTCACGCTGGGGGGCACGGGCGGCGGCATTGCCTACAACCCGCAGGAGTTCGAGGAGATCTGCAAGCGTGGCCTGGACTTGTCGCCCACCAACGAGCTCTTGATCGAGGAGAGCCTGATCGGCTGGAAGGAGTTCGAGATGGAGGTGGTCCGCGACCGTGCGGACAACTGCATCATCGTGTGCGCCATCGAGAACCTGGACCCCATGGGCATCCACACGGGCGACTCCATCACCGTGGCCCCGGCCCAGACGCTGACCGACAAGGAATACCAGCTGCTGCGCAACGCGTCGATCGCGATCCTGCGTGAGATCGGCGTGGACACTGGCGGCTCGAACGTGCAGTTCTCCATCAATCCTGCCAACGGCCGGATGACCGTGATCGAGATGAACCCGCGGGTGTCTCGCTCCTCGGCGCTGGCCTCCAAGGCCACAGGCTTCCCGATTGCGAAGGTGGCGGCCAAGCTCGCGGTGGGCTACACGCTGGACGAGTTGAAGAACGACATCACGGGGGGTGCCACTCCGGCGAGCTTCGAGCCCAGCATCGACTACGTGGTCACCAAGATCCCGCGCTTCGCGTTCGAGAAGTTTCCGGCTGCTGATCCGCACCTGACCACGCAGATGAAATCGGTGGGCGAGGTCATGGCCATCGGCCGGACCTTCCAGGAGAGCTTCCAGAAGGCACTGCGCGGCCTGGAAACCGGCATCGACGGGCTGACCGAGCGCAGCGACGACCGGGACGAAATCGTCGAGGAGATCGGCGAGCCTGGCCCGGAGCGCATCCTGTTCGTGGGCGATGCATTTCGCATCGGGATGACCTTGGATGAGGTGTACGCCGAGACGGCCATCGACCCCTGGTTCCTGGCGCAGATCGAGCACATCGTGACCACTGAGGCGCAGGTCCGGGCCCGGGCCTTGGATTCCCTTACCCAGGCCGAGATGCGTCACCTCAAGCGCATGGGCTTTTCTGATCGGCGACTGGCGGTGCTGACCGGCACGCACCAGCATGCGGTGCGGGCGCACCGTCATGCGCTCGGGGTGCGGCCCGTCTACAAGCGGGTGGACACCTGCGCGGCCGAGTTCGCCACGCAGACGGCCTACATGTACTCCACGTATGAGGAGGAGTGCGAGGCCGCGCCCAGCAGTCGCAAGAAGATCATGGTGCTGGGGGGCGGGCCCAACCGAATCGGCCAGGGCATCGAGTTCGATTACTGCTGCGTGCACGCTGCGCTCGCGATGCGCGAAGACGGCTACGAGACCATCATGGTCAACTGCAATCCCGAAACGGTCTCCACCGATTACGACACCAGCGATCGCTTGTACTTCGAGCCCGTGACGCTGGAAGACGTGCTGGAGATCGTGGCGGTGGAGAAGCCGCTGGGCGTCATCGTCCAGTACGGCGGGCAGACCCCGCTAAAACTTGCGCTCGACCTGGAGCGCGCGGGCGTGCCCATCATCGGCACCTCGCCCGACAGCATCGACATCGCCGAAGACCGCGAGCGCTTCCAGAAGCTGCTGCACGAACTGGGCTTGCGTCAGCCCCCCAACCGCATCGCCCGCACCGAAGATCAGGCGTTGGCGTTGGCGCGGGAGATTGGCTATCCGCTGGTGGTGCGCCCCAGCTATGTGCTGGGTGGTCGCGCCATGGAGATCGTGCATGGCGACAAGGACCTGGAGCGCTACATGCGCGAAGCGGTTCGCGTGAGCGAGAAGTCCCCCGTGCTGCTGGACCGCTTCCTCAATGACGCCATCGAGGTCGATGTGGACTGCATTGGGGACGGCGCCGAGCTCATGATCGGCGGCATCATGGAACACGTGGAAGCTGCGGGCATCCACAGCGGTGACTCCGCCTGCTCGCTGCCCCCCTACACCTTGAGTGGTGCGCTGCAGGACGAGATGCGACGTCAGACCACGCTCATGGCCCGTGCCCTGAACGTGGTGGGCCTCATGAACGTGCAGTTCGCCATACAGGGCGAGGGTGATGAGGCGGTGGTCTACGTGCTCGAGGTGAACCCCCGTGCATCGCGTACCGTGCCTTTCGTCAGCAAGGCCACCGGGCAGCCGCTGGCCAAGATCGCTGCGCGTTGCATGGCCGGGCAGAAGCTTTCTGACCAGGCCGGGGTGAAGGGCGAGGTCATTCCTCCCTACTTCAGCATCAAGGAGGCGGTCTTCCCCTTCAACAAGTTCCCGGGCGTGGATCCGGTTCTCGGGCCGGAGATGCGGTCGACGGGCGAGGTCATGGGGGTGGGCGAGACCTTCGGCGAGGCGATGCTGAAAAGCCAACTGGGCGCGGGCTCACGCCTGCCGTCCAAGGGTACGGTCGTGTTGACCGTGAAGGACTCCGACAAGTCAAGGGCCGTGCGGGTGGCGCAGGACCTGCACGCACTGGGCTTCCAGATCGTGGCCACGCGTGGCACTGCGGTGGCCATCGCTGCCGCTGGGGTGCCGGTGAGGGCGGTGAACAAGGTCAAGGACGGACGACCTCACATCGGCGACATGGTCAAGGCCGGAGAGATTCAGCTGGTGTTCACCACCGTGGACGAGACGCGCACCGCCATTGCCGATTCGCGCCATATCCGCACCGCTGCCCTGGCCAACCGGGTGACCTACTACACCACGATGGCCGGCTCGGAAGCCGCGACCGAGGCCCTCAAGCACCGCGCTGACCTGGCCGTCAAGTCCCTCCAGGAACTGCATCTTTCGCTGCATTGATTGAGCCTGAAGGGCTGGACCGACAACGAAGCCTGAGAGACGCGCGCAGGCCGGCCTGAACTACACTTCAGTCAGGTATCGCCGCCGCAGCAGACCGCAAGGTCCCCTGCGGCGGTTTTTCTTGAATCGAACATCGACACAGCCATGAGCACCATTCCCCTGACCCGACGCGGCGCAGACAAGCTGAAGGAGGAGCTTCACCGGCTGAAGACCGTGGAGCGGCATGCCGTGATCCAGGCCATTGCCGAGGCACGTGCTCAAGGGGACTTGTCCGAGAACGCCGAATACGATGCGGCCAAGGACAAGCAAGGCTTCATCGAAGGCCGCATCCTGGAAATCGAAGGCAAGCTTGCTGCGGCCCAGGTGATCGACCCGGCCACCCTCGACGCGGATGGCCGCGTGGTGTTCGGTGCGACGGTGGACCTGGAGGAGGAGGCCACAGGGGCCCGAGTGACCTACCAGATCGTGGGAGACGACGAAGCCGATCTCAAGCTCGGATTGATCTCGATTTCCAGCCCCATCGCGCGCGCCCTCATCGGGAAGTCGGAGGACGACATGGCCGAGGTGAGGGCGCCGGGTGGCGTCAAGAGCTACGAGATCATGGCCGTGCGCTACGTCTGAGGGGCGCCGTATTCTCGTACTCCATGACGGCCCTCAGCTCCTGGACCCGCTTCTCCACGGTCAGCCCGCCGCCTTCTTCTTCTGGCTCACCTGGCGGACGTCCTTGCGCTTGATCGTGCCGCCGCGCGTCACCCGTTCATTGCCCAGGACCTTCACCTTCTTCACCGTGGCGCGGTGGTTACCGCTCTTGGAAAACGACACGAGCTTCACGACTCGTGGCCCCGGAAGCCGGTCGTCTCTCGCCTCTTTGGGCTTTTCCTCGATCGGGCGCCAGAGCACCAGCAGCTTCCCGATGTGCTGAACCGCGGCGGCACTCAGTTCCTCCGTCAGGCTGGAGAGCATCTGTTCACGCGTTTCCCGCACGTCGGAGAACACTCTGAGCTTGATCAGCCCATGTGCGTTCAGGGCGGCGTCGGTCTCGCGACGAACGGCCTCGGTCAGGCCTTCGGCACCGATGAGGACGACCGGGTTCAGGTGATGGGCATCGGCGCGAAGGCTGCGACGTTCGGTGGGAGACAACTGGAGGGCAGGCATGCCCGTATTATCGACCCGGCATGAAGAGCAAGCGACTGAACAAGGCGTGGCTGCACGACCACCTCACTGACCCCTACGTCAAGATGGCGCAGCGCGAGGGCTATCGGGCACGGGCGGCCTACAAGCTCAAGGAGATCGACGAGACGCACGGCCTCTTGCGGCCCGGGCAGGTGGTCGTGGACTTGGGTGCGGCGCCCGGGGCCTGGAGCCAGTATGTGCGGCGCAAGTTCGCGCCGGCAGGGGCGGCGGTGGGTGAACTCGCGGGGACCATCATCGCTCTGGATGTCCTGGAGTTCGAGTCCATTGAAGGCGTCACCTACCTGCGGGGGGACTTCCGCGAGGAGTCGACGATGCAAGCCCTGGAGCAGGCGCTGGCAGGTCGAAAGGTGGATGTGGTGTTGTCGGACATGGCGCCCAATCTGTCGGGCATCGAATCATCGGACGCTGCGCGCGTGGCTCACCTGGTGGAGTTGGCGGTGGATTTCTCGCTCAAGCATCTGAGGACGGATGGCCAGGGTGCCCTGGTCTGCAAGGCCTTTCATGGCAGTGGCTACAGTCAACTGGTCAAGCTGTTCAAGGACAGTTTCCGGGTGGTCAAGCCCATCAAGCCCAAGGCGTCTCGAGACCGGTCGTCTGAAACCTTTCTGCTGGGCCTGGGTCCCAAGCGAGGTTGAAGGAAGCTTGTCATTTGCGCATCCATCCGGTCGACGAGTGCTTCATCCGCACCCATGAGGGCGTAAACTAAGGCTTGACGATGGTCGAGGCCGCGAAGTGGCTCGGCTTCTTCGCATGTGCCCCCTCGGGGCTGTTGGAGTGCCCCATTGAGCACTCGCGGCTCTTCTCTTCATGAACTGGCGGTGTCGCACTGTTCGGGGGGCTTTCAGTATTCGGACGGATGGGGCCCGGTCAACCGGGACTGCAGCACAGTGGATCCTGAGGGTTCTGCCCCGGCTGTATCGGCGCTCTGTTCGCTGCTTCGGGTCACGCATTGATGAATACATCGGACGCCAAGAGGGTCCTTGAAACGGCTTTGATCTGCGCGCAGGCCCCCGTGCCCGTGCGCGAACTGCAGTTGCTCTTTGACGGCCAGTTGACCCAGCACGAGTTGACAGCGTTGCTGCACCAATTGGTGCAAGACTGGACGGACAAGGGGGTGGAACTGGTGGCCGTTTCCTCGGGCTGGCGGTTTCAGAGCCGTCCTGAGATGCGGGTCTTTCTGGACCGTTTGCACCCGGAAAAGCCGCCGCGGTACTCCAGAGCGGTCATGGAGACCCTGGCCATCATTGCCTACCGCCAGCCCGTGACGCGGGGCGACATTGAGGACATACGCGGCGTCGTGGTGTCCAGCCAGATCGTCAAGCAGTTGGAGGAGCGGGGGTGGATCGAGGCGATCGGCTACCGCGAGTCCCCGGGCCGTCCGGCCTTGTATGGCACCACTCGGCAGTTCCTGGACGATCTGGGGCTGTCCAGCCTGAACCAGTTGCCCGAGGTGGGCGGTGACGCCAGCGCAGGTGAAGCGGCCGATGCACTGGCGCCCGTGACCGATGGTGCAGAAGTGATGGCGCAGCCATCGCCCGACGATCTACCCATCTTCAGGGCGGCCGCCGAGCCGCCGATCGAAACCCCCGAGGCGCCACCTGTGCACTCGAACCTGAGCGCAGCTTCCGCACTTCCGGCGTCCTCTCCAGACCCAGCCCTTCAAGGCGATATCGCATGAACCAGCCCGATCCTGACCAGACTGAAAGCACCCAACGCGCCCGGCAGGAGACACCGGACCAGGCGACCGTCGACGGCCCCGCGGCGGTAGCCGCAACGGAGTCAGCCCGTCCCGATGGAGTGCCAGAACAGCCGTCGGCCGCGGGACCGTCTGCCGAAGACGCCCAGTCCGACACCCTGAGAGACCCGCGGCGGCGCAAGCGCAACCGTCGGCGTGGCCGCCGAGGTGATCGGGGCGGTGACCGGTCTGCCCTGGGCCTGGAGGGCGCAGAACTGGCGGAAGGCGCTTCAGCCGACACCCCAGCGGCCGCGGGCCACTTCACGGACAACCAGGCGGACGTACCTCCTGCGCTGGAGAAGTCCGACCCTGCCGAAGTCTTCGGCGCCGTCATGTCTGGAGCGTTCGACGAGTCTGCCGAAGGTGAAGAACCTTCCGGCACCATCGGCCCGGTGGCAGAGGACGGCGAATCCGCCGAAGGTACTGCGCAGGGCTCCTCTGTGCCGGCAAAGCAGGCGCCTGCCCGCAGGGTGCTGGCGCCCGAAATCGACGCTCCCAAGCTGCACAAGGTGCTTGCGCAATCCGGCGTAGGTTCCAGGCGCGACCTGGAGCAGATGATTGCCGAGGGCCGGGTCACCGTGAACGGCCAGGCGGCACACACGGGGCAACGCATTTCCTACGGTGACAAGATTGCAGTGAACGGCAAGCCGGTGAAGGTGCGCATCGCGCCGCTGCCGGCACGCGTGATCGCTTATCACAAGCCTGCAGGCGAGGTGGTCACCCACGACGACCCCCAGCAACGGCCCACGGTCTTCAGGCGATTGCCCCGCCTGCCGCAGGGCAAGTGGCAGTCCGTGGGGCGTCTCGACATCAACACGGAGGGGTTGCTGCTGTTCACCAACTCAGGTGATCTTGCCAACAGGCTCATGCACCCTCGCTTTGGTGTCGAGCGCGAGTACGCGGTCCGCATCCTGGGTTCTCTGTCAGACGAGAACCGGACAAAGTTGCTGGAAGGCGTGGAGGTTGACGGGCAGGTCGCCGCCTTCAAGAGCATCGAGGACGGAGGAGGCGACGGTGCGAACCGCTGGGTTCGCGTGGTGATCACCGAAGGACGCAACCGAGAGGTCCGCAAGTTGTTCGACACCGTGGGCCATGCCGTCAGCCGACTGATCCGCATTCGCTACGGCAGCGTCGTGCTGCCCAAGGGTTTGCGCCGCGGCGTCTGGGTGGACCTGCCGGTAGAGGACGTCAAGGCCTTGCGGTCAATGACCTCAGGCGGTGCGCAGCCAGCGGGTCCGGGCGGCCCGAGGCCCGCTCGTGCAGCGGCGCCGGCACCAGGTCCTCGCGGTCGCAAGAACGCAAGGCATGGCCGTCAGCGCGAAGCTGGATCAGGAGGGGGGCTTCCCCCGGGGATGTCAGAGGCCGCTGATGGGGAGTCTGGCGATACCGAGAATTTCGCCCGCATTCCCAACCCCTTGCAGCAGACCTACGACAAGCGGGCCATCCAGCAAGCTCGTCGGGTTAGAGATATCGACGAGGACGGGCCGATTCCCAACCCGCTGCAGCAGACCTATGACCGTCGCGCGGTGCAGGCTGAAGCGCGTCCACGCCGGGAACTGGACGAGGACGGGCCGATTCCCAACCCGCTGCAGCAGACCTACGACAAGCGATTCGTGAAGGCTGTGAAGTCTTCGCCCGGTGGTGGCGCAGGCAGGTCAAGAAAGAAGCCGACGGGCGGCAAGGAGCAGGCGGCGGGCGGCCAACCCGACCCCATGCGGACTTCCGTGGGCTACATCGGCGCAGACGCTTTTCATCAGAAGGGCAAGTCAGGCCGCTCCGGCAAGGGTAGTCGGCGTCGGTGAAGGCTTGCTGCAAGTCCCTGCCTCAAGAGTGCCTGACGCCGCAGCGTCTGGCCACGACGTCGGGCCACGGGCTACACTGAGAGGTTTTCTCAAGTCTTGGTTTCAGGAGTTTTGGAATGGCTATCGAACGCACCTTGTCGATCATCAAGCCCGACGCAGTGGCGAAGAACGTGATCGGGCAGATTTATGCCCGCTTCGAAGGCGCAGGATTGACGATCGTCGCCGCCAAGATGGCGCATCTCTCGCGCGGCGAGGCAGAAGCCTTCTACGCTGTGCACAAGGCCCGACCCTTTTTCAATGATCTCGTGAGCTTCATGATTTCAGGCCCGGTGATGATCCAGGCGCTGGAAGGAGAGGGAGCCATTGCACGCAACCGTGAGTTGATGGGCGCCACCGACCCCAAGAAGGCCGACAAGGGCACCATCCGAGCCGACTTCGCCGACAGCATCGATGCCAATGCCGTGCACGGTTCCGACGCCCCCGAGACGGCGGCCGCCGAGGTGGCGTTCTTCTTCCCCGGCATGAACGTCTACAGCCGCTGAACGAGGGGGCCGGCGAGCAGCCGGCCTGCCCAGGTCGAGCGGTGCCTCAGAACCCCCAAGCGCTGTGAACCTTCTCGATCTCGATCACGAATCTCTCATCGCTCATGTCGAGGGACTGGGCGAGAAGCGTTTCCGGGCCACCCAGCTCTTCCGCTGGATGCATCGGCGAGGGGAGTCCGAATTCGGCAGGATGACCGACCTTGCCAGGAGCCTGCGAGAAAAGCTGGAGGGCACGCATCGGATCTCTGCGCTTCCGCTGCTTTCGGAGCATGTCTCTTCTGATGGAACGGTCAAGTGGCTGTTTGACGTGGGCAACGGCAACGCGGTCGAAACGGTCTTCATTCCGGAGGCGGATCGGGGTACCTTGTGCGTGTCTTCGCAGGCCGGTTGTGCGGTGGGTTGTCCGTTCTGCTCGACGGGGCATCAGGGCTTCAACCGCAATCTGCGAACGGGCGAGATCCTGGGGCAGTTGTGGCACGCGGAACACCAACTCCGGGGCCGCTTGCGGCTGCCCGACAACGAGCGGGCCGTGGACAACGTCGTGATGATGGGGATGGGCGAGCCCCTTCAGAACTACGCGGCCTTGGTCCCGGCCTTGAGGGTGATGCTCGACGACCATGCCTACGGCCTGTCGCGCAGGCGGGTCACGGTGTCCACCTCGGGAGTGGTTCCGATGATGGATCGGCTGCGGCATGATTGCCCTGTGGCGCTGGCGGTTTCCCTGCATGCACCGGACGATGCGCTGCGTGACGATCTGGTGCCCCTGAACCGCAAGTACCCGCTGAGGGAACTCCTTGGCGCCTGCGTCCGGTATCTGGAATCGGCCCCGCGGGACTTCATCACTTTCGAGTACTGCATGCTCGAAGGCGTCAATGACTCTGATGTGCATGCGGCCCGGTTGGTGGACCTCGTGCGCGGCCGCTCAGAGGATTCCGCCGGCATCGAGGTGTCGTGCAAGTTCAACCTCATCCCGTTCAATCCCTTTCCTTCGTCGGGTCTGAAGCGCTCCAGCCCGCAGAGGGTCAGCGCGTTTGCAGCGCTGCTGCAAGAGGCGGGTTACGTGACCACTGTGCGCAAGACCCGAGGAGACGATATCGACGCAGCCTGCGGTCAGCTTGCAGCTGAGGTCCAGGACCGTACCGACGGCCAGGCGTTCTGGCCGCTCGATTGCCATCCAGCCAGTGCGGATGTTGTCATGATGGTTTTTCGCGCTGCCGGATTTCGTCGCTGGCCCGTTCTTTGGTCGCTCGCAGCGCTGTTGCTCGCGGCCCTGGTGGGTTGTGCGGCGGGGCCTGGCCAGGGGATGACTGACGATGTCAAGACCTCATCAGATCAGACGGATGCTGACAGGCGAGCCCGTGTGCGGATGGAATTGGCCGCGGGCTACTTCACGCGCGGCCAGATCTCCACAGCACTGGACGAAGTCAAGCTCGCCCTGGCAGCTCGTCCCGATTTGCCCGAGGCATTCAACCTGCGTGGGTTGATCTATGCCGCCATGGGGGAGGCTCGGCTGGCCGAAGAAAGCTTCAGGCGAGCCTTGCAGTTGGCGCCACGTGATGCCGATGTGATGCACAACTTCGCCTGGTTTGTCTGTCAGTCCGGGCGATGGGCGGAGGCGGACGCCCTGTTCAGGCAGGCCCTGGCGCAACCGCAGTACCGCGACACCGTCAGGACGCTGATGGCCCAGGGCATCTGTCTTGCGGGTGGGCAAAGGTGGCCCGAGGCCGAGGCGGCGCTGAGTCGGGCTTACGAACTGGACCCTGCCAACCCTGTGACGGGCTTCCACCTGAGCGATCTGCTGTTCCGCCGGGGGGAGTACGAGCGTGCCCGCTTCTACATTCGGCGCGTGCACCTTCGACGGGAGTTCGCCACGCCGCAGTCGCTTTGGTTGGCCGTCAGGGTGGAGCGCCGCCTGGGCGACGCGGTGGCCATGCGCACGTGGGGCCAGCAACTCCAGGAGCGCTTTCCCCAGTCGTCCGAGACCCTGATGTACGAGAGGGGGCGCTTCGATGAGTGAGCCAGGGGCTGACCAACCCTCAGGTCAGGCGTCTGCCGGTGCGCTGCTGCGAGCGGCCCGTGAACGCAGCGGCATGCACATAGGCCTGCTGTCCACGACCTTGAAGGTGCCCGTGCGCAAGCTGGAACTGCTCGAGAGCGACCGGTTTGAAGAACTGCACGATGCCACCTTCGTCCGGGCCCTGGCACTGTCCGTATGTCGGGTGTTGAAGTGTGATCCCCGGCCGATCCTGGAGGCCTTGCCACGCCTTGATGCGCGCTCGTCAACCCTGGATCAGGTCAGCCAGGGGGTGAACGAGTCCTTTTCCCAGCGCAGCAGCGCTCCTGTGGTTCTGCGCTCTGCGGCGGATCGCCGCGGCTGGTGGTGGGCCGTGGTCCTGCTGCTGGTGCTGGCCACGGCCTTGTGGCGGGTTCCTGCGTCCTGGATGCCTTGGCACAGCATCGCGCCGGGCGCAGCAGACAGCCCGTTGGCATCCGCAGGCACTGCCGGCACGGGACCAGCGGAGCAGCCCTCTGGCACCGCCGGGTCCGAAGCCGTGCCGTCAGTGTCTCCTTCATCCACCGGCACGGTTGTCCAGACGGTGCATGGGGCCCCGGCCGAAGCGGCCGCCAGTGCAGCCGCGGGCATGGACTCGGCCGTCATCGTCACGGAGCCCTCCTGGGTCGAGGCCAACGACCTCCAGGGGCGCCAGATCTGGGCGCGTACGTTGACGCCGGGTGAGGTGGTCGCCCTCGACAATGGGGTGAGCTGGAAGCTGACGATAGGCAATGCAGCCGGCACCCAGGTGCGTTGGCGTGGTCGGGTTGTCGATCTGAGCACCAGCACGCGGGACAATGTCGCCCGGGTGGAACTTAAATAGGCGCGGAGACCTCATCATGAGCGACGTATCTGAACCCGTCTTCATCGAGCCGGCCAGTCCGCGGCCCCGCAAGTCCAGGCAGGCACAAGTGCGCTGGGGGTCTCGCATCGTCACGGTAGGCGGCGATGCCCCTGTGCGCGTGCAGTCGATGACGAATACCGACACGGTCGATGTGATCGAGACGGCCATCCAGGTGAAGGAACTCGCGCAGGCGGGCTCCGAGATGGTGCGCATCACCGTCAACACGCCTGAGGCAGCACAGGCGGTGCCGCACATTCGCGAGCAGCTGGACCGCATGGGCGTGGATGTGCCGCTGGTGGGGGACTTCCACTACAACGGGCACACCTTGCTGAGCCAGTACCCGGAATGTGCTGCAGCCCTGAGCAAGTACCGCATCAACCCAGGCAATGTGGGCAAGGGCCGTAAGCGCGACGTGCAGTTCGCCCAGATGATCGAGGCCGCTATGCGGCACGACAAGGTGGTGCGCATCGGAGTGAACTGGGGCAGCCTGGACCAGGAACTGCTGGCTTCGATGATGGACGACAACGCGAAGCGGGCGCAACCCTGGAACGCACAGCAGGTGATGTACCAGGCCTTGGTGCACTCGGCCCTGCAGTCTGCCGCCGAAGCCCGATCGCTGGGCATGGATCCCGACCAGATCATCATCAGTTGCAAGGTCAGCGGCGTGCAGGACTTGATCTCCGTCTACCGAGCACTCGCGGCCCGTTGCGATCACGCCTTGCATCTGGGCCTGACCGAGGCCGGCATGGGAACCAAGGGCACGGTGGCTTCCAGCACGGCCCTGGGTGTGCTGCTGCAAGAGGGCATCGGGGACACGATCCGGGTCAGCCTGACCCCCCAGCCTGGGGAGGCTCGCACCCAGGAGGTGGCGGTGGCCCTGGAGATACTCCAATCGCTGGGTCTTCGCACCTTCAACCCCAGCGTGACGGCCTGCCCGGGCTGCGGCCGCACCACCAGCACCACCTTCCAGGAACTGGCCAAGCAGATCGATGACCACTTGCGCCGCATGATGCCCGTGTGGAAGTCCCGTTATCCGGGGGTGGAGACCCTGAGGGTGGCGGTGATGGGCTGCATCGTCAACGGCCCCGGGGAGAGCAAGCATGCCGACATCGGCATCAGCCTGCCCGGCACGGGCGAGGCGCCCGCGGCGCCCGTGTTCATCGATGGTGAGAAGGCGATGACCTTGAGGGGCGACGGCATTGCCCAGGAGTTCCACCAGATCGTGGAGTCCTACATCGAGCGTCGCTTCGGTGCTGCCACGTCCGCGCATTGAGTCTGCCTGCGGCATCGCTTGACTCCCTGCTGATTCTTCCCGCCCTGCCATGGCGCCTGACCGCGCCGGACATTCCATGGTCGCCAAACTGTTTGCCGTCAAAGGCATGAACGACATACTGCCTGGCAACGTTCCCCGTAAGGAGAAGTTGCCGGACTCCGCCATCTGGCGCTGGTTCGAGCGCACGGTGGAGACGGTGATGGCCCGACACGCCTATCAGCACCTTCTCACGCCCATCGTCGAGCCGACCCCGCTTTTTGTTCGTGGCATCGGTGAAGCCACTGACATCGTGGAGAAGGAGATGTACTCCTGGGTCGATGCGATGAACGGTGATGCGCTGACCCTCAGACCGGAGATCACCGCGGGCATCGTCCGGGCGATGGTGGAGCACAACGCGCTCTACAACGGCCCGCTGCGGGTGTGGTCCATAGGCCCGGTGTTTCGCCACGAGCGCCCGCAAAAAGGCAGGTACCGACAGTTCTATCAGCTGGACGTTGAAGCCCTGGGCTTTGCCGGCCCGGATGTGGATGCAGAGCTCATCCTGATGGTCCGCAGCCTCTGGCAGGCGCTGGGTTTACGGGTAGGTGAACACGTGCGCCTCGAGCTGAACAGCCTGGGGCAGCCCGCCGAGCGTGCGGCCCATCGCGCCGCTTTGGTGGCCTATTTCACCGAACACGCGGCGTCGCTGGACGAGGACGGCCGTCGCCGCCTGCACAGCAACCCGCTTCGCATCCTGGATACCAAGAACCCGGCCTTGCAGGCTCTGGCGGAAGCCGCCCCGAAGCTTGCCGATCATCTAGGCGAGGCATCCCGTGCACATCTGTCCGCCGTGTGCGCCGTGCTGGACGCCGCAGGCCTGCCCTACAGGATCAACCCCCGGCTCGTACGCGGGCTGGACTACTACAACCTCACCGTGTTCGAGTGGGTCACCGATCACCTCGGTTCGCAGGGCACGGTGTGCGGCGGCGGGCGCTATGACGGCCTGTTCGAGCAACTCGGCGGCAAACCCACACCGGCCATCGGGTTCGGCTTGGGCATGGAGCGGCTGCTGCTGCTGCTTCAGGAAATCGGGGTGCCGGTGCCCGATCCGGCGCCCGACGTCTACGCCGTACTGCCCGACGCAACCTGCCTTCCTCAGGCCATGGTGGTGCTGGACGTGCTGCGCGAGCAGGGCCTGTCGGTTCAAATGCACGCGGGCGGCGCAAGCCTGAAGGCGCAATTCAAGAAGGCCGATGCGAGTCGGGCGCGTTATGCCTTGGTCTTTGGCCAGGACGAGGTCGCTGCCGGCCAGGTCGCCATCAAGCCATTGCGCGCCGACGCACAGGGCCAGTACACCCGGCCGATGCACGCCGCGGCGGGCTGGGCCCACGAACTGCGCACCGCATAATCCACGCTCCTTTCCCGCTTCCTCCCATGGCCACACCTCTCGACCTGCAAGAGCAGGAGCAACTCGACTCGATCAAGTCGTTCTGGAAACAGTACGGCAACCTCATCACCTGGACCCTGGTGCTGGTGCTGGGTGCGTTCGCCGCCTGGAACGGCTGGAACTGGTACCAGCGGGACCAGGGCATCAAGGCAGGCGCCATGTTCGACGAACTGGACCGTTCGGTGCAGGCGGGTGATGCCGAGCGTTCGGCGAAGATCTTTTCGGATCTCCAGGCGCGCTACCCTGCTGCCCAGTGGACCGCGCAAGGCGGGCTGATGCTGGCCCGGCTGCAGATCGACAAGGGCCAAGGGGATGCGGCGACCCAGGTCTTGCGCTGGGTGGTGGACAAATCCAAGGATGAAGGCCTGCGCGCTCTGGCGGCGCTGCGGTGGGCAGGCATTGAACTCGATGCCAAGCGATGGGACCAAGCCTTGAAGGCGCTGGAATCCGCGAACGTCAAGGGCTATGAGGCTTTGGTATCTGACCGCCGCGGTGACATCCTGCTGGCCCAGGGCAAGCCGCAGCAAGCCTCTGAGGCTTTGCTCTCGGCCTGGAAGGGGTTGCCCGAAACCGTGGAGTACCGCAGAGTGGTGGAGGCCAAGCTCAACACCCTGGGGGTGTCGCCCGCGTCTGCAGCTTCGGGGGCGCAGAAGTGAGCGGGAAGGTGTGCAGCCGGCTTCCCGGAGGGCTGGCCGCTTTGGCCTGCGCTGCCTTGTTGGCGGCTTGCAGCAGCGACAAGCCCAAACCCACGCCCCTCGAGCCTGTGGCGCCCAAGATCGCGGGGCGTCAAGTCTGGCAAGCCAAGCTCACGGGGGTGCAGTTTCCGCTGGTGGTTGCAGCACGCGATGGGTCCTTCATCGTCGCTGGTGATGACGGCACCGTGTTGTCCCTGGAGGTTGCCACAGGACGAGAGCTTTGGCGTGTCCAGGTGGGCAGCGAGGTATCCGCGGGCGTGGGTACTGACGGGCGTTACACGTCGGTGGTCACGCGGGGCCATGAGGTCGTGACGATCGAACAAGGGCGTGTGCTGTGGAAGGCCAAGCTCTCCGGGCGCGTCATGACCGCTCCCCTGGTCGCAGGCGAGCGTGTCTTCGTCATGGGGGTGGATCGCGCTGTGCATGCCTTCGACGCCACCGATGGCAAGAAGCTCTGGGTACTGCAGCGCCCAGGTGATGCGCTGACGCTGGGTCAGGCGGGGGTGGTGTCAGCCGTGCGTGACACCCTGGTGGTCGGCCAGGGGCCGCGCATGACGGGTGTGGACCCTTCGCGCGGAACCGTTCGGTGGGAGGCTTCGGTAGCCAATCCACGCGGCACCAACGAGGTGGAACGGCTGGCAGATCTGGTGGGCCCTGCTGCACGGGTTGGCAATGCGCTTTGCGCGCGTGCATTCCAGGCCACGGTCGGCTGTGTTGATGCCGTACGCGGCAGCCTGATGTGGTCCCGCAATGCTTCGGGCAGCCAGACCGTCGGCGCCGATGACCGGGTCGTGGTGGCCGGCGACGGCTCCGATCGGCTGTCGGGCTGGCGCCAGGGCACGGGTGAATTGCTCTGGACCAATGAAAGGCTTCTGTTCCGAGGCCTGTCGGGCGTGCTGGTCGCAGGCCGTACCGCAGTGGTGGGAGATGCGCAGGGCTTCGTGCACTTCCTGGACCGTGAGGACGGCCAGCCCTTGCTGCGTTTGTCGACCGACGGCAGCGGCGTGGTAGGGGCGCCTGTCGTCCAGGGTGCCACCATGCTGGTGGTGACGCGGGCAGGCGGGCTGTATGCCTTCCGTCCCGAGTGACCGTTCGCCCATCTGAGCTTCCGCGCAACGGCCTGGGGCCTTCGCGGGGGCTTCCCCCTCAAGTGTTGAGACTGCATCCTTGAAACCGGTCATTGCCATCGTCGGCCGACCCAACGTCGGCAAAAGCACCCTGTTCAATCGACTGACCAGGAGCCGGGATGCGATCGTCGCCGACTTCGCCGGCCTTACCCGGGATCGTCACTACGGCGATGCGCGCCTGGGGCCGCGGGAGTTCATCGTCATAGACACCGGCGGCTTCGAGCCGGACTCTTCAACCGGCATCGTGCGGGAGATGGCCCGACAGACCCGGCAGGCCGTCGCGGAGGCCGATGTCGTGATCTTCGTGGTGGACCTTCGTGCCGGGCTGTCGGCCCAGGACCACGACATTGCCAGCTACCTTCGTGCCGAGCGCAAGAAGGTCCTGCTGGCGGCCAACAAGGCCGAGGGCATGCGCGATTCCCCGCTGCTGTCGGAGTTCTTCGAACTGGGCATTGGTGAGCCGATCCCGATTTCCTCGGCCCATGGGCAAGGCATCCGCAGCCTTGTCGAAGAGGCGCTGGAAGGCTACGATTTCGGCGACGATGCTGCCTCCGATGACGAGGTGGACTCACAGGATCGGCCCATCCGGCTGGCCGTGGCGGGTCGGCCGAATGTGGGCAAGTCGACCTTGATCAACACCTGGCTGGGTGAAGAGCGCCTGGTGGCCTTCGACTTGCCTGGCACCACGCGGGACGCGATCTCGGTGCCCTTCGAGCGCGATGGTCAGCGCTACGAGTTGATCGACACAGCGGGCTTGCGCCGCAAGGGCAAGGTGTTCGAGGCGGTCGAGAAGTTCTCGGTGGTCAAGACCCTGCAGGCGATCGCGGATGCGAACGTCGTCTTGCTGCTGCTCGATGCCACCCAGGGGGTGTCGGATCAGGATGCCCATATCGCCGGCTACATCCTCGAATCGGGCAGGGCGGTGGTGATCGCTGTCAACAAGTGGGACGCCATCGACGGCTACCAGCGGGAGATGCTCCTGCGCTCCATCGAGCAGCGTCTGGCCTTCCTGAAGTTCGCCCCCGTTCTGCACATCTCGGCGCTCAAGCGCCAGGGGCTCGGCCCGGTGTGGAAGTCCATTGCCCTGGCACATGCCTCTGCCACCTGCAAAATGCCCACGCCTGCGCTGAACCGCGTCCTGCAGGAAGCGGTGGCGCACCAGCAGCCTCCGCGGGCAGGGCGCTTCCGCCCAAAACTGCGTTACGCGCACCAGGGCGGGATGAATCCGCCGGTGGTGGTGGTCCACGGCACGTCGCTGGACGCGGTTCCGGACTCCTACAAGCGATACATCGAAGGTCGAGTACGAGACCACTTCAAGCTCGTCGGCACGCCGCTGCGCTTGCAGATGCGTTCGGCAGACAACCCTTTCGACAAGGCGGACTGAGCACACGCGGGTTTGTGTCACCCCTGGGTCCCTTGCAGACGTGAGGGACAACCCCATGTGATAACGTGGCAAGTCTTCCATCACGGAGCATATCGTGAGCAATAAAGGTCAACTTCTTCAAGATCCGTTCCTCAATCTTTTGCGCAAGGAACACATTCCGGTCTCCATCTACCTTGTCAATGGCATCAAGTTGCAGGGTCAGATCGAGTCCTTCGACCAGTACGTCGTGTTGCTGCGCAACACGGTGACGCAGATGGTCTACAAGCACGCCATCTCAACGGTGGTGCCCGGCCGTGCCGTGAACTTCCACGCCAACGAGTCGGAGCCCGTCTGAAGCGGCACAACGGCTGCAACCGGCCCCTTTTGGATCACCTCCCACTTTGAAGACCTCGCCTGAACCGCTCGAGGCTGTTCGCAGTCCCAGGCCGAATGCCGTGCTGGTGGGGGTGGACTTCGGTAAGGGCGGCTGGTTCGATGCCGAACTTGAGGAACTCGCTTTGCTGGCCACGTCTGCTGGTGACGAGCCCGTTGCGCGTGTCACCGCGCGCCGAAAGGCGCCCGATGCTGCGCTGTTCGTCGGGTCTGGTAAGGCCGAGGAGATCAAGGCTCTCGTGGCGGGCACGGCGGCGCAAGGCGTGATCTTTGACCAGGCCTTGAGTCCCGTCCAACAACGCAACCTCGAGCAGTTTCTTGGCGTTCAGGTGTCTGACCGCACCGCCCTGATCCTGGACATCTTCGGGGACCGAGCCCAAAGCCACGAGGGCAAACTTCAGGTTGAACTCGCCCGCCTGCAGTACCTGTCCACCCGTCTGGTGCGCCGGTGGTCTCACTTGGAGCGGCAAAGGGGTGGCATTGGTACGCGTGGGGGCCCTGGCGAAACGCAGATCGAACTCGACCGGCGCATGATTTCCGAGCGCATCAAGAGCGTCAAGGCGCGGCTTGAGAAGGTCAAGAAGCAACGGGCCACGCAGCGGCGGGCACGCCTCAGGCGCGGCACTTTCAAAGTGTCTTTGGTGGGCTACACCAACGCCGGCAAGTCCACGCTTTTCAACTCACTCGTCAAGGCCCGCTCGTACGCGGCAGATCAGTTGTTCGCCACCCTGGACACCACCACCCGCGGTATGTGGCTTGAGCAGGCTCAGACCTCCGTATCCTTGTCGGATACGGTGGGGTTCATCCGTGATCTGCCCCACAAGTTGGTGGAGGCCTTCCAGGCCACCCTGTCCGAAGCCGTGGATGCCGACCTTCTGCTCCACGTCATGGACGCCTCCAGTCCGGTTCTGCAGGAGCAGAAGGAGGAGGTGGACCGTGTGCTGCAGGATATCGGTGCCGGCGCCGTCCCGCAGATCCTGGTGTGCAACAAGCTCGACCGGTTGGAACCTTCGGCGCGCCCCCGCCAGCGGGTGGACGTGTTCGAGGACCGTTCGGGTCGCCAGGTGACACGTGTCTTTGTCAGCGCCCTGGAGGGTACAGGCCTCGAAGACTTGCGCGGCGCGATTGCGGCCCGAGCAGCCGCTTTGCACGAACCGCAGACAGACAACGAGCCGCACCCCGACGGACAGTCCCACTTGCATGCTTTGACCGACTCATGAACCCACCCTCTTCCCATCAGGCCGGCCTCGAAGACTCGGCCAACACACCGCCCGCCAGGCGAGGTTTCCGCCGCCTGCTGGAAGCATTTCGTCGCTGGCGGGCAGGCTTTGCCGCGCTCTTGGGGCG
Organism: Rubrivivax sp.; assembly: GCA_021300575.1. GTDB lineage: Bacteria > Pseudomonadota > Gammaproteobacteria > Burkholderiales > Burkholderiaceae_C > Rubrivivax. The sequence goes on from JAJTDM010000027.1 coordinate 27,326, forward strand.
ACGCGGCCGATGGCTGATGGCCAATGGCCGTCAGGATGGCCCGCCTGATCTCGACGAACTGTGGCGCGACTTCAATCGCAAGCTCAACGGTCTGTTCCGGGGCAAAGGCATCGGGCCCGGCCCGCAGCGCGAACCTTCGGGTGATGGTCCGCAGTCACCACGGAACATGCGCAACGCGGGCATTGGCGGCGGCCTGATTGCCGGTGTGGCGGCGCTGGTGTGGTTGGGCAGCGGCTTCTTCATCGTGCAGGAAGGTCAGCAGGCGGTGGTGACATCCTTCGGGAAGTACAGCTACACCTCGGACGCTGGTTTCCAGTGGCGCTTCCCTTATCCGTTCCAGTCGCACGAGACCGTCAGCGTCACCCAACTCCGCTCGGTGGACGTCGGGCGCAACACGGTGGTGCCGACCACCGGTCTGCGAGATTCATCGATGCTCACCGAGGACGAGAACATCGTCGATATACGGTTCACCGTACAGTACCGGCTCAAGGACGCACGGGCCTACCTTTTCGAAAACTTTCGCCCGGACGAGGCGGTGATGCAGGCGGCCGAGTCGGCTGTGCGAGAAATCGTGGGTCGCAGCAAGGTCGACCAGGTGCTCTACGAGCAGCGTGACGCCATCGCCACGGACCTGATGAAGTCCTTGCAAGCGCAGTTGGACCGCTTGAACACCGGCATCGTGGTGGCCAATGTCAACGTCCAGAACGTGCAGGTCCCCGAGCAGGTGCAGGCCGCCTTCAACGACGCCGTGAAGGCCGGTGCCGACCGCGACCGTTTCAAGAACGAGGGTCAGGCCTACGCCAGCGATGTCATCCCCAAGGCCCGCGGCACCGAGGCACGTTTGCGTGAAGAGTCTGAAGGCTACCGTTCGCGCGTGATCGCGCAGGCCGAGGGTGATGCCCAACGCTTCAAGTCCGTACTGAACGAATACCAGAAGGCTCCGGCCGTGACGCGCGACCGTCTGTACCTGGAAACCATGCAGCAGGTGTACTCCAACGTGACCAAGGTCATGGTGGACAACCGCAGCGGTTCGAACCTCCTGTACCTGCCGCTGGACAAGATCCTCCAGCAGCAAGGAGCCTCTGCGGTGGGGTCCCTGAACGCCGCGCCCGCACCGGATGCTGCTGCACCGGCGGGCATGACGAGCGCGGCAGGCGCTGCGGTGCCGCCTGCTGACGTTCGATCGCGTGACGGGACGCGCACGCGCGACCGAGAAGGCCGTTGAGAGGAGCACCACACATGAACCGCATTGGCATTGCCCTTTCTGGCCTGTTGGCCTTGGTCCTGGTTGCTTCATCGACCCTGTTCGTGGTTGACCAGCGACAGGTGGGCGTCATCTACGCGCTGGGTGAGATCAAGGAAGTCATCACCGAACCGGGGCTGAAGTGGAAGCTCCCGCCACCGTTCCAGAACGTCGTTTTCCTGGACAAGCGCGTGCAGACCCTGGACAGCCCGGAGACACGTCCCATCTTCACCGCGGAGAAGAAAAGTCTGGTCATCGACTGGCTGGTCAAGTGGCGTATCAGCGAGCCTCGCCAGTTCATCCGGAATAACGGGGTGGACTTCCGCAATCTGGAAAGCCGGTTGAGCCCGGTGGTTCAGGCTGCGTTCAACGAGGAGGTCACCAAGCGCGATGTACGCAGCGTGCTGTCCCGTGAGCGCGAGAAGGTCATGAATGACGTTCGAAGCCGGCTGGCCGATGAGGCCAAGTCTTTCGGTATCGAAATCATCGATGTACGGATCAAGCGGGTCGACTTCGTCGCCGACATCACCGATTCCGTCTATCGCCGGATGGAATCAGAGCGCAAGCAAGTGGCCAATGAGCTGCGATCGCAGGGTGCGGCCGAAGGCGAGAAGATCCGTGCCGATGCCGACCGGCAGCGCGAGGTGATCATCGCCGAGGCTTACCGGGACGCACAGAAGATCAAGGGCGAGGGCGATGCAAAGGCCTCCGCTCTGTACGCGGAGTCTTTTGGACGAGACCCGCAATTCGCGCACTTCTACCGCAGCCTGGAGGCCTACCGCGCCAGCTTCCGCAGCAAGTCGGATTTGATGGTGCTGGAGCCTGGCAATGACTTCTTCAGGGCCATGCGGGGGCAGGGCAGCTCTTCCTCTGCTGCTGCGCCCAAGAAGTGAAGCTGGCGCGGAGCGATTGAGTTGCCGGACTGGCTGTGGGGAGGGCTGGCACTGTTGCTGGTGCTGGAAGGCCTGCTGCCCCTGCTGAGCCCCCAGTCCTGGCGCCATGCGTTTGAGAGGGCGCTGCAACTCAAGGACGGCCAGCTACGCTTCTTCGGTCTTCTCAGCGTGCTTGCAGGCGTTGTGATCGCCGTGGTCCTGACTCTCTAGACCTCCTGGGCCCCTTGACCCCTTGGTCCGCCGGACATGAGCCCTTCGCCAGGCGCCTCGCGTCAGTTGGCCCCGCCTACAATCTCGGTTTTTCGTCGTCATTGGATACATGTCCCGAGCTTGGCTGTTGCCTGAACATATCGCAGACGTTCTGCCAGCTCAGGCGTTTCAGATCGAGGCCTTGCGCAGGCGCCTGATCGACCAGGCCTCCAGGCGTGGCTTTGAACTGGTGATTCCGCCCTTGCTTGAGCATCTGGAGTCGCTGCTCTCTGGCACCGGGCACGAACTTGACCTGCAGACCTTCAAGCTGGTGGACCAACTCAGTGGCCGAATGCTGGGTCTGCGTGCGGACACTACCCCCCAGGCCGCGCGCATTGATGCCCATTTGCTGAACCGATCCGGCGTGACGCGGCTTTGCTATTGCGGCCCCGTGCTGCATGCCCAGAAAGCGGGCCCTGGCACTTCGCGCGAACCCTTGCAGTTCGGCGCAGAGGTTTTCGGGCATGCGGGGCCGGAGTCTGACTTGGAGATCCAGGATCTGGCGCTTGAAGTGCTGGCCCATGCCGGCGCCAAGCACCCCAGCATTGACCTCGCTGACGCCCGCATCCTCAAGGGGCTTCTGGCGGGTGTTGATCTGGACCCGCTGGCCCTGCGCGACATCGTCGAGTCGCTTTCGCGCAAGGATGCCGCCTCGCTCGGTTCCCAGGTGGCAGGCCTGCCCGAGCCGGCTCGTGACGGCCTCCTGGCTTTGCTGGACCTTTTCGGCGGAACGCAGGTGCTGCAGCGTGCGCGGGGGCTGCTTCCACGGCACGCCTTGATCACGGCGGCGCTCGACCAGCTCGAATGGCTCGCTCAGCGGCTCGAAGCGGACCACCCTGAATTGGTCGTGAGCTTCGATCTGGCCGACATGGGGGGCTATGCGTACTACAGCGGTGTGCGCTTTGCTATCTACGCGCAGGGCTGCGCGGAGGCCCTCGCCCGCGGCGGGCGTTATGACGAGGTGGGAGCGATCTTCGGCCGCAACCGCCCCGCGGTAGGGTTCAGCCTTGACCTCAAGGCCTTGTCGGGGCTGACCGATGCAGGATCCGTTGGGGCCGCCATCCGCGCGCCCTGGGGAGATGAGCCTGCTTTCAAGAATGCCGTTCGGCGTCTGCGTGACGCTGGCGAGACCGTGGTGTTTGATTTCCCGGGCACGCAGGCGCAGGAATGCGGCCACTCGTTCGACCGGGAGCTTGTGAAGATTGCCGGGCAGTGGGTGCTTCGGCCCGTCTGACCGAAGTTTGCCTTTTGCATGGGACCCCTAGAAGTGAATACATCTGCCGCTGGGCGTAACGTGGTCGTCGTTGGCACCCAATGGGGTGACGAGGGCAAAGGCAAGGTGGTGGATTGGCTGACGGACCACGCCCAAGGGGTGGTCCGCTTTCAGGGCGGGCACAACGCGGGGCATACCTTGGTCATCAATGGCCGAAAGACCGCCCTCCAACTCATCCCCTCCGGCGTCATGCGCGAGGGTGTGGCCTGCTACATCGGCAACGGCGTGGTGGTTGACCCGGTGCACCTGCTGTCGGAAATCGAGCGGCTGGAGGCTATCGGCGTGGAGGTGCGCTCCCGGCTGTTCATCAGCGAGTCCTGCCCTCTCATACTGCCCTTCCACGTCGAGGTGGATCGGGCGCGAGAAACTCTGCGCGAATCCAGCGGATCGGGCAAGATCGGCACGACAGGCAAGGGCATCGGACCGGCCTACGAGGACAAGGTTGCCCGCCGGGCCCTGCGCATCCAGGACCTGAAGCATCCGCAACGATTTGCGCGCAAACTTGCCGAATTGCTGGCCTTGCACAACGTGGCCCTTTCGGGGTATCTGGGCTCGAAGGCCCTGGAGTTCCAGCCCATCTACGATCAGGCCATGCAGGTGGCCGAGCAGCTTTCGCCCATGTTCGCTGATGTCGGCTACGCGCTGCATCAGAGCCACCTCCGAGGCGACCGGTTGCTGTTCGAGGGCGCGCAAGGCACTTTGCTGGACATTGACCACGGCACCTACCCGTACGTGACGTCCAGCAACTGCGTGGCCGGGAACGCTGCGGCAGGCGCTGGTGTGGGCCCGCAGATGCTGCACTATCGGCTGGGCATCACCAAGGCCTACACCACCCGGGTGGGCGGTGGTCCGTTCCCGACCGAACTGCCCATCGACCAGGCCGGAACGGTGGGGCACCACCTGTCGACGGTGGGGCAGGAACGCGGCACCGTGACCGGGCGCGCGCGCCGCTGCGGCTGGCTGGACGCGGCGGCCCTCAGGCGCGCCATGATCATCAACGGCATCTCCGGGCTGTGCATTACCAAACTGGATGTGCTGGACGGCCTGCAGGAGGTTCTGGTGTGCACGGGCTACCGTCTGGACGGCCGCGTGGTGGACATCCTGCCGCTGGACGCGGACGACATCACCCGCTGCGAGCCGGTCTATGAGGCTTTCGAAGGGTGGTCGGAGACAACGGCCGGCGTGACGCGTTGGGACGATCTGCCCGCCAGGGCCCGCCAGTACCTGCTGCGCGTGCAGGAGTTGATCGGCGTGCCCATCGACATGGTCTCCACCGGGCCCGACCGTGACCACACCATCGTGATTCGGCACCCCTTCCAGCATTGAAAAGGAGATTCCATGCTCACCGACGACGGCAAACATCTGTATGTGTCCTGGGACGAGTACCACCGGCACATCGAACGGCTGGCACTCAAGGTCGCGCACGGCGGCTGGGAGTTCGACCAGATCCTGTGCCTGGCCCGTGGCGGCATGCGCCCGGGTGATGTGCTGTCGCGCATCTTCGACAAGCCCCTGGCCATCATGTCGACGAGTTCCTACCGCGCCGACGCGGGCACCATCCAGGGACGCCTGGACCTGGCGAAGTACATCACCCTGCCGAAGGGCGAACTGGCGGGTCGCGTGCTGCTGGTGGACGATCTGGCCGATTCGGGCGTCACTCTCAGGGCGGTGGTGGAGCGACTTCGGTCCATGCCGGCCATCTCGGAGTTGCGCACGGCGGTGATCTGGGTCAAGGGCGTGTCTTCCTACGTCCCGGAGTATTTCGTGGAAACGTTGCCCACGAGCCCATGGATACACCAGCCCTTCGAAGAATACGACGGTCTGCGCCCCTCGGAACTGGCCAAGCGGTACGCGATCTGAACCAAGCGTCTTGCGGCCAAGAAAAAAGCCGGTCATTGACCGGCTCGTGTGATGCGCGCAAAGGCGCCGTCGTGTATGGTGCCCAGGAGAGGACTCGAACCTCCACGGAGTTACCCGCTAGTACCTGAAACTAGTGCGTCTACCAATTCCGCCACCTGGGCATTTCAGGAAAACCAAGAGTCTATCATCAAGAATTCAAAAAGCAATCTCTCGTCGAACGCGGCGCCTGCTGGGGCCTCCGCGTCCTCATCCCCCGATCTTCTGGGCGACGTCAAGGGCAGGGTGGAGGGACACCGGGACGGGCACGGCTTCGTTGCGCGTGACGACGGCGAGGGCTTCATCTTCCTGCCGCCAGCAGAAATGCGCGGTGTCCTGCATGGTGACGAAGTCAGCGTACGTATCGTTCGGCAAGACCGCAAGGGGCGGCCCGAGGGCCGAATTCTGGACATCTTGGCCAGGCCCCGGGCCAACATCATCGGCCGCCTGCTGCTGGAAAGTGGTGGCTGGATCGTCGCCCCGGAGGATCGCCGCTTCGGTCAGGACATCCTGATACCCAAAGGCGGCGTGGGCAGTGCCCAGGCCGGTCAGGTGGTTTGCGTGGAACTGACCGAGGCGCCGTCTCTTCACGCCAAGCCCGTGGGGCGCGTCGTGGAGGTGCTGGGGGAGATCGACGACCCCGGCATGGAAATCGAGATTGCCGTGCGCAAGTACGGTGTGCCCCATGAATTCCCGGCTGGGGTGGTGCTCGAGGCTGAATCGCTGCCATCTGTGATTCGCGCCGTCGATCGGCGGCATCGGGTGGACCTGACCGACGTGCCGCTGGTGACGATCGATGGTGAAGATGCCCGGGACTTTGATGATGCGGTCTACTGCGAGCCCGTGCCGATGGCCAAGGGCAAGGGGGCCCGGCCCCAGTGGCGCCTGATCGTGGCCATTGCCGACGTGAGCCATTACGTGAAGCCAGGTTCGGCGCTCGATGCCGAGGCCTACGAGCGGGCCACCTCGGTCTACTTTCCGCGCCGGGTGATCCCCATGCTGCCGGAGCGCCTGTCCAACGGGTTGTGTTCGCTGAATCCCGAAGCGGACCGCCTGTCCATGGTGTGCGACATGCTGGTGGACGACACCGGCGAGGTGCAGGCCTACCAGTTCTTCCCTGCCGTGATGCGCTCGCATGCAAGGTTCACGTATACCGAGGTGGCGGCGATTCTCGGCAACACCCGCGGGCCGGAGGCGGCCCGCCGCGCGCCGCTGGTGCCCCACCTGGTCCACCTGCACGAGGTCTACAGGGCTTTGCTCAAGCAACGGGCGCGGCGCGGTGCCGTGGACTTCGACACCACCGAAACGCAGATCGTCTGCGATGAGTCGGGGCGTATCGAGAAGATCGTGCCCCGGGTCCGGACCGAGGCGCACCGGCTCATCTCGGGCTGTCCATCAGCGACGATCCGCGCCCCTCGGAGATGCAATCCGTGGCCGAGGCCACGCGTGACCGGCCCGATGCGGCACAGATCCACCAAATGCTGCTGCGCTCCATGCAGCAGGCGATCTACACCCCCGTCAACAGCGGGCACTTCGGCTTGTCGTTTGATGCGTACACCCATTTCACAAGCCCCATCCGCCGGTATCCCGACCTGTTGGTCCACCGCGTGATCAAGGCCTTGCTGGGGCAGAAGACCTACCGCTTCGTGCCTTCCGCGTTGCGCATGCCTCCGCAACCACGCCGAGCGCTGTCTTCGAAGGCACCACCCGCCGCAGCGCGGCCCCAGGACAAGCAGTCACTGGCCTGGCAGGCTGCCGGCCTGCACACCAGCGCCAGCGAGCGCCGTGCAGACGAAGCCTCGCGGGACGTGGAGGCCTGGCTGAAATGCCGCTTCATGAAGGGGCGCCTGGGCGAGGAATTCCAGGGCACCGTCACGTCTGTGGTGGGCTTTGGCCTGTTCGTCACCTTGGACGAGTTGCACGTGGAGGGCTTGGTGCACGTGACGGAATTGGGTGGCGAGTACTTCCGCTTCGACGAGCTTCGACAGGAACTCCGGGGTGACCGCAGTGGCATGCGCTACGGAGTGGGCACGCGGGTGCGGGTGCAGGTCAGCCGGGTGGACCTCGACGGTCGTCGCATCGATTTCAGGATGGTCAAGGATGCCGCGGCGGCCTGGTCTGCCAGCCGCTCCCGAACGCCGGGGGTGGAACGCCCACCACCGTCCACTTCTTCGGACCTGCTGGCGGCGACGCTGGCCGAGGATCGAGAGCTCAAATCCAAGGCGCGCAAGACCAAGGCGGCGTCGTCGCCCTCCAGGAAGATGGCCAACCGCGCCAAGGGGTCGGGCAAACCGAAGTCGGCGGCCTCCAGCAAGCGTGCTCGACGTCAAGGTTGAGGCTTGCCTTGGGTGGCGCAGCCTGCCATGCGCCGCGTCAACTCACCAGACTGCGCATACGTTCCACCAGGTCCGCGGCGCGCAATGAGTTGGCCGAGCCGTGCAGATCCGCCGCCTGTCCGTGAACGCGCACGGCCTCGCATGCGATGTGATGCGCCCACAGGCGCTCCTCGTCAAGCGGGCGGCTTGAGCCTGTGTCGGGCCCGGATCGGGCTCGGCAGATCATCTGTGTCACGCTGGACCATCGGCCTGCCAGCCATCCGGCCAGGACATCACCCGTTCCGCCAGTGGCGAGGGCGCCGTTGCCGGTGATGTTGACCTCGGGCAGTTCGCCGGGCGTCGCGATGACGGTCCCTGAGCCCTTGAGCACTACGGTGGCCAAGCAGTGGTCGCTGAGCCTCCTGGCAGCGCCAAGGCGGTCGGCCTGGATGTCCTGCACAGTGCAGTCCAGCAGGCGCGCAGCCTCCAAGGGGTGCGGTGTGATGACGCTCGCCAGGCCTGTGCTGCGGCGCTGTCGCAGTGCCCGCTGTAGCGCGGGTTGCTGCGCAACGACGTTCAACGCGTCCGCATCGAGCACCAGCCGTCCGGCCCGCTGCAGGACGGCCGGCAGCCAGGCGCTGATCATCACTGCGCAGCCGCATCCGCAGACCACGGTGGCCTGTTCCAGCGGGTGGTTCGACAAACTTCCAGGTCGCATCCACATGCACTCGGGCCGTGTCTCGTCCCCAAGAACGGTTGCCGCGTCCAGGGGCACCGCGATGACCCGACCCGCACCAGCCGCAAGTGCCGCGTGCGCAGCCAGGCGCAGGGCGCCGGTCATGCCAGGAGCTCCTCCCAGCACGATGACATCGCCGAACCGGCCCTTGTGACTGGCATGCGGGCGGCCCTGTGACGCTTGCGCCCAGGGGGCGTGACCTACGGTGATGGCCGTGGGTTCGACCGATCTTGTCAAGGGCGTGTCGTCAAGCGGATCGAACCAGATTCTGCCTGCCGCGTCACGTCCATGACCCATGAAGAGCCCCGGCTTGAGCGTCAGCAGGCTCAGGGTGGCCTGAGCCCTGATGCAGTCGCCGCCCAGCAGCTGTCCCGTGTCGGCATTCAAACCAGTGGGCAGGTCGATGGACAGACACGGACTTGATTGATCGTTGATCGCCCTGACGGCGGCTGCAATGCTCATGTCCAGCGGACGGCTTGTGCCCAGGCCCAGCAAGGCATCGATCACCAAGTCTGCCCAGCCCTGAGGTGGCGGCTGCTGCACCAGCTCGCAGCCGGCAGCCAACGCAAGCCTGAGGGCTGCTTCCGTGTCAGGCCTCAGTTCCCGATGCGCAGCGTGCTGCGTGATGAGCACCTGCCTTCCCTGTTCCGCGAGGTGCCTGGCTGCATGCAGTCCATCACCGCCATTTCCGCCCGGGCCCGCCGCCACCCAGACGCGCTGGGCGTGTGGCGCTTGCGAAAGCGCCCAGCGGGCGGCGCAACGCCCAGCCCAGGCCATGAGACGGCCCTGCGGCCATTGCAACAGCCGTTGCGCCTCGATCAGGCGGGTGCTGTGGGCGTCATGCAGCGGCCAGGCGGACGTACCCCCCAGCACCTCCAGTGTCCGGGCGGAAGTGGCCACCGCGGCGGTCATGCTGCCTGGGGGCGCCTGCGAGGGGGTGGGTTTCAAGTCCATGGGGCTTCAGTGCTTGCGGCGGGAGCCGTGAGATGCCACGCCCCTGAAGCCGGCCGAGGGACGTGGTGCTGGCGATGAAGGCAGATGCTAAACTCCTTGGGTTTTTCTCCCGTAGGCCAGCGCGTCAACACGCCATTCCATTGATTGTCGGAGGGGGCGTCAAGAGGCGGGGCTCGAGCGGAGAGAAACGAATCGCGGACCGAGGCCACGGAAGGTGTCCGGGGCGGTGCCAGGGGCGACCTTGGGCATTCGCGCGGATGCAGGCCCGGTTCAAGACCCAACCTTCGGAGAGATCATGACCATTTCCATGCGCGACATGCTCGAGGCGGGCGTTCATTTCGGACACCAGACCCGCTTCTGGAATCCCAAGATGGCCCCCTACATCTACGGCCATCGCAACAAGATCCACATCATCAACCTCGAGAAGACGCAGCCGCTCTTCAACGACGCGATGAAGTTCATCCGCCAGCTGTCCGGCCGCCGCGGCACGATCCTCATGATCGGCACCAAGCGCCAAGCCCGCGAGGTGATCGCCCAGGAAGCACATCGTGCCGGCATGCCCTTCGTGGACCAGCGCTGGCTGGGCGGCATGCTGACCAACTTCAAGACGGTCAAGGGTTCGCTGAAGAAGCTCAAGGACATGCAGGCCTCCAAGGAGGCCGGCGCCGAGCCCTTGATCAAGAAGGAAGCGCTGATGTTCGACCGCGAGCTGGCCAAGCTCGAGAAGGACATTGGGGGTATCCAGGACATGAACGCCTTGCCTGACGCCATGTTCGTGATCGACGTCGGGTATCACAAGATCGCGGTGGCTGAGGCCAACAAGCTGGGTATTCCCGTCATCGGGATCGTCGACACCAACCACTCGCCTGAGGGAGTGCAGTACGTCATTCCTGGCAACGATGACTCTGCCAAGGCCGTGGCCCTGTACGCCCGCGCTGTGGCAGACGCTGTGCTGGAAGGCAAGGCCAACGCCACCGCCGAGGTGGTGCAGGCCGTGAGCGAAGGCGACGAATTCGTCGAAGTCAGCGAAGACGCCTGACCCCCATGATCCGGGCGGCTGGTGCGAGGGTCGCACCGCCGCCCGCTTTTCATTCGAAACGGAGAACACACCAATGGCAGCAATCACTGCAAGCATGGTCGCGGAACTGCGCGCCAAGACCGACGCCCCGATGATGGAGTGCAAGAAGGCCCTGACCGAGGCCGATGGGGACATGGGCCGGGCCGAGGAAATCCTTCGCGTCAAGCTGGGCAACAAGGCGGGCAAGGCGGCATCGCGCATCACGGCCGAAGGCGTGGTGGCAGCTTCGGTCCAGGGGAGCACTGGCGCGCTGATCGAGGTCAACTGCGAGACCGACTTCGTGTCCAAGAACGAGTCTTTCCTCGCCTTCGTGAAGAGCTGCGCGGATCTCGTGGCCGGCCAAAACCCCGCGGATATCGCGGCGCTGTCCGCGCTGCCCTTGTCCCAGGACGGGTTTGGCCCCACGGTGGAAGACGTCCGCAAGGGCCTGATCGGCAAGATCGGCGAGAACATGGCCGTCCGCCGTTTCCGCCGTTACGCCGGCGGCGGCTCACTGGCCCATTACCTCCACGGCACGCGCATTGGCGTGATGGTGGAGTTTGAGGGCTCGGAGGTGGCGGCCAAGGACGTGGCCATGCACGTCGCCGCCATGAAGCCGGTGAGCCTGTCTTCCGCCGAAGTGCCTGCCGACCTGGTGGAGCGTGAACGTCGGGTCGCGGCGGAGAAGGCTGCCGAGTCCGGCAAGCCTGCCGAGATCGTGGCCAAGATGGTCGAAGGTTCGGTCCAGAAGTTCCTCAAGGAGGTCTCGCTGTTCAATCAGACCTTCGTCAAGAACGACAAGCAGACGGTCGAGCAGATGCTCAAGGGCGTCTCCACCACGGTCAAGGGCTTCACCCTGTACGTGGTGGGTGAGGGCATTGAGAAGAAGGTGGATGACTTTGCCGCAGAGGTGGCCGCTCAGGTGGCGGCTGCGAAGGCCCAGTGAGGCCCAGGACATGAGAAGGCGGGTCGGTGGCCCGCCTTACACTTCTGACGACCAAGACATTTGAAAAGAGTTCTGCATGGCGAGGTACCGGCGCATCCTGCTGAAGTTGTCTGGTGAAGCGCTGATGGGCGACGACGCCTTCGGTATCAACCGGGCCACCATCGTGCGCATGGTCAGGGAGGTCCAGGAAGTGACCCAGCTGGGCTGTGAGGTGGCAGTGGTCATCGGCGGCGGCAACATCTTCCGTGGAGTGGCGGGTGGGTCGGTCGGCATGGACCGCGCCACGGCCGACTACATGGGCATGCTCGCCACGGTGATGAACTCCCTGGCCCTGGCTGACACCATGCGTCAGGAGGGCATGACCGCACGCGTCATGTCCGCCATTTCCATTGAGCAGGTGGTGGAGCCCTACGTCAGGCCCAAGGCCTTGCAGTACCTGGAAGAGGGCAAGGTGGTGATCTTTGCCGCCGGTACGGGCAACCCGTTCTTCACCACCGACACGGCTGCGGCCCTTAGAGGTGCCGAGATCGGTGCCGAGATCGTGTTGAAGGCGACCAAGGTGGATGGCGTGTATTCGGCGGACCCGAAGAAAGATTCCCTGGCCACACGCTACAGCACCATTTCCTTTGACGAGGCGATATCTCGCAACCTCCAGGTCATGGACGCCACGGCCTTTGCCTTGTGCCGCGACCAGAATCTGCCGATCAAGGTGTTCTCCATCTTCAAGGCAGGCGCCTTGAAGCGGGTGGTGCAAGGTGAGGACGAGGGAACCCTCGTACACGTGTGACAGGTGAATGCACATGACGATTGCCGACATCAAGAAGAACGCTGAGACCAAGATGGGAAAGTCCATCGAGGCGCTCAAGGCTGAATTGCAGAAGATCCGTACCGGTCGGGCGCATCCTGGCATCCTGGACCAGGTCCATGTCGATTACTACGGTTCACCAGTGCCCATCAGTCAAGTGGCCAATGTGTCCCTGCTGGATGCTCGCACCATCAGCGTTCAGCCCTGGGAGAAGGGCATGGGACCCAAGATCGAGAAGGCCATACGGGAATCCGACCTGGGACTGAACCCTTCTGCGCAGGGCGATCTGCTGCGTGTTCCGATGCCGGCGCTGACCGAGGAGCGGCGGCGTGACCTCACCAAGGTGGTTCGCAGCGCCGGTGAAGATGCCAAGGTGGCTGTGCGCAACCTGCGCCGCGAGGCCAACGAGCAGCTCAAGCGACTGCTGAAGGACAAGGCTGTTTCAGAAGATGATGAGCGTCGGGGCCAGGATGACGTGCAGCGCCTGACCGACCGCGTGGTCGCGGAGATTGACCGTCTGGTGCAGTCCAAGGAAGCCGAAGTGCTGGCCGTCTGAGAACCCGCAGGCGGCTTGATTGATGGAGCGCAGCCCCAGGATTCCCAGGCATGTGGCCGTTGTCATGGACGGTAATGGCCGTTGGGCGAAGAACCGGTACATGCCCAGGTTTTTCGGGCACAAGGCTGGTGTGGACACGCTGATCCGTGCCATTGATCTCTTTGCGGACAGGGGGGTCGAGTACCTGACGGTCTTTGCGTTTTCCTCCGAAAACTGGAAGCGTCCGGCCGACGAGGTGTCCGGGCTCTTCGGTCTGGTGCTCGTGGCAGCCTCCAAGTACCTGGAGGCGATGGTTTCCAAGGGGGTGCGCATCCGCGTCATCGGCAACCGCGAAGGGGTCTCCGAGCAACTGCAAGACGCTTGGATGCGTGCTGAACAGGCCACCGCACACAACGATCGCATCACCGTGCTGGTCGCCTTCAACTTCGGTGGCCGTTGGGACGTGGTGCAGGCTTGCCGGCACGCTTTGGCCTCTGGGTGTTCACCCGAGGACATCACGGAGGAGTCCTTTGCCCGCACGCTCACCTTGAGCGAAGTGCCCGATCCGGATCTCTTCATCCGAACGGGTGGGGAGATGCGGCTGAGCAATTTCCTGTTGTGGCAGGCGGCCTATGCCGAGTTGTACTTCACCAACTGCCTGTGGCCTGACTTTGGCGCCGAGGAGATCGATCTCGCGCTGGCGTCATTCGCAGCGCGAGACCGGCGGTTCGGTGGTGCAGAGTCCTGGTCGCACGGGCCGGACGCCACGGGCTGAACCGCATGCTGGGCCAGCGCATCGTCACCGCGGTCGTGCTGCTGGCCCTTCTGGTGCCCGCGATGCTGTCCTCTGCCGGGTGGCCTTTCCCACTCTTGACCATGGTGCTGGTGGCGGCCGCCGGGTGGGAGTGGGCCCGATTGAACGGGGCTGGCTCGGTCATGGCGCTGGGTTTCGGCGCGGTGTTGTTCGTGGCCTGTCTGGGATCGGCCCCACTGGCAATTCAGGGCCAGGTGCCTGCCGGGCTTTGGGTGGGCTTGGCGGGCGTCTGGATCCTGGGTGGTGCGTGGGCGCTGCGCCAAGGTGTGGAGGGTTGGCGCCGCAGTTCCCGTTGGCTGACATGGCCGGTCGGGCTGCTGACACTCTGGGTGGCCTGGCTGGCCTTGGCCTCGGCGCGGGCGCAGGGGCTCGCGTTCCTGCTGTCCGTGCTGTGCCTGGTCTGGGTGGCAGACATTGCCGCGTACTTTGGTGGCCGCGCCTTCGGGCGGCGAAAGCTCGCACCCTCCATCAGTCCCGGCAAGTCATGGGAAGGCGTTTGCTCGGGCATGGCAGGGGTACTGCTGCTTTCCTGGGTCTGGGCGGCGCTGGAGGGCCATGGTGCGCCGCAGCCCAGCGTCAGCGGCGATGGTTCCAGCACGGTCGCTGGCGTAGCGGCGGCATGGGGATCAAGCGTCTTCTCACAGTTGTTCGGCCGCTTCGGCCTTGCCTGGGGAGTATTCCTGTTGATCTTGCTGACCGCCATGAGCGTGGTGGGTGATCTGTTCGAATCCCTGGTGAAGCGGGCTGCGGGCGCAAAAGACTCCAGCCGTCTGCTGCCAGGTCACGGGGGGGTGCTGGACCGCATCGACGCTTTGCTGCCCGTTTTTCCTCTGGCTTTGGCCCTTACAAGTTCATGAGCAGCATCACATCGGGACGCCGCCAGCGTCTGGCCATCCTCGGATCCACGGGGTCTGTGGGGTCGAACACGCTTGACGTGGCTCAGCGTCACCCGGAGGCGATCGAAGTGGTGGGGCTTTCGGCCTTCAGGCGCATGGAGGATCTTGCGGCGCAGTGCGAGCGCTTTGGTCCCCGCTGGGCGGTGGTGCCTGACGCCGCCGCCGCCAAGTGTCTGCGTGGCCTGCTGTCCGCGGACGCACAGCGGGTGGAAATCCTTGTCGGAACCGAGGGCCTGTGCGAGCTTGCGGCGCACCCGGAGGTGGACAGTGTCATGGCCTCTATCGTTGGCGCTGCAGGGCTCGCGCCCTGCCTGGCAGCGGCCCGCGCCGGCAAGCGCCTGCTGCTGGCCAACAAGGAGGCGCTGGTGGTCGGTGGCGCCTTGTTCATCCAGGCGGTGAGGGAAGGTGGTGCCACGCTCCTGCCCATCGACAGCGAGCACTCCGCCATCTTCCAGTGCCTGCCTTTGGATCGCCAGGATTGGCCTGCGTTCATCGACCACATCGTGCTGACCGCCTCCGGCGGGCCGTTCCGGCAGGGTGACCCTGCCGGCTTTCATGCCATCACCCCGGCGCAGGCGGTGGCTCATCCGAACTGGGTCATGGGACGCAAGATCTCGGTGGACTCGGCCACCATGATGAACAAGGCCCTTGAGGTGATCGAGGCGCGGTGGCTGTTCGACTTGCCTGCGCAAGACATCCGTGTCGTCATCCATCCCCAGAGCATCATCCATTCCATGGTGGTCTGCCGGGACGCTTCCGTTCTGGCCCAGTTGGGAACGCCGGACATGCGAGTGCCCATCGCCTATGGCCTGTCGTTTCCCTCCCGCATAGCTTCCGGTGCTTCGCGACTGGACTTGCTGTCCGTGTCATCGCTCACCTTCGAGGCGCCAGACGATGCGAGGTTTCCCGGCTTGAAACTGGCCTACGACGTGTTGGCTGGGCCCGAAGGCTCCAGTGTGGTGCTCAATGCTGCCAACGAGGTGGCGGTACAGGCCTTCCTTGACGAGCGGGTGCGTTTTACCGACATCCATCGGATCAACCAGTCCACGCTCGAAGCCCTGTCCGGACGCTTCGAACGCCCCAGGTCACTGGAGGATCTGCTCGAACTCGATGCGCGTATCACGGCGCTTGCCTTCGTGCTGACCTTGGGCGTGCTCGTGGTGATCCACGAGTACGGTCACTACCGAGCTGCCCTGGCCTGCAATGTCAAGGTCTTGAGGTTCTCGGTGGGCTTTGGTCGCGTGTTGTGGAGTCGCCGCATGGGGGCGGACGGCACCGAGTTCGTCGTCTGCGCGCTGCCCTTGGGGGGCTACGTGCGGATGCTGGACGAACGTGAAGGCCCCGTCGACCCAGGCCTGGCGCACCGTGCCTTCAACCGCAAGCGCCTGTGGCAGCGCGCCTTCGTGGTGGTCGCCGGACCTGCGGCCAACCTGCTGCTGGCGGTGCTGCTGTACAGCGGCGTCCAGTGGGTAGGCGTGATGGAACCCAAGGCCATCCTGAGCGCGCCGCCAGCCTCCAGCGTCGCGGCCCGGGCGGGACTGAAGTCTGGCGACTGGGTCAGGGCGCGGTCTGCCGACGGGACGAACTGGCAGGACATCCGCTCGATGGCGGACCTTCGTTGGCACTCCCTCGAGGCCCAGATGGAGCGAGAGCCTTTGTACCTCATGCTGTCGGACACCCAGGGGCGCGGCAGTCGAAATGTGCGCCTGGATTTTGGCGCTGTCAGTGCAGACCCGCAGTCATCCGATGCGCTGCGCAGCGTGGGCTTGGGAGTCCCTTGGTCACCGGCCCTGCTCGGTGAGATCAAGGCGGGGGGGCCTGCGGATCAGGCCGGGCTGCGCAGAGGCGATACCGTCACGGCAGTTAACGGCGTGGCCATCCTTGATGCGCAGATGCTGCGTGAAGCCATTCAAGCCCGCGCTGAGCAGCCCATGGTCTGGACAGTCGACCGTGCCGGCCAGACGATTCAGCTCACGGTCCGTCCGCGGGCCGACAGGTCGGGAAATGGCGCGGTGGGGCGGATCGACGCCTTCGTCGGTCTCGCGCCCCAGAGCGTCCTGGTTTCTTCGGGCGCGCTGGAGGGACTCATGGAGGGCGCACGCAAGACCTGGGACGTCTCAGCGCTGACGGTTTCCATGATCGGGCGGATGATCGTCGGGGAAGCGTCCATCAAGAATCTCAGCGGGCCTCTGACGATTGCGGACTTTGCGGGCCAGTCCGCCCAGCGGGGCTGGACCAGTTACCTGGCCTTCCTGGCGCTGGTGAGTGTGAGCCTGGGCATCTTGAACCTGCTGCCGCTGCCCATGCTCGATGGCGGGCACCTGATGTATTATCTTTTCGAAGGGTTGACTGGTCGTCCGGTCCCCGACGCTTGGCTCGAGCGGTTGCAGCGCGGTGGTCTTGCGATACTGCTGGCGCTGATGTCCGTGGCACTCTTCAACGACGTCGCCCGACTTGTCGGTTTCCACTGAGCCTTACCTGATGCTTCTTCATAATTTTTTGGTGCCTTGGCGTCCGAGCGCAGCGTTGGTGGCCGCAGTGGTCGCCAGCGCTTATCTGCCTGTGGCCGGTGCTGTCGAACCCTTCAAGCTCAAGGACATCCGCATCCAGGGCTTGCAGCGTACAGACCCCGGTACGGTGTTTGCCGCGCTCCCATTTCGCATTGGCGACACCTACAACGATGACAAGGGTTCCGCAGCCTTGCGGGCCCTGTTCGCGACAGGCTTGTTCAAGGACGTCCGCATCGAGATCGAGGGTGATGTGGCCGTGGTGGTGATCGAAGAGCGCGCCATCATCGCTGCCGTGTCTTTCGTGGGACTCAAGGAGTTTGACAAGGACACGCTGACCAGGTCTCTCAAGGACGCCGGCATAGGTGAAGGGCTGCCCTTCGACCGCGCCGTGGTGGACCGGGCCGAGCAGGAGATCAAGCGCCAGTATCTGTCGCGCAGCCTCTACGGGGCCGAGGTCGTCACCACCGTCACGCCGTTGGAACGCAACCGGGTGAACGTGACCTTCACGATGACCGAAGGCGATACGGCCAAGATCAAGGAGGTGCGGATCACGGGCGCGTCGGTGTTCTCGGAATCCCAGTTGTTGTCGTTACTCGACCTGACGCCCAGCGGCTGGATGACCTGGTACACGAAGTCCGACAGGTACTCACGGTCCAAATTGAATTCGGACCTTGAGACTCTGCGTGCCCACTACGTGAACCGTGGATATCTGGAGTTTGCTGTCGAGTCCACCCAGGTCACCATTTCACCGGATAAACAGCACATCTCGATTGCCATTGCCATTCGCGAGGGGCAGCCCTACGTCGTGACGGCAGTGAGCCTCGAGGGTCAGTTCTTCGGCAAGGAAGACGAGTTCCGTTCATTGGTGCGCATACGTCCGGGGCAGCCTTACCGGGGCGAGGATGTGGTCAACACGACGCGTGCTTTCTCAGACCTGTTTGGTCGCCTCGGTTACGCCTTTGCCCGTGTCGAGGCCCGCCCGGAAATTGACCGGGCCACCGGTCAGGTCGGCGTCGTCATGGTGGCCGACCCCCAGAGGCGAATCTATGTCCGCCGCATCGATGTGGCGGGCAACACCCGTACCCGCGACGAAGTCATTCGAAGGGAGTTCCGTCAACTGGAGTCCTCCTGGTACGACGGACAGAAGATCAAACTCTCACGAGATCGGGTGGACAGGCTCGGTTATTTCAAGGAGGTCAATGTTGAGACCAATGAGGTGCCTGGCAGTCCTGATCAGGCAGACCTTCTGGTTACCGTGGAGGAGCGCCCCACGGGTAACCTGATGGTAGGAGCGGGCTACTCGAGTGCGGAGAAACTGACGCTGTCTGGCTCCATCAAGCAGGACAATGTGTTCGGTTCGGGGCATTACCTGGCGTTTGAGGTCAACACGAGCGACTCCAATCGAAATCTGGTGTTCAGCACGGTGGATCCGTACTTCACGATAGACGGGATCTCCCGAGGGTTTGACATCTACCACCGGACCAGTCGGCCCCTGAACAGCCTGGACAGTCAGTACCTGTTGGCAACCTCCGGAACGGCGATCCGTTTCGGCGTACCCTTTACTGAATTTGATACTGTGTTTTTCGGGTTGGGCGCTGAGCGCACATCGATCAGAGACACGCCCTCCTTGCCGAGCAGTTATCAACAGTACCGAAAGGACTTCGGCGCGGTCAGCTATTCGCTGCCCTTGAGCCTCGGCTGGCAGCGTGACCAGCGCGACAGTGTGTTGACACCATCGGCGGGACGGTATCAGCGTGTGAATCTGGAGTGGGGAGTTGGGGGCGATGTCCGCTACTTGCGCACGAATCTTCAGTATCAGGAATACTGGGCACTGCCTGCGAGGCTCACCTTCGGTTTGAACGCTGAGGTGGGATTGGGACAGGGCTTGGGAGGCAAACCGTTTCCGGTCTTCAAGAAGTTCTATGGTGGCGGACTCGGGTCCGTGCGCGGGTTTGAGCAAGGCTCGCTTGGCGTGGTGGACGCTACGGGCGCCTACCTGGGGGGCACCAAGCGCCTGAATGTCAACGGAGAACTCTACTTCCCGGTGCCGGGCATGGGTAACGACCGGTCGCTTCGCATCTTCGCGTTCGCGGACTTGGGCAACGTGTGGGGTGAGGATGAACGTTTCAGCGTCTCAAGCCTGCGTGCGGCAACGGGCTTCGGCTTGAGTTGGATCTCGCCCATAGGGCCGCTCAAGCTGAGTTGGGGCGTCCCTGTCAAGTCGGTCGCGACGGATAGAATCCAGAGGTTTCAATTCCAGATCGGGACCGGCTTCTGATGTCAACTCTTGCCAAGATCATGGGCATGGCCTTATGGGTCCTTGCGTTGGCGACCACCCCCGCCCTGGCGCAGGAACTCAAGCTCGGCTATGTGAACAGCGAGCGGGTGCTGCGCGACTCCGCGCCGGCCAAGGCGGCGCAAGCGAAGCTGGAAGCTGAATTCGGACGGCGTGAGCGTGAGTTGAACGACATCCGCAACCGGCTGAAGGCTGCCGCGGACAAGTTCGAGAAGGACGCGCCGACGTTGCCCGAATCGGAGAAGACACGTCGTCAGCGCGAACTGGTGGATCAGGAGCGCGATCTGCAGCGCAAGCAGCGCGAGTTCCAGGAAGATCTCAACCAGCGCAAGAACGAGGAACTGGCTGCGGTGGTCGAGCGTGCCAACCGGGTGATCCGTCAGATCTTTGAGACGGAGAAGTACGACGCCATCTTGCAGGAGGTGGTGTTCGCAGGGCCGCGTGTCGACATCACCGACAAGGTGATCCGCGCCCTGAACGCACCGGCCAAGTGACGGTCTGCCCGACGTGCCGAAGGTTCGGGTTGCGGACCTGAGCGCGCAGCTCGGCGGAGAGTTGATCGGCGCGGCGGACCTTATCGTCGATCGCATCGGGCCCCTTCAGAGCGCCGACGACACCACGGTGTCGTTTCTTGCCCATCCCCGTTACGCGGCGCAATTGGAGTCCACGCGCGCAGGGTGCGTGATCGTCAGCCCGGCGCACCGGTCCAAGGTGTCGCATCTGCGCAGTGCCATCGTCTGTGCGGATCCCTATCTGGCTTATGCCCGCCTGACTCAGTGGTGGGCACGCGAGCATGCGCCCAAGCAGCCAGCGGCCGGGCGGCATCCGTCGGCTGTGGTGGACGATTCCGCCGACGTGGATCCGACCGCACGCGTTGAAGCCCTGGCCGTGATCGGACGCGGCGCCCGGGTGGGCCCTGGTGCGTGGGTGGGACCCCATGCTGTGATCGAGGATGAGGCAGTGCTGGGGGCGCACAGCCGCCTGGGGCCGCGCGTTGTGCTCGGTCGGGGCTGCACCGTCGGTGAGCGGTGCATCCTGCATGCCGGAGTCGTGATCGGTGCTGATGGATTCGGTTTCGCCGCCCATCAGGGTCAATGGGAGAAGATCGAGCAGCTGGGCGCCGTGCGCGTTGGCGATGATGTGGAGATTGGCGCGAACACCTGCGTGGACCGCGGTGCCCTGGAAGACACCGTGATCGAGCAGGGCGTGAAGCTGGACAACCTCATCCAGATCGGCCACAACGTCCGCATCGGTGCTCATACGGCCATGGCGGGCTGTGTGGGCGTGGCAGGCAGCGCCCGCATCGGGGCCCATTGCACCGTGGGGGGAGGGGCCATCATCCTGGGCCACCTGGAACTGGTGGACCATGTGCATGTGTCGGCTGCCACCGTGGTCACCCGTTCCATCGTCAAGCCGGGACAGTACAGCGGCGTGTACCCCTTCGAAGAGAATGCCTCCTGGGAGAAGAATGCGGCCACGCTGCGACAGCTGCATGGTTTGCGAGACCGCCTGCGGGCACTGGAAAAGGCGAGAACATGAGGATGGACATCCACGGCGTGTTGAAGAAGCTGCCTCACCGCTACCCGATCCTGCTGGTGGACCGTGTGCTGGAAATCGAGAGTGGCGTCCGCATCAAGGCGATCAAGAACGTCTCCATCAACGAGCCCTACTTCCTGGGCCACTTTCCCCACCGGCCGGTGATGCCGGGAGTGTTGATGCTGGAAGCCCTGGCGCAGGCTGCAGCCTTGCTGTCCTTCGAGTCTGCAGGCAAGGACGCGGACGAGAATTCCGTTTACTACTTTGCCGGCATAGACGGTGCACGTTTCAAGCGGCCGGTGGAGCCGGGGGACCAGCTCCTGCTCGAAGTGACCTTGACCCGAGCCAAGTCGGGCATCTTCAAGTTCGCCGCGCGCGCGAGTGTGGACGGTGAGCTGGCCGTGGAAGCCGAGCTGATGTGCACCATGCGCCAGGTCGGCTGAAAGCCGGGTGCGGCATGACACGGATACACCCGACCGCCCTCGTTGATGCGCAGGCCGAGCTGGACGCTTCC
The DNA here is from genome assembly GCA_021300575.1 of Rubrivivax sp. Taxonomy (GTDB): domain Bacteria; phylum Pseudomonadota; class Gammaproteobacteria; order Burkholderiales; family Burkholderiaceae_C; genus Rubrivivax. The sequence continues at coordinate 48,794 of JAJTDM010000027.1, forward strand.
GTGGAAGTGGGGCCTTATGCGCTCATCGGCCCGGGCGTGACGATTGGCGCAGGGTCTCACATTGGCGGGCACTGCGTCATCGAGGGCCCCACGGTCATCGGGCGCGACAACCGCATCCATGCCCATTCCGTGCTGGGCGGTGCGCCGCAGGACATGAAGTACCGCGGGGAGCCGACGGCACTGCACATCGGCGACCGCAACACCATCCGGGAGTTCTGCACTTTCAACCGCGGCACCGTGCAGGACGCCGGGGTCACGCGGCTGGGCCACGACAACTGGGTCATGGCCTATGTACACCTGGCGCACGATGTCCAGGTGGGCTCGCACACCATCCTGGCCAACAACGCCACGCTGGCCGGTCATGTTCACGTGGGCGACTGGGTCATCGTCGGGGGATTGACGGGGATCCATCAGTTCTGCCACGTGGGTGCTCACGCCATGACGGGATTCCAGAGCCATGTGTCGCAGGATGTCCCGCCCTTCATGATGGTGTCAGGCAACCCGCTGGCGGTGCACGGTTTCAATGTCGAAGGCCTTCGGCGCCGTGGCTTTTCCCGGGAGCGCATTTCCTTGGTCAAGCAGGTCCACCGCCTGTTGTACAGGGACGGACTGACGCTCGAGCAGGCACGGCTGCGAATCGAGTCTTTGGCTGCTGAGCATTCGGCCGATGCGCTGGCGCTGGCCGATCTGCGATTGATGCTGGACTTTCTGTCAGCATCGACCCGCGGCATAGCTCGCTGAGCGTGCAGCCCGGGGTTCTGGCGCCTCCCGGGTTTGCGCACGGCGTCAGGAATCCTGCACCTCCAATGGATGTTGTGGCGACCCCCATGAACCTGGCGATGGTGGCCGGCGAAGCCTCTGGCGACATGCTGGGCTTTTTGCTGCTCAAGGCCATGCAAAAGCGGTGGCCCCACGTAGAGGCGGCCGGTATCGGCGGCCCACAACTGACCAGCGCAGGTTTCCAGGCCTGGTGGCTCAGCGACCGCCTGGCCGTCAGGGGCTATGTGGAGGTCCTGCGGCACTACCGCGGTATCTCGCGCATCCGCGAGGCACTGGTTGAGCGGCTTCTGGCACAGCCCCCGCGCGCATTCATCGGCATCGATGCACCAGACTTCAACCTGGGCCTGGAGGAGCGCCTCAAGCAGCGGGGCATTCCCAGCATCCAATTCGTCTGTCCATCCATCTGGGCCTGGCGCGGCGGCCGAGTCAAGCGCATCGCGCGCAGCGTCGATCATGTGCTGTGCCTGTTCCCGTTCGAGCCGGAACTGCTTCAGGCGCACGGGGTGTCCGCCACCTACGTGGGTCACCCGTTGGCCGATGTCATTCCCCTGGCGCCCGACCGACTCGCGGCGCGAAGGGCCCTCGGGTTGCCCGCCGAGGCCACGGTGGTGGCCTTGTTGCCGGGCAGCCGGCGCTCCGAGATCCAGTACATCGCGTCCGCGTTGCTACGGGCAGCCTGTCTCTTGCAGCGGTCCGTACCCGGTGTTCGCTTCGTGTTGCCTGTGGCGCCGGGGCTGGACAGCGTCTTGCGTCCCCTGGTGTCAGCGCACGGTCCGCAAGATCTGCAGTTGCTGTCTGGGCAGTCCCATGAGGCGCTGGCCGCCTGCGACCTGACCTTGATCGCCAGTGGCACCGCCACGCTGGAAGCGGCCCTCTTCAAGCGACCCATGGTGATTGCCTATCGAATGCACCCCTTGAGCTGGCAGTTGATGAAGCGCATGGCCTACCAGCCGTGGGTAGGCCTGCCCAACATCCTGTGCCGCGACTTTGTGGTGCCTGAACTCATCCAGGAGGACTGCACCCCCGAGCGACTGGCCCAGGAGGCCTTGCGCTGGCTGGATCAGGCCGGACGGCGTGATCAGGTGCAGGAGCGTTTCCTGCAGATGCACCACCAACTGCGTTGCGATACGGCCACGCGTGCCACCGATGCCATCGCGCAAGTCATCAAGGCCTGAGCAGCTGGCGCTTGCTTGGGAGGTGGAGGGCCTCCTCGCTGGGGTCGATGAGGCGGGACGCGGGCCCTTGGCGGGGCCGGTGGCGGCTGCCGCGGTCATCCTTGACGACACCCGACCGATTGCCGGCTTGACGGATTCCAAGGCACTGAGCCCCCGCGCAAGGCAACGGCTGCACGACGAGATCTGTGCCCAGGCCTTGTGCGTCGAAGTGGCTTGGGCGTCGCCGCAGGAGATTGATGAGTTGAACATCCTGCAAGCCACCTTGCAGGCGATGGGCCAGGCGGTGCGCAGCCTGAGGTTGACGCCTGCGCAAGTGCTCATCGATGGCAACCGCCTGCCGAAGTTGTCGGTCCCGGCCCAGGCCATCGTCAAGGGTGACCTGCTGGTCCCGGCCATCTCGGCGGCTTCCATCGTCGCCAAGGTCCGGCGCGATGCCTGGTGCCTGGAGGCCGACCAGCAGTACCCGCAATACGGCTTCGCGGTGCACAAGGGCTACCCCACGCAGGCGCATCTGGAAGCCTTGCGCAGGCATGGGCCAAGCCCGGTGCACCGGCGCAGTTTTGCGCCCGTGCGCCATTTGGTGGGATCGGCATGATGCCGCAGCAACGCCCGGCCATCACCTCGCGCGACAACCCGTTGCTGCGACGCCTTCGCCATCTGCTTTCGAACCCGACGGGTTATCGCAGGGCGAGCGAGATCTGCATCGAAGGCGAGCATTTGTGCTCGGCTTACCTGGCCCGTGGCCACCGGCCGGGCCTGGCGGTGTTCTCTGAGTCCGCCTGGCAGCAATTGCCGCTGCGCGAACTGGCCGCTGGAGCGGGCGAGGTGCAGTTGGTGGCGGACCGCCTGTTGGCCCAGATCAGCACCCTGCCGTCACCCGCGGGGGTGGTCTTCGTGGCGGCGGTGCCGGCCAATGGAACGCCCGACCCCTTCGCTTCGGCCGTGTTGCTAGACCGCGTTCAAGACCCTGGCAACGTGGGCAGCATCCTGCGCAGCGCCAGCGCGTTGGGTGTGAGGCAGCTGTGGACCACACCGGGAACGGCGGCATTGTGGTCGCCCAAGGTCCTGCGTGCCGGCATGGGGGCGCACTTCGGCCTGGCCCTGTGTGAGGGGGTGGACGTGGAGGCCTTGACGGCAGGGTTCCATCGGGCAGGTGCAGCCAGGTCCGAACCCGGGGCACCAGGGGCGTCGGGCTCGTCAAGGGTGAGAAATGAGCGGGCCCCCTGGGTGGCCACCAGTTCCCATGCAGGCGCCCTGCTGGGACAGGTGGAACTGCCAGCCCCCTGTGTCTGGGTTCTGGGTCACGAAGGGCAGGGGGTGGCCCCGGCATTGCTGCAGTGCTGCCAGTTGACGGTACGCATCCCCCAGCCTGGCGGCGAAGAATCGCTGAACGTGGCCGCGGCCGCAGCGATCTGCCTGTATGAATCCGCGCGGCAGCGACGCGCTTGAAGTTCGGGGGCCGTTCATGGGCCCAAAGCGTCAACCGGCGATGGGCGCAGCGACTCAATAGATCAACCTGTCGGGCCGGATGTCCCGCAGGATGGTGGTGGCAATTTCCTCGATTGACTTGTGAGTGGATGACAGCCACCCGATGCCCTCGCGCCGCATCATGGCTTCTGCCGCACGCACTTCCTGCCGGCAGTTGCTGAGGGATGCGTAGGCACTGCCTGGTCGGCGCTCATGACGTACCTGGGCCAAACGGTCGGGGTCGATCGTGAGCCCGAAGCATTTGGCCCGGTAAGGCAGCACGGGCGCAGGCAAGCGTCCGCGGTCGAAGTCTTCCGGGATCAAGGGATAGTTGGCCGCCTTGATGCCGTGCTGCATGGCCAGGTACAGGCTGGTGGGGGTCTTCCCGCAGCGGCTTACGCCCACCAGGATGACATCGGCCTCGGCCAGGTTGCGTGCTGACTGACCGTCGTCGTGCGCGAGCGAAAAATTGATGGCCTCGATACGGTCGTTGTACTCCTGGCTCTTGGCGGCGTCTGAGAACCGTCCCACGCGATGGTTGCTCTTGACGCCGAACTCCACCTCCAGGGGTTCGACAAAGGTCCTGAACATGTCCAGCACCAGGCCCTTGGAGTCTGGGCGGGTGATCACCTCGCGGACTTCATCGTTCACCAAGGTGATGAAGACGATGGGCCTCTTGCCCTCGCGCTCGGCCGTTTCATCGATCTCGCGCTGGACATCCCGGGCCTTGTCAACGCTGTCGATGAAGGGCCGCCTCACATGCCGGGGTGTGGCGGGAAACTGCGCCAGGATGGAATTGCCGAAGGTCTCGGCCGTGATGCCGGTGCCGTCGGAGACAAAGAAAACAGTGCGTGTGGGCATGGCTCAATCCTGACAGTCGGCAACGTCCGGAATCATAGGCATTACTCCCTACAATCAACCTAGGATTCGCGCCCTTTCGCACATCCCCATGCCCGCCGGTCGCCCCCTACAACAACAGCCAGAACGCTGGCGACCCGCCTTGATGCTGCGCGCGAGAGCCCCCGATTTTTGTCATCACGGAGCTTTCCCATGTCACTCGCGAATCTGGCGACCGCTTTGGTCGTGCCGTTTGAACATCTGAGGATGACCGACGTCGAGTCGGTCGGCGGCAAGAACGCCTCCCTCGGCGAAATGATCAGCCAACTGGCGGCCTCGGGCGTGCGTGTGCCCGGCGGCTTTGCCACCACGGCGCTGGGCTTCAGGCGGTTCCTGCAAGACAGCGGGCTGTCTGACCGCATCTCCGCGCGCCTGGCGTCTCTCGACACCGAGGACGTGCGCGCCCTCGCGCAAGCGGGAGAGGAGATCCGCGGATGGGTCAGTGCCGCGCCCTTTCCGGCCGATCTGGAGGCCGCCATTCGCGCCGAGTTCGCGCGACTGGATGCCGACGGCTCGGGCAGTTTCGCGGTGCGGTCCTCCGCCACCGCTGAAGACCTGCCGGACGCCTCCTTTGCCGGGCAGCAGGAGACGTTCCTGAACGTGGTGGGCATCGACGACGTGCTGCACCGCATGAAGGAGGTGTTCGCCTCGCTCTACAACGATCGCGCCATCAGTTACCGCGTCCACAAGGGCTTTGCGCACGACGGCGTGGCCCTGTCAGCCGGGGTGCAGCGCATGGTGCGCTCTGACCTGGGCTCGGCCGGCGTGATCTTCACCATCGACACCGAAAGCGGCTTCGAGGACGTGGTCTTCATCACCTCCAGCTACGGCCTGGGTGAGACGGTGGTCCAGGGGGCCGTCAATCCTGACGAGTTCTACGTCCACAAGCCCGCCCTGCGCAACGGCAAGTACCCCATCATCCGTCGGGTACTGGGCTCCAAGCTGGTGCGCATGGAGTTCGTGGATGCGGCCGAGCGAGTGCCCGGTGGTCGCTTGGTCAAGACGGTGGACACCACCACCGAGTGGCGCAACCGCTACTCGCTGGCAGACGACGACATCATGGAACTTGCGCGCTATGCGCTGATCATCGAGAAGCACTACGGCCGCCCCATGGACATCGAGTGGGGCAAGGATGGCGTGGATGGCAAGCTCTACATCCTGCAGGCGCGTCCTGAGACCGTGAAGAGCCAGTCCGCGGGGCAGGTGGAGCACCGCTACAGCCTCAAGGGCACGGGCACCATCCTGGCCGAGGGCCGGGCCATCGGCCAGAAGATCGGCACCGGGCCGGTCCGCATCGTGCAGTCTGTCGCCGAGATGGATCGGGTGCAGCCTGGCGACGTGCTCGTCACCGACATGACGGACCCGAACTGGGAGCCGGTGATGAAGCGGGCGAGCGCCATCGTCACCAACCGAGGGGGGCGCACCTGCCACGCAGCCATCATCGCGCGCGAGTTGGGCATTCCCGCCGTGGTGGGCTGCGGCGACGCCACCGACAAGGTTCAGGAGGGCCTGCTGGTCACGGTGGCCTGCTCCGAGGGCGACACCGGCTACGTCTTTGAAGGACTGCTCGAAACCGAAGTGCGCGAGGTGCGTCGCGGCGACATGCCGTACTGCCCCATCAAGATCATGATGAACGTGGGCAACCCGCAGCTCGCCTTCGACTTCGCGCAGATGCCTAACTCTGGGGTGGGGCTGGCGCGGCTGGAATTCATCATCAACAACAACATCGGGGTGCATCCGAAAGCCATCCTGGACTATCCGAATGTCGATGCGGATCTGAAGAAGGCCGTGGAGTCCGTGGCGCGTGGTCATGCCTCGCCTCGCGCCTTCTATGTGGACAAGCTCACCGAGGGCGTGGCCACCATCGCCGCGGCTTTCTGGCCCAAGCCCGTGATCGTGCGCCTGTCGGACTTCAAGAGCAACGAGTACCGCAAGCTCATTGGGGGCACCCGTTACGAGCCTGACGAAGAGAACCCGATGCTCGGCTTCCGAGGTGCCAGCCGCTACATCAGCGGCGAGTTCAGCGACGCCTTCGGCATGGAGTGCGAGGCGATCAAGCGCGTGCGCAGCGACATGGGCCTGACCAATGTGGAACTGATGGTGCCCTTCGTGCGCACCGTGCGTCAGGCCGAGCGGGTGGGCGAGATGCTGGCGGAGCGGGGTCTCAAGCGCGGACAGAATGGCTTGCGCCTGATCATGATGTGCGAGGTGCCCAGCAACGCTATCCTGGCAGACCAGTTCCTGCAGCATTTCGATGGCATGTCCATCGGCTCGAACGATCTGACGCAGCTCACCCTGGGCTTGGACCGTGACTCCGGCCTGGAGTTGCTGGCCAACGACTTCGATGAGCGCGACCCGGCCGTCAAGGCCTTGATTTCCCGGGCCATTGCGGCCTGCCGCGCCACCGGCAAGTACGTCGGCATCTGCGGCCAGGGGCCGAGCGATCACCCTGATTTCGCCGACTGGCTGGCCCAGGAAGGCATCGGATCGATCTCGCTGAATCCGGACACTGTCGTGGACACTTGGCACCGTTTGGCGGGCTTGACACCCTGATAGGCCGCCATCAAATCAGGGTCTTTACCTCGGGAAACCCCTGTCAGGGTTGACGCTGACCAAAGACCCTAAAGTCAGTCGGCCGTAAGCCGGGGGCCAAAAAGTAGCATGAGATATGTTAAATCTCCTGAACATCATTCAGTTGGTGATTTACATCGCCTTGTTGGCGTTGGTAGGGCAAGGGGTGCTGCTCATGTTGGCTGGAGCCCGCCGCGAGGGAAACGTTTTCTATCGCCTGCTGCAAGTCATCTCCAAACCTTTCACGGTTCTCGTTCGTTGGATCACGCCGAAGCAGGTGGATGACCGACATGTTCCGGTGGTGACTTTCCTGCTTCTCCTGATCGTGTACGCAGTGGTCACTTTCGAGAAGATCAATCTCTGCATGGCAGCCAACATGGCGGGATGTCGATGATGCGCCTGGAGTACCTGAGCCTGAAATGGCAAGCCATGGGCTGGTTGGTTCTGGGGCGTCAGGCGCGGGCTCTTGCGGTATTCGACAAGTTGTTGCAGCGCTGGCCTGAAGACACCTACGGGCTGTCCAGTCGGGCCCACCTGCATGCGCAGGCCGGCAGGTTGGACCAGGCACTGGTCGACAATGAGCGCTGGGTGCAGGTTGCCGCGGACAATGCCAACGCATGGTTCAACCGGGGGTACCTGCTGGAATCGCTAGAACGCTATGAAGAGGCGCTCTCGAGCTTTGTGCGCGCCACCGAACTGGCGCCCAAGCTCGACCGTGCCTGGTACGGCCAGGGGCTGGTGCTGATACGCCTGCAGCGCTACGACGAGGCGGTGGCTGCCTTGAAGCGCAACACCGAATTGCAACCGATGAGCCCTTATGGCTGGTACCAACTGGCCCGGGTTCATGTCGATCGTCACAACCCGGAAGAGGCGGTGAAGATCATTCGCCATCTCAAGGGGTTCGAGCCCAAGGTCGCTGCGCAACTGGAGCGCGAGACCGGGCTGATGGTCGGTGCAGCCGCCCCTTGACGGGTGGCCAGGCTTGTGGCCTCAAGGGCCGAAAGGGTGCGGTTCGCGCGGTGACGCGCGGGGTCCGTGTGGTGGGCCGGTTCGAGAGGGGCCGGATGTTTCAGTCCTCATGAAAGGGGTGTTGTTATGCAGGTGAGTGAAAACCACCAGCGCTACTGGCAGAAGAACCTGCGGATCACGGCGATCTTGCTGGCCATCTGGTTTGTAGTGACCTATGTCGTCGGGTTCTATGCCCGCGACCTCAGCTTCACGTTCTTCGGCTGGCCGTTCAGCTTCTGGGTCGCATCCCAGGGCTCGTTGGTCGTTTACGTGATCATCATCTGGTACTACGCTCGTTACATGAACAAGCTGGACCAGGAACACGGCGTGGCCGAGGAGGAATGACCATGGCGGGCCTAAGTTTCGACACGGATAGTGGCTTATCTAACAAGGAAGCCAACGCGGCTTTCAAGAAGCAACTCAACAAGGTCTATGGTTGGTACACCGGGGGCTTCCTGGTATTCGTCGTGGCGCTGGCCATCCTCGAACAGATGGGGATGGCCCGAAGCACGATCGGTCTGGTGTTCCTTCTGGCCACGGTGGCGCTGTATGCTGGCATTGGTGTGATGAGTCGCACGAATGATGCCGCGGAGTACTACGTGGCCGGGCGTCGCGTACCTGCCATTTACAACGGCATGGCCACAGGCGCGGACTGGATGAGTGCCGCTTCGTTCATCGGCATGGCAGGTACGCTGTACCTGACCGGCTATGGCGGACTGGCCTTCATCATGGGCTGGACAGGCGGCTACTGTCTGGTCGCGCTGTTTCTGGCTCCCTATCTGCGCAAGTTCGGACAGTTCACTATTCCCGACTTCCTGGGAGCACGGTACGAGGGCAATGCTGCTCGCCTAGTGGGCATTCTCATCGCCATTCTGTGCTCCTTCACTTACGTGGTTGCACAGATCTATGGAGTGGGTCTGATTACCACCCGGCTGTCCGGCATTCCTTTCGAGATCGGCATCTTCGTCGGTCTGGGCGGCATTCTGGTTTGTTCGTTCCTCGGCGGTATGAGGGCGGTCACCTGGACGCAGGTGGCGCAGTACATCATCCTGATCATTGCTTACATGATCCCGGTGGTGTGGCTGTCCGTAAAGCAGACGGGCGTGCCTATTCCTCAGGCCATCTATGGTTTCCAACTCCAGAAGGTCACCGAGCAAGAGAAGAGGCTGATCGACGACCCCAAGGAAAAGGAAGTCATCGCGATCTTCAAGAAGCAATCGGATGATTTGGCCGCCAAGCTCAAGGACGTACCTGCGGCGCTGAAAGCCGACAAGGACGCTGCTGCCAAGAAGGTGGAAGACTTGAAGGCGGCCAATGCGCCGTTGGCAGAGGTCCAGGCAGCTGAGAAGGCGCTGGCCAGCATGCCCAAGGATGACGCTTCAGCCAAGGACGCATGGACTAAGGCCAAGGCTGCCGCTGATGCCCGGGCGAAGCCGTTAGCTGGCATGCCTCGCCACGCCGCGCAGTTTGCTGGAAACCCTGATGGCGATGCCGCAGCGCAGAAGGCGTTCAACGAGTCCCGCCGGAACTTCCTGGCGTTGGTGTTCTGCCTTATGGTGGGAACGGCCGCGTTGCCGCATATCTTGATGCGCTACTACACCACTCCGTCCGTCAAGGAAGCGCGGCAGTCGGTGACATGGTCGCTGTTCTTCATCTTTCTCCTGTATTTCACGGCGCCTGCACTGGCCGTATTGGTCAAGTACGAGATGTTCACGATGGTGGTGGGCACGCCGTTTGACAAACTTCCAGAATGGATAGCCGCGTGGAACCGGGTGGATCCCGCGCTTCTGTCTGTGGTTGACGTCAACAAAGATGGCATCCTGCAGTTGGGCGAAATCCGAATCGGTGGCGACATCATCGTGCTGGCGACGCCAGCCATCGCGGGCCTGCCCTACGTGGTGTCCGGGATGGTGGCTGCAGGCGGCCTTGCTGCCGCGCTGTCCACTGCTGACGGCCTGCTGCTGACGATCGCCAACGCGCTGTCCCACGACCTGTACTACAAGATGATCGACCCGAACGCGTCCACCTCGCGTCGGGTGATGATCTCGAAAGTGTTGTTGTTGGTGGTAGCGCTGGCGGCAGCCATGGTGGCAGCGCAGAAGCCTGCTGACATTCTCTTCCTGGTCTCTGCAGCCTTCTCGTTCGCTGCTGCGGGATTCTTCCCCGCCTTGGTGCTGGGCATTTTCTGGAAGAGAGCAAGCAAGTGGGGGGCGGTCCTCGGCATGGTGTCCGGGATTGGCATCACGTTCTATTACATGGCTACCACCCAGCCGTGGCTGAGGAGCGTGTTCGGTGTGACGTCACCGGTGGCTGACAACATCTGGTGGGGGATCTCTCCAATCTCTGCTGGCGTGTTTGGCGTGCCGTTGGGCTTTGCGGTCATCATCATCGTGAGCCTTATCACTCCGGCACCGAAGGCGGAGGTGCAGGAACTGGTAGAGCATGTGCGCTACCCGAACCTGAACACCTCCAGGGCTTGATGGTGTCTTGACCACCACGCGCGCAGGCCGGTTCGCCCAAGGGCGGCCAGCACGTTGCGCAATCTTTCCAACGCCCTCCGGTTCGTTCAGGAGGGCGTTGTGCTTTTTACGCCTATAATCGTGGGCTTTTCGCCTTGCTGCACCCGTGTGATTCGACGCTTTCGGGGCAGCTTCCTTTCACGGAATCCACAAGGAGTGTTCATGCGTCACTATGAGATCGTTCTGTTGATCCATCCGGATCAGAGCGAGCAGGTTCCAGCGATGCTGGAGCGTTACAAGACCCTCATCACCAACGCCGGCGGCAAGGTGCACAGGGTCGAGGACTGGGGTCGGCGCCAGCTGGCCTATCTGATCCAGAAGCTCGCCAAGGCTCACTACCTCTGCCTCAACATCGAGTGCGGCCACGAGACCCTGACGGAATTGGAAACGGGCTTCCGCTTCAACGACGCCGTGTTGCGCCACCTGACCGTGGCCAAGGCCAAGGCCGAAACCGCTCCTTCCGTCATGATGAAGGTGGTGGAGCGCGAAGAGTCCCGCAAGGCTGTCCAGGAGGCTCAGGCCTGAGGGCCTGGAGGGCGCAGACCACAGCTTCATCCCGGCTGGCGATGGCATCTTGAACCGTCTGGTTCTGCAAGCATCGTTGGCTGAGCGGGGCGCGCTTCGCTACACACCCGCCGGTCTGCCGGCGCTCGATCTGCAACTGCAGCATGAGTCCGAGGTGTCGCACGAAGGGCAGGCTCGCAAGGTGACGCTGGAATTGCGTGCCGTGGTGATCGGGTCGCTGGTGTCCAAAGTGGCGGCTCTGTCACTGGGTTCACCTCTCACGGCTTCGGGATTCCTGGCACCGGCCCGAAACGGCAAAGGCATTCTGTTTCACATCACGGACCTGGCCCTGTGAGTTGGCCGGTCCGGCACAGTTCAACGTTTCAGTATCAAGGAGTTCACCATGCCCCCACCACGCGGTAAAGGCAAGTTTTCCAAGGACAAGCGCCCCAAGCGCAACCAGCAGTCGCTGCTGTTCCGGCGCAAGCGGTTCTGCCGCTTCACGGTTGCCGGCGTCGAAGAGATCGACTACAAGGACGTCGACATCCTGCGTGACTTCATCGGTGAGAACGGCAAGATCACGCCCGCTCGCCTGACCGGCACGCGCGCCATCTACCAGCGGCAACTGACCACCGCCATCAAGCGCGCGCGCTTCCTGGCCCTGGTGCCGTACTCTGATCTCCACAAGGTCTGAGGAGACTGACATGCAAGTGATTCTTCTGGACAAGGTGGCCAACCTGGGCAACCTGGGTGATGTGGTCAAGGTCAAGGACGGCTACGCCCGCAACTTCCTGATTCCCACACGCCGTGCGCGCCGCGCCACGGATGCGGCACTCAAGGAATTTGAGGCGCGCCGGGTCGAACTGGAAAAGGTGGCCGCAGAGAAACTGGCCGCCGCGCAGGCACTGGGTGCGCAGATCTCTGGCAAGGTGGTGCGCATTGCTCAAAAGGCGGGCGTGGATGGACGTCTTTTTGGCTCGGTGACCAACCACGACATCGCCGAAGCCCTGACCAAGATGGGTCTGGGTGTGGCCAAGGCGCAAGTGCGTATGCCGGCGGGCCCATTGAAGACGGTGGGTGAGTTCACCGTGGCCGTGGCCGCGCACACGGACGTCGTGGTCGACGTCTCCGTGCAGGTGGTTGCTCAAGCCGATTGAGCCTGCGCGCTGAATGGCCGCAAGCCCTTCGGCGCTTTGCGGCCCCTCGGACTCAAGGCCGGCGCTAGCCGGCCTTTTTTCCGCTCCGCTGCCGCTGGGCGGCTTCTAGAATCCAGCGCAAGTCTGCACCGGGAGAAACGCACCATGGCCCCACAACGACGTGCTGCGGCTTCGGCTGCGGCAACCCCGCCGCCTGCGGGGCCACGGGTGCTGAAGAAGTACCCCAACCGCCGGCTCTACGACACGCAGTCCAGCAGTTACATCACACTGGCTGACGTGAAGCGCATGGTGATGCAGGGCGATCCCTTCGAGGTGCGGGAGGCCAAGACAGGGGAAGACCTGACCCGCAGCATCCTGCTGCAGATCATCCTGGAAGAGGAAACGGAGGGCATGCCCATCTTCTCCACCCAGATGTTGGCGCAGCTGATCCGCTTCTATGGCCACGCCATGCAGGGCATGATGGGGGCCTACCTGGAGAAGAACCTGCAGACTTTCGTGGAACTGCAGGCCCGTTTTGCCCCGCCGGCCAAGGGCCTGTACGACCCTGCAGCCTTCACCCCCGAGGCCTGGACCCACTGGCTGCAGGGTCAGTCGCCCACGATGATGCAGAACCTGATGAACCAGTACCTGGAGCAATCCGGTTCGTTGTTTGCGCAGATGCAGGAGCAACTGCAGCGCAACTCTGCGGGTTTGTTTGCAGGTATGCCCGGATTTCCGGGAAAGCCCCCCGCTCAGCCTTGAGCAACGTGGCCCTTTGCCGGCTCGCCGCTGAGGCCCCTGAAACAAGCAGATGACCGACCCACAACCTCTTCAGCCGCCACGCCCGGCACCGAGCATCGGCTTTGTTTCGCTGGGCTGCCCGAAGGCGCTGACGGATTCCGAACTGATCCTGACCCAGCTGCGTGCCGAGGGTTACGAGACCCGCAAGACCTTCGCGGGAGCCGACCTGGTCATCGTCAACACCTGCGGGTTCATTGACGATGCGGTCAAGGAGAGCCTGGACACCATCGGCGAAGCCTTGGCGGAGAACGGGCGTGTCATCGTCACGGGTTGCCTGGGCGCCAAAGCCGGGCACAGTGGCGGCAACCTGATTCGTGAAGTGCACCCCAAGGTGCTGGCCGTCACCGGCCCTCATGCGACACAAGAGGTGATGGACGCGGTGCATCTGCACGTGCCCAAGCCCCACGATCCTTTCATCGATCTGGTGCCCGAGGCGCGAGGCGTGGCCGGCATCAAGCTCACCCCACGCCACTACGCGTACCTCAAGATCAGCGAAGGCTGCAACCACCGTTGCACCTTCTGCATCATCCCTAGCATGCGCGGCGACCTCGTGTCGCGCCCCATTGGTGATGTGCTCAATGAGGCGCGGGCGCTGTTCGACTCTGGTGTCAAGGAGCTGCTCGTCATCAGCCAGGACACCAGCGCTTACGGGGTGGACGTCAAGTACCGTACCGGCTTCTGGGACGGCCAGCCCGTCAAGACGCGGCTGGTGGACCTGTGCGAGAGGCTGGCCTTGCTGGCCGAGCCTTACGGGGCCTGGGTGCGCTTGCATTACGTCTACCCCTACCCGCACGTGGACGAGGTGCTGCCGCTGATGGCCGAGGGCCGCATCCTTCCGTACCTGGACGTTCCGTTCCAGCATGCCCACCCCGACGTCCTCAAGCGCATGAAGCGCCCCGCCAGCGGGGAGCGCAACCTGGAGCGTCTGGAGCGTTGGCGCGCCGTCTGCCCGCAGTTGGTGGTGCGCTCCACCTTCATTGCCGGCTTTCCGGGTGAGACCGAGGCCGAGTTCGAAACCCTGCTCGACTTCATGCAGCAAGCACGCATCGACCGCGCGGGGTGCTTTGCCTATTCCGCCGTGGAGGGTGCGGCAGCCAACCAGTTGCCCGGTCTGCTGCCTCTGGCCGAACGCGAACAGCGGCGTGCGCGCTTCATGGCGGTGGCCGAGCAGGTCTCGGCTGCCAAGTTGCGGGAGCGCGTGGGGGCCACCATGCAGGTGTTGGTGGATTCGGCGCCGGCCCTGGGCCGCAAGGGCGGAGCAGGGCGCTCTTATGCCGATGCACCCGAGATTGACGGTACCGTCCACCTGCTGCCGCCCGAGAAGGCCTCCAAGACCTTGAAGGTGGGCGAGTTCACCAAGGCCCGCGTGGTGGCCACGCAGGGCCACGATCTGGTGGCGCAGCCGATCTGACAGCCCGCATGACGCGGTGGCGGCCCCTGAAGTCCAGTGCTGGAGACAAGCAAGACATGACGCAGAAACTCCCTGAACAGGCCGGCCTCGCCGGTCACGGCCTGACCCCTCAGGACCCCATCACCCAGCAGATCCACCATCCGTACAGCCCGCCGACGGGGTTCGAGGCCTTTCCTCCTGCCGTGCACAAGGCGTCCACGGTCATGTTCAAGGATGTGGCAGCCCTGCGCTCGCGCATGCTGCAGGGCAAGAAGGGTTACACCTACGGGCTGCACGGTACGCCCACCACCTACACCCTCGAGCAGCGCATCGCCAGCCTGGAAGGCGGGCTGCACTGCGAGTTGGCGCCCAGCGGGCTGGCTGCGATCACCATCGTCAACATGGCCTTTCTCAAGGCGGGTGACGAGGTGCTGCTGCCGGCCAACGTCTACGGCCCGTCCAAGGAGCAGGCGCGGGCCTTGCTCAGCCGATGGGGTATCTCGTGGCGCCTGTACGACCCGATGGACCCTGCCGGGCTGGCGGCCATGCTGCGCCCGAACACCCGCCTGGTGTGGGTGGAGGCGCCGGGCTCGGTGACCATGGAGTTTCCTGACCTCACGGCGCTGGTGACGGCGGCCAAGTCACAAGGTGCGGTGTGTGCCTTGGACAACACCTGGGGGGCAGGTCTGGCCTTCAACGCCTTTGATGTCGGCGTGGACATCTCCATGCACGCGCTGACCAAGTACCCCTCAGGCGGGGCGGACGTGCTCATGGGCTCGGTCGTGACGCGCGATGAAGCGCTGCACCAGCGGATTCACCAGGCCCACGCCACCTTGGGCATCGGCGTGGCCGCGAACGACTGTGAGCTGGTGCTGCGCTCGCTGCCCAGCATCCGGGTGCGCTATGACGCTCATGACCAGTCCGCGCGCTCGCTGGCGGCCTGGCTCGGCGGCCAGCCGCAGATCACGCAGGTGCTGCATCCTGCGGTTCCCGGCTCTCCGGGTCACGAGCACTGGAGGCGCCATTGCAAGGCTGCCGCCGGGTTGTTTTCGGTCATGTTCGATGCGCGTTTGGAGGCGCGGCAGGTGGATGCCTTCGTCGATGCCCTCCAACTGTTCCATCTGGGCTACTCCTGGGGCGGGCCGATGAGCTTGGCCGTGCCCTACGACCTGCCCGCCATGCGGGAACCCGCCCACTGTCTGCCGGGACACTTGGTGCGTTTCTCCATCGGCCTGGAGGCGGTGGAAGATCTGCGGTCGGACATGCAACAGGCGCTTCAGCAAGCCTTCTGAGCGCTGTTGAGGTCCGAGCACTGCTGACGCCAGCCTAATCGCCGGAGCCCCACAGAGTCTAGCGAGGCTCTGCTTGCTGATGAGGTAGCCGGCGGGTGCGCGCTATGCAGCCTGCTCTTCAGCCTGCCGCGGGCGATGAGACCTTGTGCCGCATCAGGCGCTGCTTCTCGCGGTCCCAGTCGCGCTGCCTCTCGGTGTTGCGCTTGTCGTGCTGCGCCTTGCCCTTGGCCAGAGCGACCTCCACCTTGACCCTGCCGCCCTTGTAGTGCAGGTTCAGGGGTACCAGCGTGAAGCCGCGCTGCTCCACCTTGCCCACCAGCCGGCGGATCTGGTCCTTGTGCATCAGCAGCTTGCGTGTGCGGTCCGCCATCGGATTGACGTGGGTGGAGGCCTCGCGCAACGCGTTGATGCGGCAACCGATCAGGTAGAGCTCTCCATCCCGCACCAGTACATAGCCATCCGTCAGTTGCACCTGTCCGGCGCGGACAGCCTTGACCTCCCAGCCCTCCAGCACCAGCCCGGCCTCGTAGGCCTCTTCGATGTGGTATTCGAACCGTGCGCGGCGGTTTTCCGCAATGTGGGGGACTTGCTGTGACATCGGATGAGTGGACCCTGGAATGGATCCCTCGGACCCCTTGCCTACAATGGCTTGATTGTATGAAGCACGTCAAACGGTCGGTCCTTCTGTGGTACTCACCCAGGGAGATGTACGACCTGGTGACGGGCATCGAGCGTTATCCCGAGTTTCTGCCCTGGTGCAGCCGCGCGGAATTGCTTGAGCGCAGCGAAGGCGCCGTCACGGCCCGCCTGAGCTTGGCCTATGCCGGCGTGCGTCACGCCTTCACCACGCGCAATGAACACCTTGCGGACGAGGCCGTGCGCATGTGCCTGGTGGACGGGCCGTTTTCGGAGCTGGACGGGGTCTGGTCCTTCCGGCCCATCGCCTCCGCGGGTACGAACCGTCCGGCCTCCCGGGTGGAACTGGACCTGCGTTACGCATTTTCCAGCCGCGCTTTGGAACTGGTGGTCAGCCCGGTGTTCGACAAGGTGGCCAACACCCTCGTCGACTCCTTCGTCAGCCGCGCTGAGCAGGTGTATGGCGCTCGATGATCCGCGTTGAATTTGTCTGCAGTCCGGCAGCGCGCCAGGTGGTGAACTTGCCCCTCCAACTGCCACCAGGCTCCACGTTGCAGCAGGCTCTGCAGCAGGCTGCTGCCGATCCGAGGGCGTCCTTCCTGGCCGCAGGCGATTGGGATGCCGGCCTGTGGGGCCGCCGTCAACCTGGGTCTACCGTGCTCCAGGACGGTGACCGCGTGGAGGCCTACCGGCCGCTGCGCTGTGACCCCAAGGAAGCGCGCCGCCTGCGCTACCGTCAGGACTCTGCGCCCGCGCGGCGTGTGAAGTCGGCGCCCTGAGCGAACGCAGGGCCCTTACCTGGGGCCGGCGATGCACAGCGCTGTTGTGCCTTGCTTGCCCATCGGTATTGGCACATGCAGGTGTGTTGTCGAGGCAGTCCCGCCGCCTTGGCTTTCTATAATCTCGCTTTGTCCCTGGAGTCCTTCCGGCCATGCGCCTTCTCGGCAAAGCGCTCACCTTCGACGATGTGTTGCTGGTGCCCGCCTACTCCCAGGTGTTGCCCCGTGACACCGATCTCTCCACCCGGTTGTCCCGCAACATCCGCCTGAACCTGCCGCTGGTGTCCGCGGCCATGGACACGGTCACTGAAGCCCGGTTGGCAATCGCCATTGCGCAAGAAGGCGGCGTGGGCATCGTCCACAAGAACCTCAGTCCGCGCCAGCAGGCGGCTGAAGTGGCCCGGGTCAAGCGCTACGAATCAGGTGTGCTGCGCGACCCGATCACGATCACCCCCGACGCGACAGTGCAGCAGGTCATCGCGCTGTCCCGCCAGCACGGTTTCTCGGGCTTCCCGGTGCTCGAAGGCAAGACGGTGGTGGGCATCGTCACCAACCGTGACTTGCGCTTTGAGAGCCGTCTGGACATCCCGGTGCGCGAGGTGATGACCCCGCGCGAGCGATTGATCTGGGTTTACGAGGGCGCCTCCATTGACGAGGGCAAGGCCCTGATGCACCGTCACCGCCTGGAGCGTGTTCTGGTGGTCAATGAGTCCTTCGAACTGCGCGGGCTGATGACAGTCAAGGACATCACCAAGCAGACCGACTTTCCCAACGCTGCGCGAGATGCCCGTGGCCAGTTGCGCGTGGGCGCGGCTGTCGGAGTGGGCGAGGGCACCGAAGAGCGGGTGGAACTGCTGGTGCGTGCGGGCGTGGATGCCATCGTGGTCGACACGGCACACGGCCACAGCCAGGGCGTGATCGAGCGCGTGCGCTGGGTCAAGCGCAACTTCCCGCAGGTGGACGTGATTGGCGGCAATATCGCCACAGGGGCCGCTGCCACGGCTCTGGTGGAGGCGGGCGCCGACGCTGTCAAGGTCGGCATCGGGCCCGGCTCGATCTGCACCACACGCATCGTGGCGGGCGTTGGCGTGCCGCAGATCACTGCCATCGACAACGTGGCCACCGCCCTGCGTGGCAGCGGTGTGCCCTTGATTGCCGATGGCGGCGTACGGTATTCCGGCGACATCGCCAAGGCGGTGGCGGCAGGCGCCAGCACGGTGATGATGGGGGGCATGTTCGCAGGCACCGAAGAGGCACCGGGCGAGGTCATCCTCTACCAGGGGCGCAGCTACAAGAGCTACCGCGGCATGGGCTCCATTGGGGCCATGAAGGCCGGCTCGGCCGATCGCTACTTCCAGGAAGCCGACGAGACGGTCAACCCCAACGCCGACAAGCTGGTGCCGGAGGGCATCGAGGGCCGCGTGCCCTACAAGGGCTCGATGGTGGCCATCGTCTACCAGATGGCGGGCGGCTTGAGAGCGTCCATGGGCTATTGCGGCTGCGCCAGCATCGAACAGATGCACGGCAAGTCCGAGTTCGTCGAGATCACCTCGGCAGGCATCCGCGAGAGCCACGTCCACGACGTGCAGATCACCAAGGAAGCCCCCAATTACCGCAGCGAATGAGACCCCGCCGGTGACCGATATCGGCTCCGCACCGGTGGACGACCGCCGCCGTCAGGCGGCCATGCCCTTCATCCTCATCACGGTGCTGATCGACATGGTGTCGATCGGCATCATCGTGCCGGTGCTGCCTGCGCTCATCGGCACCTTCAGCATCTCGCCGTCAGATCAGGCCTTTTGGGTGGGGGTGGTCAGCTTCGCCTTCGGCATCGCCAACTTCTTCGGAGCGCCGCTGCTGGGGGCCCTGTCGGACGCCTGGGGCCGGCGCCGGGTGCTGCTGCTGGGCTTCTGCGGGCTGGCGCTGAACTTCTTCGCCACGGCGTTGGCCACCAGCCTGTGGATGCTGATCGCGGTGCGCCTGGTGGGCGGGGCCATGCAGGCCAATGCCGCGGTGGCCAACGCCTACGTGGCCGACATCACGGCGCCCGAGGGCCGTGCCAAGCGCTTTGGCATGCTGGGGGCCATGTTCGGTCTCGGCTTCATCATCGGCCCCGCGGCGGGCGGTCTGCTGGGTGCCATCGACATCCATCTGCCCTTCTTCGTCGCGGGCGGGTTGTCGCTGCTGAACCTGGCTTATGGCTGGTGGGTGCTGCCGGAGTCGCTGCCCCCTGAGAAGCGCCGTCCGTTCGAGTGGAAGGCGGCCAACCCCCTGAAGGCCTTCACGGCACTGGTGGGCCTGCCGGGCATTGGTAAGGTGGTGGGCGTCATCGCCTGCACGGGCCTGGCCCAGGGGGTGCTCTACAACGTCTGGGTGTTGCACAACACCTTCAAGTTCGGCTGGGATACGCAGGCCAACGGCTGGTCCCTGGCGGCGGTGGGTGTGGTGTCGGTCATCGTCCAGGGCTTTCTCCTGGGCAAGCTTCTCAAACGCTTCCCGCCGCGACGTCTGGTGGTGATGGGGCTGGTGTCCTCCACCTGCGCCTACTTCCTATGGGGCTTGGCTTCGCAGGGCTGGATGATGTACGCCATCATCTTTGCCAACCTTCTGGGCTTCACCGTGACGGCTTCGGTTCAAAGCCTGGTGTCCTCCGCCGCAGACGCGAGGACCCAGGGTCAGACCATGGGGTCGGTCAGCTCGCTCAACAGCCTGACGGCGGTGGTGGCGCCTGTGTTGGCCTCCCCCGTGCTGATGGCGGTGTCGCATCTGCCCCAGGGCGATTGGCGCATCGGTGCACCGCTGTACTTTGGCGCGGTATTGCAGTTCACGGCCCTGCTGCTGGCCTGGCTCCACTTCAGGTCCACAAGATGACCCTGCACGACAAGATCCTCATCCTCGACTTCGGCTCCCAGGTCACGCAGCTGATTGCGCGCCGTGTGCGCGAGGCGCACGTCTACTGCGAGATCCATCCCAACGACGTCAGCGAAGCCTTCATTCGCAGCTTTGCACCGAAGGGCATCATCCTCTCCGGCAGCCACGCCAGCACCTACGAGGAGCACGAACTGCGCGCGCCGGCTTGCGTGTGGGAACTGGGCATCCCGGTGCTGGGCATCTGCTACGGAATGTTCACGATGGCAGTGCAGTTGGGCGGACAGGTGGAGGCGAGCACGCACCGCGAGTTTGGCTACGCCGAGGTGCGGGCGCGCGGCCACACCCGCATGTTCGATGGCATCGAGGACTTCCGCACGGCCGAGGGCCACGGCATGCTCAAGGTGTGGATGAGCCATGGCGACAAGGTCACCGAGTTGCCCCCAGGCTTCAAGCTGATGGCCAGCACGCCCAGTTGCCCCATCGCCGGCATGGCCGACGAGGCGCGCGGTTACTACGCCGTGCAGTTCCACCCCGAGGTAACGCACACGTTGCAGGGCAGGGCGATGCTGGAGCGCTTTGTGCTGGGCATCTGTGGTGCCCGACCGGACTGGGTGATGCGTGACCACATTGCTGAGGCGGTGGTCGCCATTCGCGAGCAAGTGGGTGACGAAGAGGTGATCCTCGGCCTGTCAGGCGGGGTCGATTCCAGCGTCGCGGCGGCATTGATCCACCGTGCCATTGGCGACCAGCTCACCTGCGTCTTCGTCGATCATGGCCTCTTGCGCCTGAACGAAGGCGACATGGTGATGGACATGTTTGCGGGAAAGCTGCACGCCAAGGTGGTGCGCGTGGATGCCAGCGAGCTGTTCCTGCGCGAATTGGCCGGCGTGAGCGACCCCGAAGCCAAGCGCAAGATCATCGGGCGCCTGTTCGTCGATGTGTTCAAGGCCGAGGCCGCCAAGCTTAAGGTGGGGGAGGGTGGTCACAAGGGCGGGGACGTGAGTCGCGCCGTCAAAGGCGCGACGTTCCTGGCGCAGGGCACCATCTATCCGGATGTCATCGAGTCCGGCGGCGCCAAGACCAAGAAGGCCACCACCATCAAGAGCCACCACAACGTGGGCGGCCTGCCTGAGCAGTTGGGCCTGAAGCTGCTGGAGCCGCTGCGCGACCTGTTCAAGGACGAAGTGCGCGAACTCGGCGTGGCCCTGGGCCTGCCGCACGAGATGGTCTACCGCCACCCCTTCCCTGGCCCGGGGTTGGGCGTGCGCATCCTGGGCGAAGTCAAGAAGGATTACGCCGACCTGCTGCGTCGGGCTGACGCCATCTTCATCGAAGAACTGCGCCGCACCATCGACCCCGCCACGAGCAAGAGCTGGTACGACCTGACCAGCCAGGCCTTCACCGTGTTCCTGCCGGTCAAGAGCGTGGGCGTGATGGGTGACGGCCGCACCTACGACTACGTGGTGGCCCTGCGCGCTGTGCAAACCAGCGACTTCATGACCGCCGACTGGGCGGAGCTGCCGTACGCGCTGCTGAAGAAGGTGTCCAGCCGCATCATCAACGAAGTCCGGGGCATCAACCGGGTGACGTACGACGTCAGTTCCAAGCCGCCGGCGACGATTGAGTGGGAATGATTCGGCGTCTTTCGGGGACTATCGAAGACAGTCGAGAAACGGTCTTAAGTTGTTGATATGTATGGATATACGTCTGTCCAGATCTATCGGGGACTATCGGGGGGATGAGGTTCGAATTGACGGTAGTTCTGGCGGTAGATCCTGAGTGGCTAGGGTCCCCGAAATTTCTACCGTCACAATAGATCAAGTCGTGACGGTATAGAAAAGACAATAAAAGTCATACAGGACAAGCACTTGGCGTCGATATAGCCGCTTCTTTCTGCTGACGGTAGAATTCTCCGCCAAGGAGGGATAGCCGATGCTGTCAGATGGCACGCTACGAGGACTGAAGCCGCAGGCTTCGCTCTACAAGGTCGCCGACCGTGACGGGCTCTACGTGGTCGTCACCCCGCGCGGCACCATCAGCTTCCGGATGGACTACCGCCTGAACGGGCGGCGCGAGACGCTCACCATCGGTCGCTACGGCACGAAGGACGGGATCTCCCTGCTGATGGCTCGCGAGCGCTGCATGGAGGCGCGCAAGGCCATCGCTCAGGGCGTCTCGCCCGCCCAGGAAAAGCAGCGCGAGAAGAGCCGGCTGGCCGAGGCGCAGACCTTCGGCGAGTACACCAAGCGCTGGCTCGGCGAGCACCGGATGGCTGACAGCACCAGGGCCATGCGCAAGACGATCATCGACCGGGACATCCTGCCGGTCTTCCAGAACCGCCGCATGGCCGAGATCGGTCCCGAGGACCTGCGCGCCCTGTGCGCCAAGATCAAGGGGCGCGGTGCGCCGGCCACGGCCGTCATCGCCCGCGAGATCGTCAAGCTCGTGTTCGCCTATGCGGCCATGCACGGCGAGAAGGCACCGAACCCTGCTGACGAGGTCGGGCCTTCCTCGATCGCGACCTTCATGCCGAAGGATCGGGCGCTGTCGCCCTCCGAGATCCGGCTGATGCACCGCCTGCTGGAGACGACAGCGACACTGCCGACCATTCGCCTGGCCCTGCGCCTCGTGCTGCTGACGCTGGTACGCAAGAGCGAACTGATCGAGGCGACCTGGGACGAGATCGACTTCGAGAACGCGGTCTGGTCGATCCCGAAGTCGCGGATGAAGACGGGCAAGCCGCACAACGTCTACCTGTCGCAGCAGGCGCTGGACATCTTCATTGCGCTGCACACTTGCGCGGCCGGGTCCAAGTTCGTTCTGCCGTCGCGCTACGACGCTGATCGTTGCATGTCGAAGGCCACGCTCAACCGCGTGACCCAGGTGATCGCCGAGAAGGCCAAGGAGTCGAACCTGCCGCTGGAGCCGTTTACCGTGCACGACCTGCGGCGTACGGGGTCGACCATCCTGAACGAGCTGGGATTCAACGGCGACTGGATCGAGAAGTGCCTCGCCCACGAGGACGGCCGCTCATCGCGCGGGGTCTACAACAAGGCCGAGTACGCTGAGCAGCGGCGCCACATGCTGCAGGAGTGGGCGGACATGATCGATGCGTGGGTGGCCGGGGAGAGCCATACCCCGACGCTGTTGCCGCCAAGCATGAAGGTAGTGACGACGGCGGCGCCGGTGTGATGGGGCGTGGCCGTTCTTTGTGGATGAGCGTCGATTGCAGTGGGACTACCGATACGCCCGAGTGACGGCTGCAGACTGGTACGCGACGCTCGGCGGTTAACGATGAACGTCGGCGACCTCACAAAGCGGACCTTCACTTCGGTAAACATACTAGTTCGCCAGTCGCCTACGGTAATCTCGCGTCGTACATCTGGGAGGCGACATGCTAAAAAGCATCGAGAAGATCAAGGGACTCGGCGTCTATCAGAGCTACAGCAAGCCTGCAGGCACGCAAGACTTCGGGATCAAGAATCTCATCTTCGGCTGGAACTACTCTGGGAAGACCACCCTATCCCGTCTGTTCGCTCAGCTTGAGACCAAATCGGCCAATCCTGACTTGTCCGGCGGTGAATTCACAATTGGAACCTCCGATGATTCGATCACCGAGAAGAACCTCAGTCGGTGCAGTCTGTCGGTTCGGGTTTTCAATTCGGACTTTGTCCGCGCTAATTTGCACTTCGATGGCGGAAGCTTCAACCCCATCCTGCTGCTTGGCAAGGAATCCGAGGAAGCGCAACGAAAGATCGATCAGCTCACCAAGAGAATCCAGCGCTCGGATGAGGTCCAACGCAAACTGGACGGCAAGTTTGAGGAACTGAAGACGCGGATCGCGCAGGCTAAGACCGACACTGCCAAGTTCATCCGCCAACACCTGAAGGTCGATCCCTATACGGCCGTACATCTCGGGCAGGATATTGTCGCAGTCGGCATTCTTGATTCCCAGCTCCTGATGGAGAAGGAACTCGCTGATGCAATCGAACTCGCGCTGACGCCTGACTCCAAGAAGCCGAGCACGGTCGAAGAATTGCGTGCTGCTCCGTCGATTGAGGATCTCCACAAGGAGGCTGTCACGGTACTGGCCGCAACGCCAAGCTTCTCCAACACCATCAAACATCTTGAGGAGAATCCTGCCGTTGAACGCTGGGTCCAAGGCGGCCTGGCACTGCACCCTGGCGCAGGAACGTGTGAGTTCTGCGGAAACGACTTGTCCCAGGATCGCCTCGAAGCCTTTCGTGCGCACTTTTCGAAAGATCTGGCGGACCACAAGGAGCGGGTCGATAGGCTCCTTGCGCGTGTGAAGGTGGCTGTCTTCAACCTGAGCTGGCCCAAGGCCGCCGAACTCAACGCTCAGTTTCGTGAAGCCTACGCCGTCGCCATTGAAGCTCTTCCCGCAGCCATCGACGCATTCAACCAAGCTGTAGGGAAACTCGCAGACGAAGTGCAACGCAAGGCTGACGACTCCCGCAAGGCCATGGCGCCCACGCCATTGGCTGCTGGCCTCGAAAAGAGAATCAAGGACGCGGCAGCAGCAGTCAACCTCGTCATCAAGCAAAGCAACGAGTTGGCCTCGAACTTCACGAAGGCGAAAGCCGATGCCTCGAGACGGGCCCGATACCACTACGTCCAGCAGTTCATGGACGACCAGGCTGCCACTGACGTGGAGCAACAGAAGACGCGACTCGCGAATCGGTCCGATCGTCTGAAAGCCTATGCCGCAAGGCTGCGGCCGGAGATCAGTAGTCTTCAGGCTCAGATCAGTCAGGCACAACAAGGCCGGGAAAGGATCAACGAACGCCTGGCTTCCATGCTGGGCAGCGAGGCCGTCCAAATCCGGGTCGTCAAGGATGCAGCAGGCCAGGACCGCTTTCAACTAATCCGGAAGACGGGTGCCGTTGCCAAGAACATGAGCGACGGAGAGCGAACGGCCGTTGCCTTCTCGTACTTCCTGACAAAGCTGCAGGAGATCAAGCCCGCGGAATTCAAGGAGACCATCGTCTACATCGACGATCCCATCTCAAGTCTCGATGCCAATCACATCTTTCAGGTGACCGCCGCCATCCGAGCGCTGTTCTTCAAGCAGCAGGACAAGAACGCGCCTTGGCAGACCACCTGCAAGCAACTGTTCATCTCGACGCACAATTTCGAATTCTTCAACCTGCTCAGAGAGATTAAACCCAAGACAAGCAAACAGGGAGAGCGACTCTATCTGATCAGACGAATCGCCGAGAAGTCCTCCACGCTGGAAGACATGCCTGCCTCGCTCGCACGCTATCAGTCTGAATATCAGTTCCTCTTTGAGGTCATTCATCGCTTCCACAAGGCGCCCGATAAGACCGTCCATGAAGTGCTGATGCTGTTGCCGAACGCCATGAGGCGTTTCATCGAGCTCTATACGTACTCCAGGCTTCCTGGGCCGAAGGACTCGGAACAGGTCGACGAGCGGGCCGAAATCCTGTTCGGGGTCGAGCGTGCGAAGCGCATCCTCAAGATCTTCCACTACTTCAGCCACGGCAACACGTTGGATCGGCTCGCTGGAAGCAACGAGTTGATCTTCGACCTCGAGCACGCGGTCAAGGACCTCATAGATGCCATCACCGAGACTGACAAGCCCCATATGGATGCCCTGATCGCTGCCACTCAGGCTTGACGGCATGTACGACTTTCGCATCCTGTTGCCGATCGATTGCGTACTGCTCGTTCGTGACCTGCTGCAAGCGGAGTTGGCCGTCAGGATGGAGTCCGAGCAAGTCAATGGCTGGTTGGTAGACGTGCGAAAGCGTGATCTCGGTGGGGACGACCCAACTGCTGTAATCGCTGCGTTCCTGTCGGTCATCCTGATCATCGAACGCGTGGTCTCAGTCGATAGTCCGGCGTCGGCGCCTTCTTCACTCCGCCGTCACCACCGCGCCTGCGACTATCCAACCATGCCATCACCTCCGCCAGGTCCCACACCACGCACCGTGGCGTGAGGAAGAACCGCCGCGGGAATTCGCCGCGGCGCTCCATCTCGTAGATCGTCGAGTCGGCCAGGGGCACGATCTGGCGTAGCTCGGTGCGGCGGATCGTGCGGCGCAGGGACTTCGGGTCGGCTCCCGCCTTCTTGAGCATCTCGCGGATCGCGCGAGCGTCGAAATCGCCACGGGTCTCCTGTCCTCGTCCGTCTGCCTGCGTATCGCCGTCGCTGGTCGTATCCGGCGTCAGCCCTGTTGCTGGCGGTACAGCGCGTGTTGCCGTCTGCGCAATCGCCGATGTGCCTCTCGTCACTCCGTAACCCCGTTTCATAGCCGTCCTCTCGCCTTCACTGGTAGCGCCTGTGCGGACAGTCGCGACTGCGCTGTCCGCACTGCTGACACGCCACCGGTGCATGAACACGTTCCCCGGAATGGCTATTGCCCTCTGGGGGACCAGGGCGGCTGCGTCCGAGGTTGTCCGCGAGGCAACGTCTGTCGCCGGGCGTCGGCACCTATCGGCATCCACCTTGGTATCGGGTTACGGATTCCGCGCGAAAAGTGTCGGGTCCTGCTGTCGAGAGGAGGCTCAGACCAAGGAAATAGACCCATTACCTAGGCCATCAGTCCATCTACCCCAATTGAATTTCGCCCGATCCCCTGTCCGTCAAGCCGACGGGAGGGGACATGGCTCTCAAAGAAGAGCAGGGGCTGGCCAATTGGGAAATTGCCACTGCGAAAAAGCTGGTCAATGAATACCGGCGCAAGCACAGGATCCTGGAGCGTGAGCAGTTCGAGGATCTGATGCAGGAGTGCCTGGCGCACTGGATCGTGGCGCGGCGGCGAATACCGCCCGACCCAGACCCACGACCACCGGTGTCATACATGGCACAGGTACTCCGCAACAAACTCACGGACATGGTCCGTGAGATGACCGCAGACAAGCGCGCCGGTGACCCCGGCGCGCTTTCGCTTGATGCGCCGCTTGATGGCACGGAGGACGGCATCACGCTCGGCGACATACTGGCCGACGAGCAGGCTGATCCGGCCGGTTCGGGCGATGTGGACAGTCGCCATGCTCGCATCGATCTCTCCCGCGTGATGGCGTTGCTGACGCCGGCACAGCAGCGCCTGTGCCAGTTGCTGGGCGAGGAGGGGCTCTCGATCAAAGAGGCCGCCGAGCGGCTCCGAATCCCGCGTGGCACGCTCTACGAGGAGATCAAGCGCATCCGCCGGATCTTCGACCAGCAGGGCCTGGGCAACTATTTGAAGGACTGACCCGACACTTTTCAGCGCGATTCCGTATGCCTGATCACCGTCCTGATTAGGCAAGGAATCGATGATCACCTTCACCATCGCGAGCACCAAGGGGGGCGTCGGCAAGACGACGCTCACCGCCAACCTGGGCGCACTGCTGGCCGACATGGGCCTGCGCGTGCTCCTGGTCGACGCCGACGTGCAGCCGTCGCTGTCGAAGTACTTCCCGCTGTCACCACCACAACCGGTCGCTGGGCTGACCGACGTGATCGTCCGCGGCGAGGTGGCTGCGGCGAGCATCACGCGGACGGTCTTTCCCAACCTGCATCTGGTGGCTTCCGATGATCCGGAGGGGCGGCTGCCGAACTGGCTGCTGGGGCGGATCGACCGGGGTTTCCGGCTGCGCCACGCGCTGCGTGCCGGGCTCGTTCCTTCGGCCTACGACTGCGTGCTGATCGACACACCGGGCGCCATCGGGCCTCTTCAGGATGCGGCCGTCATGGCGGCCGACGTGCTGGTGTCACCGATCACGCCCGAGATCCTTTCGGCGCGCGAGTTCCGCGACGGCACGATGGAGCTGCTCGCCCGACTGGAACCGGGAAGTGCGCTCGGGGCGCCGCCGGCGCCGGTAAAGGCGGTGATCTATCGGCAGGACCGTACTGCCGACGCCCGGCTGATCGTGGCCGGCATCGCCCGGGAGTTCGACCGGCCGCATGAGCGGGTGTCGCTGCTCAAGACCGTAGTGCCGCATGCCAAGGCCTACAAGGAGGCCGCAACGCTGCGCGTGCCGGTGCATCAGCACGAGCGACGCCGCGAGGGCACGATGCCCAGCGCCTGGTCGGTGATGCACTGCCTGGCGTGGGAGCTGATGCCCAGCCTGCGCGGCATGCTTGCCGACGGGCGCCGGGTGCAGGGGGTGTCGTCATGAGCAGCGGCAAGTCCGCGCTCGACGAGCGCAGCCGCCGCGTGGCGGAGTCCCTGTCCGTCGGCAACCCAAGTAACAACGCACGCAGCCTGCCGCCGCAGGCCAGCAGGCGCTCCGAATGCCAGATCGAACTCGGCATCGATGAGATCCGCCCCTACGAGCACAACCCGCGCCGCACCAGGAACGCGAAATTCGAGGACATCAAGGAGTCGATCCGCGCCGGCGGGCTGCGCAGCCCGATCACCGTGACGCAGCGGCCTGGCGAGACGCACTACATCGTCGAGGCCGGCGGCAACACCCGGCTGCTGGCCCTACGGCAACTCTGGGCCGAGACCAAGGATCCGCAGTTCCGTCGCCTGGTGGTGCTGTTTCGCCCATGGCGGTCGGAGACCCAGGTGCTCACCGCCCACCTGATCGAGAACGAGCAGCGCGGCGACATGAGCTTCTGGGACCGCGCCACCGGGATCGTGGCGCTGAAGACCCGGCTGGAGGCCGAGCAGGGCAGGGCGCTGACGCTGCGCCCGCTGGAGGACGCCCTGCATGGCCTCGGTCTGGCGGTGAATACCGCCACGCTGGCGCTGTATCTGTACGCCACCGACCGGTTGCGCGCGCTCGGCGAGGTGGCACCCGACCTGGCAGGGCTGGATGTGAAGACACTGCAGCCGCGCCTGAACGCGCTGCGGCGCTACGCCCATGCGCAGGCCGGCATCTCGGAGGACGCGCTGTATGGCGAGGTCTTCGAACCCGTCTTCCGGGCGATGGCCGGTTCCTTCTCGGTCAAGGCCACGGTAGAGGGTTGCGAACTGGCGCTGGCACGGCGGCTCGGCGAGCCGGTCGAAGTCTTGCGGCAGGCCATGTCGTCCGGGACCGCGCGACCGGACTGCGACCTGCCGCGCGAGGAGGGCGAGCAGCGATCCGACTGCACCCTCGGCCCGGCCGTCGATGGGCCGGCAGCCGCCATTGCGGACTTCGCCCGTAAGGCGGGCTTCGATGCCGAGATTGCGCGCGATCCGGCGGCCGTCCTCGGCTGCCGCCTGCTCCCACTGCCGGAGTCGCAGAAGGCCGATGCGGTGAGGCGTCGCGCGTGGTCGGCGCTGGCCTTTCTGATCGAGCCTGATCGGATGCCACCACCTTCGGACCCGCCGCCACCGCCACCGCCTGAGTTCATCCGGTGGCTCGCCGACCCTGAGGACGAGACCGCCGCCGCCTTCCTGGCGCTGCTCGCCGCGCTTCGGCAGTCGCGATCGGTACCTGCCGGGGAGGCCGCCTGATGCTGCCGCTGCTCGACACGCAGGTACGTCTCGTCCTGCTCAACCACGTCACGGTGCGCCTCGCCGGGGCCGGGCCGGAGGAGCTCAGTGCTGCCGGCCTGGCCGGTGAGATGCTCGACAGCCTGAGGCGACTCTCCGCGACGGACCTCAACCGCCTGGCCTCGATGCGGAGCGTCAAGATCGGGGTGGCCGTCGACGGCGACGCCCTGCAGGCCGGTCTGCGCATCGTGTCCCTGGTCAACGAGGCCCATGCGCTTCAGACCTACTTCATCCGACATGGCGCCTCCACGGCGCTGATTGCTCGCCTCTTCAAGGTCCGGCGCAAGCTGACCCTGCGGCTGCGCCGCGAACTCGGCGTGCGCCGGCCATCGGGCCGCGTCGCACTTCCCGACCATGCCACGCGCGAGCGCATCTACCTGGCGTGGCGGGCGATCGGTGAGCCTGCCCTGCGAGCGCGGTACTACCAGCTGCACCAGTCCTTCCCGCACCTGCCCATCGCCGTGCTGGAAGTGGTGATCCGCGACTTCGAGGCGATGGCATGAGCGCCCGCGCCGAAGCCCTGGGGATCACCCCGGACCTGCTGCTCGACGTCTTCGACACCCCCGTGACCTTTCACCGCTGTCTGGTGCCGGTGGCCGGCGGGGTCCACGCCGCGCTGCTGCTGTCGCACGCGATCTGGACCACGCAGTCGCTCGACGCCGATGCCGACGGCTGGTTCCTGAAGTCGCAGGAGCAGTGGGCCGAGGAGACGGGCCTGTCGCGCTGGGAACAGGAGACTGCACGTCGGGCGCTGCGGGATGCCCGTCTGCTGGAGGAGCGGCGGGTCGGCATGCCGGCCCGGCTGTGGTTCCGGGTGCGCGCTTCAGCGGTCTGGGCTGCATTGAAGGCCCATGCAGGAAGGCCCCGGCGATGAGGCTGCCGACATGACGGCCGCGGGTAGCCCTGGAAGCCGGCCAGAGCGCTTCGACGCCGTCGGGGAAGGGCAGACCCCCGCCGACAAAGCGAGCGCGCTCCTGACCACGATCTGGCCGCTCCTGGGCCGTCACATCGCCTTCCACCGCCGGCTGGTCGACCTCACCGGCAACGTGAAGGCAGCCCTGCTGCTGTCGCAGGCGGTGTACTGGAGCCGGCACGGCCGCGACATCGCGCAGTGCGACGGCTGGTTCCACAAGACCGCCGAGCAGTGGGGGCTCGAGCTGGGGCTGTCTGCTCGCGAGCAGACGAGTGCCCGCGGGTTGCTGCGCGCCCGTGTTCTGCTCGAAGAGCAGCGCCTCGGCCTACCCGCCCGGATGCACTTTCGACTCAACCTGGAGGTGCTCGGTCGTCGATTGGCCGAACGTGTGGACGCCCGGCTTCTGACCGCCCCGGGCACCGACTGGCATGACCGGATGTTGATCGCCGAGCTGCTGGGTCCGGCGGTGGCATTCCATCGCGCACTCGCCGCGGTGGCTGGCGGCATCCACGGCGGGTTGCTGTTGTCCCGTGCGCTGCACCTCACCCGGCTTCAGGCGCGGCGTCAGCGCGACGTCTGGATTGCCGACTCGGCCGGCCATTGGTTCGAGGAACTGGGGCTTTCGCGGCGGGAGCAGGAGGCCGCCCGACGCGACCTGCTGCAGATCGGCGTGTGGGAGGAACGGATGGCGGGCATGCCGTCGAGCCTCTTCGCACGGGTGCGGCTCGAGGTTCTGGTGGCGCTGCTCGGTGGCCGTTCCGACAGCCTGCTGGCCGTTCCGGCGGGTTCCGCTGCAGTCCGTGGCAACGCCACAGCCAGCGTGTCACCAAACGTCGAAACAAGAGTGCGGCGTTCCCACAGTCTTGTTTCGACGAAACCGCCAGGCTTGATTCGACGAAACCGCCATGAGTGTTCCGACGAAACCGCCATCCCCCATAAAGAACAGAGTACAGGTGATTCACTACAACCACAGAACGCTGTGTCACCGCCGGCCGGGGAGCCACCGCTCTCGGCGGCCGTGGGTGGTGGTGAAGCACTGATCTTCCCGGATCGGCTGCTGCCCCAAGAGCGAAACGCAGCCCAGCGGCTGCTGAGCCAGGTGGCCGACCAGCCCCAGGCGCTCCTCGACGAACTCGCCGGCCGGCTGCAGACCGAGCGGGTGCGCAGCCCGGTCGCCTACCTGCGGGGCCTGATCCAGCGCGCCGTTGCTGGCCAGTTCGTGCCAGAGCTTGCGCCCCGCATTGCCGCCGAGCGCGATCGCCTCCACCGGGAAGCAGAAGCGCGCCGGGCGCAGGACGCCGAAGAGCGCCGGCTCGCCGCCGAGCGTGCAACCCCCGAATACCAGGCGCGCGAGCGCGAGCGCAGGCAGCGCATCAGCGAACTGCTGAGCGACATGCGCCGCCGCATCGGCACGCCGCCCGGGCGGTGATGCCTGCCGCGGCACGCCCTTCATCCAACAACGCCAATCGCGCCCCTGTCCCCGCAACCCATAGCCCTGAGGACCACACCATGCCCACCGAAGACCTTCGAACCACCGTCGGCGCCGACATCGCAACGAGCGCGAAGCCAGCAGGCGAACCCGCCCCGGAATCCCTCGCGAGCGGTAAAGCGCCCACCAGCACGCGCAGCCGCACCCGAAGCGCCATCGGCCGGCTGGACGAGCAGGCGCCCGACGTGATGACGCTGCACACCCGCGAGGCCTGGCAGATGTTCACCGGCCGAAGCGCCGACGCCAGCGGCCAGACGCCGGCCATCCCGGGTGGTCGGCGCTTTGCCGCCGTGTTGCGGGCGATATGGGCGCTCTCCGCGCGCGACAACCCCTACGCCGACTGGATCCTGATTCGCGTCACCCGGCGACTGGGCGAGATCCGTGCGCAGATGTCCAGGACCATCGAGGCGCGTGAGGCAGAGCTGGAGCGACTGCGCAGCCGGGGTCTGAGCCTGTCGGTGCTGGCCTCCAGCCGGCCGGTGACGGTGGAGCTGGGCTTCCGCAGCCCCTACGGCTACGCCACCGCCGAGGCGATCGTCGAGTTTGACTACCACGTGCGCCTGGTGCAGACGCTGATGCTCAAGGACCGGTTGAGCGACGAGGCGGCGCGGGAGGCGATCCGGGAGATCGGCCGGGGGCTGCGCGCCCTGTTCCTGGAGCCCATCCGTTGGGAGCGGTCGTTGATGCGCGAGGAGATGCTGCCGCTGTCGCGGGCCGACTTTCTGCCTGGCGCCGCAGAGGCGGCACGAATGCGCGTGCAAGCGGCCGTGAGCCTGTTCGGCGAAGTGCCGCGAGCGGTGTTCACTGGCGAGGAGGCGCCGCGACACACCCAGCGCCGCGTCACCCCCACGGCGGCGGAACTCCTGCTGCTGCGCGAAGCATCGCTGAGCCCAGTGGCCGAACCGTCGGTGCCGGCCGAGGGGCAACTGCTGTGAGGGCCGGCCTGAATCGAGCGTCGAGCGACCCGCAGCCCGATGCGGTCCAGTGGCGGATGCTGTGCGCGATCGCCCGCGACGCCATCGCTGCGGCCCGCACGCATGGCTCCGAGAGCGTCGTTTTCCACGGCTATCGCGTGGCGGCCCGGCGAGTCGAGATCGGTAACTCGGCTGCCATCGAGGTCACCGTCAGCCTGCCGCCGTCCGCCGCCTCTTGCCCTCCCACCGCTGTCCGCACTGAGGTTGCGCTTCCCGTCGAAGCCGGAACAGCATCGGTCATCGCGTGGCGCTGCGCCTGTGGGCGGGCGGTCTGCGCAGAGGTTCCTTCCGCTGGCTGAGTCAGCCCGATTGATGCGTGTAACGCATCGCCCGAATCCGGTCAGATCTCCTGAAAACCGGGAGCCGCAAGGCTCGGAGATGTCGTGAGTTGCTTCAACCCAGCCGGGGAGTTCCGTCCCCGAGCAGGGGGTGGTCTTCCCAATTCTTGTGTTCCATGTCCGTAGGAGGCCATCATGTCCGAGTCCACTCAAGCCAACAGCGCGTCGTTCTTCAACCTGCATGTCGAGGGCGTCGGTTATCTCAACCGCGTTCGCGTCATCAAGCCGAAGAACGGTCAGGAGTTCATCGCCTGCACCATCTCGGCCATGCGCGGCAGTGCAGACGATGTCGGCTACACGAAGTTCGACTGC
>JAJTDM010000137.1 GCA_021300575.1 Rubrivivax sp.
CGGTGTCCAGCGCCAGCCGCTGCTGCAGGGCGTTGAACAGCGTGCGCAGCAGCCACACCGGCGTGGCCTGGTGCAGTCGGCCGTCCTTCTTGCCCTTGCCGCGGGGCGTGCGCACGTGGTCGTAGATGTAGGCGTCGCTCATCACAACACCCGCTGCAGCTTCAAGGCCACCGTCATGTCGCCCGAGACCTTGAACTTGCCGGTCATGAAGCCCATGGTCGGGTCCATCTGACCTGTCATCAGCGCCACCAGGTTGGTGCGGGAGATCTTGATCGTGCAGTCGGCGTCGATGTCGTCGTTCACCACGCGGTTGGGCGAAGAGCGCCCGTCCAGCACGACAACACCGTCCTCGCCGCAGTCGAACTTCAAGGTGGCGTTCAATCCGCTGTCCTCGCCCATCTTGTCGCGCATGGCCTGGGTGATGGAGGGCATGTCCATGGTCAGTTCTCCGTCTTGGTCGCTTGGTGTGGGAGTTGAGTGGGCGCAGAGGCAGCGCAGTCTGCCGTGCGGGGCCGGTTTTCCACCGATAGTGAAGCTCGCGGGTCCGCGTTAGTCTGCGCGTTCTGTCTTGTCGCACCAGAGTCTGCCAGTTCCCGTCAGCATGCTCGAAAACCCTCAGTCCGCGCCGACCCTTCCCACAGTTCGTGACGGCGCCCTTGCGCCTGCGAAGCCAGCTAGCGCCTACGCCAGCGTCTTCCGCCCCGACCTGTTCTCGGGGCAGCTGATCTGGGTGACGGGCGGAGGCAGCGGCATCGGCCGCTGCGTGGCCCATGAATTGGCCAGCCTGGGCGCCCACGTGCTGATCAGCGGCCGCAAGACCGAGAAGCTCGAACGGGTCGCCGCCGAGATCAAGGAGGACGGCGGCCGCTGCTCGACCATCGCCTTCGACATCCGTGACGAGGACGCCGTGCGCGACGGCGTGGCGCGGGTGCTGGGTGAGCACGGCCCCATCGCCGGACTGGTCAACAACGCCGGCGGTCAATTCCCCGCGCCCCTGCTGGCCATCCAGAAAAAGGGCTTTGATGCCGTGGTGGCCAACAACCTCACCGGCGGCTTCCTGATGATGCGCGAGGTGTTCACCCAGTGCATGCAGGAGCGCAGCGGCGCGATCGTCAACATGACGGCCGACTTTCGCAACGGCATGCCGGGCATGGGGCACTCGGGTGCCGCACGTGCCGGCATGAGCAACCTCACCATGACGGCCGCCTACGAGTGGGCCCACGCCGGGGTGCGGGTCAACGCCGTGGCCCCGGGCTGGATCGCCTCCAGCGGCATGGACACCTACGGCGGCGCCCTGCGCTCCTTCATTCCCAAGCTCAAGCAGCACGTGCCGCTGCGCCGCATGGGTGTGGAGGCCGAGGTGTCTGCAGCCATCGTCTTCCTGCTGTCTCCCGCGGCGGCCTTCATCACCGGCGTCACGCTGCAGATCGACGGCGCGGCCTCGCTGGGCAGCGACATCTTCCCGCTGGGCGATGAGGCCCGGTCATCACCCTTCCAGGGGTTCCACCGGGCGGCGACGCCTGATGTCTTGAAATGAACGACTCCGCCATGCAACTCACCTCTGAACATCGCCAGATCGCCGACACCGTCGAACGCTTCATCGTCAACGAAGTCAACCCCCACGTGGCCGCCTGGGAGGCCGCGGGCGAGTTCCCCAGCCACCAGGTCTTCAAGCAACTGGGCGACCTGGGGCTGCTCGGCCTGAAGTACCCCGAAGCCTTCGGCGGAGCGGGGCTGGACTTCAGCTATTCGGCGGTGATGGCCGAAGCCCTGGGCGTGTGCGCCTGCGGCGGGGTGCCCATGGCCATTGGCGTGCAGACCGACATGGCCACGCCAGCGCTCGCCCGGTTCGGATCGGACGAACTGCGCAGAGACTATCTGGCGCCCACCATCGCCGGGGACATGGTGGCCTGTCTGGGCGTCAGCGAACCCAGCGGCGGCTCGGATGTCGCCGCGGTCAAGACCACCGCCAGGGCAGAGGGCGGAGACTGGGTCATCAACGGCACCAAGATGTGGATCACCAACGGCCTGAAAGCCGACTGGTGCTGTCTGTTGGCCAACACCGAGGAGGGCCCTGCGCACCGCAACAAGAGCCTGATCGTGCTGCCCATGGACGCGGTGGGCATCAGCAAGCAGAAGATCCACAAGATCGGCATGCACTCGTCCGACACCGCGCAGCTCTTCTTCGACAACGTGCGGGTGCCGCGCCGCCACCTCATTGGCGAAGAGGGCAAAGGCTTCACCTACCAGATGATGCAGTTCCAGGAAGAGCGGCTGTGGGCTGCGGCTTCGTCGCTGCGCACCTTCGACCGGCTCATCGACGCCACCATCGACTACACGCGCCAGCGCCAGGCCTTCGGCCGCAGCGTGCTGGACAACCAGGTGGTGCACTTCCGTCTGGCCGAGTTGCGCACCGAGGTGGAAGCCCTGCGCGCCCTGACCTGGAACGCCATCGAGCGCTACGTGGCCGGTGAGGACGTGACCCGGCTGGCCTCGATGGCCAAGCTCAAGTGCGGCCGCCTGGCACGAGAGCTTGCGGACAGCTGCCTGCAGTACTGGGGCGGGATGGGCTTCACCGCCGACAATCCGGTATCGCAGTTCTACCGCGACGGCCGGCTCACCTCCATCGGCGGCGGTGCCGACGAGGTGATGCTGGGCATCATCTGCAAGTTGGAGGGCACGCTGCCGGGCCGGCATTGACGCACCCGAAGTATGGCCTAAGCGCCCGTCGGGCGCAGGCCAGTCCCAAGACCGCCCTGGCCGAACCCGTCGTCCGCCAGGCCGTGCGGCAACGAATCACCACGACATGTCCTCCTCCTCCACGCCCCTCCTCCCCCGCAGCGCCGAAGAACAGGCGCGCTTCGAAACCGCCCTGATCGACCTCTTCGAGCACCGCATCAGCTTCAACAAGGTGCTGGGCCTGAAGGTGCTGTCGGTGCGCCCGGGCGATGTGCGGGCACGCATCGCCATGAAGCCCGAGCTGATCGGCAGCTATACGCACGGCCGCCTGCACGGTGGTGTCATCTCTTCGGTGCTCGATGCGATGGGCGGACTCGCCATCATGGTGGGCATTGCCGAACGCCACCCTCTCGACAACGCCCCGCAGGTGATGTCGCGTTTCGCCAAGATGGGCACCATCGACCTGCGCATCGACTTCCTGCGCCAGGGCATCGGCCAGCACTTCGTTGCTTCGGCCGATGTCACCCGGCTGGGAGGGCGGGTTGCGTCCACCCAGATGCGTTTCGTCAACGACGAAGGCACACTGATTGCCACGGGCGCCGCCTCCTTCATCGTGTCCTGACACCCCCGGGCCGCAGCAGGACGCCTGGGCTACGATCTCTCCTGCCAAGAACTTCCCCACCGTTGTCCCGGAGCCCTGCATGCAAGTCGTCTGCCTCGACCTGGAGGGCGTTCTCGTCCCGGAAATCTGGATCGCCTTTGCCGAGCGCACCGGCATACCGGAATTCCGCCGCACCACGCGCGACGAGCCTGACTACGGCAAGCTGATGCGTTTTCGTATCGGCCTGCTGAGCGAGCGGGGCCTGAAGCTGGCCGACATCCAGGCCGTGATCGCGGGCCTGTCGCCCCTCGAGGGCGCCAAGGACTTCCTGGACGGCCTGCGCGCGCAGTATCAGGTGATCATCCTGTCGGACACCTTCTACGAGTTTGCCGACCCGCTGATGCGCCAGCTGGGCCGCCCCACCTTGTTCTGCCACAAGCTGGAGATCGACGCCGAGGGCTTCGTGGCCGACTACAAGCTGCGCCAGCCCGACCAGAAGCGTCACGCAGTGAACGCGCTGAAGGGCCTGAACTTCCAGGTGATGGCTGCTGGCGACTCCTACAACGACACGGGCATGCTGAGCGCCGCGCATGCGGGCTTCTTCATCCACCCGCCCGAGAGCATCGTGACGCAGTTTCCGCAGTTCCCGGTGCACCACGACTACGCCAGCCTGCGCACCTCCATCGACGGCGCGGCGCTGCGCCTGCGCACCGAAAACGTGTGACGCTGCGGCCCCGCCAGACAACACATCACTCCCCACCTGCCCACGACCATGAAGTTCCTGCACACCCTCGCGCTGCTGCTGAGCCTTGCCACCGCCGCCTCCGGCGCCTGGGCGCAAGCCTGGCCTGCGGCCAAACCTATCCGCCTCGTCATTCCCTTCCCCGCTGGCGGGGCCACGGACATCATCGGCCGCCAGGTGGCGCAGAAGCTGTCAGTGGCGCTGGGCCAGCAGGTGGTGGTGGACAACAAGCCCGGTGCCGGCGGCGCCATCGGTTCCGACCTCGTGGCCAAGGCACCGGCCGACGGCTACACCTTGCTGATGGCCACCAGTTCCACCCACTCCATCGGACCGGTGCTCAACCCCAAGATGCCCTATGACGCGGTGAAGGACTTCGCACCCGTCTCCCACATCGCCAACGCCCCCAGCGTGCTGGTGGTGGGGCAGAACTTCCCGGCGAACACGGCACGCGAACTGATCGACCTGGTCAAGCGCAACCCGGGCAAGTACAACTTCGGCTCCAGCGGCATCGGCACCTACCCGCACCTGTCGGCGGAGATGTTCAAGTGGCGGGCCGGTGGCCTGTTCGCGGTGCACATCCCCTACCGAGGCACGGGACTGGTCATCACCGACCTCGTGGCCGGCCAGATCGCCTTCCTGATGGACAGCATCGTCTCGGCCCAGACCCACATCCGCAGCGGCAAGGTCAAGCCGCTGGCCGTCAGCGGCACCAAACGCTCGGCCACGCTGCCCAATGTGCCCACGCTCAAGGAAGTAGGCGTGCCGGGCATGGAGTTCGGCAACTGGTTCGGCATGTTCGCCCCGGCGGGCACCGCGCCCGAGGTGGTGAGCCGCCTGAACCGTGAGCTGAACGCCATGCTCAAGGCGGCGGACTTCGTGGAAGGCCTGGACAAGGTGGGCGCCGAGCCCGCAGGCGGCACGCCGGAGCAGTTCGCCAAGACCTACCGGGACGAATCAGAGGGCTGGAAGGCCCTGATCCAGCGCGCCGGCATCAAGCCGGAGTAAGGGGGCTGCGGGGGTTCATCTTGTCGTCCTGTGCCGTCGGATCGGGATGCGGGGGACCGAGCGCCCCACGGCACCCACCAGTAGCGCGTCAGGTGGAAGGAGATCGGCGCGGAGAGAACGATGCTGTCGATTCTGGCCAGCACGCAGATCGTCAAGGCCAGCAGGCTCGCTTGCCACGGCGCGAAAGGCTCCAGCTTGCCGACGTCATGTAGCCCTGCCTCAATCCATTGAACGTCAACACGCACTCAGGCATAGGTATCGATCAACTCACCCAGCCCCGGCGTGCGCTTTCGGGCCGCAGCGGGTGCTTGAGTGGGTGCATCCGGGCGAGCGTCCTTTTCCATTTTCTGCGCGTCTGCCTGTTGGCGCTGTTGCTGCAGAACCGCGATTTGCGCCTTCAGGATCTGGATCTGACTCTGCAGCAACTGTCTTTGGGTTTCTTTGGCCTTGGCATCCATATCGCTGGCGTCCAGATTCTTCAATTTGGTCGTCAGTTTGTCTATCTGCTTCTTGATTAGAAACGTGCCTCAGCATGCCTGTCCCTGATCACTTTTTTCGGCACCGGCTTGGTACGCGCCGCGTCAACGATGAGGTTGGCGATCAGGTCGCGCAGGTCGAATC
>JAJTDM010000028.1 GCA_021300575.1 Rubrivivax sp.
GCCTGGCCGCCCTGCAGGGCGGCCAGGCACGCAGAACTACGCGAACCTCAAAGCCCAAATACGGGAACCGCACCCTCACAGCCAGAAAACAGCGCTTCCTGACAGCCGTTCACACCGCGCAGGCCCTGGTCGCCACCCCGCTCCTTGCTGGACGTCAACGTCTGGATCGCGCTGCTGGACGATGCGCACCAGTTATCGGAAGAAGCCAACGCCTTCATCGAGTCGCCTGAGGCGCGCATCGCCACCTGCCCGCTGGTGGAAAACGGCGTCATCCGCATCATGGCCATGCCCAGCTACAGCCGTGGCGGCGGTCTGCCGATGAGCCTGGTGCGCCAGCGCCTGCAGCAGGCCTGCGCCAGCCTGGACCGCGCCTTCTGGCCCGATGACGTCTCGCTGCGCGACGACACCCTGGTGGATTTCTCACGGGTGCAGGGCCACCAGCAGGTGACCGACCTGTACCTGCTGGCGCTGGCCGTGCGCGACGGCGGAACACTTGCTGGTGCTGCGAGGGCTTAATCGATCGATAAGTGAATCGTTTTACGCTAGCATGATCGATATGCAGACCGTCACCGTCTCCTCCAAGTACCAGGTCGTCATCCCGCTCGAAGTCCGCCAGCGGATGAAGATCGAGCCCGGCAGCAAGCTGATGGTGACCGCCTTCAACGGCAGCCTGCGCATGGTGCCGGTGGTGCCCGCCCGTGCGCTGCGCGGCATGGTCCGGGGCTTGAACCCGGACATCCAGCGCGAACCTGACCGCCCCCTCTGAGAAGCGCGCAAGCCGTGGCCACGCCCACCCCATTGGCAGATCGCCTGGTGCTGGATTCCTCCTGCTGGCTCGAATACCTGGCCGACACACCCCGCGCCGACCTGTTCGCTCCCGCCGTGGAAGCCCCTGAGCGACTGGTGGTGCCGGTGCTGACGGTCTACGAGGTGGTCAAGAAGCTGATGCGCGAATCCGGCGACGAAGCGGCGACGGCCGCGCTCGCGCTGATGCAGCAATCCGAGGTGGTGGAGATCGGCCTGCCGCTGGCCACGGACGCTGCGCTCAACGGCCTGCCCCTGGCCGACAGCCTGATCTATGCCACGGCGCGGCATCACGACGCTGAGTTGTGGACGCAGGACGCCCACTTCGAGGGGCTGGCCGGCGTGCGCTACTTTCCAAAGCCTTGAAGCTTTCACGCTGGCATGCGGTCCCGGCTCTCGCTCTCGCTCTACCTCAACCTCATCCGCTGGGACCGGCCAGCGGGCTGGCTGCTGCTGCTGTGGCCCTCGCTGTCGGCGCTGTGGATCGCGGCGGATGGCTTTCCCGGGTGGCACCTCACGTTGGTGTTCGTGCTGGGCACCGTCCTGATGCGCAGTGCTGGCTGCTGCGTCAACGACGTGGCCGACCGGGAGTTCGACCGCCACGTCAAGCGCACCGCGAACCGCCCGGTGACCTCGGGCGCCGTGTCGGTGAAGGAGGCGCTGAGCGTGGGCGCCATGCTGGCGCTGGCCGCCTTCGCCCTGGTGCTCACCACCAACCCGCCGACCATCCTGCTGTCCGTGGCCGCCCTGGCGGTCACCCTGGCCTACCCCTACGCCAAGCGCGTGGTCTCGATGCCGCAGGCGGTGCTGGGCGTGGCGTTCAGCTTCGGCATCCCGATGGCCTTTGCGGCGGCCCAAGGCGGGCGCGAGTGGAGCCTGGCGGCCGTGGAGGCGGCCGTGCCTTGGCAGGCCTGGGCACTGCTCGCCTCCAACCTGTTCTGGGTGCTGGCCTACGACACCGAGTACGCCATGGTCGACCGCGACGACGACCTCACGATAGGCATGAAGACCTCGGCCATCACGTTGGGACGCTGGGACGTCGCTGCCGTGATGGGCTTCTACACCGCCTACCTGGTGAGCTGGGCGCTGCTCGGGCGTGCGCTCGGGCTGGGGACGGTGTTCCTGCTGGGCATTGCAGCCGCGGCTGCCCAGGCCGTCTGGCACTACGCCATGATCCGTACCCGCACGCGGGACGGCTGCTTCAAGGCCTTCCGCCTCAACCACTGGCTGGGGTTTGCGGTGTTCGTCGGGGTGGCGCTGGACCTGGGGCTGCGCTGAGGGCCTGGCGCGACGGGGTCTCGTCAGGGCGGTCAGCAGTCTCAGCGCTGCGTTCCCGGGAAGCCTGGTTCAACTTGTCTTTCATTGAGAGATGCTTTGTTGAATAATTGTCTCTTTTCGGGAGACATTAATTGCTCGAAGCCCTTGCTCCTACCCTGATCGGAGACTTTCAGGAGCGGCCGCTGCCGGCGGCGACGCGGCGCGAGGTCTCGCCCGCCGGGCTGCAGGGCAAGATAGATGTCCTGATCGGCATGCGCCGCTCGGGCAAGAGCTGGCGCATGGCGCAGGCCATGGGCGACCTGCTGGCCGCAGGCGTGCCCAAGACCCGGCTTCTGCATGTCAATTTCGACGACGAGCGTCTGCAACCGCTGCGCGCCAGCGACCTGCATCACCTGCCGGAGACCTTCTTCCGGCTTTTTCCGGAGAACAAGGCGCAGCGCTGCCACTTTTTCTTCGACGAAATCCAGAACGTGCCGGGCTGGGAATTCTTCATCCGCCGCATGCTGGACACCGAGAACGTGCAGATCATGCTGACAGGGTCGTCGGCCAAGATGCTCAGCCGTGAGATCGCCACCACGTTGCGCGGGCGTTCGCTGGCCACCGAGATCTTCCCCTTCAGCTTCCGCGAGGCCCTGCGGCACCGCGCCCTGGACGACAAGCAGGCAGAAGCGGCCGGCAGCGCGCGGCAGGCACGGTTGTCGCATGAACTACGCGCCTACCTGGAAGCCGGTGGCTTCCCGGAGGTGCAGGGGCTGGCCGCTCACCAGCGCATCGCCATCCTGCAGGAATACGTGGATGTGGTGATCCTTCGGGATGTGGTCGAGCGCCACGGCGTGGGCAACGTCACCGCGCTGCGCTACCTGATCCGGCGCCTGCTGGGCGGCCCGGCCACGGCGTTCAGCGTCAATCGCTTTCACAACGACCTGCAGTCTCAGGGCCTGGCCTGTGGCAAGAACGCGCTGCACGAGATGCTGGCCCATCTGGAAGATGCCTACCTGGTGCAGGGCGTGGCGATAGACAGCCGCTCTCAGCGCCAGCGCCAGGTGAACCCCCGCAAGATGTATCCCATCGACACCGGCCTGGCACAGGCCTTCCGCCCCGGCCCGGACGCCGACCGTGGCCGCCTGCTGGAAACGCTGGTGCTGCTGGACCTGCGACGCCGGGGCTTCGAGGCCCACTACGTGCGCACCGAGGCGGGCTACGAGGTGGACTTCATTGCACGACCACCCGATGGGCCACCGGCCCTCATCCAGGCCTGTGAGAGCCTGCGCGACCCCGCGACCCGAGAACGCAAGTTGCGCGCGCTGGCTGCTGGCATGAAAGAACGTGGCATAGCCCGTGGCACCGTCGTCACACTGGATGACGACGAACGGATCGACACCAGCGCCGGGCCTGTCGAGGTGGTCCCGGCCTGGCGCTGGTTCCTGCGCCCTGCGGGTTTCCTTGGCCCTCAAGCGGATGCCGCCTGATGCAAGATCACGGGTTTCCTCATCTCTCCAGGAGCATCGCCTCATGAAGTTCACCCGCCGCCTCGTTCTGGCCGCCGCCGCCCTGGCACTTGCCGGCACTGCCGCCCAGGCCCAGCAGTTCTTCCGCATCGGCACCGGCGGCACCGCCGGCACCTACTTCCCCGTGGGCGGCATGATCGCCAACACGGTCAGCCAGCCCGGCAAGATCGCCTCCACGGCCCAGGCCAGTGCGGGCTCGGTGGCCAATGTGAACGCGGTGGCTGCAGGCCAGCTGGAGTCCGGCTTCTCGCAGGCCGACGTGGCCACCTGGGCCCACACCGGCACCGGGGTGTGGGAGGGTCGCCCGCCCGTGGCCGGCCTGCGCCTGATCGCCAACCTGTACCCCGAGAGCGTGCACATCGTCGCGCGCAAGGGTGCGGGCATCAAGACCGTGGCCGACCTGAAGGGCAAGCGCGTGGCCCTGGACGAGCCCGGCTCGGGCACGCTCATCAACGCCCGCAGCATCCTGGCCGCCTACGGCCTGAAAGACTCGGACCTGCGTCCCGAGTACATCAAGCCGAACCAGGCCGGCGACAAGCTCAAGGACGGCTCGCTCGACGCCTTCTTCTTCACCGGCGGCTGGCCCGCGGGCGCGATTTCCGAGCTGGCCTCCGCCGGCGCCGGCATCGAGCTGGTGGCCATCGACGGCCCGCAGGCTGACGCCATCCGCAGGAGCTCAAGCTTCTTTGCGCCCGATACCATCCCGGCCGACACCTACAAGGGCGTGGCCGCAGCGAAGACGCTGGCCGTGGGCGCCCAGTGGGTGACCAGCGACAAGGTGGATGCCAATCTGGTGT
This sequence comes from Rubrivivax sp., assembly GCA_021300575.1. Lineage (GTDB taxonomy): Bacteria > Pseudomonadota > Gammaproteobacteria > Burkholderiales > Burkholderiaceae_C > Rubrivivax. The sequence continues at coordinate 4,388 of JAJTDM010000028.1, forward strand.
ACGAGATCGTCAAGTCGTTGTACTCGGCTGAGGGCCAGAAGGCCATGGGTGCGGGGCACGCCAAGGGCAAGTTCATCACCAAGGAGAACGCGGTGCAGGGTGCGGGCATCCCCTTCCACCCGGGCGCAGTGCGCTTCTATCGGGAAGCAGGCGTCTTGAAGTAAGCGTCTACTATCCTTGAGAACACGGGCGGTCCCTGGGCCGCCCGTTTGCTTTTTCGAGATCCCCATGACCACCACCGCCCTGCCCGACGACAAGCAACTCCAGGAACTGGAGCAGAAGTTCGACCCCGAAATGCGCTTCCGGCCCCTGGGGTTGAGGGCCACCACGCTGGTGGGCGGGCTGCTGATCGCGCTGTCGCTGTTCCACTTCTACACGGCCGGCTTCGGGCTGCTGCAGGAGATCACCCACCGTGGCGTGCACCTGGCCTTCGTGCTGGGCCTGATCTTCCTGGTGTTTCCGCACCGCGCGGCGCTGCTGAACCGGGCCCAGCCCTCCAGCCTGTGGAACCCGGGCGGCGTCCCCTGGTTCGACTGGCTGCTGGCGGTGGCCGTGGCGGCCTCGGTGCTGTACATCCCGTGGATCTTCCACGACCTGATGTTCAGGGTGGGCAACCCGCTGCCGCTGGACGCGGTGATGGGCACGGTGCTGATCGTGGCGTTGCTGGAGGCCACGCGGCGCAGCATGGGCTGGCCGCTGCCCGTCATCGCCATCGCCTTCATGGCCTACGCGCTGTTCGGCCCGGCCTTCCCCGGCCTGCTCAAGCACGCCGGCTCGAGCTGGAGCCAGCTCATCAGCCACCAGTACCTCACCAGCCAGGGCATCTACGGCGTGGCGGTGGGGGTGGTGGCCACCTACGTCTTCCACTTCGTGCTCTTCGGCGTGCTGGCCACGCGCATCGGCCTGGGGCAGCTGTTCCTGGACGTGGCTTCGGCCGTGGCCGGGCGCTACGCAGGCGGGCCGGCCAAAGTCAGCGTGTTCGGCTCGGCCATGTTCGGCATGCTGTCGGGCTCGTCGGTGGCCAATGCGGTGACGGTGGGCTCGCTCACCATCCCGGCCATGATCCGCGTGGGCTACAAGCGTGAGTTCGCCGGCGCGGTGGAAGCCGCCGCGTCCACGGGCGGGCAGATCACGCCCCCGGTGCTCGGGGCCGCAGCCTTCCTGATGATCGAGTTCCTGTCGGTGCCGTACCAGACGATCATCGCGGCGGCGGCGGTGCCGGCCTTCATGCACTTCTTCGGCGTGTTCATGCAGGTGCACTTCGAAGCCAAGCGCTTCGGCCTGCGCGGCCTGACGCCTGAAGAAATGCCGCGCCTGCGCGAGTCTTTCGCGCAGCGCTGGCCCACGCTGATCCCGCTGGTGCTGCTGGTGTTCATCCTGGTGTCGGGCCGCACGCCTTACCTGGCGGCCTTCACCGGCATCACCTCCTGCGCCATCGTGGGCCTGACCACGCGCGTGAGCGGCAACACGGCGCGGCACTGGGGCCTGCTGGCGGGGCTGCACGCCCTGCTGCTGCTGATCGTGTTCGGCGGGTTCCAGAGCCAGGAACTCAAGCTCGCGATCTTCGCCGCGGGCGCGGTGGCCACGCCCCTCCTGCTCAAGGCCCTCAAGGTACAAGGCCGCATCGGCCTGCCCGTGCTGGTGGAGAGCCTGGGCACGGGCGCCAAGTACGCGCTGGCCGTGGGTGCGGCCGCGGCCACGGTGGGCATCGTCATCGGCGTGGTCACGCTCACGGGGGTGGGCTTCAAGCTCAGCACCATCATCACCGGCGCGGCGCAGGCCGTGGCCGGCGGGGTGGGCTCGATCATCCCCACGGCGCTGGCCGACCCCAAGTCGCTGACGCTGTTGGTGGCCCTGATCATGACGGGCGTGGTGTGCATCCTGCTGGGCGCGGGCATCCCCACCACCGCGAACTACATCATCATGGTGACGGTGGCCGCCCCCACCCTCACCCTGCTGGGGGTGGAGCCGCTGGTGGCGCACTTCTTCGTCTTCTACTACGGGGTGCTGGCCGACATCACGCCCCCCGTGGCGCTGGCCGCCTACGCCGCGTCCGGCATGGCCGGCAGCGACCCCTTCAAGACCGGCAACACCGCCTTCAGACTCGGCTTGGCCAAGGTGCTGGTGCCCTTCGTCTTCGTCTTCTCACCCAGCCTGCTGATCGTGGCCAAAGGCTTCACCCCCTACGACTTCACCGTCACCTTCGTGGGCTGCATCCTGGGCATCACGCTGCTGGCCGCAGCGCTGTCGAAGTTCTTCCTGGTGGAGATGACGCGCGGCGAGCAACTGCTGTGCGGCGCCGCCGCGCTGCTGATGATCGCCCCCGGCCTGACGCCCACCTTGATCGGCTGTGCGATGGCGGTGCCCATGGTGGTGCGGCATATGGTGGCGGCGCGACGGCTGCGAGCAGGGCTGGGTTGAACAGCCACCCCATGGCGGGGGAGGCAGGCCGCTGCGGCCCGCCGGTGCTAAGCGCCGACATGCTGGTCATCGCCTGCGGTGTGGTGGCTGCGCTCCACGTGGGCAAGCTGCCGCCCGCCTTGCCCGTCCTGCGCGACGCGCTGGGTGTGAGCCTGGTGCAGGCTGGTTTTCTGCTGTCGGTGGTGCAGGCCGCGGGCATGGTGTTGGCGCTGGCACTGGGGTTGGGCGTGGCCCGCCTGGGCTTGAGGCGCTCGCTCATCACGGGCTTGCTCATCCTGGCCGCGGCCAGCGTGGCAGGCAGCTTCGCACAGGGCGCAGGGGGCTTGCTACTCGGGCGGGCGGCCGAGGGCGCGGGCTTTCTGCTGGTGTCCCTATCAGCCCCGGCACTGATTCGCGCCCTGGTGCCGCCCCAACGGCTGAACTTGCGCCTGGGGCTGTGGGGCACCTACATGCCCACGGGCATGGCGCTGGCCCTGTTGGTAGGCCCGGCGGTGATGGCACGCTACGGCTGGCAGGCCTGGTGGCTGGGGCTGGGCCTGCTGGCCGCCGTCATGGCCGCTTGGGCCCTGCGGGTGCTGGGCTGGAACGACCCCGGCACCCACCCCTTGCAAGCCGCCAGCCCAACCCCAATGACCTGGACAGCGGTGCTGCGCCAGACGCTCGGCCGGCGCGGCCCCTGGCTGGTGGCGTTGGCCTTCGGCGCTTACTCGTCGCAGTGGATCACAGTGATCGGCTTCTTGCCGACCATCTACGCCGAAGCCGGCGTGGCGCAGGGCACGGCCGGGCTGCTGACGGCCCTGGCCGCTGCGGTCAACATCATCGGCAACGTGATGGCGGGGCGCTTGCTGCACCGGGGCCGTGCACCGGTGCAGTTGTTGCTCATCGGCTTCACTACCATGGGGCTGACCGCGTTCATGGCCTTTGGCCTGCCCGAGGCCATGACGGCCATCGGGCGCTACGCCGCCGTGCTGGCCTTCTCGGCCGTGGGCGGGCTGATCCCCGGCACGTTGTTCGCCTTGGCGGTGCGCGTGGCGCCGCACGACCAGGCCGTCCCGGCCGTGGTGGGGTGGACGCTGCAGTGCTCGGCCTTCGGCCAGTTCATCGGCCCACCGGTGGCGGCCTGGTGGACCTCACATCACGGGGGCTGGTCGCAGACCTGGGTCACGACCGCAAGCGCGGCGGCGGCGGGGCTGCTGCTGGCGCTGGCGCTCGGCCGGGCGCTCAGGCGCTGACGGCCCGCGGCACAGCGAGAGTAGTCAGTACGTGGCCTCCAGGCTGGACGGGGCAGCTGCCTTGGTGCGCACCGCCGTCACGCACTCGCGCAGATCGGCTATGTACTCCTCCAGCGACGGTGCATGCAGCAGGGACATCATGCGGTGGATGGCCTTGGGCCGCTGCACCAGGCCTGGCAGCCAGCCCTTGGCGGACAGCCGTTCGGCCACCGCGAAGATGTCGAAGTCCTGGGCCCCGAAGGCGACGATGGACAGGTGCGGACGCCCCAGCACCTGGAGCCCGTCGATCGCCCCGACACCGGCCTTGTACCGATCGATGAACTCCATGAGCTCCCGCGCCACGCGCTCGTAACCCTCCACGCCCAGAAACTGCATGGTGGCCCAGGCCGCGGCCACACCCCCGGCGGGCCGCGTGCCCACGATGGTGGCCGTGCTGAAGCGGCCGTTGGGCCAGGCGTTGAAGTCGAAGGCGTGCAGGCGGGCCTTGTCGGGGTCCCGGTAGAACACGGTGGACGCGGGCTTGGGGCAGAACCCGAACTTGTGCAGATCGGCAGAAATCGAGGTCACCGCCGGGACGCTGAAATCGAAGTCCGGGATGTCGCGCCCGATGCGGCGCGCAAACGGCGCCAGGTAGCCGCCCACACAGGCGTCCACATGCAGCCACAGGCCGCGCCGCTCGGCAAGGGCGCCGATCTCGGCAATGGGGTCGATCACACCGTACGGAAAGCAGGGCGCTGAGCCCACCAGCATCATGGTGTTCTCGTCAATCAGGGCCTCCATGGCCGCGACGTCGGCGCGAAAGTCAGGCCCCACTGGGGCGCGCCGGATCTCCAGGTCCATGAGCCGGGCGGCCTTGTCGAAGGCCGGGTGTAGCGACTCAGGTGCCACGATGTTGCCGCGTAAACCTGGCTTGCCGCGCTGCTCGCGCGTCCAATCGCGGCAGGTCTGGATCGCCTGGATGATGCTTTCGGTGCCGCCGGTGGTCATGAAGCCGCGGCCGGATTCGGGCGCGTGGAACAGATCCAGAGCCATGTCCAGCACCTCCTCCTCCATGCGGCGCACGCTGTGGAAGGCCCGCTTGGCGCCCAACGCGTTCTCGGAGAAGTACTCGAAGAAGGCCTCACGGCCGACCTCGTGGGCCTGGTCGTCGCCCTTGAAGACGAACAACGGCGCCCGGCCATGCGCCCAGTCGATGTCGCCCGCCTTGAAGCTGCGCAGATCCGACAGGACCTCCTCGCGCGCACGGCCTTGCGCCGCCATCTTGGTCCGCATGGGAATCACCCGCCTTTCTTGTGAGCCCCGTGGCCGGGGCGTTGACAAAAGGATAGGCGGATGAGTAGTATTCGTCAATGCCTACTCACAATTCGGTTTTGCCGAACAGACGTCGGTCCAGCATTCTCAGCGGGCTGGACGCGCTGGAGTGCCTGGCTGCCAGCGACCGCCCGCTGTCGCTGGGCGAAGTGGCCGCCCGGCTGCAGATGGCCAAGTCCAGCGTCCACGAGTTGCTGGGTGCCTTGACGATGCGCGGCTACGTCGAGCGCTGGGGCGACATGACCTACGCCGTGGGCACCAAGGCCTGGGAGGTGGGATGCCGCGCAGGGTTTGTCGAGATCGGACGCGTTGCCGAGCCCTATCTGGCCGAGTTGGTGCGCGAAGTGCAGGAAGGCGCGTCGCTGGCCGTGTTGGACGGCGCGCACACCGTGTGCATCCAGATCGCCGAATCGCCCCAGGTCGTGCGCGTGCACTCGGGCGTGGGTGAGCGTAATCCGGCCCACTGCGTGTCCACCGGGCTTGCCATGCTGGCCACGCGCAGCGATGACGAGATCAAGCAGCTGTTCCCGGCGGCGCTACCCACCCTGACCAGCAAGAGCCTGGCCACCCGCGCTGAACTGCTGCGCGAACTGCAGAGCGTGCGCGAGCGCGGCTACGCGGTCTGCAAGGGCGCCTGGCACCTGGACGTGGGCGGTGTAGCTGCGGCCATCATCGGGGCTGACGGCCGCGCCGTTGCTGCCGTATCCGTGGCGCTGCCGCGGCCACGCCTGACCTCGGCCCGACAGGCCCAGTTGGCCCGTGCGCTGGTGGACGTCACGCAGGCGATCGCGCGGCAACTCGAGCGCGCATCAGGCACTCCGGCATCGGCCGCTTCGGCGCCGCAGATGCCGCGCGCGCCTTCAACCATCTCCCGCCCGCCTGCCGCGGGCAGCCCTGCGGCACGCCCGCATCGCGCCGCAGCAGCCCAAACGCCCTTGTCCGGATGACCCTCCGGCTGGACCGTCAGCAGTGATCCCCCTTCAACCCAACGAGGAGCCGTCGATGAGCCTGAAAACCACTTTCACACGCCGCGAGATCGCGATGCTGGGCGCCAATGTCGGCGTGGCCTCAGTCGCGGCCTCCGCGCTGTCCTGGGCCGGGCCTGCGCAAGCCCAGGAAGCCAGGGCGATGCTGGGCCACTTCCCCTCGGCCAATCAGCAGAACTTCTCCAAGGCCACCGGCTCCATGCAGAAGGCGCTGGGCGCCAACGTCAAGATCGACTTCATCAGCGTGTCGGCTGGACCGCAGATCCTGACCGCCATGGCAGCCAACAACATGGACGCCTGCAACATGGGCTCCAGCCCCATGATCGTGGGCTTTGCCCAAGGCCTGCCCGTGTCCATGGTCTACATGCACAAGGTGGTCAAGGACAGCGAGTGCCTGGTGGTGCGCAACGACGCAGGCATCAAGGAGTTGAAGGATCTGAAGGGCAAGAAGATCGGCTGCCCCTTCAACACGTCAGCGCATTTCGGCATCCTGTCGGTGATGAAGATCGCGGGGCTGAGCGCGGCCGACGTCACGTTGGTCAACCTGCGGCCCGACACCATCCCGGCAGCTTGGCAGCGCAAGGAAATCGACGGCGCCTACATCTGGCATCCCGTGCTGTTGAGTCTGGAAAAGGACAACGGCACCACGATCTTCAAGACCGGTGACCTGATGGCGCGTGGCGCCCTCATCTTCGACGGCCTGGTGGCCCGCGACACCTTCAAGAAGCAGCACCCGGACCTGCTGCTGGCCTACCTGAAGGAAATCGACCGCATCAACACCATCTACCGCACCAAGCCCGATGACGTGGTCGACGTGATGGCGCCCTTCCTGCAAGCTCCGAGGGAGGTGCTGAGTCTGGTGGTGCGCACCACGCACACCATCACCCCGAAGGAGATGCTGACCGAGGCCTGGATGGGCGCCCCAGGCGCGCGCGACTCCGGCATCCAGCGCGCCATCCGCGACCAGGCCGAGTTCCTGCGGTCGACCGACCAGCTCAGGAGCGTGCCGAGCGACTTCTCGAAGTTCGTCGACAGCTCGTTCGTGGCCCGGATGGTCTGAGGGCGAGTCCCCGCCCACGGCGCACAGGAGCCCCACGATGCTGCGCGATGACCTGAACCCCCTGGAGCCGGTGGCCCTGGACGCCCCAGAGCGCCGCACCAGCGCACTGCTGACTATCGACCAGCTCGGCAAGACCTTCGGCAGCGGCGTCGGGCAGGTCCAGGCCTTGTCGCCGACCGACCTGTACGTGCAGGAGGGCGACTTCCTGTGCGTGGTCGGGCCGTCGGGCTGCGGCAAGACCACCTTGCTGAACCTGGTGGCCGGGTTCGAGCGCCCTTCCAGCGGTCAGGTGCGCCTGCGCGGCCAGCCCATCACCGGCCCGGGGGCCGAGCGCGGCGTGGTCTTCCAGCAGGGTGCGCTGTTCAACTGGATGACGGTGCTGGAAAACGTGGCCTTCGGCCCACGCGCCTGCGGCGTCAACCCTGAAGCCGCGCGCCAGCGCGCGCGGGGTCTGCTGCAGATGGTGGGCCTGGAGGCCTTTGCGGACAAGTACCCGTACCAGCTCTCCGGCGGCATGCAGCAGCGCGTGGGCATCGCGCGTGCGCTGGCCAACGAGCCGGGCATCCTGCTGATGGACGAGCCCTTCGCCGCCCTGGACCAGCAGACGCGCGAATTGCTGCAGGAGGAGATCCGCAACATCTGGCGGCGCGAGCGCAAGACAGTGTTGTGGATCACGCACTCCATCGACGAGGCCCTCTTCCTGGCCACCCACATCGCCGTGATGACAGCGCGGCCTGGCCGCATCAAGGCCGCCTTCCGCTCGCCCTTCAACGAGACCGAAGACCCGCTGGTGGCGGCCACGCCGGCCTTCACCGCCGCCAAGCGCCAGATCGTCGAGCTGCTGCGCGGAGAGTCGCGCCAGGCCCAGGCACAGGAGAGCGCCGCGTGAGCACCAACCGGCCCGAAGCCTCCGCGGTGGAGGCCCTCGACGAGGACACGCTGCACCGCCGCGAAGACCGGCGCGACCGCTGGCTGACCGTGGGCACGTTCGCCAGCCTGCTGGGCCTGTGGGCTGCCGTCACCGGCTCCGGCCTGTGGGAGCCCCTGATCAAGCCGCTGTTCCTGCCCTCACCCGTGGCGGTGTGGGAGGCCTTGCTGCGCCTGATCGAGCAGGGTTACCAGGGGCGCAGCCTGGGGCACCACGTGGGGGTCAGCTTCCAGCGCTTCGCCACCGCGTTCTCGTTCTGCGTCCTCATCGGTGTGCCGCTGGGCCTGCTGATGGGCATGCACCGCCCCACGCGCGCCGTGCTGGAGCCGCCCATCCAGGCGATCCGCCCCATCCCCAAGTTGGCGCTGCTGCCGCTGTTTCTGATCTGGTTCGGCATCGGCAACCTGTCCAAGATCGTCGTCATCGCCGCGCCCGTGTTCCCGCTGATCGCCATCAGCGCGATGCAGGCCGTGCGCTCGGTGTCCACGCGCAAGATCCAGGCAGCGCAGGCGCTGGGCGCAAGCCCCTGGGTGGTGTTCTGGCGCGTGGTGCTGCCGGCCAGCCTGCCCGGCATCTTCACCGGCATCCGGGTGTCGATCTCGCTGGGGGTGACGATGCTGGTGGGCGCCGAGCTGACCGCCACCTCCGACGGCATCGCCTGGATGGCGCTGACCGCCGCCGAGTACCTGTCCACCGACATCGTGCTGGTGGGCGTGCTCATCATGGCCGCCATGGGCTACAGCCTGGACCGCCTGGTACGCGCCCTCGAGACGCGCCTGGTGCACTGGAGCGGCAAGGACTGAACTCCGCAGGGCATAGGGCCGCGCAGAGGTGCGTTGCCCCGACCTCCTCGGCGGCAGACACGCTCACAGCGGCGTGACACGGGCCCGCTTCAGACGCCCCAGCACCTCGGCGTGGCCTGCGTACTTGGTACGCAGCGCGGCCTGGTCTGCATCCAGCGCTCGGCAACGCAGGCTCTGCACCGCCGCGTGGATCTGGGCGCGGCGCTCGTCGTCATAGGGCTCCTCGCCGGCCCAGTGGTTGCACACCACGGCGCGGCGGATGAAGTCGCTCACGTCAGTGGGCATGCCCTGGCGCAGCGCGGCCAGTGCAGGCGGGTCGTCGCTGGCGGCCGGCGCTGCAGACGCAGCTGCTACTGACACGCCGGCCCCGCCCGGTGGGGCGGTCTTCACGGCTGAGCCGGCCAAGGATGCCGGCGCGGCCATCCCCGCACCGTTCAGCGCCGTGACCTTACCATCGGCCCCAAACCACACCTGCCCGTGGCCCAGCATGGCGCCCTGGTCGCGCACGAACATGTGGCGCGGCAGGCCCTGGGCAATGAGTTCGCGAAAGCCCGGGGTGAAGATGAGGTCGTAGTCCGCCAGCAGTTGCTCGGCAGACGTGTAGCGCCGCTGTCCCGCGGCTGTATCGATACGGATGGGGTAGCGGATGAGGCGTGCAGCGGCCTTGCGGTCTTCACGCTGGACGGCCCGCCAGAAGGCCTGTGAGTTGCGGTGCAAGGCTTCCGGGTCCCGCACCCCGATGGCGCCGTAGCGGCTCTTCAGCGACCCCGCCGTGCCGCCCTCCATTTCCAAAACCACTGGCAGCGCCGCCTCAGCTCCAATCTTGCGCCAGACACCACGGATGACCTCGCACTGCAACTCGCTCGAGCCGAACTTGCTCTCGGGAGCCGTCTGCGGAAACTCCGCCTCGAAGCGCGCACTCGGTTGCCCCGCGGGGTCCAGCTCCTCCAGCACCACGCGGGTGGCGTCCAGCAGGCGCCCGCGCAGCGGGATGTCCTTCAGCTGCGAGGCGTAGAAGTACACGCCCGTGATCTCCCCCTGGCCGAACACGAGTGTCATGCGGATGCGGTGCTGGCCCGCGATGTGGCCCTCGTAATTCCACAGCCAGCCGGGCTGCACCTTGGTGCAGGCTGCCCAGGACGGCGACGGCAGCAGACCTGCGCTCAAGGCCACGAGAGCCGTCATTCCCGCCGCAACGCGCCGGGCAAGAGCGCTGTTCATGACTCGGGGCCGCCCGACTCGCGCCTGCGTGCTGCAGTGGTCTTGCATCCTCACCCGTTCAAACGCTGATCGCGCTGGTGAACGTGAGGCGGTTGCCGAAGGGGTCGGTCACCGTGAAGTCACGGGTGCCCCAGGGCATGGCCTGCACCTCGGCGCGGGTGTGGCTCGCATGCCGGGACATCAATTCGGCGCACAGCGCATCGACGTCGTCCACCTCGATGCGCATCGAGGCGCCAGGCGTGGCGTCACCATGGTGCTCTGACAGGTGGAGCGCACATTCGCCCCGGGCCACACCCATGTACAGCGGCAGCCCAGGCTCAAACCGGTGCTCGAACACGACCCGAAAGCCCAGAAAGTCTATGTAGAACGCCCGCGCCTTGGCCTCGTCAAAGCTGCGCAGGATGGGGGTGGTCTTGCGGAGGGTGGTCATGAGGTGTTCGGCGGAAGTTGAGGGGGGTGTCAAGGGTTGTGGCGGGCGCAGAAGTCAGCCGGGGACAAGATGGCCCAGGGCCCGGCCAGCAACAGGAGATCCTTGTCGCCCGTCACGAGACAGTCGGCACCCGAGGACAGGAGAGTGGCCAGGATGGGGGCATCGTCAGGGTCTCTCAACCCGCTGCCTTGCGCCTGTGCCAAGTGGTCAGCGTTGAGTTCGACGATGGTCGACATGGCGCGCATCAAGTCCAGGAAGTCGCGGACGTCGGCGGCAGAAAACCCCGTGCGATGGGACAAGGCCGGGAGGATGCGGGCCAATTCGTCCAACATGAACTCTGAAGCCACCAGGCTAAACGCCCCCGCACGCCAAGCCGACACGATGCGCCCCGGCGGGCCGCTGGGAAAGGCCAGGCCCGACACCAGGACGTTCGTGTCCAGCACCACCTGCACGACGCAGGCCTCAGCGCGGGGTGGAGGATCCGGCAGCAGCGGACTTGGCGCCGGCTGTCCTGGCCGCAGTACGGCCAGAGCGCTTGGCGCCTGAGGCCTTGCTGCCCGGCAGCGCCGGCAGGCGACCCTCGGCGCGCCACTGCTGCGCGACGTCCAAGCGGGCCTGGGCACTCGCGGCCTCGATCTCAGCCAGTCCGCCAGCGTCTGAAGCGCCCTCGTAGGTCTGCGCAAGGCGGGCGCTCAATGCATCAAACCGCTCCTGCATGCGACGGATGCGCTCAAACATCGCAGCATCCACCAGCGCCGCCACTGGCTTGCCGTCCTTGGTGATGAGGATGCTGTCACGGCGGTACTGCACGCGGTTGAGCATGTCCCCCAGGTTCTGACGCAGCGTGACGGCCGTGGCTTCAGTGATCACTTTAAACTCTTATGATCATGATGATCGTAAGGGTCAGCATAGCAGCAAGTGGCCTATGCCGAGCGCTGGGCGGAGGCCCTGCACTTTGGCGACTCAGGGGTGACGACAAGGTACTCCAAGGCCCAGTAGTAGGCCCAAGTGGTGACATGCACGTCAGTGGCCAGCCCGGCGACAGCCTCGCTCAACTGCGCCTCGGTGGGGAAGTTCTTGAGCACGCGGTGGGTGCTGCCGTCATCGAGGCGACGTTGCTGCCAGGTATCGCCCTGGGCATCCGCCTCGCTGACAGGCGTGCTGCTGCCGGGCACGAAGCGGTTGTCCAGGAAGACAACGCGGGAGCCCGGCTCTAGGCAAGCATGCAAGCCTTGCAGGAACCCGCGCAGGCGCGCGCGCGGCACGTGGGACCACCAGAAGCCAGCAAAGGCGGCGTCGAAGCGCTGGCTTGTACGCAAGCATTCGTGGAGGGCGAATGCGTCCCCCACGCTGAACAACACGCGCTCGGGCGGCACACGCCGGCGCGCTATGTCCAAGGTCTCAGGCGCTGCATCCAGCGCCAGCACCTCCGAGGCAACGGGTGCGATCAAACGCGTCCAATACCCTGTGCCACAAGCGACCTCCAGCACCCGACGGCCCGCCACGCGCGCCGGCAGCCAGGCCTCGATCTGCCGCAGGTCGGCCTGGCGTTCGGGCTTGAGATAGACGCGGTCGTACTCCTCGGCGCGAGCGGCGTAGTAGGCACGCAGAGGGTCGGCGGCGTCACTGCGCAAGAAAACCCCCATCCACCGCCAGCGTGTGGCCGGTGACCATGGACGCCGCTGGGCTGGCGAGGAACAGGATGGCCGCGGCCACCTCCTCGGGTTCGGCCATACGGCCCAGGGGCGTGACCGCTCGCACGCGCTCGCGCACGGCATCGGTCAACTCGCCGATGAAGCCCGTGCGCGTCCAGGTGGGCGCCACGGCGTTGACGCGGATGCCGCGCGCAGCCCACTCCACCGCCTGCGAGCGGGTGAGGTTGACCAACGCGCCCTTGGTGGCGTGATAGGCCGGGTTGGGGTAGGGCCCGGCACCCGACAAGCCCATGATGGAGGCCGTGTTCACCACGGCCCCTCCTTGCGCCGGCATGGCCGCCGCCGCGGCCCGGGCGCACAGGAAGCAGCCGGTCAGGTTGACCGCCAGCACCTGGTTCCACTCGGCCAGCGACAGATCCTGGCTGGACTTGCGAATCGAAACGCCGGCGTTGTTGACGAGGATGTCGATGCGGCCATGACGCTGGGCGATTTCGCCAAACACGCGTTCGATGGCGGGGGCATCGGCCACGTCCAGCGCCAGGGCCTGGCTGCCTGGCAGCGCCACTGACGCATGCTGGGCTGCCGCCAGATCACGGTCCAGCAGCACCACCGTGGCCCCCGCCTCGTGCAACGCCTGCGCCGCCGCAAGGCCGATGCCCTGGGCCCCGCCGGTGACCACCGCCACGCGGCCGTCCACCCGAAAACGGGCAAGGGTGCTCGAGGAGGAGGAGGAGGAGGCGGCGGCAGGTGGGTTCGGGTGGTCCATGGGAAGAAGCTCCTTGAGGGGTGGGCTGCATTCTGCGACGCGCCCGATGTGGAATCTCGGACACCAGGCCTGAGGTCCCGCGTGCACCACCGACGTGACGGCAGAGGCCGCCAGGCAAGCGGGCTATCCTGCCCCCCATGCACCACGGCCCCGAACTGCGCCTACTCCTCACCCGGCATCTGGCAGGGTTTGATCCCCAGAGCCTGCCGGCCGACGGCCACAAGCGAGCCGCCGTGGTCTTGGGGGTGACGCAAGAAGGACATGGCGCTGGCGTAGAGGGTCTGCCTCACCACGCCATCTGGAGCACCGCGCCCGCCCTGCTGTTGACGCGCCGCGCCGGCGGGCTGCGCAGCCATGCCGGCCAGTGGGCACTGCCGGGCGGCCGCATGGACGAAGGTGAGACGCCCGAGCAAGCCGCGCTGCGCGAGCTGCAGGAGGAGATCGGCCTGAGTCCAGGCCCCAGCGCCGTGCTCGGACGCCTGGACGACTACGCCACCCGTTCGGGCTACCTGATCACGCCCGTGGTGCTGTGGCTGGACGCCGCGCGCGAGTTGCAGCTCAACCCGCAGGAGGTGCACAGCGCGCACCGGATTCCCATGAGCGAGCTGATGCGCGCGGACGCTCCCATCCTGAACGTGGTGCAGAGCACGCAGCGCCAGGTGCTGCGCATGCCGGTGGGCGTGCGCTGGATCGCCGCGCCCACGGCCGCGTTTCTGCTGCAGTTCCGTGAGGTCTGCCTGCTGGGCCGGCCCACGCGCGTGGCGCACTTTGACCAGCCGGCGTTTGCTTGGAAGTGAACTTGGAAGTGAGCTTGGGAATGAGCCCGGGAATGTCAGCCTGGGAATACGAACCGAAGGTGGCGAAGCGTCCGGAGACGGGCTCGGGGCTGAAGCAGGCGCGGCACAGGGCCGTCTTGGCTCACGTCCCGCAGAACGTGCGGTAGCAGGCCGTCACCTCCGCAGGCGCAGGCTCGGCGAAGGCAGCATCCTCGGGGTGCTCGTCAAAGGGCCGGTGCAGCGCGTGCAGCAGGCGCTCGAAAGGGGCCAGGTCACCGTGGTCGGACGCGGCCGCCAAGGCCTCTTCCACGCGGTGGTTGCGCGGGATGATCCAGGGGCTGGCCCGGCGCATGGCCGCAGCGGTCTCAGGCCGGGCGGCCGCGGGGGACTGCCCATCGTGCAAGGCCAGGCGTTCGCGCCAGCGCGCCAGCCAGGGCTCCAGGGCACCCGGTTCGGCAAAGCGTGAGCGTAGGCGCGAGGTGCGCGCCGCATCGTCCGCACCGCAAGCCGCCTCATCCGCCAGGAAGCGCCAGGCCTGGGTGAGGTCCATCCGTTGCTGGTGCAGCAGGTCCAGCCAGTCGCCAGCGAGGGCGTCGTCGGCCTCGGCTTGAGGGTCCACGGCCTTCAGGGCATCCAGCCCTTCTCCACCTCGCGCACCAGTGGCCACCATGCCCGGTAGCTCGCTTGCCAACCCCAGCTTGGCCCGCTGCCCGCGCCGCAGCGCCGCCTCGAACCAGCCGGGGAAGGCGTCCAGCACCTCGGTCGCCCGCTCCACGGCGCGCTGCGGCTCGTCACCGATCAGCGGCAGCAGGGTCTCGGCCAGGCGGGCCAGGTTCCAGCGTGCGATGTGCGGCTGGTTGGCGTAGGCGTAGCGCCCGCCGTGGTCGATGGAGCTGAACACCGCCTCGGGGTGGTAGGCCTCCATGAAGGCGCAGGGGCCGAAGTCGATGGACTCGCCCGAGATCGTCATGTTGTCGGTGTTCATCACGCCGTGGATGAAGCCGACATTCATCCACTGCGCCAGCAGCGCCGCCTGGCGCCGGGCGACGGCGGCGAAGAAGGCAAGGTACCGCTCAGGCGCGCTGTCGATGGCCCGCAACGCCGGGTCGTGCCGGGCGATGGCGTAGTCGGCCAATTGGCGCACGCGTTCCGGTTCGCGCCGCGCCGCGAAGTACTGGAAGGTGCCCACCCGCAGGTGGCTGGCAGCGACCCGCGTCAGCACCGCGCCCGGCAGCATCTGCTCGCGATAGACCCGCTCGCCCGTGGCTGCCACGGCCAGCGCCCGGGTGGTGGGAATGCCCAGCGCGTGCAGGGCTTCGCCGATCAGCACCTCGCGCAGCATCGGCCCCACCGCGGCCTTGCCGTCGCCCCCGCGGGAAAACGGCGTGCGACCCGAGCCCTTGAAGGCGATGTCGCAGCGCTGACCCTGGCGGTCGATCACCTCGCCCAGCAGCAGGGCCCGGCCGTCGCCCAACTGCGGCGAGAAGCCGCCAAACTGGTGCCCCGCATAGGCCTGGGCGATGGGCTGGGCGCCTTCTGGCAGGGCGTTGCCCGCCCACAGCGCGGCGCTGTCGGGCGTGGAAAGCGTGGCCGGGTCCAGGTCCAGCTCCTCGGCCAGGGGCCTGTTCAGGAACAGCAGGCGCGGCTCGGGCACGGCCGCAGGCTTCCACGGCACATGAAAGCCCTCCAGCTCACGGGCGTAGGTGTTGTCGAAAGCGATGGCAGGCAAAGCAAGGGCCCTCAGCGGGCACGGCGCCCGGCGGCAGTGTGCCTCGCGGCAGATGACCCCGTGGGCCCGTGCCCTGCTGACCGACCCGCTTGGCCCGGCAGGCAGAGCGGGCCTGCCCGGCGAGGCCGGGGGCCCTTGCGCAAGCTCAGGCGCCGATCTGGCGCGGCGTGAACGCCGGCTCCTGCGGGACGAAGATCCACAGCAGCAGGTACACCAGCAGGCCCGCACCGCCAAAGAAGGTGAACAGGGCAAAGCCCAGGCGCCACAGCCAGGGCGCCATGCCCGAAGCCTGGGCCAGCCCGCCGCACACACCGCCCAGCCAGCGATCGCTGCGGCTGCGGTGCAGCCCGTTGAGGGCACCGGCCAGCGGGGGCTGCTCGCGCAGCACACGCTCGTTCAGCACCCGGGCCTTGGCCTGCGCAAACTCATCGTCGCTCAAGGCACCGCTGCGGTGCAGGTCGGCCAGGCGGGTCAGGTCGTCGGTGGTGGACATCTCGGGCTCCTTTCGGTGCGGGTTGATCGGACGGGTTACAGATGAGGGCTGCAGCGTACTGCGCAAGACGGGCCGGGGCCATGACCCTGCGATGAACGGCAAATTTCGGCCGCTGGACGGGCGCCCGGGCCGACGGGCCGGTCCTCAGCGGCTGGCATCAGCCTTCAGAGGCTCTCAACGGCCTGCAACAGGCCCCGTGGCAAACACCGATCCCGCCACCCCGATGCGGCCTCTACGATGGAGGCGACCCCTCCAACCAACGCCCATCACCGCACCGGAGCCCCGCCATGCCCCTGATCGACCCCGCCGCCCTGAAGCCCTTGAGCGCCGCCATCCTGAGCGACGTGATGGACAGCCTGGGCCTGATGCGCCAGGCCATGAAGCCCTTCGTGCGGCCGCTGGACGACAGCCTGGTGCTGGTGGGCCGCGCGCGCACCGGCCTGTACATGCCGGCCTACGAGGTGAAGGAGGGCGAGAACCCGTACGAAGTGGAAATCGCCCTGGTGGACGACCTGAAGCCCGGTGACGTGGTGGTGCTGGCCTGCAACGGCCCCACGGAGCGCATCGCGCCTTGGGGCGAACTGCTGTCCACCGCCGCCACGGCGCGCGGCGCGGCCGGTTGCGTCATCGACGGCCTGGTGCGCGATGTGCGCCAGATCCGCGAGATGCGCTTTCCGGTGTTCCACGGCGGCATCGGCCCGCTGGACACCAAAGGCCGCGCGCGCATGATGCAGCGCGACGTGCCCGTGGAATGCGCCGGCGTGGCCGTGGCCAGCGGCGACCTGGTGTTCGGTGATGTGGACGGCGTGGTCGTCATCCCGCAGGCGCGC
Source organism: Rubrivivax sp. (assembly GCA_021300575.1). Lineage (GTDB taxonomy): Bacteria > Pseudomonadota > Gammaproteobacteria > Burkholderiales > Burkholderiaceae_C > Rubrivivax. Next base: position 21,029 of record JAJTDM010000028.1, read on the forward strand.
GAGCATGAGGTGATCGAGCGCGCGCTGGCCAAGGTGCAGGGCGAAAACGACACACGCGACGCCCTGCTGCGCGGGGAGTCGCTGGCCAGCGTCTTCCAGCGCATGGGGATTCTTTGAAGGGGCCGGGCGAGCGCCGCCCGGACCTTGGGAACTGGCAGGGTGTCGAGCCTCAGCCCAGCGCGCCCCACACCGCCTGGCCGATCAGGCGCTGCGGCAGCAAGGTGAACAGGCCCGTGATCACCAGGGCGCCGACGAAGATCGAAATCATCGTGATCCGGTGCGCCCGGATGTTGCGCCGCCGGGCGTTCGCCACGCCGAACACCAGTGCAAAGAGGGTGTAGACCGACAGGCCGTGGATCCAGGAAAAGCCATTGAAGCGGATGGCAAAGGAGCTGCTCGCCACCGAGGCCATCAGCACCACCCAGGTCCAGCCCAGCACCCGGTGCGACGGCGTCCCCTTGCGCCGGGCCAGCACCGCACTGCCCACCAACAACGCTGCCCCGGCCATGGCGGCATGCGCGACGATCACGGGAGTCCATTGGTAGGTGGTCATAATTCGCCGTTCACGAGCGCAGGTGGATGTAGCTGATTGTGATCCCGGCCTTCGGTCGCAGCCTACCAAAAGAACCTCGCCAAGCCTCATGAACCTGATTCAGGAAACTCTGAGCTGTCTTGTACCGGCCCTTCCGCAGGGCTCTAGGGTGGCTGTGTTTGGATCGCAGGCGCGCGGCGACGCGCGGCCAGGCAGTGATATTGATGTGTTGGTGGTTGAGCCTGATGTGGTGGACCGGTACCGCGAGATGGCACGTCTGTCCGCCCTGCTGGGCCGGAACTTGATCCCTGCAGACGTCGTCGTCATGAGTGCACAAAGCTTCGAGGCGCAGAAGCAGGTCACGAATACTCTGGCCTGGCGCGTGGTGAGGGATGGTCACTGGCATGACCTTGCAGCATGAACATGCCATAGCCCTTCTACGACGCGCCAGCGACGATCTCTACATCGTCCAGCGGTTGATTGAAGATCCCAATGCACCGGCATGGGTGCTTGGCTTTCATGCACAACAGGCGGTCGAGAAGGCCCTCAAGGGGGCCCTGTCGTTCGCAGGGCGCGAGTACCCCCGTACGCACAACCTCGACATGCTGAGTCAATTGATCAAGGCGACAGGGCAGATGCCCCCGCCCTGCGCCGCTGATCTGGGCGTTCTGACCCCCTTTGGCGTCGTCTTGCGCTACGAGGACGCACCATCCGAAGAGTGCCACGGCGTAGCCAATACGCAACTTCTGCACCTCGCGGAGGAGGTAATCTCCTGGGCCCGGCAATTGATCGATCCGACTGCACTCGCGACCGGGCCTTGATATCCAGCGTGCCAGATCCCCAGACCTGCAACTGCTTGTGACCCGCTTTCCAGCCCGCTCCAGCCGATGACCCTGCACCGACGTTCCCTGCTTGCCGCAGCATTCGCCGCCCCCGCGCTGATCGGCCTCGGCGTGGGCCTGCGCAGTGCGCGCGCCCAGAGCCCCGGGCCGGAGGGCGAGGCGCGTGTCCTGGACCTGGACTGGGCGGACCCTGCGCGCCAGCGCCCGGTGCCGGTGCGTTTCTATCTGCCGGCGATGGCATCAGCGGCCCGGCCCGTGCCGCTGGTGGTGTTTTCGCACGGCATCGGCGGTTCGCGCCGCGGCTACAGCTACCTGGGCAGCCACTTTGCCGCAGAGGGCTTTGCCAGCCTGCACCTGCAGCATGTGGGCAGCGACCGCAGCCTGTGGGGCGCGGGCAACCCGCTGGCGTTGGTGGGGCGCCTGCAGGACGCCGCTCAGGAGGCCGAGGCCATCGCCCGCGTGCACGACTTGCGCTTTGCCCTCACCCAGGCGCTGAGCAGCGACTTCGCGCCGCTGCTGGATGGGCAGCGCGTGGTGGCGGCGGGCCACTCCTATGGCGCCAACACCACACTGCTGGCCAGTGGGGCCCAGGTTGTGCGGGAGGGCCGGGCGCTGGACCTGCGCGAGCCGCGCCTGCGCGCCGCCATCGTCATCTCGGCGCCGCCGTTCTACGGTGAGTCCTCGCTGGCCCCCATCCTCGGCCCGGTGCGCCTGCCCAGCCTGCACGTCTCGGCCACCGAGGACATCATCCGCATCCCGGGCTACTACAGCGGCCCCGAGGACCGCGTGGCCGTGTTCGACGCCATCGGCAGCCCGCGCAAGGCGCTGGCCATGTTCAACGGGGGCTCGCACAGCATGTTCACCGACCGCGCGGGCACCGGCGGTATGCTGCTCAACGGCCAGGTCAAGGCCGCCACGAAGGAGCTCGCCGCCGCGTTCCTGCGCCAGGTGCTGCTCGGTGACGAGCAAGCCCTGCAGGCCTGGCCGCAGCGCCATGCGGCGCTGTTGGCCAAGTTTGTGACGGCGGGGTGAGAGAGCTGGGTGAGCGAGGGCGGGGGGGTCAGGCCGACAAACCCGCCAACCAGGGGCCTGCGCGCCGAACGCTGACGTGCTCGAAATCCTGCTCCTGGCGCAGGTCGTGCACAAGCTGCACGGCTTCAGCCTCAGGAAAGGTCTGGGCGAACCGTGTCAAGGCCCGGTGGGGGTGGCCGTCGGCCCACTTGCACTCCACCAGGCGCGTGAGCTCGCCCTGCTCTGCCAGGGCAAAGTCCACCTCGGCGCCGTCCTTGGTGCGGACATAGTGCAGGCTGGCATCGAGGCCACGCGCGTCGCACAGCCAGTGCGCATGCTTGAGCAGCATCGCGGCCACGGCGTTCTCCAAGCGCGGTCCATCCCCGCCGCGGACCATACCGGTGTCGTAGAAGTACACCTTGGGTGACTGCAACAGGGCGCGGGCAATGTTGCGGTGCCAGGGCTGCACGGTAAAGACAATGAACAGGGCCTGCAGGATGTCCAGGTAGCGCTGCAGGGTCGAGGGCGAGACGGCCAGATCGCGAGCGATGGAAGCCAGCGACAGCGGTGAGCCCACGCGGTCTCGCAACACCTCCACGAACAGCCGCATGGCACCGATCTCCTGCACGCGCGAGAACTCCAGCACGTCCTCCCGCACCAAGTCGGTGAGGTACTGGGCGCGCCAGCGATCGGCCTGCACACGCGAAATAGCGCCCCGCGAGCGACTCCCCCCCCTGGCGGAAGGTGTCCATGCGCGCGCTGCCGGTCACCAACAACTGCTGGCCGGCCGGGCGACCATCCACCACGCCCTTCAGCCATGCCTTCCAGCCGGCCATCTTGTGGATCTCGTCGAACACCAGCAGACGGCTGGACAAGGGCCAGGTCTGCTGCTGCAGCACGGCGCGGTCGGCCGGGACGTCCCAGTTCAGATAGGTGGCTGAACCCGCCGCCTCGCCCAGTTGCCGCGCCAAGGTGGTCTTGCCCACCTGGCGGGGCCCGGTCAGCAGCACCAGCTTGCGCGGCAGGTCGGCCTGGACAAGGGGTTGGAGGTATCTGAACATGCGTCCATGTTATCGAGCTTTGGAAAAAAGTCGCGACTATTTTCCAAAGCGTGCCGATTTGGTCGCCATCACCACCGGCAGGCGGCCCGGCAGCACGCTCACTGCGAAACGGTTGAACGCGCCCAGGTACTCGCCGTCCACGGCCAGGGGCACGGGGCCGTGGGCCCGCACCTGCAGGGTCTGGAAGGTCTGCAGGCTGACCCGGGGATCACTCAGGTGGGTGCCGCGCAGCAGGCGCGGCAGCAAGGTGAGCACACCCGCCCGGCCCATGGCCTGGGCGCGCAGCAGGTCCAGTCGGCCATCGTCAATGCGCGCTTCTGGGGCGGCGGGCATGCCGCTGCCGTAGCTGCGGGTGTTGAGCGTGGAGGCCAGCAGCACACGGCCATGCCAGCGCAGCGAGTCTTCGCCTTCGCTTGCACACGCCACCTCAGCGCTGAGTTCGAGGTTCCAGCTGCGCAGCTGCATCAGTTCCCTCAGCGTGGCCCAGAGGTAGCGCGGCTGGCCGCGCAGCCAACGCGGACCCTGCTGCGCGCGCAGACCCACCGAGGCGTCGAAACCCACGGCCAGGCTGGAGAGAAAGGGAATGTTGCAGCAGGTGCTCCCGGTGCCTGCGAGGTACGTCGGATCCTGAGGTCGAGCCAGCTCGACCGTCCCGATATCCATCAAGGAGGCAGGAGAAGTCAGTGCGGACTCCAGCGCCTCGGCCCAGGGCATGCCGAACACACCCAGCGCCCGAGCGAGATCGTTCCCACTGCCCAGGGGGACCAGGCCCAGTGTGTGGCCACCTTCCAGCAGGGCCGGCAACCAGCGGTTGACCGTGCCATCTCCGCCGAACGCCAGCACGCGGCTGCCGCGCGGCAGTCGGCGGATGAGATCCTGGGCCTCCTCCACGGACTCGGGCTGCTCCCACACAGCCGCGGGTGCTTGCTTGACCACGGCTTGGCGCAGCGCCGATGCGCGAAGACGCAGTCGCCCGCCCTGGGCGTGCGGGTTGAGCAGGCAAAGGGTCTGCGTCATGGACGGCGAGTATGGGTGATGCGGGTCACCACCCGCGCGGGTGAAGGCTCCTGATGTCAGCTCTCAGACGTTCGGCGCAAGGGCCACCACTTCGGTACCTCCGCCCTCAGGGGCCAGCAGCCGCAGCGCCCGGGCCTCCACGCCAAGGAAACTGTGCCCACTTGGCGCGGCTGCCATCAGGCGTGCCCTGACCGATGCGCTGACGCAACAGCCATGGCTGCCGAGCCCAGCAGCGTGGCTGGGCGCGGGCGGGCCGAACACCCGGCCCGACGTCTGCCGGAGCCGCTCAGGCCGTCACCGGCTCGAACGCATCCCAGGCGGCCAGCGTCTCGCTGGCGTACATCAGCGCCGGGCCGCCGCCCATGTAGACGCACACGGCCAGCATCTCCTCCAGTTCCGCGCGGGTGCAGCCCAGGCGGCGCAGCGCCTTGACGTGAAAGCCGATGCAGCCCGAGCAGTGCTGCGTGATGCCGATGGCCAGCGCGATCAACTCTTTCTGCTTCTCGTCCAGCGCGCCGGGCGCCATGGCGGCCTTGGCCAGCTGGCCGAAGCCCTGCATCGCCTCAGGCTGGGCCTTGCGCAGGCTGGTCATCTGCTGGCCGATCTGCTGGATGAGGGTGGGGTGGTCGAAGGAACTCATGGTGGTCTTGCTTCAGCAGGTGGAATGAAAGCGCCGGGCAGCGCCCAGGCCTTGAGTGCTCAAAGTGCGTTCAGGGGGATCTTCATGTAGGCCGTGCCGTTGGCCTCCTTGGGCGGCAGGTGGCCGGCGCGGATGTTGATCTGCACGGCGGGCAGGATGAGCACGGGCATCTCCAGCGTGGCGTCACGCTTGGTACGCATCTGCACGAACTGTTCTTCGGTGATGCCCTCGTGCACATGGATGTTGGCCCGGCGCTGCGCCGCCACCGTGGTCTCGAACTCGATGGGCCGGCCGCCCGGCGGGTAGTCGTGGCACATGAACAGCCGCGTGTCCTCGGGCAGGCTCAGGATGCGGCGCACTGAGGCGTAGAGCGTGCGCGCATCACCGCCGGGAAAGTCGCAACGCGCGGTGCCCACGTCCGGCATGAACAGGGTGTCGCCCACGAAGACTGCGTCGCCCACCTGGTAAGCCACGCAGGCAGGGGTGTGGCCGGGCACAGACATCACGCGGGCCGACAGGGCACCAAACTCGATGACCTGGTCGTCACCCAGCAGCACGTCGAACTGCGAGCCGTCCACCGCGAACTCGGGCTCCAGGTTGAAGATGCCCTTGAACACCTTCTGCACGCCCGTGATGCGCGCGCCGATGGCGATCTGGCCGCCCAGGTGCTGCTTGAGGTAGGGCGCGGCGCTCAGGTGGTCAGCGTGCGCGTGCGTCTCCAGGATCCACTGCACCTGCAGGTTGTGGGCCTTCACGTAGGCGATCACCTGGTCGGCCGAGGTGGTGCGGGTGCGGCCGGACTTGGGGTCGTAGTCCAGCACCGAGTCGATGATCGCGCAGGCCGTGCCCGGGCCGTCGTGCACCACGTAGGTGACCGTCCAGGTGGCCTTGTCGAACAGGCCGTGCACCTGGGGCTTGCGGGCGGTGGCGGAAAGGTTGGTCATGAAAGCTCCTTCAATTACGTTTTCCATAGTCTATTGACACATAGATTGTTTGTCAATAGAATGTCTTCATCGAATGGCAAGCGGCGCCCCAGCGGTGCCGAGAAGGATGGCTCACATGACCACGGCCGAACTTGACGCAGCAACCGACATGGCGACAGACCTCGCGGCCGGCATCGCGCCCGACCCGAGTCTGGAGCTGAGCCAGATGCGCGAGGCCGCAGCCCAAGCCTGCAACCTGATGAAGGTGCTGGCCAACCCCGACCGGCTGATGATCCTGTGCCAACTCTCCCAGGGCGAATTGCGCGTGGGCGAATTGGAGGAGCGCCTGGGCATCGTGCAGCCCACCTTGTCGCAACAGCTGACCGTCCTGCGCGAGCAGCAGCTGGTGAGCACCCGGCGCGAGGGCAAGCACATCTTCTACACGCTCAGCAGCCCGCAGGCGCTGGCGGTGATCCAGACGCTGTACCAGGAGTTCTGCCAGCCGCACTGCGCAACGGCGGACCACAAGGCCACCAGCGCTGTGGAGTGAGGGGCCGCAGGCAGCCGCTGCCCTTCTCACGCTTCACTTCTCTCATCCACCCCTTCCACCAACTCAAACCCAAGGACCTCACCATGACGATCGACTGGACCCACTTCACGCCCTGGGCGTCGCTGGCAGGCGGCGTGCTGCTGGGCATCGCCTCGGCGCTGTTCATCCTGGCCAACGGCCGCATCCTGGGCATCAGCGGCATCGTGGGCGGGCTGCTGCGCCCCAAGAGCGGTGACGCCGGCTGGCGCATCGCCTTCCTGCTGGGCATGCTGGCCGCGCCGGTCACGCTGCAGTGGCTGGCCCCGGCGGGCTTTCTGAGCGCACCGCGCATCGACGCCAGCGTGGCCGCCGTGGTGGTGGCCGGGCTGCTGGTGGGCTACGGCACGCGCCTAGGCTCGGGCTGCACCAGCGGCCACGGCGTGTGCGGACTGTCGCGCCTGTCACCGCGCTCGCTGGTGGCCACCGGCACCTTCATGGCCGCGGGCTTTGCCATCGTCTTCGTGATCCGGCACCTGCTGTGAGTGCGGTGTACGCAAAACTTGAAGGAACTTCCATGAAAAACACCAACCTGCAACGCGCCACCGAATTCGCCGTCGGCCTCCTCTTCGGTTGGGGCCTGATGATTGCCGGCATGACCGACCCCGGCAAGGTCATCGGCTTCCTGGACCTGGCCGGCGCCTGGGACCCGTCGCTCGCCTTCGTCATGGGCGGCGCCATCGCCGTGGGCTTTTTCGCCTTCGGCACGGCCAAGAAGCGCACGACCAACTTCTTCGGTGGTGCCCTGCACCTGCCCACCTCCCGGGACATCGACAAGCGCTTGGTCATCGGCTCGCTGCTTTTTGGCGCAGGCTGGGGCCTGGCGGGCTTCTGCCCCGGGCCAGGCATCGTCTCCATGGCTGCGGGCGAGTTCAAGGGCCTCGTGTTCGTGGCCGCGATGGTGGCCGGCATGGCGGTGTTCGAGTTCACCGACCGGCGCGCTGCGCCACCGCGGCCCAAGGCAGCCTGAAAAAGCCCTGGCCCGCAACACCGAGCTGCACCCTCCATGACCGCCCCCACTGGCGCCGCCGCCTACCTGCCCATCCTGGATTGGGGCCGCCGCTACGACCGCAGCACCCTGGTCAGTGATCTGGTGGCGGCGGTGATCGTCACGCTGATGCTGATACCGCAGAGCCTGGCCTATGCGCAACTGGCCGGCCTGCCCGCGCAGGCGGGGCTGTACGCCAGCATCGCGCCGCTGGTGTTATACGCGCTGCTGGGCACCAGCCGCGTGCTGGCCGTGGGCCCGGTGGCCGTGGTGTCGCTGATGACGGCCTCCACCGTGGGCGGCTTTGCCGCCCAAGGCACGGCGCCCTACGCTGCCATCGCCTTGACGCTGGCCTTCCTCTCAGGCGCCATGCTGCTGGTCATGGGGCTGCTGCGTTGGGGCTTCCTCGCCCACTTCCTCAGCCACCCGGTGATCTCGGGCTTCATCACGGCCTCGGCCTTGCTGATTGCTGCCGGGCAGTTGAAGGTGCTGATGGGCGTGAAGGTGGAGGGCGCGCACTTCTTCGAGCTGGTGGGCGGGCTGGTGCGCCACGCCAGTGAAGTGCACGTGCTCACCGCTGCACTGGGCGTGACGATGGTCGCCTTTCTGTTCTGGGCACGCCGGGGGCTCAAGCCGCTGCTGGTGCGCCTGGGCTTGCCGGCCCGGGGGGCCGACTTGGCGGCGAAGGCCGCGCCCGTGGTGGGCATTGCGCTGTCGGCCGCGCTGACCTGGCAACTGCAGTGGGCGCAGCAGGGGGTCAAGATCGTGGGCACCGTGCCGCAGGGCCTGCCGCCGCTGACCCTGCCGCTGTGGGACCTGGCGCTGTGGAAGGAGCTCGCCCTGCCCGCGCTGCTGATCAGCGTGGTGGGCTTCGTCGAATCGGTGTCGGTAGGCCAGACCTTGGCCGCCCGGCGGCGCCAGCGCATCGAGCCCGACCGCGAGCTCGTGGCCCTGGGGGCCGGCAACCTAGGGGCGGCGTTCACGGGCGGCTTTCCCGTCACGGGGGGCTTTGCGCGCTCGGTGGTGAACTTCGACGCCGGGGCGCAGACGCCAGCAGCCGGGGTCTTCACCGCCGTGGGCATCCTGGCCGCGGCACTGCTGCTGACCCCAGCGCTGTACTTCGTACCCCAGGCCACGCTGGCCGCCACCATCGTGGTGGCCGTGCTGTCGCTGGTGGACCTGTCGGTCTTCCGGCACACCTGGGCCTACTCGAAATCAGACTTCTCGGCCGCCGTTGCCACGGTCCTGGTCACCCTGGGGGCGGGCGTGGAGGCCGGCCTGATCGCCGGCGTGGGCCTGTCCTTGGCGATGTTCGTCTACCGCACCAGCCGCCCGCACATCGCCGAGGTGGGGCTGGTGGCGGGCACCGAGCACTTTCGTAACGTGCAGCGCCACACGGTGCAGACCGACGAGGCCGTGCTGGGCCTGCGCGTGGACGAGAGCCTGTACTTCGCCAACGCCCGCGCGCTGGAAGACCGCCTGAACGAAGAAGTGGCACGCCGCCCCAGCCTGCGCCACGTGGTGCTGCAGTGCTCGGCCATCAACGACATCGACGCCAGCGCCCTGGAAAGCCTGGACGCCATCGACGCCCGCCTGCGCGACGCCGGCATCACGCTGCACCTGTCGGAAGTGAAGGGCCCGGTGATGGACCGCCTGAAGGGCACCGAGCTGCTGCAACACCTGCGCGGACAGGTGTTTCTCACGCATTACCAGGCGGTGCAGGCACTCGCGGGCAAGGACGCGCTGGCTGCTTGAGCCTGTCAGGGCGGTGGGAGGACCGGGATATCGGGCCTCTGCACATTGAAAGTCGTTCCTTCAATCTGCAGAACACCTCGCACCCATGCGCAGGAGGTGCCGTGCTTCCTTGAGGCACCAAGCCAAGGCACCCAACGCGACCAGATTGCCCAGTGCTTGCAGAAGTTCGCAGGGAGCAAGCGGGCAAACGAGCAAACGCTGCCCCGAGCGAGCCAGGCGCAGAAGGCCCGCCTGCTGCAACTTGTGCCGCTTGGGCGCCTGAGCCGGCCTGAGGAGTACGCAGCGTTGGCGGTCTACCTCGCTTCGGATGAGCACCACCTGGAATGGGCGCCGGTCTCTATCTTTTTGTATGAATAGCACTCATATCATTTTTTGTAGCATATGATTCATTCATGTGGAGCGTGCTCTTCCTGACCCTGCCTACGCAACCGAACGCGGTGCGACTGCGCGTCTGGCGTGCGCTGAAGACCTTGGGCTGTGGGTCGATGCGAGACGGCGTCTATGTTCTGCCTCAGTCGAAGACGGCCCTTTTCGATCCCCTGGTGGCCGAGGTGCAGGCCCATGGCGGCCAGGCCAGCGTGCTCGAGCTCTCAGCCCCAAACGAGGCCCAGCGCGCCGAGATCCTGGCGCTGTTCGACCGTACAGAGGCCTATGCTCAGTGGAGCGTTGAAGCGCAGAATCTGGCGGCGGCCTTGCCTGTGCTGGCGGAAACCGAGGCCCGGCGGCGCTGGCGGGGCACTGCCGAGGCACTGCAGGCACTTCTGCGCATTGACTACTACCCCGCCGCGGCCGCAGAGCAAGCGCAGGCCGAGCTCGATGCGCTGCGCCAGGCCCTCGATGCGCGCTTCTCGCGCGGTGAGCCGGTGGCACAGGCGCCACACGGAATCCCGCGCCTGGACGTGCGCAAGTTCCGGGGCAAGCGCTGGGCCACGCGCGAGCGACCCTGGGTCGACCGCCTGGCCTGCGCCTGGCTGATCCGCCGTTTCATCGACCCCGAGGCACGCTTCGTCTGGCTGGCCGACCCCGCCGGGTCCACGCCCGCACCCCGCGGCGCACTGGGATTCGACTACGACGGCGCTCGCTTCACGCACGTCGGCTCGCGCGTCACGTTCGAAGTGCTGGCGACGAGTTTTTGCCTGGACGCGGATCCGCGGCTGCAGCGCATCGCACGCACGGTGCACTTCCTCGACATCGGCGGCATCCCGGTGCCCGAGGCGGCCGGGCTGGAGGCGGTGCTCGCCGGTCTGCGCGAGGTTCACGCCGATGACGACTCACTGACCCTGGCGGCGGCGGCGGTCTTCGACGCCCTGCACGCTGCACCCGCAGGACCGGCATGACAACCGTCACGACAACCGTCACCGAAGCGTCGGCAGGCCCGATGGCCGCCCCCGCCTCGGTGAGCTTTGCCGAGGCCTTCCGCTTCTGGCTCAAGCTTGGTTTCATCAGTTTCGGCGGGCCTGCAGGGCAGATCGCGATCATGCACACCGAACTGGTGGAGCGCCGCCGCTGGATCAGCGAAAAACGCTTCTTGCACGCCTTGAACTACTGCATGCTGCTGCCCGGGCCTGAGGCCCAGCAACTGGCCACCTACATCGGCTGGTTGATGCACCGCACCTGGGGCGGCATCGTGGCCGGCGCGCTGTTCGTCCTGCCGTCGCTGTTCATCCTGATCGCGCTGTCGTGGATCTACCTGCGCTTCGGCGACATGCCGCTGGTCGCCGGCATCTTTTTCGGACTGAAGCCAGCGGTGACGGCCCTGGTGCTGCACGCCGCCCACCGCATCGGCACGCGGGCGCTGAAGAACCGCTGGATGTGGGGCATCGCTGCCGCGTCCTTCGTGGCGATCTTCGCCTTCGACACGCCGTTCCCGGCCATCGTGCTGGCGGCTGCGCTGATCGGCCACTTCGGCGCACGCCGCTGGCCGCAGGTGTTTGCGCTCGGCGGCGGACACGGCAGCGTCAAGGCCGGCTCCGGGCCCGCGCTGATCGACGATGACACACCGACGCCTCTGCACGCGCGCTTTTCTCGCAGCCACCTGGCGAAGGTCTTGGGCTTCGGGCTCGGGCTATGGCTGCTGGCGATGGCGGTGTTGATCGCTCTCAACGGCCTGCAGGGCACGCTCACGCAGATGGGCTGGTTCTTCACGAAGGCGGCCTTGCTCACCTTTGGCGGCGCCTACGCGGTGCTGCCTTACGTCTACCAGGGAGCCGTCGAGACGCATCAGTGGCTGAGCGGCCCGCAGATGATCGACGGCCTGGCCTTGGGCGAGACGACACCTGGCCCGCTGATCATCGTGGTGGCCTTCGTCGGTTTCGTCGGCGGCTGGCTGAAGCAGGTGTTCGGCCCGGAGGCGCCGTTCCTTGGCGGCGCTGTGGCCGCCACGGTGGTCACCTTCTTCACTTTCCTGCCGTCCTTCGTGTTCATCCTGGCCGGTGGGCCGGTGGTCGAGGCCACGCACGGCAAGCTGGGCTTCACGGCGCCGCTGTCGGCCATCACGGCGGCCGTCGTCGGGGTGATCCTGAACCTCGCGATGTTCTTTGCGTACCACGTGCTGTGGCCCCAAGGCTTTGGCGGCCGCTTCGATGCGCTGTCGGCCCTCATCACCCTCGCCGCCGCGGTGGCGCTGTTCCGATTCAAGGTCGGTGTGATTCCGCTGCTCGGCGCCTGCGCGGCTCTGGGCTTGGCGGCGAGCTGGCTTGTACCTGTGTTCAACCTGACCCACTGAAGGACTCCCAATGGATGCTCAACTGCAAGACCTCCCGTTCGAGCCTGCCGCGCTGCAGGGCCTGTCGCCCAGGCTGATGACCAGCCATCACCAGAACAACTACGCTGGCGCTGTCAGGCGGCTCAATGCCATCCGTGCGCAGCTCGCCGGTACGGACTTCACCGCGTCAGCAGCGTTCCAGCTCAACGGCCTCAAGCGTGAAGAACTGATCGCCACCAATTCGATGTTGCTGCACGAGCTCTACTTCGGCAGCCTGGGCGGCGACGGCTTGACGATGGAGCCTCCCGTGAAGCTGGCGCTCGACGCGAACTTCGGCAGCGTCGCGCGATGGCGCGAGGAGTTCGTCGCCTGCGCCAAGGCGCTGGGCGGGGGCTCGGGATGGATGCTATTGGTGTTCCAGCCGCGCGAGGGCACGCTGGTCAACCAATGGGCCGCCGACCACACCCACGTGGTAGCCGGTGGCGTGCCGATCCTGGCGCTGGACATGTACGAACACGCCTACCACATGGACTTCGGCGCGGCAGCCGGTGCCTACGTTGACGCGTTCATGAACAACATCAACTGGGCTGCGGTGTACGAGCGCTACCAGAGCGCGGTGCATGCGGCCAGCGAGCCCTTCGGCGCCGGCCAGGACGAGCTCGGTGACGCGCTGCTGCTCGATGTACGCAGAGCCGGCGTGTTCGAGAAGGCGCGCACGATGATTCCCGGCGCGCGCTGGTGCGACCCGAGCGCGGTCGCCTCCTGGTCCGCCGATCTGCCTGCCGGCCGCGAAGTGGTCGTGTACTGCATCTACGGCCATGAGGTTGGCCGCTCCACGGCGATGCGGCTGCGCGCGGCGGGGCTGAACGCCCGCTACCTGCGGGGCGGTATCAACGACTGGCAGGCGGCGGGCCGCCCCGTTCTGGACAAGCCCGCGGGGCCTGCCTCTTGACTGGCGCGCCGCGAGTCAAGGTCGCACTGCTGTATCCCGGCGATCGGGCCGGCCGCGACCGCGCAGACCCTGCGGCCAGCCGCTTCGCTGCTCTGTTCGAAGCTCTGGCTGCCGCCGGCGTGAGCGCGGAGCGGGCGGTTCATCACGATGACCTCGCCGAAGAGCATGACGTTCAACCCGGTCAGTTGGCCGCTGTCGCCCATCAAGCGACATTCGTCCCCGTGCCAGAAAACTTCCCCTGAAGACACGCAAGCAACCCACAGAACGCGCCATGTTCCCTCAAGGGGGTGCATCTGCGATACCCCGTTCAACGTATTCGCGAGATCACACCAAGTGAACAAGAGCGCCGCATCCTTGACCTCACGCAGCAATGGCGAACACCCGGGCTGGAAACCCGGAGCCCGCTTTCGGCTTGGGCCACGAGGCCACGACCACCGCACCGGCTTCCGGCACATCTGCCAACGATGCCAACAACTCGATCTGCCAAGCATCGCGCTCGAGGACATAGCGTTCGAGCGATACGTCGCCCCGGCTCATCGACAAACCGCTGTCTGTATCGGTGGTCTCGTGTCCGCAGGCCGTGGCGCGGCGCTCCTCGAAGACAAACCGAAGCACATCGAGACTCCAGCCAGGAAAGTGCGCGGTACCTGAGGCATCGCGGTTCATCATTTGGCTCTGGGACGGCCAGCGCTTGGACCACCCGCTGCGCTTGGCGACGAACGCGCCTGCGGGGATCTGCCCGTGTTTGCACTCCCAGGCGCGCACGTCATCCATGTGGATGCAGTAATCCGGATCCCGCTCCACCTGCGCTTCGATGTCCAGTACGACTAGCGGTAGCATCATCTCGGCAACCGCAATCTCGTCCAGAAACCGCTTGCCTTCGACGAAGTGCGCGCCGGGGTCCACGTGCGTGCCCCATTGGCCGACATGGCGGTACTCATGCGCCAGGAATCCGTGACCCAGCGTACCGATGCCTTTGCGATGGTGGTAGAGCGTGGTGCGCTGGGCAGGTGCAAAGCTCTCGCAGTGCGGGATGCTCTCGTCAAACGCGTGCGTCAGGTCGATGAAACGAGCGCCGCTGATCTGCGCCAGCCAGGGCCACAACGAGCGAGCGGTCGACACCGGGTCTTGCATGGTCAAACGGTCTTGAGTTGCCGTACGGTTTTCTCGTTGACGACGTTGCCGGTGTTCAAAGTCGTGTTCGGCTCGACGAGCAGGCAATGCACTTCATCGCTCAAGGCCACCGGGCAATGCTCGACACCGCGCGGCACCACAATGTACTCGCCAGCGTCGACAAACACATCCCCGCCCTGCTCAGCGCGCAGCTTCATCAGCAAACGCCCGTGCACCACGAGGAACAGCTCGTCCTCGTTCTCGTGATGGTGCCAATGGAACTCACCTTTGAACTTGGCGAACTTGAGTTGCATGTGGCCGATATCGCCGCCGACACGGGGCGACCAGAACTCGTCGACCCCGGCAAAGGCTTGGGCGATGTTGACCTTGGCGAGCTTCATGCCTGAACTCCTTCGAGCGTGAGGATACTGTCCATCTGCGACCGCAGTGGATCGACCGGGAAGGCGCCATCGAACAGCGCGCTGCCCACCGTGAAGGCCCAGACGCCCGCCTTACGCATGGCCGCGATGCGCGAGGCCCGGTCGATGCTGCCTGCCGCGATCACCGGCAATTCGACGGCTTCAACAACACGGCGGGTCAGTGCAGGTACGTCCCCGGCAAAGCGGTAGGCCAGCAGGTCCAAGCCCTGCACGCCGGGCAATGCTGCCAGGCGTTTGGCGTCGTCGACGATCTCGTCGGCTGAGCCCGTCAGGCGCGTCGGGTGCCCGACCGTATGGCCCGCAAACGGGAAGTAGCGCAGCTTCCGGTTGGCAAGGATACGGCTCGCTTGCTCGGCCTGCCGGCCTCCAAGAACGAAGTCGACTTCGAGCCGCGCTGCCGCTTCCACCGACGCCAGCTCGGAATCGGCGGTGGTGCTCACCACTTCGAGCATCAGTTGGCGGCCATCGGCTTTGATGCGCCGCGCCAGCGAGTCGAGCTCGATCCAGGGCAGCCCCACATCCTTGAACCCGACGTAGCGAACGGCACTGCCACGCACGCGCTCGTAGACCGCGTGGGCATCGGCGACCGTGCGGTCGTCCTTGGTCAGCATGAAGACGAAATGGCACATGGGTTCAACTCCGTGGAGGTTGCCGCATCGTTCGCGCGGCGGCCAGTTCGTGGGCCGTTCGCAGTGCGACGCGCAGGCTGCTGATGTCCGCGACGCCGCGGCCGGCGATGTCGAAGGCGGTGCCGTGATCCGGGCTCGTGCGCACGAAGGGCAGGCCAGCGGTGACGTTGACCCCGTCCTCCACACCCAGCAACTTGATGGGGATCAGCCCTTGATCGTGGTATTGCGCCACGACCAGGTCGTAGCGACCACGGCGCGCCTGCATGAACACCGTGTCGCCAGGCAGCGGGCCCGTCGCATCGATACCCTCAGCCCGCGCTGCGGTCACGGCAGGCGCGATCAGGTCGATGTCTTCGCGCCCGAAAAGCCCCCCCTCGCCTGTATGCGGATTGAGCCCCGCAATCGCGATGCGAGGCCGGGCGATGCCCATGTCGAGCAAGGTTCGATGTGCCAGCCGGATGATGCGCAGCTCGCGCGCCACCGACAGCTGCGCCACCGCCTGCAGCAACGAGCAGTGCACCGTCACCAGCATCGTGCGCAGCTGGGGGTTGACCAGCATCATCGCCGTGTCCACGCTGGAGCTGAGCTCGGCCAGCATTTCGGTGTGCCCTGGATACGGCACACCGGCCGCGGCCAGCGCCTCTTTGTGAATGGGCGCCGTGCAGATGGCGTCGATCTGCCCGCTCTTGGCCAGATCGATGGCTTTGGAGATGGCCTCGAACGCAGCCCTGCCCGTAGCAGCGCTCACCTGTCCGTGGGCGAAGTCGTCGCCGACCACGCCCACATCGAGTACATCGAGCACGCCGGGCGCAGGGTGATGATCGGCGACGCCAGTGATGCGACGAACGCGAGCCGTCGGCGCCCAAGCGATGGCAGCGCGCACAAGGGCATTCGCCGGCCCGATCACGAAAGCCGGCA
The DNA here is from genome assembly GCA_021300575.1 of Rubrivivax sp. Taxonomy (GTDB): domain Bacteria; phylum Pseudomonadota; class Gammaproteobacteria; order Burkholderiales; family Burkholderiaceae_C; genus Rubrivivax. The sequence continues at coordinate 37,140 of JAJTDM010000028.1, forward strand.
GTTCCTGCATCGTCTTGGCATCGGCCAGCGTGCGCACGACGATCTCGGGTCCGATGCCGGAGACGTCGCCCACAGTGACCGCCACCGGCTTCATACAGCGACTCCCATCAGTTCATCGACGCAGGCGACCAACGTGCGCGCGTGGCCGAAGCCGCCCGCTTTGGTGACGATGGGCAAGCGGCCTGAGGGGAAGTCAAGCAGCGCCAGGGGCACACCGGGCTCGACCTCCTTCAGTACCTCCATTGAGCGTGCCTGCAGCGCTTGCGCAAGCGCCTTGGCCGTTTCGCCGCCTGTGGCCACGACACCGTCACACTGGCCATTGGCAATCGCGTGGCACGCTTCGGTTGCCAGCGAAGCTGAAGCCAGCCAAGGAGCCTGCGGCTCATCGGCAGTGGCCAACACTCTCATCTTCGGCCGCTCGAGCCGAAGAACAGCAGCTTGTTCGCGCGAGGTCGGATGTCGGCTGCCGATCAATACCCATGGCGAGGCACAGACCGGCATGCGTGGAGGCGGGTTCGCCAGATCGTTTCCGGGCGCGCCCAAGGCCTGGGCCAACGCGCGTGCGATGCCGGTGGAGCCGGCCCAAAGAATGCTGCGATCTGCGCAGAACCGCCGCGCTACGAGCGCCAGTTCGACTTCGTCGCGAACGTCAACAATCAGGGAACGCAGGCCCCGATCGAACGCCGAGCTGGCGGCGTCGGCGTCGGAAGCCACTGCAAGCTGCACATCGAGCGCAGCAAACAGTGCCGGCACAGACGACTCGGTGACGGGACTCAGCGGATCGCGCGCAAATGCGGTTCGGTGAACCTCGACGCCATGGACGAAAACGCGACCGCCTTGCGTGGTACGCCCTGCGGCGGGAAACGCCGGGACAATCAGCAACCGCCCACGCCCGCTGGCCTGCCACGCCGCAGCGCACTCGGTGGCCAGCGGACCGCGCAGCGTGGAGTCGAATTGCTTGATCAGCACATCGGCTTGGGCCCAAGCCCGTGCGCAGCGGGCCACGCGTCTGCCGGCCTCGTCGGCGGTGCAGTGCCGGCTGTCCGTGTCCACACTCCACGCACCCGGCATGGCGGCGTGGCGCCCGCCTTGGGCCGCCAGCTGTTCGACGTCGAGCGCCACCTGGGCCCCGCCGCAAAGCCGTGCAAACGCCACGGCACCATCCGTGGCACTGGTGAAGTCGTCGGTGACGATGCGCACTTGCATGGAACTGGAGTCTGCGTGGAATGATCCAACACTGGCATACCAAAACAGTCCAGAATTAACCAACCATTCGACGTCCTGCCTACACAGCCTGTCCCGGAGTCTTTGCAAACCTCACATGCCGGTACTTCCCGAGTTGTTGCCCGCCTGGGCTGCGCCCCTGACCCGCGTGACCGGAGCACGGCGCATAGGCACTGCAGACTTGGTCGAGCAGTTGCGAGCGGCGCTTCAAGACGGCGCCCTGCCGCCGGGTGCTGGCCTACCCACCAGCCGTGGACTGGCGGAACAGCTCGGCGTCTCACGCAACACTGTTGTGGCGGCGTACACGCAGCTCACGCTGGAGGGTTGGCTGCAAGGACGAGGTCGTGAAGGCACGTTCGTGGCCGAGATCCAGCGAGCACAGTGGCGCGCGACGCGCGACCGCACGCCGGCACTTCTGAAACGCGTTGGCCAGGGCCGTGTGGTCAGCGTGCCGGCAGAGCTGGACTGGAGACTCGGCCAATCGAGCGCGATTCGATTGCCGCAGACGGCATGGGAGCGCGCCAGCCGCTACGGCGGGCGGTTCCAGCCACCGATTGGCTACGGTGACCCGGCGGGGGCCGTGGCGCTACGAGAAGCGATTGCGCGCGCCTTGGCGCGGCTGCGCGGCTTGCGGTTGGGCGCCGAACATGTTCTCGTCACGCAGGGCGCGGCGTCGGCGCTGGACTTGATCGTCGAGGCGTTGGTGATGCGCGGCGATGTTTGCGCTGTCGAAAACCCCGGCTACCCACGCATCACGCAGTTGCTGCAGCGCCAAGGCGCGGCGCTTCGGCACGTGCCGGTGGATGACCAAGGGCTGGTCGTGCGTGCCGCCTTCGATGGCGCGACGGCCCCGGCGCTGATCCACGTGACGCCGGCGCATCAGTATCCGGTGGGCGTGCGCCTGTCGCCAGCTCGTCGACGCGAACTGATTGAGCTGGCCCGACGACACAGCACGCTGATTGTCGAAAACGAGTACGACCACGAGTTCATTCACGCGGGCCAGCACCATGCGCCTTTGTTTGCGGTAGCACCCGAACGCGTCGTGCTGGTGGGCACCTTCGCCAAGGCCGTCAGCCCCTCTTTGCGCCTGGGCTACATTGTGGCCACGCCCAGAATCATCCAACAATTGGCTGCGCTGGTGGAGCGTACGAAGCGACATGTGTCGTGGCCGGGGCAGCATGCGATGACCTGGTTGTTGGAGTCCGGCGAGTTCGACCGGCACTTGCGGCGGGTTCGCCGCCAGAGTGCTCGTCTGGCGGAACAACTCGAGCACGGCCTTGAGCGGTGGCGGGGTGTCCTGCATGCTGTGGGCGAAGCAGGAGGTCAGCATGTGCTGCTGCTCACCGGCACGGCAAACGGCGCGAAGCGACTGCAACAGACGCTATCCGCTCGGGACGTTGTGCTCGATCCGATCGATGCCTTTGCTGCAGGAACGACCGGATGGCAGGGCGTTTTGATGTCCTACGGGCACATGCGAACAGGCGAGCTGCGTGCGGCAATGGTGCAGCTCGATGAAGCAATGGCGCGTATGGCGTAGTGCTGATGCGCTGGGCCAAGAACCGATCACGGAATGTCCGGTCTCGTTGACCTGGAGTCGCAGCAGTGGGTCGCCAGAAGCCGTCCTACAGGCCACCCCCCTGATCTCGCTGTCCATTTGACCCAGATGCTTGGCGCTCAGTCCGTTCAAGCCTTCTGGCACCCGTGGCAAGACCTGCTGGCACCGCGGACGTCATGGTGCCAGCGCCCGACAAGCGGCGCTGGGATCGGTGGCCTCATTCCCCTCTTGGCTGGGCCGTCGCGGACAATCAGTCTGATGGCAGACCTGGATCACTCCAGCCCCGTTCTCATCGCCGGCGGCGGCATCGGCGGCATGGCGCTGGCCCTGACGCTGCACCAGATCGGCGTGCCGTGCCAGGTGCTCGAAGCCGTGCCCGCACTCAAGCCGCTGGGCGTGGGCATCAACCTGCAGCCCAATGCCGTGCGCGAGCTGTACGACCTGGGCCTGGGCGAGCAGGTGCTGGACACCATCGGCCTGCAGGCGCGCGAATGGGCGCTGGTGGGGCGCAACGGCCACGACGTCTACAGCGAGCCGCGCGGCCTGCGGGCTGGCTACCGCTGGCCGCAGTACTCGGTGCACCGCGGGCAGTTGCAGATGCTGCTGTACCGCACGGTGCTGGAGCGCCTGGGTCCGCAGGCCGTGCAGCTGGGCCAGCGCGTGGTGGGCTACCGTCAGGACGAGCACGGCGTCACGGCCTTGGTCGAGTCACGCGACGGCCGCCGCCACGAACAGCGCGGGCGCCTGCTGGTGGCCGCCGATGGCCTGCACTCGGCCATCCGCGCGCAGATGCACCCCTCTCAGCCCCCCATCCAGTGGGGGGGCGCCATCATGTGGCGCGGCACCACGCCGGGAGTGCCCATCCGCACCGGCGCCTCCTTCGTCGGCCTGGGCTCGCTGCGCCACCGGGTGGTGCTGTACCCGATCTCACCCGCTGACCCGCAAACCGGCCTGGCCACCATCAACTGGATCGCCGAGATCACGGTGGACAACTCCCAGGGCTGGACGCACGGCGACTGGAACCGGCGCGTGGCGCTGGAAGACTTTGCCCACCACTTCGCCGACTGGACCTACGGCTGGCTGGACGTGCCCGCGATGCTGCGCGGCGCGCAGGAGATCTTCGAGTACCCCATGATCGACCGCGACCCGGTGCCCACGTGGGTGGACGGCCGCGTGGCGCTGAAGGGTGACGCCGCACACGTGATGTACCCCGTGGGCTCCAACGGCGCCAGCCAGGCCATCGTCGATGCGCGCGTGCTGGGCGCGCAGATGCTGGCGCATGGCGTCACTTCGCAGGCACTCACGGCCTATGACGAGCGCCTGTGCGCCGACATCTCCGCCCTGGTGCTGCGCAACCGCGGAGCCGGCCCCTTCGGTCTGCTGGGGCTGGTGGATGAGCGCTGCGGCGGCGTCTTCGACCACATCGACGACGTGATCCCGGCCACGGAGCGCGAGAGCTTCATGGCCCGCTACAAGGCCGCCGCCGGCTTTGCCATCGAGACCTTGAACGCCGCACCATCCACCATCCCGCACGGGGCGCGTGTGGGGGCGGGCGGGTAGGAACAGGTCGGGCCTGATCGCCGTCGACTTCCGCCCCTTGCCGCCTCACCTGGCGCGGATCAGTTGGGCTCCAGCAACCCTGGCCGCACCCTTGTCGAATGTCCAGAGCGGCTGCTCGCCGGCCTGGGTCGCCAATGCGATGTGAAGGCAGTCGGCGAAATCGGCTGAACCCTCCCGGTAAAGCTGAAGCGCCACTTCCAGGGCGCGCTCGGATTCGAAACTCAGCTCGGAGGCCGAATACAAGTTCGAGAGGACCAGAAGGACATCGTCCTTGACATATCCGAAGCTGGCTCGCAGCACCCACTCAAGTTCCAGGGCCACCGTCACAGGCACATAGAGTGATTGCCCCTCTGCGATACAGCGGTCTATCAGACGCTTGGCCACGGCGAGCTGGCCGCTGTCGTCCTGCACGATGTAGCGCACGAGGACGTTCGTGTCGAGCGCCGGCATGCTGCCCTCACCTCCAAGGGTTCATGTCTTCGACACTCACCCGTTTGCCCTTTGGGGCCTTGAGCATGCCGGCCATCTCCAGGAGGGACTTCGTCTTGGCTCTGACGATGATGGTGCCGTCTGGCATCACTGACCAGACCAGTCGCGTTCCCGGTTTGGCATGCACAAGCGCTCGGATATCGGCAGGAACGGTGGTCTGACCTTTTGAAGTGATGGTGGACTCAGGCATAGATCTTCCTTACTTGCTTGTTAATTGTAAGGATTATTACATGCGAGAGTCCTCGGGCGCATGGTAGACAACGTATCCGCCCAGGAAAGACCTTGACGCTTGCTGTCCCCTGGCTCACCTGGTGAGCCCGCCTCATGCCAACATGCGGCCCATGTCGTCAGAAGAGCCCTTGTCCACCGGCCTGACCCCCGGCTTCATGGTGGTGCACGGCAACCACCCCGAGACCTTGCGCGATCTGGTGCGCGACTGGATGCGCCGCCACCCGCTGGCTCCGCTGGAGGACGAGTGCATTCTGGTGCAAAGCAACGGCGTGGCGCAGTGGTTGCGCCTGGCGCTGGCGCAAGACCCGGCCCAGGGCGGCCATGGCATCGCTGCCGCGCTGCAGGTGCAGCTGCCCATGCGCTTCGTCTGGCAGGCCTACCGGGCCGTGCTGGGCGCCGATGCCGTGCCGCGCAACTCGGCGCTGGACGCCGAGCCGCTGACCTGGCGCCTGATGCGCCTGCTGCCCGGGCTGCTGCAAGACTCGGCCTTCGTCCCGCTGCAGCGCTTTCTGGCCCAGGACGAGGACCTGCGCAAACGCCACCAGCTGGCCGAGCGACTGGCCGACCTGCTGGACCAGTACCAGGTGTACCGGGCCGACTGGCTGGCGCAATGGTCCGACTCGGCCCATTTGGCTGACGGCCAAGACACCTTCACCCAGGGCCGCCAGGGCACGCAGCCCGTGCCCGCCGAACAGGCCTGGCAGCCGCGCCTGTGGCGGGCGTTGCGGGACGACGTGGGGGTGGCGGCAGCCGCCGGCAGCCGGGCCGAGGTGCACCGGCGCTTCATGGCCATGGTACAGGCGTGGCAGGGCCCGCGGCCCGCGCGGCTGCCGCGCCGGGTGATCGTCTTTGGCCTGTCCGCCCTGCCGCAGCAGACACTGGAGGCCCTGGCCGCGCTGGGGCGCTGGTGCCAGGTGCTGATGTGCGTGCACAACCCCTGCCGCCACGACTGGTCGCACACCGTGCCCGACCGCGACCTGCTGCGTGCCGCCCACCACCGCCACCGCCGTCGTGCCGGTTCAGAAGGCCTGATACGAGAAGACCAGTTGCACCAACACGCCCACCCCTTGCTGGCCGCCTGGGGGCGCCAGGGGCGGGACTTCATCCGCCTGCTGGACGCGCATGACGACCTGCAGTCGTACGCGCAGCGCTTTGCTGCCATTGGCCAGCGCGTGGACTGTTTCGACGAGAACACGGACCCCGCCCACCCCACGTTGCTGCACCAGCTGCAGGACGACGTGCTGGACCTGCGGCCTCTGGCCGAGACGCGGCAGCAGCAGCGGGTGCTGAACCCGCAAGACGACCGCTCGCTGCGCTTCCACATCACGCACGGCCCGCTGCGCGAAGTGGAGGTGCTGCACGATCAATTGCTGTCGGCCTTTGCCGCCGACGCCACGCTGCGCCCTCGCGACGTGCTGGTGATGGTGCCCGACATCCAGGCCTATGCGCCGCTGGTGCAGGCGGTGTTCGGGCTGCACCGGGCGGGGCCTGCAGCGGACGGCGGGCGGAGTACAACGGGAGACCCGGCCAGCGACGCGCAGGACCGGTTGCGGCGCATCCCCTTCAGCGTGGCCGACCGCGGCGCGCGCCACCAGGAACCGCTGAGCGTGGCGCTGGAGGCGCTGCTGGGCCTGCCGCAGTCGCGCCTGGGCGCCAGCGAGGTGCAGGACCTGCTGCAAGTGCCGGCGCTGCGCCGACGCTTCGGCATCGATGAAGTGCACTTGCCGCAGTTGCAGGCCTGGATCGCGCAGGCCAGCATCCGCTGGGGCCTGCACGCCGAGCACCGCGCCACTCTGGGCCTGCCCGACGGCCTGGACCACAACACTTGGGTCCAGGGTCTGCAGCGCCTGTTGCTGGGTTATGCCGTGGGCGCGGGCCCGGCCTGGCAGGGCCTGGAGCCGGTGGACGAGGTGGGCGGCCTGGACGCCGCGCTGCTGGGCCCGCTGGCGCGCCTGGTGCAGGCCCTGCAGCAGCACTGGCGCACGCTGGCCACCCCGGCCCGGCCGGGCGAATGGGGTGAGCGCCTGCGCGCCCTGCTGCAGGACTTCTTCCAACCCGACGGTGGGGCCGAGGCGCTGCTGTTGCAACGCCTGGAGTCCACGCTGCAGGGCTGGCTGCAGACCTGCGAGGCCGCGGCACTGGACGAGCCGCTGCCGCTGTCGGTGGTGCGTGAGCACTGGCTGGCCCAGATGGAGAGCACGGGTCTGGGCAGCCCCTTCTTCGGCGGCGGCGTCACCTTCGCGACGCTGATGCCCATGCGCGCGATACCCTTCCGCTTCGTGGCGCTGCTGGGCATGAACGACGGCGACTACCCGCGCAGCCGCGTCGCGCCCGACTTCGACCTGATGGCGCAGGACCCGCGCCCGGGTGACCGCTCGCGCCGCGAGGACGACCGCTACCTCTTCCTGGAGGCGCTGCTGTCGGCGCGCCAGCATCTGCATATCAGTTGGGCGGGGCGCAGCCTGCACGACAACGACGAGCGCCCGCCCTCGGTGCTGGTGGCCCAGCTGCGGGACCACCTGGCCGCGGCGTGGCGCCTGGCCGGTGATGCACGGCCCGCCGCCGAAGCAGGGCCAGCCTTGCTGCGAGCCCTGACGGTGGAGCATCCCCTGCAGCCCTTCAGCCCGGCCTACTTTGCCGAAGGCGGCCCGGCGGAGCTGTTCAGCCATGCGCGGGAGTGGCGGCAGGCGCTGATGGCCCGGGCGGCAGGGCCGGCCGGCGGACCGAGCCATGGGCCGGCGCATCACGCTGGACCTACCGCTGTACCCCCCTTGCCACCGCTTCCACGAGATACGCCCCTGACGCTGCGCGAGCTGGCGGCTTTCCTCAGAGACCCGATCGGTCAGTTCTTCGAGCAGCGCCTGGGCGTGCACTTCTCCCGTGACAGTGAAGACCTCCCCGACCACGAGCCCTTCGCGCTCAACGGCCTGGAAAACTGGCAACTGCAGGACGGGCTGATCCGCGCGCAGCGTGCCGCCGTGGAGGCCGGCGAAGCCCCCGAGGCCGCGCTGCAGCAAGGGCTGGACCGGCTGGAGCGCAGCGGCGTACTGCCGGCGCGCGCCTTCGGACAGCAGGTCCGCCAGGCGCTGGCCGAGCCGATGACCAAGCTCTTTGCCGATTGGGCCGAGCAACTGCAAGCCTGGCCGGAGGAGGCGCCCGACGAGCCCGTGGCCTGGTCGAGCGCCACGCTGGAGGTGGCCGACCAACTCACGAGCCTGCGCCGCAACGCCCAAGGCGCGCGCTGCCGCCTGGTGCTGGAGAGCAGCGGCGTCATCAAGGATGGGCGCTACCGCACCGACAAGCTGGCCGCGGCCTGGGTGGCCCACCTGGCCGGGCATCTGAACGGGGAAGCCCTGACCACCGTGGTGGTGAGCAAGGCGGGCACGGCTACCTTCTCGCCCTTGGGCCTGCCGCAGGCCGAGCAAGCTTGGGGCGACCTGCTGGCCGCGTGGCAAGAGGGCATGACGCGGCCCCTGCCCTTTGTGCAGGCCTGCAGCGACGCCTGGTGGCTGTCGCAGCTGAAGGAAGGCGCTGACAGCGCCAAGCCCCGAGACGCCGCGCGCAAGGCCTACGAGCACCACGAGCCGGAGCACGGCGCCCGGGCCGAGCGCGAACAGAACCCGTGTGCGGCACGGGCCTTCCCTGACTTCGAGGCGCTGTGGGCGGGAGGGGAGTTCGCGCATTGGGCGGGCACCCTGCTAGGGCCGATGCGGCAAGCGCTCCCCGTCGCGGCCAGCCGCAAGGCCAGCGCGCCGGGCTCGGCCACCGAGGTCACGCCATGAGTGCCGCCCCGATGCGCCACAACGCCAGCGCCGCCCCGCTGCTGCAACCCCTGAGCTTCCCGCTGCGCGGCAGCCGCCTGGTGGAGGCCAGCGCCGGCACGGGCAAGACCTTCACCATCGCCACGCTGGTGCTGCGCCTGGTGCTGGGCCATGGCGGGCCGCACGCCTTCAGCCGCCCGCTGATGCCGCCGGAGATCCTGGTGGTGACCTTCACCGACGCAGCGGCCAAGGAGCTGCGCGACCGCATCCGCCGTCGCTTGGCCGAGGCCGCTGCGGCCTTTGAGCAATTGCCGGGTGAGGTGCCCGAGCGCCAACCTGGCGAGGACGTGCTGCACGACCTGCGTGCGTGCTTCCCAAGTGCGCAATGGCCCGCCCAGGCGCGCACGCTGCGTCTGGCCGCCGAATGGATGGACGAGGCCGCCGTGTCCACCATCCACAGCTGGTGCCAGCGCATGCTGCGCGAGCATGCCTTTGACAGCGACAGCCTGTTCCTGCAGACGCTGCAGACCGACGAACGTGCGCTGCAAGACGAGGTGGTGCGCGACTGGTGGCGCCACTTCCTGTACCCGCTGGACGAGGCGCAAGCCGCCGAGGTGGCCGGCTGGTGGGCCACGCCCGAGGATCTGCGCAAAGCGCTGAAGAAGCTGCTCCCCTGGGCCGAGACCCTGGCCGAGGACGGCATGCCCGCCGACCCCGCCCGGGCCTTGCGTGAGGCAGCGGACGAAGCCGCGCGGCAGTTACTTGCGTTGAAGGCGCCGTGGCGGGTGTGGGCTGATGAGTTGCAGGAGCTGCTCGACACCGCCGTCAAGGCCAAGGCCGTGGACGGCAAGCGCCTTCAAGCCAGGTACTACCAGGCGTGGCTTCAGGCGCTGCGGGACTGGTCCGCGGGCGACGCGGTCCTGCCCTTCAAGCCCGACAGCACGGCCTGGACGCGTCTCACGCCGCAAGGCCTGGCAGACGCCTGGCGGCAGGGCGAGCCCCCCCGGCATCCGGCACTCGACCACATGGTCAGCCTGCTGGGCACGCTGAAAAACCTGCCCACCGCCCGCACCGAGCTGCTGCGCCACGCCGCGGTGTGGTGCGCGCAGCGCATGACGCAGGAGAAGGCGCGCCACGCGGTGATGGGCTATCAGGACCTGCTGCTGCGCCTGGACGCCGCGCTGCGCGGGCCCAACGGGCCGGTGCTGGCCGCGCGCATCCGCCAGCAGTTCCCGGTGGCGCTGATCGACGAGTTCCAGGACACGGACCCGCTGCAGGTGCGCATCTTCGACACGATCTACGGCGTGCAGCGCAACGACCCGGCCACAGCGCTGGTGCTGATCGGAGACCCCAAGCAGTCCATCTACGCCTTCCGCGGCGCGGACATCCACACCTACCTGGCCGCACGGCGCCACACCCAGGGCCGACACGCCACGCTGGGCACCAACTTCCGCTCCACAACGGCCATGGTGCAGGCCGTCAATCGTGTGTTCAGCCAGGCCGAAGACCATGGTGAAGGCGCGTTCGGCTACCGGTTGCCCAGGTCTGAGCCCCCCAAGGGCCGGGCAGTGCCCGACCCGGTCCCCCAAGGGGGCGCTAGAAACCTTGGGAGCGGCCCGGCGGTTTCTGGCGACAACCTGCTGCCGTTCCACGCGGTGGCGGCGCAAGGGCGCAGCGAGCGCTGGCAGGTGGGTGGCAAGGACACACCCGCCCTGACCTTCTGGTGCGTCGAAGCCGAGGAAGCATTGGGCTCCGAGCGCCACCGCGAGCATCTGGCCGAGCTGTGCGCCCGCGAGATGGTGCGCCTGCTGCACGCCGGCCGGCAACAGCAGACCGGCTTCGTGGGGCCTGAGGGCCGTCTGCGCGCGGTGCAACCGAGCGACATGGCGGTGCTGGTGAGCACCGGCCGCGAGGCCCGCGCCGTGCGTGACGCGCTGAGCGCGCGCGGCGTGCGCAGCGTGTACCTGTCGGACCAACGTTCGGTCTACCGCAGCCCCATGGCGGCCGAACTGCAGCGCTGGCTGGCCGCCTGCGGGGCGCCAGAGGATGAGCGCCTGTTGCGCGCAGCCCTGGCGACGCCTGCGCTGGGCCTGAGCTGGGCCGAGCTGGACGCACTGCGCCGCGACGACACGGCCTGGGAGGCGCGCGTGCAGCAATGCCGCGCCTGCCACGAGACCTGGCTACGCCAGGGCGTGCTGCCCATGCTGCGGCGCTGGATCCACCTGCACGGCATCGCCACGCGCCTGCTGGCGGGCGGCCGCGAGCGTGACCTGACCGACCTGCTGCACCTGGCCGAGTTGCTGCAGCAGGCCAGCCCCCGGCTGGACGGCCCCCGGGCGCTGATCCGCCATCTGGCGCAGCTTCGCCTGGACGACACCGACGCCGACGACGGGCGTCGCGTGCGCCTGGAGAGCGACGAGCAACTGGTGAAGGTGGTGACCATCCACAAGTCCAAGGGCCTGGAGTACCCGCTGGTCTTCCTGCCCTTTGCCAGCGCCTGCCGCCCGGCGAAAGCCGATGACGACCCGCCCTTTGTCTGGCGCGATACCGAATGGGGCCCCGCCGCAGCCGGCGCCACGGACCCGCCCGGCGAGGCCGAGGGCCAGGGCAGCCCGCCGCCTCCAAGGCTCCACCTGCACCTGACAGCCGATGCCCACACGCTGGCGCACGTGGATGCCGAGCGTGTGCGCGAAGACCTTCGCAAGCTCTACGTCGCCTTGACCCGGGCGCGCTTTGCCACCTGGGTGGGTGCGGCGCAGGTCAAGGGGCTGGAGCACAGCGCGCTGGGCCATCTGCTGGGCGGCCCGCAGGCCTGGGCCACCGAGGGTCTGCGCGGTGCCCTGCAGCGGCTGCGCGGCGCGGAGTCCGCCATCGCCATCACCACGCCAAACCTGGACGATGTGCCCCGTTGGCAGCCCGACGCGCAAACCACCGTCTGGCGGAGCCCGCCAGCGCTGCCCGCGCGCCCAGCCGAAGCCTGGGGCTTCACCAGCTACTCCGCCATGCTCGGCGGCCTGGGCGCCACCCCCGCCGCTGACAGCGCGCAGGCGGAGACCTTCTTGGAGGAGGTGCAGGAAGACGACCTGGGTTCGGCCAGGGCGGGCAGCACCCGTGCGGTGGCAACGACCCCGCAAGCCGAAGCAGAAGGCTTTGATCGGGGCACTCAGCCCAGCGCGCCAGCCTCTGCGAGTACCGGCCTCGCTGAGTCGGCCCTGGCCGCATACGCTGGCGAAGCTGCAGCGGCCTCCACCGGCCTGCTGCACGATTTCCCACGCGGGGCTGGGCCGGGCAGCTTCCTGCACAGCCTGCTGGAGTGGGCGGGACAGGAGGGCTTCGACCGCGCGGCCGAACAAGCTGCCGAGCTGCGCGCGCAGGTGCAGCGCCGATGCCAGCTCGCGGGCTACGGCCGTTGGGCACCGCAGCTGCAGCGCTGGCTCCACCAGTGGCTGGTGACGCCGCTGCCCCTGGGTGCCGCATCAGCCGACGAAGCCTCCTCCTCCACCGCCGCCGGCGCGTGCAACAGCCCCACCCCGGCCGTGGCGCCGTCCGGGCTGCGCTCGGTGAAAGTGGAGATGGAGTTCTGGTTCCCCGCACCGCAGGTGCCGCTGCGCCGGCTGGACGAGCTGGTGCGCCGCCACACCCTGGCAGGCGCCGCCCGGCCGGCGCTGTCGGCGCACACGCTCAACGGCATGCTCAAGGGCTTCATCGACCTGGTGTTCGAGCACGACGGCCGCTACTTTGTGGCCGACCACAAGTCGAACTGGCTGGGGCCGATGGACGCCGACTACACGCCGCAGCGCATGCGCCAGGTGATGCTGGACAAGCGCTACGACCTGCAGGCCGTGCTCTACGTCTTTGCGCTGCACCGCCTGCTGCGCTCACGCCTGACGGACTACGACTACGCGCGCCACGTGGGTGGCGCGGTCTACCTTTTCCTGCGCGGCCACGCCGCCCCCGGGCAGGGCCTGCATGTGGAGCGCCCGCCCTGGGCGCTGATCGAGGCGCTGGACCAGATGTTCAGCGGGAGCGTCGCATGACCACGGCGATGTCGCAAGTGCTGCGCGCATGGACGGACGCGGGGTGGCTGCGCGAACTGGACGTCGCCTTCGCGGACTTCATCGCGCCCACTGGTACCGGGCAGGACCCGCTGGTCCACCTGGCTGCGGCCCTGCTCAGCCACCAGGCCGGCCGCGGCCAGGTGCGGCTGGATCTGGCCGCCGCCTTGGCCGACCCGACCTGGGCCCTGGACCTGCCACCTGAAGGCTGGCGCGAACGCGTCTCTGCGGGCGACGACAGCCCCGCGCCGCCGCAGCCCACCGAGGTATTGACTGGCGTGACCCTGCCGGCCTGGCTGGCCGCGCTGCAGACGCACCCTGCTGTGGTTGACATGAACGGCCAGGACAACGGCGACGGCAGCACCCCCCTGGTGCTGGCCGATGGGTGTCTGCTCCTGCGGCGGCACTGGCGGTGCGAACAGACGATCCAGCAAGCGCTCGCCGAGCGCCTGCAAGAGCCGCCGCGGGAGATAGGGTGCACGCCCGCCGGGCCACGCGCTGAGGACGACGACGCGCTGCGTGAGGCGCTCGACGTCCTCTTCCCGGCCATGCCGCCGGACCAGGGCGCGCAGGACAGCAGTGGCCCCGACTGGCAGAAGATCGCCTGCGCCCTGGCGGCCCGCCACGCGTTTGCCATCATCACGGGCGGCCCGGGCACGGGCAAGACCACCACCGTGGTGAAACTGCTGGCGGTGCTGCAGCACTTGGCGCTGCAGCGGCCCGCCGCCCGCCCGCTGCGCATCCGCCTGGCCGCGCCCACGGGCAAGGCGGCAGCGCGCCTGGCCGAATCCGTCGCCACGGCGCGCAGCAAGCTCGCGCTGGACGCCCTGCCGGGCGGCCCTGCGCTGCTGGCCCACCTGCCCCGCGAGGTGGGCACGCTGCACCGGCTGCTCGGGGTGAAGCCGGGCTCGCGGCACTTCCGCCACCACGCGCAGCACAAGCTGCCCCTGGACGTGCTGGTGATCGACGAGGCTTCGATGGTGGACCTGGAGATGATGGCCGCCGTGCTGGAGGCGCTGCCCCGCCACGCCCGCCTGGTGCTGCTGGGCGACAAGGACCAGCTCGCCTCGGTGGAAGCCGGCGCGGTGCTCGGCACCCTGTGCCGGCGCGCCGATGGCGGCCACTATACCCCGACCACCCACGCCTGGGTGCACCAGGTGACCGGCCAGGACATGGGCGACACCATGACCGACCCCGAAGGCCAGCCGGCCGATCAGGCCATCGTCAAGCTGCGCAGGAGCCACCGCTTTGGGGCAAACAGCGGCATCGGCCGCCTGGCACAGGCCGTCAACACCGGCCAGGCCGCGCTGGCCCGGCAGGTGCTGGCGCAAGCCCTGCCCGACCTGGCCCTCGTCGCGCTGGATGCGCGCGGCCGGGCCCTGTCTGCGCTGGCGGTGGAGTCCCCCTCCGGCTGGCGCGACACGTTCGCGGTGTTGCGCCAGCAGCGGCCCTCCGCGGGCGCAGACCAAGGCGCCTATGACGCCTGGGCCCAGCAGGTACTCAGGGCGGCCGGGCGCTTCCAGGTGCTGTGCGCCGTGCGCGGCGGCCCGCAGGGCGTGGAGGCCGTGAACCGCCGCATCGCCCTGGCCCTGGCCGCCGAGGGCTTGATCCCTGGCGCCGAAGGCTGGTTCCTCGGGCGGCCGGTGATGGTCACGCGCAACGACTACACCTTGGGGCTGATGAACGGCGATGTGGGCGTGACGCTGCACGGCCCGGCAACTGCTTCCTCCGAGCTGTCGCTGCGCGTGGCCTTCCCCGACGGCCGCGGCGGCATCCGCTGGGTGCCCCCGTCCCGACTGAGGGACGTGGAAACCGTCTTCGCCATGACGGTCCACAAGTCTCAAGGCTCCGAATTCGACCACGTCGCCTTGGTGCTGCCCGGCCACATGGGCGCGGTGGTCACGCGGGAACTGCTCTACACGGCGATCACCCGGGCGCGGGTGAGGTTCACGCTGGTGGCGCCGGAAGGACGCATGGACGTGCTGCAGCAGGCGGTGCAACGGACTGCGCCACGCGCCACGGGCGCCGGTGCGTCAGCCGATGTCCCTGGTCTTCCGGTGGCCTGAGCGCCTGCGCAACGCCAAACGCAACAGGCCACACGCCGCCCACCACACGCTCAGCGGCCCAGCTCTTCGGCCCGGTCTCTGGCCGCGTGCAGCGCGCGCACGAACGCGGCCTTCACGCCGCTGGCTTCCAGCGAGGTGAGCGCGGCGTAGGTGGTGCCGCCCTTGGAGGTGACACGCTCACGCAGCACTTCGGGCGCTTCGTCCGATTGCGCGGCCAGGGCCGCCGCGCCGGCGAAAGTCTCCTGCGCCAGGCGACGGGCCTGTGCCGGCTCCAGCCCCATCTCGACGCCGGCCTGCATCATGGCCTCGATGAAATAAAAGACATAGGCCGGGCCCGAGCCTGACAGCGCGGTCACGGCGTCGAGGTCGCGCTCCTGCGCCACCCACAGCGTGCTGCCGGTGGGCGCGAGCACGGCCTGCACCTGCGCCCGGTCAGCTTCGGTGACGGCCTCGCGGGCGTAAAGGCCGGCGACGCCGCGGCCGATCAGCGCCGGGGTGTTGGGCATGGCGCGCACCACGCGCGGGCTGCCTGCGGCGGTGACGATCGCCTCGCTGCGGATGCCGGCCATGATGCTGAGTTGCAGCGCCGCGCCGACCAAAGGCGCGCAGGGCGCCGCGGCCTCGGCAAACATCTGCGGCTTCACGGCCCAGACCACCAACCCGGCCCGCGCCAGGGAGGCATCCGCTGCCGCCAGGGCCTGGATGCCCAGCTCGGCCTGCAACCTCTCACGCTGCGGCGCATGCGGCTCCACCACGATGAAGCCCTCGGCTGGCACGCCCCCGCGGCGCAGTCCACCGAGGATGGCCAGGGCCATGTTGCCGCCGCCGATGAAGGCGATGGGGGGAAGCGTATGGGGGGTTGTGGATGCGGTCATGGCCAGGAGATCGTATCTCGGCAGCGAGCACCTGCGGTGTGTAGGGATCTCCCCAAAATGTGTATCTCGAAGACAAGGCTTGGCCCATGCGAACCAACATCGTGATCGACGACAAACTCATGGCCGACACGCTGCGGGCCACCGGCTTGAAAACCAAGCGCGAGGCCGTTGAACTCGGATTGAAGACGCTGTTGCGGCTCAAGCAGCAGACCGAGCTGCGCAAGCTGCGCGGCAAGTATGAGTGGGAAGGCGACCTGGACGCCATGAGACGCGACCGATGATCCTGGTCGACTCCAGCGTCTGGATCGATTTCTTTCGCAATCAGCCCACGTCGCAGGCCCAGTGGCTGGACCACCGCTTGGGCGTTGAAGAACTGGTGGTGGGAGACCTGATCCTGGCGGAGGTCCTGCGAGGCTTCAAGGACGACCGCGGATTCAACGAGACACGGCGAATGCTCGGACGCTTGCGTCAGATCTCACTGTGCGGAGAAGACCTTGCGGTGCAGGCGGCACGCAACTTCCGCAAGCTGCGCGCCCAGGGCGTGACCGTGCGCGGAACGGTGAATGTGATCATCGCCACGCGGTGTCTGGAGGACGGCCTGCAACTGCTCCACAGTGATCGCGACTTTGACGGCTTTGAGGAGCATCTGGGGCTGCGCGTGGTGGATTGCAGGGCCTGAGCGATGCAGGGCTCGCCCTGGAGCCACTCACCAACCGCGAGTGCAAGAACCTTCAACCGTTGAGCTACCTCGCAGGCCCAGACCTGCACCGCCAGACCGGCCAGATCCGTGACGGCTCAAGGCGCAAACATAGCCTGAAGCGTATTCAGCGTCAGCGCCAAGGTGGACGGGCGCAGCGCCCCCAGGCGCTTGACCAGGCGCGTCTTGTCCAGCGCGCGGACCTGATCAAGGACGATCAAGCCCTGCTGGCCCTGGAACGTCAGCGGAATGCGAAAGTGCGCAGGCCGGGAGCCCGTGGTCATCGGGGCCACGATCACGGTGCGCAGGTGATCGTTCATCTCATGGGGAGAGATCACCACGCAGGGCCGGGTCTTCTGGATCTCGCTGCCCACCGTGGGGTCCAGTTGTGCCTGCCAGATCTCACCCGTCTTCATCACCTTCACCAGACCAGCTTGTCATCGCCCTCATTGGCGAACTCGGGCCAGACCAGGGTGTCGTCGCTCTGCTCGGCCAAGCGGCGCGCGTCTTCAGCCCAGCCCTCGCGCGGGTTGCGGCGCACGGGACGAATCTCGATCACCCCATCGCGCACCTGCAGGTCTGCGCTGCCCTCCAGCCCCACTTGAGCCAAGATGGGCTTGGGGATCAACACGCCCTGCGAGTTGCCCATTTTTCGGATGGCTACTTCCATGGTCTTGCCCTCGCCGTCAAATGCGCCTTGTTGATGCGGTGTCAATGCGCTAGAGATTCCGTTCGCCCTGAGCCTGTCGAAGCCCTTCGACAGGCTCAGGGCGAACGGTTCAAGCAGGACGGCGCCGCCTCATGTAAGCACAATGGTAGCACTCAGGCCAGGCTGTCGACAGTGCCAAGAATTACAGAACGGGCCATGGTCGTTGATGATCGGCCATCGCAGGGCGCTCGACCACCGGGCTTGCCCGTAGACCGCGCTGCGCCATCCAGTGCAAGAATCACGTTGATTCGCATTCATCAGCAGGCGCGGTGCGCCCCCCGCTGACGCTGCCGGCTTCAGGCCGCCCGTCAGTCCGACACCCGCCCTGCAGGAGCCCCATTTGTCATTGAACCGATTGCTCGACCTGTACCGGTCGATGCGCCGCATCCGCGCCTTCGAGGATGCGGCCGAAGTCGCCAGCCAGGGCGGCGTGGCCGCCTGGGGCCTGGCGGCCTCCGCCAAGCCCGCGCTGGTGCGCGGCCCGCTGCACCTGTCCACCGGCCAGGAGGCCGTGGCCGCGGGCGTGTGCTTCAACCTGCAGCGCGAGGACCTGCTGACCTCCACCCACCGCGGCCACGGCCACACCCTGGCCAAGGGGGCGGACGCCGCGCGCATGATGTGCGAGCTGTTCGGCCGCGCCACGGGCTACAACCAGGGCAAGGGCGGCTCGATGCACATCGCCGACTTCTCGGTGGGCATGCTGGGCGCAAACGGCGTGGTGGCCGCCGGCATTCCGATTGCCACGGGCGCGGCGCATGCGCTGAAGATTCGCGGCCTGCCGCATATCGTCGCCTGCTTCTTCGGAGACGGCGCGGCCAACCGCGGGCCCTTCCTGGAGGGGCTGAACTGGGCGCAGGTCTACCGGCTGCCGGTGCTGTTCGTCTGTGAGGACAACCGCATCTCCGCCACCACGCCCACCGCGCCCATGACGGCCGGCGCTGGCGTGTCGGCACGGGCTGAAGCCCTGGGCATGCCCGGGCTGAAGGTGGACGGCAACGACGTGGCGGCGGTGGACGCTGCCGCGACCCAGTTGGTGGCCGAGATCCGCGCCGGTGGCGGGCCGCGCCTGCTGCACGCCGTGACCTACCGCTTCAAGGGCCATGTGTCGGTGGACCCGGGCACCTACCGCGACCCCGCCGAGGTGGAAGCCGCCAAGCGCAACGACCCGTTGCTGGTCACTCAAGCGCAGTTGCGGGCCCTGGGCGCCGCACAGGCCGACATAGCCGCCATCGACGCGGCCGCGCAGGCCGAGATCGCCCATGCGCTGCAGGTGGCCGAGGCCGCCCCCTGGCCCGAGGTGGCCGATGCCTATGAAGAGATCATGAACAGCGGCGCGGGGGTGTGGAAATGACCACGGTGCAGGAACTGACCTACGCCCAGGCCGCCGCGCTGGCGCTGCAGCAAGCCATGGAGGCGGACCCGAATATCGTGGCGCTGGGCGAGGACCTGGGCCGCGGCGGCGTCTTCGGCCAGTACCGCGGGCTGCCCCAGCAGTTCGGTCCCGGGCGCATCATCGACACGCCCATCTCCGAGGCCAACATCATGGGTGCGGCCGTGGGCATGGCCCTGGCCGGGCTGCGGCCGGTGGTGGAGATGCGCGTCATCGACTTCGCCCTGTGCGCCATGGACGAGATCGTCAACCAGGCGGCGAAGAACCGCTACATGTTTGGCGGCCAGGGGCGCGTGCCGCTCGTGGCGCGCATGCCCATCGGCATCTGGTCGGCCTCGGCGGCGCAGCATTCGCAGTCGCTGGAGGCCTGGTTCGCCCACCTGCCCGGGCTGGTGGTGGCGGTGCCGGCCACACCGCAGGACAACTTCAGCCTGCTAAAGGCCAGCCTGGCCAGCGGCGACCCGGTGATCTACATGGAGCACAAGGAGCTCTGGGGCCAGACCGGGCCGGTGGACACGGCGCTGGACATCCCGTTGGGCCACGCGAACGTGATGTGCGACGGCGCGGACCTGACCATCGTCACCTGGTCGCGCGGCGTGGCGCCGGCGCTGCAGGCCCTGGAGCATGAGGCCTTGAAGGGCGTGAGCGTAGAGGTCATCGACCTGCGCACGCTCTGGCCCTGGGACCAGGCCACCGTGCATGCCTCGGCCGTCAAGACCGGGCGCCTGCTGGTGGTGCACGAGGCGGTGCAGGTGGCCGGCTTCGGCGCCGAGATTGCCGCGCACACGGCCGAGGCCACGGGCTGCCGCGTGGCGCGCCTGGGCTCACCGCGCATCCCCGTGGGCTACGCCCAGGTGCTGGAGAACGAGGCGCGCCTGAGCCCCGAAAAGATCGCGCGGGCCGCCCGCAGCCTGCTGGATCGCGGCTGACCAGGTCCCACTTCCACTTCCTTTCCCCTTTCCCTTTCCCTTTCCCACCGCCACCCCTCGAAACAAGGAGACACCTCATGAACAGCAACATCAATCGCCGCCGCGTCCTCGTCACCGCCGCCGCCGGCAGCGCAGCCCTGGGCGCACCCTGGCTGGCTCGCGCCCAGGGCGCGCTCAAGCCCGAGTACCGGCTGTCGGTGGTGGGCAACCGCCCGATCCCGATCTCCGACACCGCTTTCCGCTGGGCCGACCTGATCCGCGAGCGCAGCGGCGGCCGCATCAATGTCAAGGTGTACCCGGGCTCTCAGCTGGTGGGCGGCGACCAGACGCGCGAGCTGCTGGCCATGCGCCAGGGCACGATCGACTTCACGGTGTCGTCGACCATCAACCTGAGCCCGCAGGTTCGGCCCATGTCGCTGTTCAACCTGCCTTTCCTGATGCCCGACAGCAGGGCTTTCGACGCGCTGATCACCGGGCCGGTGGCTGCTGAGCTGGAGAAGGCCATGGCCGCGCAGGGCGTGATGCCCCTGGCCTGGGGCGAGAACGGCTTCCGCGAGATCTCCAACAGCAAGCGGCCCATCCGCACGCCAGCCGACCTGAAGGGCATGAAGATCCGTTTTGCCGCCGGCAACATCTTTGCCGACATCTTCAACGCGCTGGGGGCCAACCCGCTGCAAATGAGCTTTGCCGATCTGCAGCCGGCGCTCACCACGGGTGCGGTGGACGGACAGGAGAACCCGATCAATCTGTACCTGATGTTCAAGATGGACACGCTGGCGCAGAAGCACCTGACGGTGTGGAACTACGTGGCTGACGCCGCCCTGTACCACGTGGCCAAGCCCGTGTGGGACAGTTTCGCCAAGGCCGACCAGGACATGATTGCCGACACCGCCAAGGAGGTGGCGCGCCAGGGCATCGCCGCCTCGCGCAAGGGCCTGGGAGCCGGTGGCGACAACTCCGCCTTTGATGAGCTGAAGAAGCGCGGCGTGGAGGTGCAGATGCTGAGTGCAGCCGAGAAGGCCGAGTTCGCCAAGGCCACGCGCGCCGTGTACGACAAGTGGGTGCCCACCGTGGGCGCCGATCTTGTCAAGATGGCCGAGAGCGCGATCGCGCGCCGCGGCTGAGCTTCAGTCCCTCGGTCTTGAGGGCCCTTCCGGAGCGCCGCCAGCGCGGCGCCCGGCGGGGCCCGGAGTCTCATGATGAACAGCCCTTCCGACGAACCCGCCGTTCTCGCCCGCGACGCCAACCCTGCGGACGATCTGCCGCCGCGCGTGCCGGTGTCGCTGGAAGGCGCCCTCGGGGCGGGGCTGATGGCGGTGCTGTGCGTGATCACCTTCGCCAACGTGGTCACGCGCTACCTCACCAACGTGTCGCTCGCCTTCACCGAGGAGTTCTCGGTGACCTTGATGGTGATCCTGGCGCTGGTGGGCGCTGCCGCGGCCTTCGCCAAGGGGCAGCACCTACGCATGGGATTCGCTGCGGACAAGCTGTCGCCGGTGCCGCGCCTGTGGCTCGAAGCCCTGGTGCTGCTGCTGGGCATGGCGCTGTTCGCGCTGATCGCCTGGTACGGCGCCAAGCTGACCTGGGACGAGTACAGCTTCGAGGTCAGCTCCTCGGGTCTGGGGGTGCCGCAATGGCTCTATACCGTGTGGATGCCGGTGCTGTGCGTGGCCGTGTGCGCGCGCATTGGCGGGCGCATCGCCCGCGTGCTGCGCGCTGCGGCTGACGTGTCTGGCCGGCAAGACGGAGGCCGCTGATGCTGAGCACCGGCGCTGTCCTGCTGTTGGCGGCCTTTGCCGTGCTGCTGGTGATGGGCGTTCCCATCGCGGTGGCGCTGGGCCTGTCCGGGGTGGTCGTGGTCATCACCCAGAACCTGGGCATCGCCTCGCTGCCCACCAACCTGTGGACCGGCATCGCCAAGTACCCGCTGCTGGCGCTGCCGGTGTTCATCGCCGCGGGCATGGTCTTCGAGCGCTCCGGCGTGGCCGAGCGGCTTGTGCGCTTCATGTCGGCCCTGGTGGGCCGGCGCGCCGGCGGGCTGGCGCTGGTGGCCATCCTGGTGTCCATGATCCTGGGCGGCATCTCGGGCTCAGGGGCGGCCGACGCGGCCGCGGTGATCGCGGTGCTGCTGCCCTCGATGGTCAGGCAGGGCTATCCGCGCCCCTTCATCGCCAGCCTGGTCGCCGCCTCGGGCTCCACCGCGATCCTGATCCCGCCTTCCATCGCCTTCATCGTCTACGCCGTCATCGTGCCAGGCGTGTCCATTCCGGCGCTGTTCATCGGCGGCATCGTCCCGGGGATCCTGGCCGGGCTGTCGCTGATGGTGCCGGCGCTCTGGTTCGCGCGCAAGCACGGATGGGGCGCGCGCGACGACGAAGAACGCCCGCCGCTGTGGACTTCGCTGAAGGACGCCTCCTGGGGCCTGGCCGCCCCCATCGTCATCCTGGGTGGCCTGCGCTCGGGCGCCTTCACGCCCACCGAAGCCGCCGTCGTGGCCGTGTTCTATGGGCTGTTCGTCGGCGTGTTCATCTACCGCACGCTGAATCTGCGCCGCATCTACGAGGCCTTTCGCGATTCGGCCGAGATCTCGGCCGTGGTGCTGACCATCGTCGGGCTGGCCACGGTGTTCGCGCATGCGGGCTCCACGGTAGGGGCGTTCGACGCCTTCGCCAAGTCGCTGATGGCGTTGACGACCAATGAGACCGTGATGCTGCTCATCATCACCTTCATCCTGCTGGTGGCGGGCATGCTGCTGGACGCGATCTCGGTGTTCATGATCTTCGTGCCCATGCTCATGCCCGTGGTCAAGGCCTTCGGCTGGGACCCGACCTGGTTCGGCATCATCGTGACCATGAACCTGGCCATCGGCTCGTTCACGCCGCCCATGGCGGTGAACCTGATGGTGACCTGCCGCATTGCCGGCTGCACCATCGAGTCCACCACGCGCTGGGTGCTGTGGATGGTGGCGGCAATGGGGGCGTCGC
Source organism: Rubrivivax sp. (assembly GCA_021300575.1). Lineage (GTDB taxonomy): Bacteria > Pseudomonadota > Gammaproteobacteria > Burkholderiales > Burkholderiaceae_C > Rubrivivax. Next base: position 59,665 of record JAJTDM010000028.1, read on the forward strand.
TGCTGCTGGTGACCTTCGTGCCCGAGGTGGCGCTGTTCCTGCCCCGCTGGGCCGGGGCGCTGTAGTCGAGCGCGCTGCTACCCCTTCAGCCCCGCTGCTGCAGGCCCCCGGCGCGCAAGGTGGGCAGGCCCACCCCGCTGGCGTCAAAGCCGCCGTCCACGGCCAGCGTCTGGCCATTGACGTAGCTCGCCGCGGGGCTGCACAGGAAGCCCACGGCGTTGGCGATCTCCTGCATCGTGCCGTAGCGGTTCAGCGGGATGGTGTCGTGGTAATCGCTGCGGATGGCCACCGTGTGCACCAGCTTGGCCATCTCGGTGTCCACGGGCCCCGGGGCCACGCAGTTCACCCGGATGCCGGCGGCGCCCAACTCGATGGCCTGCTGCTTGGTGAGGTGGATGATCGCGCCCTTGCTGGTGCCATAGGCCACGCGCATGGTGCTGGCGCGCAGGCCGGAGATGGAGGCGATGTTGACCACCGCGCTGCCGCCGTTGCGCAGCATCACGGGGGCGCAGGCCTGGGTGCACAGGAAGGCGCCGTCCAGGTTGGTGTCCATCACGTAGCGCCAGTCGGCCCAGGTGGTCTCGCCGATCTTCTTGAACACGGCCACGCCGGCGTTGTTCACCAGGGCGTCGATGCGGCCGAAGCGCTCTACCACACGGGCGACGGCGGCCTCCACCTGCTCAGGCTTGGAGACATCGGCATGCACCGTCAGCACGCGCTGCGGGTCGGCCAGTTCGCCGTCGGTGCGGGCCAGGGTGGCCGCGTCGATGTCGATCAGCGCCACGTGATAGCCATGGTCCAAGAACCATTGTCCGCAGGCCAGCCCGATGCCGCGGGCGCCGCCCGTCACGAAAGCCACGGGGATAGAGGGGAGGGTTGAGGTCATGGTCAGGCGCTGCTTGGAGTCGATCCGGCCCACATTGTGGAGGGTCTACAGGCCGCTCATGCGGCAGGCGCCAGCACCCATGCAAACGGTGCATGACCTTGCGGCCACGCTGGCGCCGCGGGCGCTTACACCCTACCCTGCGCTCTGCGCGGCAAGGACACCGCCCATAAGGCGCCATCGGCCACCGCGCCAGTTTCTTCACCCAGGGAGACGAACGCTCATGTGCACACCCGAGATAACCGAGCCACCTGCCAACGGCCTGTCCTACGTCCACCCCGGCCCCGACAGCCCGTGGAACACCTACCTGCGGCAGATCGACCGCGTGATGCCCCATCTGGGCCGGCTGTCGCGCTGGGCTGAGACCCTGCGCCGGCCCAAGCGCTGCCTCATCGTGGACGTGCCCATCGAGATGGACGACGGCCGCATCGCCCACTTCGAGGGTTACCGTGTGCAGCACTCGCTCACGCGCGGCCCGGGCAAGGGCGGCGTGCGCTACCACCCGGACGTGAGGCTGGAGGAGGTGATGGCGCTGGCCGCGTGGATGAGCATCAAGAACGCGGCCGTCAACCTGCCCTTTGGCGGCGCCAAGGGCGGGATCCGCGTCGCGCCGCGCGAACTATCGCTCAAGGAACTGGAGAAGCTGACGCGGCGCTACACGAGCGAGATCGGGCTGCTGATCGGCCCACAGCAGGACATCCCGGCGCCCGACGTCAACACCAACGCCCAGGTGATGGCCTGGATGATGGACACCTACTCCATGAACGTGGGCGCCACCACCACGGGCGTGGTGACGGGCAAACCACTGCAGCTGGGCGGCTCGCTCGGGCGGGTGAAGGCCACGGGGCGCGGCGTGTTCGTCTGCGGACGCGAGGCAGCGCGCCGCATCGCCCTGCCGCTGGAAGGCGCGAGGGTGGCCGTGCAAGGCTTTGGCAACGTGGGCTCGGCCGCGGCGGAGTTGTTCCAGCAGGCGGGCGGGCGCATCGTGGCGGTCCAGGACCACACCGGCACGGTCTGGCGCGAGGCAGGCCTGGAGGTGGCCGAGCTGATGCTGCACGTCCAGCGCACGGGCGGGGTGGGCGGCTTCCGGGCGGCACAAGGCATGGAGGCCGAAGCCTTCTGGGACGTGCCCTGCGACGTCCTGATTCCCGCCGCGCTGGAAGGCCAGATCACCGCCGAACGGGCGCAGCGGCTGCACGCCCGCCTGGTGCTGGAGGGGGCCAACGGGCCCACCCTGCCCGCGGCCGATGACGTGCTCACCGGGCGCGGGGTGCTGGTCGTGCCTGACGTCATCTGCAACGCGGGCGGCGTGACCGTGAGCTACTTCGAGTGGGTGCAGGACTTCAGCTCCTTCTTCTGGAGCGAGGACGAGGTCAACCAGCGGCTGGACCGCATCCTGGTGCAGGCCCTTCAGCACATCTGGGAGACGGCCGAGCAGCACGGCGGGTGGCGGCAGATGTCGCTGCGCACGGCCACCTTTGCCGTGGCTTGCGAACGCATCCTCAGCGCGCGCGAGATGCGCGGGCTGTATCCGTGACCTTCGCCTCAGCGGGAAGCGGGCAGGGCCGGGGCGGCAGGGGCCGGGGCGCGCGCGCCGGGCCCGTCGGCTGACGGCGCCCCCGAAGACAGCGACACGCCAGGGCCCAGGGGAATATCCGGTGTGATCTCGATCTTGGTCACGAAGTGGCGCGTCTCACCAAAGCAGGTGGTGGGCAGGCCCACCTTCTCCTCGTAATGCAGGCTCACGCGCTTACCCATGGCCTTCATGATCTGCTGCGCCACGGCATCGTCCCGCACCGTGAAGTAGAACTTCTCCACGGCACTTCCAGGCAGTGACACCAGCGCCAGTTCGCCCTCCCAGGTCTTGCAGATCCAGCCCTTGTGGGAGAGCTTCTGCACCCAGCCGGCGCGCTCGCCGCTGGAATAGCTCCAGGACAGGGCGGCCCAGAACCAGACGGACACCAGCAGGATGAGGCCGGCCAGCAGGATGGCGAGAACTTTCAGGACGCGGGACATGACCTTGAACCCCTGAGGGCAGTAGGTGATCAACGCAGAATCGTCTCACGGATCGAGGACGACGGTGCAGCGCTCCCCCCTGCGCCTGGTCCTGCCGCCCGGCCCTGAGGTCCGCCGCCCGCCCACGGGCCGCAGCTGAGCGCAGCAGCACGCAGCCTCTACAGTACGGCCCCAACCTGTTCGCATTCCCTGTTCGCACTCCCTGACCCCATTCCCCCACCGCCCCCCATCCCCTCTACCCCCAGGCCGCCTGGCCCAGCCGCCCGGTGAAGATCGTGGTGCCCACGGGCCCGGGCAGCTCGCTGGACCTGATCGTGCGCGCCATGAGCGAGAAGCTGGCGGCGCGCTGGGGCCAGCCCGTGGTCATCGAGAACAAGCCCGGCGCCGGCGGCATGCTGGGCATGGACGCGGTGGCCAAGGCCACCGACGGCCACACCCTGGGCATCGGCTTCAACGGCCCGCTGGCCTACGCACCCTTCCTGTACGCCAAGACGCCCTACGACCCGACCAAGGACCTCAAGCCCATCGTCATGACCACCAGCCAGCCCAACGTGCTGGCGGTCAACGCCGACGTGCCGGCACGCAACGTGGCCGAACTGGTGGCCTGGGCCAAGGCGCAAGGTGGCAAGGTCAACTACTCGTCGCTGGGCAACGGCAGTTCGGCCCATCTCACGATGGAGCTGCTGCTGTCCGAGGCCGGCTTTGCCGCCACGCACGTGCCCTTCAACGGCTCGCCGCCGGCCGCCATGGCCGTGGCGCAGGGCGAGGCGCAGCTCACCTTCATGGTGGCCCCAGCCCTGCTGCCGCACGTGCGCAACAACAAGGCGCGGCTGCTGGCCGTCACGAGCGCGCAGCGTCCGGACAGCCTGAAGGACCTGCCGACGATGGCCGAGGCCGGCTACCCCAACGTCGAGGCCCTGGCCTGGAACGGCCTGGTGGGGCCCACCAGCCTGCCTGACGCCGTAGCCCAGCGCGTGGCCACGGACGTGACCGAGTTGCTTAAGGACGCCGCCGTGCGCCAGGTGCTGGACAACGCGGGCCTCACCCCCGTGGGCGGCACGCCCGAGGCCTTCCGTCGCTTCATCGAGGGCGATGTCAGGCGCTGGGGGCCGGTGATCACCCGCCTCGGGGTCAAGCTGGGCTGACCAGCGCCGCGCCACCGAGATAAGTGTGCCCTCTAACTGCCAGCCGCCGCCCAGCTTGACGCCGCACGTTCGCGCGGCCTGCTTCTGAACGACACTGCCGCCCATGTTTTCCACCGATCAGAACCTGCCCGCCGCCCCTGCCCCGCAGGACCTGTCCTTCGACGTCACCGAGGCCGACTTCCGCCAGACCGTGCTCGAGCGCTCGCTCGAGGTGCCGGTGCTGCTGGACTGCTGGGCGCCCTGGTGTGGCCCCTGCCGCAATCTCAAGCCCTTGCTGGAAAAACTGGTGCAAGCCTACGGCGGGCGCTTCGTGCTGGCCAAGCTGAACACCGACGAGGCGCCGCAGATCTCGGCCGCGCTGCAGATCCGCAGCATCCCGCTGGTGGTGCTGTTCGTCGGCGGGCGACCCGTGGACCAGTTCATGGGCGCGCAGCCCGAAGGCCAGGTCCGCCAATTCCTGGACAAGCACCTGGGGCCCCAGGTGTCAGAGGCCGAGCAGATCCGCCTGGAAGCGGCCGAAGCGCCGGACGCCGAGACCGCCGAGGCTTTGCTGCGCGAGGCGCTGAGCTACGAGCCGGACAACGCCGCCGTGCTGCTGGACCTGGCCGAGCGCGTGGTGGCGCGCGGCGACCTGGACGAGGCCGAGCAGGTGCTGCAGGCCGTGCCCGCAGCCGAGCGCAAGGACCGCCACGCCGGCCTGCTCAAGCGCATCGAACTCGCCCGCAACCGCCCGCAGGGCGACCCAGCGGCCCTGGCCGCGCGCATCGCCGCCAACGGCAAGGACTTCGAGGCCCGCTTCGCGCTGGCGGGAATCCGCGTCTATGAAGGGGACTTCAACGCCGCCTTCGACGAACTGCTGGAAGTGGTGCTGCGCGACAAGGCCGAGTGGCGCGAGAAGGCCCGGCTGCAACTGGTGGAGTGGTTCGACGCCTGCCCGGACCCGGCCACCGTCAGCCGCGGACGGCGGTACCTGGGGATGTACCTGAACTGAGGGGTGCGCTGTCGGTTCAGCCGTGACGCCACTCGCCGCTGGGCATGATGCGCTTCATGAACTCGTCGAACATCGGTACGGTGTAGGCGGTATCACCGTGGTTCGGGCTCCAGATCATTCCCTTGGAGATCAGTGAGCTGCGCGTCGGCGCGAGCGATGTGACCTTGGCGGGGTAGCAGGCCGCAATGTCGCCCGAGCGGTGTGGTCCGGGCCCAAGCTCGGCCATCGCGCGCAGGTTATAGCGAAGTTAATGTGGAAGACACCTCCGAGCAGGCGAGCGGATGTCTGACCTGACGCCGGTCGTGGC
>JAJTDM010000138.1 GCA_021300575.1 Rubrivivax sp.
ACTGAAACTGGATCTGGTGGCTGGACATCAGGACTCTCCTTCGTCAGGAGAGCTCAGGTTACGGTCTCAGTGGCTCACTGGACGAGCCTGCTGAAGCAGGTTTCTAATCAAGAGGGCGGATGTGCGCTGCTTCCAGCGCGGGCAGCGTCCTTTCACGGGATACCGCACAGCGACGCTTGTACACGTCGGTGACCACGACGCGAAATGCACCCTGGCCCAGGCGTGGTCGGATCAGCTGAGGCTCCCCGAAGCGCCCTGCCTCCTCCGCGACGCCCAGCGCCGGTTGGGGGGCAAGCCGTTGCTGCACGGCGTCCCAGAGTGCAAGCCCCTCCTGTTCACCGGTGTTGTAGGTCTTGAACTGCACGATGTTCTTGGACCAGCTCGCCGGCACCGGAATCCATTCGGCTTCCGGCAGGAAGAACGGCTGGGTCAGGATTCGGCAACCGATCGCGAAGTCGCTCCGATCACCGGGGGCAACACGCCGGTACTTCGCAATGCGAGCCCTCATCTCCTGGGCTGATGTCGCCCCGTTGGCTTCCCGGAAAGCCTCCCATGCTAGCGAGCAGGGCAAGGAGTTCGAGTGAGTGAAGACGCCACCTCCGACGATGGCGTTGTACGGGGCGCGCAGCTTGAAGAGGAAAAGCTCGCCGGGCTTGAGGGCCTTGAAGCTTGAGTCCGAGGGCGCCCAAAAGTTGACCTCCTTGAGGTCCGGCATGCGACGCAGCATCCTGAACCAATCGTCGTCGGTGACGGCGACGATGAGGTTGATGCCCATCTCAACTCAACCCTTGAACAGCAAGGCGAGTGCGCCCACTGTCCTCAGAGACCCGTACTCGTTCTCCGGGCTGCCGGTCGCCTTGATGCCCCGTGAACGCATGACCAGCCTTGCGCGTCTCGCCATCGCCCGCCCTGAAGATGTGGTGGAGGTGCTGGGGCGATGTTACTGACAACATCGACGTTCTCGCACCAGTGACCAGGGGACAAAGGGGCATCAAGGGTTTATCCGGAGTCGCCCGCCCCCCTCGCCAACCGCCACCCGGCCGCCACGCCTGCGACCGCCCAGGGTGAGAGCGAAGCCCTTCAGCCAGCTTCCGGCACCCGCAGCGCAAGCGCCTGCGAGCAGGCGGGCTCACGAAGCGCGAGGATGGACGGTACCAGAAGCCAAGTGTCACCCGCCTTGCCCACGCCCCACCCCTGTGGCAGCATCGCCGGGCCGTCTCTGCCCTGCCCCCATTGACCACACCCCACCCCCATGCCACTCACCACCGCCATCATCCTGGGTGCTTCGGGCTCCGTGGGCCAGGCCCTGTTGGACGCGGTGGTGCACAGCGGGCGCTTCGGGCCGGTGATCCTGCTGGCCCGCAGGCCGGGGGCCGCCGGTCCTGGCGTGGGGGCCCAGGCCGGTGTGGTGGAGCACCTGGTGCCCGACATGCAGCCGCAGGCGCTGGAGAAGGCGGTGGTGGACGCGCTGGCGGGGTGCGACGGCCCTGCGGTGGGGTTCAGCGTGCTGGGGGTGGGCGCCGGCACGGCGGCGCTGACGATTGACCAGCATCGCGCGGTGGATGTGGAACTGAACGCGGCTTTTGCCCGGGGGCTGAAGCGCTCGACCGCGGTGCAGCACCTGGTGTTCATGTCCGCCGTGGGGGCGGACCCGCAGGCCAGGACCACGGGCTCGGGCGCGGCGGGCCTGCCGCGCTATGCCCGCGTGAAGGGCGAGGCAGAGCAGGCCGTGAAGGCCCAGGGCCCGCAGGTGGTGAGCATCCTGCGGCCTTCGGTCATCATCGGTTCGCGCCACACGGGCGGGCTGATCGCCGGCGCGCTGGCGCTGATGGCGCCCGTGCTGCCCTCGCGCCTGCGTCCCATCCGCACCACGGAGATCGCCGCCGCCATGGTGGCCCTGGCCTTGCGGCCGCCTGCCTCCAGCGCGGTGTACCACCACGCCGAGATGCGCGGCCTGGTGGCAGCGTAGGGCGGGCGGTCCCCTCAACCCACCCGCTCCACCCTCGGCCAGTAGTCCAGGCTGCGGTGGCGGTAGGCCACGTTCGCGAAGTCGGTGTTGAGCAGGCCGGGGGATTCGACGTAGAGCACTTCGCTGGCCAGCGGCGCGAAGGCGGCGTGGAAGTGCTGCGAGCTCTTGACGACGATGCCGCGGCAGGTGCTGAGATCGATGCCCAGGCCAGTGAAGAGCTCGGTGCCGAAAGCCTGCTGGCGGTGGGAGATCAGCACCAGGTCCAGCCCGTCGTCGGTGCGCACCCAGGCCGAGCGGCCGCAGGGCGCGGGGTGGCCGCCCAGGCCGCTTTGCCAATGGTCCTCCACCAGGGCGCGCACGGTGACGCGCAGGTCCACCGGGTCACCTGACAGCGGGCCCAGTTTGCCGCCCACGCGCAGGCTCAGGCGGGTGCCCACCCCGGCTTCGGCGCACACCTGCAGCGCCCCCAGGTCCCAGAAGGGCGCCAGGGCCACCTGGCCGATGCCCCGCTGCACCAGGGCCTGCAGGATGAAGGTGGAGTCGCTGCCGGCGCCACCGCCGGCGTTGTCGGCGGTGTCAGCCAGCACCAGGGGCCGGCCACCCGTGTGCGCGGCCAGGCGGTCCATCGCTTCGGCAATGCGGGTCGGGCGTGCCGCCGTCTGGTGGCGCATGTCCCAGATCTCCTGACCCAGCGCCTGCGCCAGGCGCTCGCCCAAGGCGGGGTCGCCATCGGTCACCACCCACACTTTGGCGCCGGCCTCGGGCACATCACCCCAGGGGAAGCCGTGGCCGAAGCTCACGCTCAACACCCCCGGCTGGGCTTCCAACGCCTTCATGCGGGCCACGAAGCTTTTCATGGGCTCGCGCGTGGTGTGCCAGAAGCCCACCATGCGGCAATCGTGCACGGCGGTCACCGGGCGCACGCGGCCCTGCGCGGCGGCCAGGGTCAGCGCCCACAATTCCTCGAAGCGCTCCACCATGTCGGTGTGGGGGTACTCCTTGTAGGCGATGACGATGTCGGCGTGGCGGTGCATGCGCTCGGTGAAATGGCAGTGCAGGTCCAGTTCCACGCCAATGGGCACGCCGGGGCCCACCAGGGCGCGCACGCGTTCGATGAGGTCGCCCTCGCAGTCTGGGCAGCCCTCGGCCACCATCGCCCCGTGCAGCACCAGCAGCACGGCGTTCACGGGCAGCGCGGCCTGCAGGCGCTGCAGCAGTTCATCGCGCAGGGTTTCATAGGCGGACTGCACGGTGGTACCGGCAGGTTGCGCCGCCGCCAGCAGGCCGAAGTGCGCCTCGTGCCCGTCACGTGCGGCCAGCCGGCGCCCGGCCTCGTGCCAGCGCCGCGCCTCGGCGCTGCGGCCCTCGCCATGGTCCACCTCCCAGGCGGCCAGGCCCGTGGGGGCCAGGGCAAAGGTGTTGGTCTCGGTGGCGATGCCGGCGATGTGGATCTTCATGACGCGGAGGGGTTCGAAGGTGAGCAGGCGCGACGAAGGTCCGAAGCAGCCTTTGGATAGGGACTCTCGGGCTTACAGCAGCCGTCGAGGAGACAGCGCGTCGGCGGTGACGCCCTGGGCTGCAATATCAGCGGGCAAGGCCTGGCCCAGCACCAGCGCGGCTGCGGCGCGCGCCAGGGCCGGGGCCATCTGGATGCCATAGCCGCCCTGCCCTGCCAGCCAGAAGAAGCCTTCAGCCTGAGTGTCCCAGCCGGCAACGGGCGCGCGGTCGGCCACGAAGCTGCGCAGCCCCGCCCAGCGGTGGGCGATGCGCCGTACGGGGTGGGTGGTCAGCGCTTCGAAGCGGTCCACGGCCAGGGCGATGTCCAGCTCTTCCGGCGCCACGTCGCAGGGGTCCATCGGGTCTTCGTTGGCGGGGGACAGCAAGAACTGCCCGGCGTCGGGCTTGAAGTACACGGTCTCGTCCACGTCGATCACCATGGGCCAGTGGCGCGTGTCGTGGCCCTCGGGCGCAGCGATGGTCATGGCGGTGCGGCGCATGGGCTGCAGGCCCACAGGGCGCGCGCCGGCCTGGCGGGCCACCACATCGGCCCAGGCGCCGGTGGCATTCACGAGAACAGGCGCCTGAAAGCGGCCCGCGCGGCTGTCCACCGTCCACTGCCCCGCCTGCCGATGCAATGCCACCTCGCCGGCCCCCAGCACCACCTGCGCCCCGGCGCGGCGCAGCAGGCGCAGGTAGCCCTGCAGGATGGCGGCCACCTCCATGTCGCGCCCGCTGTCGTCCAGCGCCGCCGCGGCCACGGCCTCGGGCCGCAGGATGGGCACCTGGCGCAAGGCCTCCTCGCGCGGCAGGGGTTTGAGGCCCGTGCCCTCCTGGAAAGAGCCGAGCATGTCCTGCAAACGCGGCGCCGCTTCTGGCCCGGCCACGAAGAGCGCCGCGCGCGGGCTCATCAAGGGCACGTCGGCAAAGCCTTCAGGCGGCTGCTCCAGAAAGGCGCGGCTGGCACGCGTGAGCCCGCGCACCGTGGCATTGCCATAGCTCTCGAAGAACATCGCGGCAGAGCGCCCGGTGGTGTGGCGCCCGGGCTGGTCTTCCAGCTCCAGCAGCAGCACGCGGCGCTGCGGCGCCAGTTCGGCAGCCACCGAGGCCCCGGCCATGCCGGCGCCCAGCACGATGACGTCGAAGTGCCTGGCCGTATCCGCCATCGGCAAAGTCACCGGGCGCCGCGCCAATCGGGCGCACGTTTGTCGATGAAGGCCTGCACGCCCTCCAGGGCCGCGGTGTCCATCATGTTGCAGGCCATGGTCTCGCCGGCGTCGGTGTAGGCCTCCTCGATGCCCACCTCCAGCTGGCGGTAGAACAGGCTCTTGCCCATGGCCAGCGCCACACGAGGCTTGGCCACGATGCTGGCCACCAGCGAGTCGATTTCCTCGTCAAGCTGGTCCGCTTCGACCACCCGGTTGACCAGACCCTTGGCCTGCGCTTCATCCGCCGAGATGAAAGCGCCGGTCACCAGCATCTCGAACGCGGCCTTGCGAGGCAGGTTACGGCTCAAGGCCACGCTGGGGGTGGAGCAGAACAGGCCCAGGTTCACGCCACTGACGGCAAAGCGCGCATCGCGTGCGGCCACCGCCAGGTCGCACATGGCCACGAGCTGGCAGCCTGCCGCCGTGGCAATGCCCTGCACCCGGGCGATGACGGGCACAGGCAGTTGCTGGATCGTCATCATCATGCGGCCGCACTGCGCGAACAGGCGCTCGTAGTAAGCCTGCGAGGGCTCGGCGCGCATCTCCTTCAGGTCGTGCCCGGCGCAGAAGGCCTTGCCGGCCGCAGCGATCACCACCACCCGGGCCGTCTCGTCGGCCTGCACGGCGTCGAGTTCGGCCTGCAGGGCGCTGAGCGTGGCTTCAGACAGGGAATTGAAGGCGTTGGGCCGGTTCAGCGTGAGGCGCACCACGCCGCGCTCATCACGTTCGCGCAAGACCAGGGGCGTCATGACGGGTTGGCTCAGGTCGGTCATGGGGGTATCTTGTATGGATGCCTCCCGGCGATAGGTGCAAACCCGCATCGTGTTGTGAAGAAGTCGGCTGCTGCCTTGTATCCGGCCTTGTTTGTGGGTTGCTCTGGTTACCCAGCATGGC
>JAJTDM010000139.1 GCA_021300575.1 Rubrivivax sp.
CAGCGCCAGCGCAGGCTGCAGCTGCTGGGCGCGCTGCGCCGGCACCCAGCCGCCCACCAGCGCCGAGGCCACGCCCAGCAGGCCAAAGCCCGCCAGGCCCCAGCCGTCCACGCGCAGCGGCGGGGCGATGCCCGGGAAGTAGCCGCCGCCCAGATCGCCCGCCAGCCAGCGCAGGGCCCCGGCGGCCATGGCGCTGCCCAGTGCCAGGCCGAGCGCGCTGCCGCCCAGGCCCAGCAGGCCGCACTCGGCCAGCACCAGGGCACGCCGCTCGCCGGCGGTCAGGCCCAGCACCCCCAGCAGCGCCAGCGCAGGCGTGCGCTGCGCCACCGACAGGCTGACCACCGAGTACACCAGGAACGCGCCGACGAACAGGGCCACCAGTGCCAGCACGGTGAGGTTCACGCGGTAGGCGCGTGAGAGGTGCGACACACGTTGTTCGGCCTCGTTGGCCGCCACCGGGGTGAGGCCCGACGGCCATCGACCTTCCAGCGATTCCACGCTCACGCCCGGCTCCAGGCGCAGGTCGATGCGCGTGAGGCGGCCCTCCAGGCCGAACAGGGCCTGCGCCGCCGCGATGTCGACCACCACCAGCGGCGTGCCCCCTGCCGCCACGCTGCCGCCCACCTGCAGCGTGTGCCAGCGTGGGCCGGCCTGCAGGCGCAGCGTCTGCCCATCGCGCAGGCCCAGGCGGTCCCACGCCGCGGCGTTGACGAAGGCCAGACCGGGGTCCAGCGCCGCCAGGCGGCCCTGGCCCTCGGCGGGGCGGGGCAGGGCCCCGGGCGTCAAGGTGGCGGCCACCAGAGCGTCCAGGCCTATCAGGCGCACCGGCAGGCGGGCGGCGGACGCGATGCCTGGGGCCGGCGCGGAGGCCGAAGCCAGGGACGGGCTTGCCCCAGGGCTTGGCGCAGACGCCCTTGATCCGTCTGTCTGCGGGGTCGCGCCAGTGGGTCCCAGACCTGCGGCCGGACCGGGCGCCGCGTAGGTGCCCACCTCCACCACCGGGCTGGCCAGGGCCACGCCCGGCAAGGCCGCCACGAGGTCGAGCGACCGGTCGTCGAAGCCTTCTCGCGGACCGCGCAGCACGGCGTCGGGTTCACCGTTGGCCGAGCGCACCGCGGCCGAGAACTCGGCCAGGGCCGAGACATTGATCAGGTGCACCGACCAGGCCAGCGCCACGCCCAGGGCCACGGCCAGCGCCGCCATGGCGTGCCGCCAGGGGTGGTGGCGCCATTCGCGCAGGATCAGCGGCCACAGAGGGCCCAACATCGCCAGAGATGCCAGTGGCGAGCGGGGCCCAGGACTGTTCCGTCCTCGGCCCCGGCCTGACGGGGCTTCGACGCTCATGCGGGGGCCGGAGCTGCGGCCGCGGCCGCAGCCGCAGCTTCCACGCCTTGGGGCGTGAGGCGCAGCACCCGGTCGGCCCGGGCCGCGGCGGCCTGCGAGTGCGTCACCAGCAGGCAAGCGGCCCCGCTGCGGCGGGCCTGGTCCAGCAGCAGGTCCAGCACGCGCGCGGCGGTGGTCGGGTCCAGGTTGCCGGTGGGCTCGTCCGCCAGGATCAAGGCTGGCTCGTGTACCAGGGCGCGGGCGATGGCCACGCGCTGCAACTGCCCGCCCGAAAGCTGGGCTGGCAGGCGCTCCCCCAGGCCGGCCAGGCCCACGGCGTCCAGCAGCATGCGCACCCGGTCCTGGCCTGCGCCCGGGCCGGCTCGGCCCAGCAGACGCAGGGGCAATGCCACGTTCTCTTCGACGCTGAGGTGGGGCAACACGTGGAAGGCCTGGAACACGAAGCCCAGCCGTTCACGCCGCATCAGCGCTCGCCCGTCAGCGTCCAGCGCGCCGACCTCCACGCCACCCAGGACGATGCGTCCTTCATCGGCGTCGTCCAGCCCGGCGATGCAGTTCAGCAGCGTGGACTTGCCCACGCCGGACTCCCCCAGCAGCGCCACGAACTCACCGCTGGCCACCTGCAGATCCACCCGGTGCAGGACGCGGGTGTCGCCGTAGCGCTTGGTCAGGCCTTTGATCTGGAGCATGATCGGCGCATGATGCCTGCGCGGGCCCGGCTGCGCCTGCGGCGGGTCATGGAGAAGAACATGAACCGGAAAACACTTGTCGCGCTAACCCTCGCCCTGTGCGGCTCCTGGAGCTGGGCCCTGGACTTGCAGGGCCACCGTGGCGCACGGGGCCTGCTGCCCGAAAACACCCTGCCGTCCTTTGCGCGGGCGCTGTCGATCGGCGTGACCACGCTGGAGACCGACATCGCCATCACCCGCGACGGCGTGCTGGTGATTTCCCACGACCCGTCGCTGAACCCCGACATCTGCCCACCCTGGACGAGCTGTTCGCGCTGGTGCGCAAGTCGGGCAACCAGGAGGTGCGCTTCGCCTTGGAGACCAAGGTCTTTCCGCACACGCCCGAGGCCACCGTGGCGCCCGAGCCCTTTGCCCGGGCGCTGATTGCCGCGGTGCGCCAGGCGGGCGTGGCCGCGCGCACCACCATCCTGTCCTTCGACTGGCGCACGCTGCAGGTGGTGCAGGCGCAGGCGCCGGAGATCGGCACCGTCTACCTCAGCGCCCAGCAGCGCTGGCTGGACAACATCGGCGCCGGTTCCCCCCAGGCCTCGGCCTGGACCGCCGGCATCCGCCACGCCGACCACGGATCGGTGCCGAAGATGGTGCGTGCGGCAGGCGGGCGCATCTGGTCGGTCTACTTCGGCGACCTGACGCCTGCGCTGCTGCAGGAAGCCAAGGGCCTGGGCCTCACGGTGCTGGCCTGGACGGTGAACGACACGGCCCAGATGGCGCGTCTGATCGACATGGGCGTGGACGGCATCGTCACCGACCGCCCGGACCTGCTGCGCGAGGAGATGGCCCGCCGAGGCCTGCCCCTGCCGCGGGCCACGCCGGTGCAGCCCTGAGGCCTGCCCGGCGCCTCAGCGCTCAAGCAGCGACTGGATGCGGTCGGTCACTTGTGCCACCGCGTCGGGCGCATCGCAGGCCACGATGTGGCGCTGTGGCATGGAGCGCAGCCAGGTCAGTTGACGCTTCGCCAACTGCCGGGTGGCGGCGATGCCGGCTTCGCGGAAGGCGGACCAGCCGGGTGAGCCCGGGGCCAGCGAACCATCGTGGTCCAGCGCCTGCCAGGCCTGGCGGTAGCCGACGCAGCGCATCGAAGGCAGCTCGGGGTGCAGATCCGCCCGCTGGCGCAGGGACCGCAGCTCCTGCACGAAGCCTGCGGCCAGCATGGCGTCGAAGCGCTGGGCGATGCGCTCGTGCAGCCAGGCCCTGGAGGCAGGCTCCAGCGCGATGAGCTGCAGTTCCACCCCTGGCAGGGCCCGCGCCGCGCCGTCGGAGGCGGGCGCCGTCGCAGCGCCCGCGTGCCACTGCGACAGCGGCTGGCCGGTGAGTTGCCACACTTCCAGGGCCCGCTGGATGCGCTGCGCGTCCAGAGGTGCCAGTCGGGCGGCGGTCACGGGGTCCACCTGGGCCAGTTCCGCATGAAGGGCCGGCCAGCCTTCTCGGGCAGCGCGGGCATCCAGCTCGGCGCGCACGGCAGCGTCCGCCGCGGGCAGGGCGTCCAGCCCATCGCGCAGCGCCTTCAGGTAGAGCATGGTGCCGCCCACCAGCAGGGGCAGAGCCCCTCGGCTTCGGATGTCCGCAATGGCGAGCTTCGCGTCGGCCACGAAGCGTGCGGCGGAGTAGGCCTGCGCGGGGTCGATCAGGTCGATGAGGTGGTGCGGAACCTCGGCCTGCTCGGCCGCGGTGGGCTTGGCCGTGCCGATGTTCATGCCGCGGTAGACCAGCGCCGAGTCCACGCTGATGATCTCCACCCGGCGCTGCGGCGCCAGCGCGCGCGCCACCGCCAGGGCGGCTGCGCTCTTGCCACTGGCCGTGGGGCCGGCCAGGGCCAGCACGGGCAGCGTCAAGCCGGGCCCCCGGTGGAAGACGGGTCACCATGGCGCTGCACCAGGGTCCAGGCGACGGCGGCGGTGAGCACGGAGAACAAGGCCAGCGTCAGCGTCAGCGGGAACACCGTGCCGTCGATGGCGCGGCCCAGCCACAGCCCGATCAGGAAGGCGGCGGCGGCCGACATGAAGCCGGACAAGGCCGACGCGGCGCCCGCCGCCTGCGGGAACGGGCCCACCACTCCGGCCTGCCCGCACGGTTGGTGGATGCCATGGCCGAAGTTGAAGACCATTTGCGGCAGGCAGATGGCCCAAGGGCTGGTCACGCCCGCCAGCGACAGCGCGGCCATGCCCAGGCCTCCAGCGAGGCTGAATGCGGCGGCGCGCCGGACGGTGCGAGCGATGCCGTGCGCGGCGATCCAGCGCCGGCAGGCAAACGTACCGGCCAGGTAGGAAACCGAGGCACTGGCCAGGAACAGGCCGTACACCGGGCGCGAGGTGCCGAGCACTTCGATGTAGACGAAGGAGCTGCTGGCCAGGAAGGTGAAAAGCCCGCCGTAAGTGAACATCAGCAAGAGGGACCAGGCGAGAAACACGGGTTGCCGCAGCATCTGCGCCCAGGTGCCCGCCATGCGGGCCGGTTCCAGCGCGCGCGGGTTGCGTTGGGCCAGGGTCTCGGGCAGGCGCCAGACCACCAGGGCCAGCGCCACTGCAGCCACGACGCCCGTGGCCGCAAGCGCCCAGCGCCAACCCAGGGTGCCGGCCAGCACACCCCCCAGCACGGGGCTGCCGAGGGCGAACAGCCCCAGGCCCGACTGCGCACGGCTCATCACCAGCGTGCCCCGCAGGGGGTCGTACAAGTCACGCACCATCGCCCGGCCGCAGACCACCGAAGCCGCGAGCCCGCAGGCCGGCCAGCAGCACCGGCCGACGGCCGACCCGGTCGGACACCGGGCCCAGCAGCAACTGGCCGAAGCCGAAGGCCAGGATCAGGCCCGACAGGGTCAGCTGCGCCTGACCGACCGCGCCGCCGAACTCGGCAGCCAACGCGGGCAGGCCCGGCAGGTACAGGTCGGTGGTGACCGGCAGCAGCCCGAGGAACAGGGCCAGCATCACCGCCACGAGATGGTCCGGGGGACGTGGGCGCGCCTGTGCGTCCGCGGAAGGTGTCATCTCGGCTTGTTCTTTCAGGGGGTGGGCAGGCGAAGCAAGCGGTGGGCCTCGAGGGGCGGGCGTATCAGAAGCGTTCGTCGTCCCGCAGGTAACGCCACTGTCCCGGCGGCAGCTTGCCCAGCAGCACGCTGCCGATGCGCACGCGCCGCAGCGCCAGCACCTTCAGGCCCACCAGTTCGCACATGCGGCGCACCTGCCGCTTGCGCCCTTCGCGCAGCACGATGCGCAACTGGTCCTCGTTGGCCCAGCTCACCTTGGCGGGCAGCAGTGGCCGGTCGTCCAGTGCCAGCCCGTGACGCAGCAGGTCCAGCCCGTTCTCGCGAAACGAGCCGGGCGCCATCGGCGCCACCTTCACCAGGTATTCCTTCTCGACATCGGATTCCTCGCCGATCAGGTGGCGCGCCACGCGGCCGTCCTGCGTCAGCACCAGCAGTCCCGTGGAGTCCAGGTCCAGGCGGCCCGCCGGTGCCAGGCCTCTGCCATGACCGGGGTGCCAGGGCCTGCCGCGGTCTTCCGACCAGCGACGGTCGGCCGTCACCAGGACGGCGGCGGGTTCGTGCCCATCCTCGGCCTGACCGCTGACGAAGCCCAGCGGCTTGTGCAGCAGGATGGTCACGCGGTGGCCCTGTTCCTGCCGGGCGGCCGGGTCGATGTCGATGCGCTCATCGCCGCGGATGCGCTGGCCCAGCACGGCCAGCCGTCCGTTCACGCGCACCCACCCGGCCTCGATCCACTCGTCGGCTTCACGCCGCGAGGCGATGGCGCGCTCGGCCATCACCTTGGACAGGCGCACGCCTTCGGCGGGTGGGACGTCCGCAGCTGCCCTGGCGCTGGCCCGAGCTGGTGCGCGTGGCGGGGCCGGTGGTTGGGCCCGCGCTTGGGCACGAGGCTGGGCCCGTGCCTGGGCCGGTGCCTGAGACGGTGGCTGAGGCGGTGGTTGGGATGGTGGTTGGGCCCGTGGTTGGGACGGTGCGCGGCTGCGCGGGGGCGGCTGACCCCGGACGGCCGGCCGCCTTGGGTCTCGCGCCGGAGCGTCAGGTTTCACGCCGAGGCGGGGACGGTCTTTCATGGGTGGCCTTGAGGCATGTGATGTCAACGGCCCCGCAGGAACAGGCTGTCCAGCTCCTTGAGGGTGATGTGCCGCCAGGTGGGCCGGCCGTGGTTGCAGGTGTCGGCGCGCTCCGTGGCTTCCATGTCCCGCAGCAGGGCGTCCATCTCGGCCAGGGTGAGGCGGCGGTTGGCGCGCACGGCGGCGTGGCAGGCCATGGTGGCCAGCAGATCGTCGCGCGCGCGCTGCACCACGCGGCTGGAGCCGATCTGCTGCAGTTCCGCCAGCACGGAGCGGGTGAGTTCGGTCAGGTCCGCCTGGGGCAGGGCGGCCGGGCGGCTGCGCACCGCCAGTGTGGCCGGCCCCAGCACGTCCACTTCCAGCCCCAGCGCCTTGAGGGCTTCCGGTTCTTCCTGCACGGCCGCCACCTCGGCCGCGGTGGCCGACATGGTGTGCGGAATCAGCAGCGGTTGCGAAGGCAGGGGGCCGCCGGTATCGGCAGCCTGCTTCAGGCGTTCGTACACGATGCGCTCATGCGCGGCGTGCATGTCCACCACCACCAGCCCCTGGGCGGTCTCCGCCAGCACGTAAACGCCTGCCAACTGGGCGATGGCACGGCCCAGGGGCTGGTCATGCGCTTGCTCGGGTGCGGCGATGGCATGGCCCAGCGCATCCCATGCCGTGCCGTGCCCGACCGCACTGGTCGCCGGGTCGTCGGGCCCCGGGCTTGCATCGCCGGTGGCTGCCGGCCCTTGCACTGCAGGGCCAGCTTGTGTCGCTTCACCGTGTGCCGCTGTACCCGCAAAGCCCTGCCGCAGCGCGGCCCAGGCGGGCAGCCCGCCGCTGCCGGCCAGGCGGTCCGGCCGGGGCCAGGGGGGCGCGGCCTCGCGCACCAGCAACGAGGGTTGATGCGGTGCCCAAGCGGGCGCGGTGCCGGCTGACGCAGCCCCTGGTGCTGCGTCGGGCCCGGCAGTGCCCGGCGCAGCAGGCCTGGTCGCACCGGCCAGCGCCAACCCCGTCTCCTCTGCACCCGGTGTGCCGGGCAGCCCCGCCCGCGTGGGCGCCAGCGCCTGCTCCACCGCCCGCTGCACCGCCTGGTGCACGGCGCGTCCGTCACGGAACCGCACCTCGATCTTCGTGGGGTGGACGTTGACGTCCACCAGTTCCGGCTCGATCTGCAGGAACAGCACGTAGGCCGGCTGCCGGCTGCCATGCAACTGGTCTTCGTAGGCGGCACGCACCGCGTGGGAAATCAGGCGGTCGCGGATGAAGCGGCCGTTGACGAAGAGGAACTGCTGGGCGGTGCGGCTGCGGGCGGCCTCGGGCTGACCTGCGCGGCCCGTCAGCGTCAGCGGGCCGAGCGCGCTGTCCACGGGCCGGCTGGACTGCAGGAAATCCGCCCCCAGCACATCGGCCAGGCGCTGGTCGGACGCACCGGCACGCCACTGCGCCACCAGGCGGCCTTCATGCCAGACGGCGAAGCCGACGTCGGGCCGGGCCAGCGCATGTCGGCGCACGGCCTCCAGCGCATGCGCGAGCTCGGTGGCGTCGGTCTTGAGGAACTTGCGCCGGGCCGGGGTGCTGAAGAACAGCTCGCGCACTTCCACCGTGGTGCCGGTGGCGCGCGCGGCGGGCTGCAGTTCACCGCTGCGCGCGTCCAGGCGGAAGGCATGGGGCGCGTCGGCGGTGCGGCTGGTCAGGCTGAGATCGGCAATGCTGGCGATGGCGGCCAGGGCCTCGCCGCGGAACCCCATGGTGCCCACACGCTCCAGTTCCGTCAGATCACGGATCTTGCTGGTGGCGTGCCGCTTCAAGGCCAGGGGCAGCTCCTGCGCCGGGATGCCGGCGCCGTCGTCCTCCACGGCGATGCTGCGCACGCCCCCCGCCGAGAGCCTGACCGTGACCTGGGTGGCGCCGGCGTCCAGCGCGTTGTCCACCAGTTCGCGCACCACCGAGGCGGGCCGCTCCACCACCTCGCCCGCGGCGATCTGGCTCACCAGCTCGTCAGGCAGTTCCAGGATGGCGCGTCGGGAGACGGCCGCAAGTCGTGAGTCCATCCAGATCATTGTAGGAAGGGGGTCCCGATAATCCCGGCATGGACCTCATCGCCTTCCTGATCGACTTCATCCTGCATGTCGACAAGCACCTGGCGACTTTCGTCCAGGCCTATGGCGCCTGGGTGTACGCGCTGCTGTTCCTGATCGTCTTCGTCGAGACGGGCGTGGTGGTCATGCCCTTCCTGCCCGGCGACTCGCTGCTGTTCGTGGTGGGCACCTTGTGCGGCGTGGGGCTGATGAGCCTGCCGCTGGCGATGGGGCTGCTCATCCTGGCCGCCGTGCTGGGCGACCAGACCAACTACCTCATCGGCCGGCACGTGGGGCCGCGGGTGTGGTCCTGGGAGCACAGCCGCTTCTTCAACAAGCATGCCTTCCAGCAGGCCCATGCCTTCTACGAGCGCTGGGGCGGCATCACCATCATCCTGGCCCGCTTCATGCCGTTCATCCGAACCTTCGCGCCCTTCGTGGCCGGCGTGGCCGAGATGAACCGGGCGCGCTTCAGCACCTACAACGTCGTGGGCGCGCTCATCTGGGTGATCAGCCTCACGCTGGCGGGCTACCTGTTCGGCAACCTGCCCCTGGTGCAACAGCACCTGAGCAAGATCATCTGGGCGCTCATCCTGGTGCCCGGCCTGATCGCGATCTTCGGGGCGTGGAAGGCGCGCCAGGCCGCCCCCTGAACAGGCCCGGGGCCTCACACCCGGCGCTGCCGGGCCAGGGGCGGGTTCTTCAGGAAGTAGCGCCGTACCCCCTCGGCCAGTGCTTCCACCAGCCGGGCCTGCCATTCGGGGTCGCGCAGCAGGGCTTCCTCCTGCGGGTTGGAGATGAAGGCGGTCTCCACCAGGATGCTGGGGATGTCCGGTGCCTTCAGCACCGCAAAGCCCGCCTGCTCGACCTGGGGCTTGTGCAGGCGGCCCACCCGTCCCAGCCGGCTGAGCACCTCCTGCCCTGCGCGCAGGCTGTCCTTGATCTGCGCGGTGGTGCTCATGTCCAGCATCGCCCGCAGCACCTGCGTGTCCTTGACCGCGACGTTGACGCCGCCCACCAGGTCGGCGGCGTTCTCCCGGTCGGCCATCCACTTCGCGGCCGTGCTGGTGGCCGCACCCGTGGACAGCGCGAACACGCTGCCCCCGCGGGCCTCGGGGCGCATGAAGGCGTCCGCATGGATGGAGACGAAGAGATCGGCCTGCACGCGCCGTGCCTTGCGCACCCGCTGGTGCAGCGGCACGAAGAAGTCGGCGTCGCGCGTCAGCATGGCGCGCATGCCGCGCTGCTCGTTCAGCCGCTCGCGCAGTTGCAGCGCGATCTGCAGCACGACGTCCTTCTCGCGCAGGCCGGTGGGGCCGATGGCGCCGGGGTCCTCGCCGCCATGGCCCGGGTCCAGGGCCACGATGACCAGCCGGTCGATGCCCTCGGGCAGGGCGGTGGTCGCCGCCTCGTCAGGCGGCGCAGGAGTCTGCAACGCGGCGGCGGGAGGCGCTACGGGACCGGGCAGCGGCCTGGGCGGGGCGCTGCCCGCGGGGGGCGCTGCCGTCATGGGACGCTCCACGCGCCCGATGAACTCGCCCAGGGCATCCTTCACCGCCTGGCCCGCCTGTCGCGAGGCCTGCTCCCGCTCCTGCACCAGGGCCAGCAGCGGGTCGCGCTCCACCTGGGGGTACAGGTCCAGCACCAGCCGATGCCGGTACGCCGCCACCGGGGCCAGCACGAATTGCTGCGGCGCCACCGCCTGCTTCAGGTCGAGCACCAGTCGCACGGTGCGCGGCTGGTACTGCCCGACCCGCACGCCGGCAATGAACGGGTCGTCAGGCTTGACCTTGCCCACCAGTTCACGCAGCGCGCCGTCCAGCTCCAGGCCGTCGATGTCGATCACCAGCCGGGGCGGGCCTTCGGGCGTGAGGAACTGCCGGGCCGTCAGGGGCGCGTCGCTCTCGATCGTGACGCGCGTGTAATCCGCCGCCGGCCACACCCGCACGGCAAGGATGGCCACGGCCCGTGCCAGGTCGCTGACGGTCACCGCCAGGGCCAGTGCGCCCAGGCGCGCCAGCGCCCGGCGGCGGGCCCTGCCTGCGGCAGTGCGGCCACCGCTTCCGGGGCGCAGGTCGCCGCGGCGCACGGTCGCCCGTGTCGTCGCCTGCCACGACGCGCCCGTTGTCGGCCGTATCGGCCGTATCGGCGGGGCTGGGGTCCTGCGGCCAAATGTGAAGCGCCAGGTCAGGCGTGGGCAGGGCGCCCGCAGCCTTGTCCGGCCACTCCGCCAGCTTCAGGCCGGGCCCTGCGAACACATCCCTGAAGCCGGCGTCTTCCCACTCTCGGGGGTCGTTGAAACGGTAGAAGTCGAAGTGCGCGATCTCCAGGCCCGGGGCCTGATGGGGTTCCATGACGGTGTAGGTCGGGCTCTTGATGCGGCCGGCCACCCCCAGCGCCCGGAGCAGGTGGCGTACGAAGGTCGTCTTGCCGGCCCCCAGCGGCCCTTGCAGGGTGAGGAAAGCACGCTTCAAGCCGGCCTGGCGGGCCAGGCGCTGCGCGAAGGACGCACACGCCGCTTCGTCGGCCCACTGCCAGGCCCTGGTTTCTAGAATCGTCGGATGAACGTGGTGCATCGGCTGGATGGTGAGGGGCTGCAGGGGCAAGACCTGCTGGCACGTGTCCGCCAGGAGGCGCGCACGCTCGGATTCTCCCAAATCGGGGTATCCGGCATCGACTTGTCCATGGCTGAGCCGGGGTTGAGGGCCTGGCTGGCGGCCGGTTTTCACGGATCCATGGGGTACATGGCGGCCCACGGCATGAAGCGGGCCCGGCCGGCCGAACTGGTGCCCGGCACCGTCAGCGTCATCAGCGCGCGCATGGACTATCTGCCGCGGCCACTTCCAGAAGCAGGTGGGTCCGCCGACCCGCAAGACTGGGTGGCCCGTGAACAGGGTCGCCTGGCGGACCCGGACCAGGCGGTGATCTCGGTCTATGCCCGCGGCCGGGACTATCACAAGGTGCTGCGTCAGCGCCTGCAGAAGCTGGCACAGGCCCTGAACGTGTGGCTGGGCCCGTTCGGCCACCGCGCCTTCACCGACTCTGCCCCGGTGCTGGAGGTGGAACTGGCCGCGCGCAGCGGCGTGGGCTGGCGCGGCAAGCACACCCTGGCCCTGCACCGTGAGGCGGGGTCGATGTTCTTCCTGGGCGAACTCTTTGTCGATCTGGCGTTGCCATCCACGCCCGCGGTGAGTGCGCACTGCGGCCAGTGCAGCGCCTGCCTGGACGTCTGCCCCACGCAGGCCATCGTGGCGCCGTACCGCCTGGACGCGCGGCGCTGCCTGTCCTACCTGAGCATCGAGCATGAGGGACCGATACCGCAGGAGTTCCGCCGCGCGATGGGCAACCGCATCTACGGTTGTGACGACTGCCAGCTGGTCTGCCCCTGGAACAAGTTCGCGCAGCGTGCCGTGCTGCCGGACTTCGACGAGCGCGAAGGCCTGGGCGCAAGCACCTTGCTGGCGCTGTGGGCCTGGGACGAGCCGGCGTGGTGGCGCCGTACCGAGGGCAGCGCCATCCGTCGCATCGGCTGGAGGAGGTGGCGGCGCAACCTGGCGGTGGCGCTGGGCAATGCGCTGGCGCAGGCGAGCAGCAGCCTGGCGGCAGAAGAATTGAAGATCGCCTTGACCACTGCGCGCGCCGACGCTGACAACCTGGTGCGCGAGCACATCGATTGGGCATTGGCGCAAGAACCGGGCTGGGGCGGGGTGGTGCGTGCCGAGGTGGGCGCCTGATCACCCTCATGGGGTCCGCGGTCTGCTTTCCGCGGTGGTGTCGGGGCGGTGCGGTTCAGGGCAAACTTCGGGCCTGTTCCGGAGTTTTTTTCCGGGCTCGTGCTCGATTCGCCACTTCTTGGAGTTTCATCATGCAACTGAAGTCCCTGCTGCCCTTGGTCAGTGCTGCGGTGCTGGCCGCACCCCTGGCCCAGGCCCAGACCTATCCCAACAAGCCCGTTCGCCTGGTGGTGCCCTTCGCCCCGGGTGGCACGACCGACATCGTGGCGCGCGTGGTCGCCGAGAAGGTGGGCGCGGCCTTCGGTCAGCAGATGGTCGTGGAGAACAAGGCAGGCGGCGGTGGCTCGATTGGCGCGCTGGAAGTCATCAAGGCCCCGGCGGATGGCTACGTGCTCGGCATGGCCACCGTGTCCACCACGGCCTCCAACCCGGCCATCAACCCCCGTATCGGCTACAGCCCGACGGCTGACTTCACACCCATCATCAACATTGCGGCCACGCCCAACGTCATCGCGGTGCACCCCAGCTTTCCGGCGCGCGACTACAAGGGCTTCATCGCCGAGCTGAAGAAGAACCCCGGCAAGTACAGCTACGCCAGCTCGGGCACCGGCGGCATCGGCCACCTGCAGACCGAGTTGTTCAAGAGCCTGGCGGGCGTGTTCATGACGCACATCCCCTACCGCGGCGCGGGTCCCGCACTCAATGACACGGTGGCCGGCCAGGTGCCGGTCATCTTCGACAACATGCCCTCGGCGTTGCCGTTCATCCGGGACGGGCGGCTGATCCCCATCGTGGTGGCCGCCCCGCAGCGCCTGATCCAGCTGCCCAACGTTCCGACTTTCAAGGAAGTGGGCCTGGAGCCGGTCAACCGCATGGCCTACTACGGCGTGCTGGGTCCCAAAGGCCTGCCGAAGGAGGTCATCGACAAGGTGGCCGCGGCTGTGAAGAAAACGGCCGAATTGTCTGATGTTCGCAAGCGCATCGAGGACACCGGCTCGCTGATGGTCTTGAACACGCCCGCGCAGTTCGCCGCCCAGATCAGCGCGGAGTTCGAGGTGTACAAAAAGGTTGTGGCCGACCAGAAGCTCAAGCTGGATTGAGGCCCGCCGAAACCTTGCGCAGCCGGTGATCAACTCCTTGCGCAAGCCACTGGACAAGCCACCTGCGGGTGGCTTTTTCGATGTTGAGGTCTGAGCGGCCCGGGCCAGTGGTGTTCATGCAAAGCGCCGCCTTCATTGACCGCTTCATCGACACCCTGTGGGTGGAAGACGGGCTGGCCCCCCTCAGCCTGGCGGCGTACCGGCGAGACCTGAGCCTGTACGCCCAATGGCTGGAAAAGACCACCGGTCGCCCGCTGGAGCACACGCGCGAGTCCGACCTGCTGGGCTACATGAGCGAGCGCCACACGGCCACGCGGGCCACCACGGCGAACCGGCGCCTGACAGTGTTCCGGCGCTTTTTCCGCTGGGCGCTGCGCGAGCGTCTGTGCATCGCCGACCCAACCTTGAAGCTGTTGGCGGCCCGTCAGCCCCTGCGCGTACCCAAAGCCTTGAGCGAGGCGCAGGTGGAAGCCCTGCTCGCGGCGCCCGACACCGAGTCGGCGCTGGGTCTGCGCGACCGCACCATGATCGAGCTGATGTATGCCAGCGGCCTGCGCGTGAGTGAACTCGTGGGCCTGAAGACCGTGCATGTGGGCCTGAGCGAAGGGGCCTTGCGCGTCACCGGCAAAGGCTCCAAGGAGCGCATGGTGCCCTTCGGGCAGGAGGCTCACGCCTGGATCCGCCGCTACCTGCAAGAGGCCCGTGCCGACATCCTGCAGGCCAAGGTCAGCGACGCGCTGTTCGTCACGGTGCGAGGCGGTGCCATGACGCGCCAGATGTTCTGGATCCTCGTCAAGCGCTACGCGCTGGCGGCGGGCATCCAGGTGCCTTTGTCACCGCACACCCTGCGCCATGCCTTCGCCACGCACTTGCTGAACCATGGCGCTGACCTGCGGGCTGTGCAGATGCTGCTGGGCCACGCCGACATTTCCACCACCACCATCTACACCCACGTGGCGCGTGAGCGCTTGCGCCAGTTGCACGCCACGCACCACCCCCGCGGCTGAACGGGGCGCCGCTGCGATGGCTTTCGGGGCGCTGCCTGGACTCAATCGGTCGGCAGCGTTGACAGTTCCTCATCCGTGAAGCCGGCTCGGCTGCGGGCTTCCAGGTTGAACGGGCCCTTCAGGCGCGGTGCGCCATAGCGCTGCGCCAGGACCGGGTAGTGCGCCTGTGGGTCCAGACCGTGTTCTTCACACAACCAGCGGTACCAGCGGTTGCCAATGGCCACGTGCTGGACCTCGTCGTGCAGGATCACGCCCAGGATCTCCACCGCACGGTGATCG
>JAJTDM010000140.1 GCA_021300575.1 Rubrivivax sp.
ACGAGATCCAGCGAGAAGCGGTTCATGACCTCGAAGCCCGTCAGGCCGGCGTCGAGCCGGCTGCGTGCCATCCCGAGCAACTGCACCGCTGCTTCCAGGGAGGGGCAGGCGGCCAGGGCGGTGATGGCGGCAGCCGGTTGCGGGAACAGCTTCAGGGTGGCCGCCGTGATGACGCCCAGCGTGCCCTCGCTGCCGATGAACAGGCCGCGCAGGTCGTACCCGGTGTTGTCCTTGCGCAGCCCGGACAGGCCGTCCCAGACGTCGCCCGCAGGCGTCACCACCTCCAGGCCCAGGCAGAGGTCCCGCGCATTGCCGAAGCGCAGCACCTGCGTGCCCCCCGCGTTGGTGGCGAGGTTGCCGCCGATGGTGCAACTGCCTTCAGCGGCCAGGCTAAGCGGAAACAGCAGCCCGCGGGCCTCGGCCGCAGCTTGCGCCGCCTGCAGCACGCATCCGGCCTCCACCGTCATCGTGAGGTTGTCGGTGTCGAGTGCGCGCACCGCGGTCATGCGGCGCAGCGACAGCAGCACCTGGCGGCCCTGGTCGTCAGGCACGCCGCCTCCCACCAGGCCGGTGTTGCCCCCTTGCGGCACCAGCGCCACGCCAGCAGCCGCGCAAGCCTTGACCACCGCAGCCACTTCCGCGGTGGAGCCCGGGCGCACGACGGCCAGGGCCCGGCCACGCCAGCGCTTGCGCCAGTCCTGCTCGTAGGAGGACAGGTCCTCGGGCGGGCACAGAACCTGGGAGGGGTCGACGATATGGCCCAGTTGGGAGATCAGTTCAGCACTCATGGGGCTTGGAGCGGGACGTTGAGCGGGTGGCGCGGGCAGCTCACTCCTGCGGTGCGGACGCCCTGCTGTGCTGGATGCGCCAGCGCACGTGCAGGGCGGTGGCGGCAAACAGCGTGAGGCACAACAGGATCTCCACCACGGCGAGCATCTGGGACAGTCCGCTTTCACTGGTGGCGCGCACGGCGCCTTCCATGAAGTAGATCCACACCAGCAGGCTCAACCATCGGTAGGTGTACATGCGGTGGCGCAGCAGTCCAGGCAAGGGCAGCAGCAGGGGCAGAACCTTGAGCGCCAGCGTGCCGGAGCCTGTGGGGGCCCACCACAGCTCCCATCCCAGGCCCAGCACGATCAGGCCCAACACGCTGCCCAGGGCCAGAGCACGGGTCAGGCGCACCACCCGGTCGGCCTCGGCGGGGCGTGGGGTCGTATCCGACAAGGTCATGCTGGCATCATAGCCAGCATGGACATGCCCCCTTCGCCCCCTCTGGACATGAACTCGGCTGCAGGCAGGGACGGGCGTGAAGGGCTGAACCCGCAGCCCGGGCAGCGGCTGGCGGAGCGGCTGCAGTTGTTCAGCTTGCTGGCTCAGCGCTTCCGTGAGGACCGTCTGGGCATGACCGCCGGGAGTCTGACCTTCACCACGCTGATTGCCTTGGTGCCGCTGCTGACGGTGACGCTGGCCCTCTTCACGGCGTTTCCGATGTTCAGCACCTTCCAGGGTGCGCTGGAACGCCTGTTCCTGCAAAACCTGGTGCCTGACACGATCGCGCGGCCAGTCTTGTCGGCGTTGACCCAATTCGCAGGCAAGGCCAGCCGCCTGGGTGCGAT
Source organism: Rubrivivax sp. (assembly GCA_021300575.1). GTDB lineage: Bacteria > Pseudomonadota > Gammaproteobacteria > Burkholderiales > Burkholderiaceae_C > Rubrivivax. Next base: position 1,617 of record JAJTDM010000140.1, read on the forward strand.
GGGCCTGGCCGCGCTGGCGGTCACGGCCTTGGCATTGATCATGACCATCGACCGCACCCTCAACGCCATCTGGCGGGTGCGCCGACCCCGCTCCTTGGGGCGCCGCCTGCTCATCTACTGGGCCGCCCTCACGGTGGGGCCCCTGGCCCTGGGGGCCAGCCTCACGTTGACCTCCACGGTGCTGTCGGCCACCCGCGTCTGGGCGGGCGCCATGCCGGGCAGCTTCGGCCTGCTGCTGGACCTGGTGCAGTTCCTGCTGCTGGTGCTGGTGGCGGCCGGGCTGTTCCATTTCGTGCCCAACACCGCAGTGCGCTGGCGGCATGCGCTGGCCGGCGGTCTCTTCGTCGGCGTGGGCATCGAGGTGGCCAAGAAGGGCCTGGTCTGGTACGTGGGTGCGGTGCCGGCGCTGACCTCGGTCTATGGCGCCTTTTCCATCCTGCCCATCCTGCTGCTGTGGGTGTATCTGCTGTGGGTCGTGGTGCTGCTGGGGGCGGTGATCGCGGCTTACGCGCCAGTGCTGCTGGGCCGAACGGCACGTCCGTGGGCGGGCCCGGGGGTCGAATTCCGCCAGGCCCTGCGGCTGCTGGAGGCACTCGACCGGGCACGGCGCACCACCGCCCGTGGCAGGGATCTGGACACCCTGTCCGAAGCCCTGGCGGTCGATGCCATGGCGCTGGAGCCCCTGATGGACGATCTGGCGGCGCTGGGGTGGGTGTCCCGGTTGGACGAGCCTGCGCCGCAGCGGTGGGTGCTGCTGGTCGATCTGCACGAGACGCCGGCTGCTCCGCTGGTGGATGCCCTGCTGCTCAAGCCGGATCCAGCCCTGGCCGCCTTCAGAAGCCGCACCGGCCTGGACAACTGGCGTCTGGCCGAGTTGATGCCCTTGTTGAACGAGCCGCGGTCTGGCCTTGCCTCTGCGTCACCCTGAGCGCCCCTCGCAGGCGCCGCCGGGTGACCTTTGGTCAGGCGTTCTCAGCGTCCAAGGCCGCGCGCAGGGATGAGAGAACCGCGTCGGGGGCCTCGACCATCAGGTTGTGGCCCGCAGGCACGGTGTGCACCGTTGCGCCCAGCAACCGGGCCAGTGCCTGGCCGCTGCGAGCAGGAGTCATCTGGTCCGCTGCACCCAGGATGCAGTCTGTCGGGCAGGCCAGGCGAGCGGCCGCTGCCTCCGCACCCCGGTACCCGTTGCACATGGAGAACTCCAGGTGGAAGAGGTTGCCGCCCGTCCACCCCGCCTGCATGCGGCGCATGAGGGCGCGGTTGGTGCCGTGCAGCCAGTTGCCCGGGCCTGGGAAGGAGGGCTTGGAGGCGGTGCTGGAGTAAGACCAGCTGTTGACGAGGTCGATGGCCTGCAGGGGGTCGTCGCGCGCCGTGGCCAGCAGGGCATCGGAAACCTGCATCGGGTAGGCGGTGCCCAGCAGCACCAGCTGCGAGGCGGCTGCGGGTGATTGGGCCGCAGCTTCCAGCACCGCCAGCGAGCCCATGCTGTGGCCCACCAGGGCCGCCTGCTGCAGCCCCGCGGCAGCCATCACCTGCAGCACCCAGGTGCCCAGGGACTCGATGCCCGTGAGGGGCGGCCCGTCGCTGCGGCCGTGGCCGGGGATGTCCAGCGCGAGCACGCTGCGGCCGTGGTGGGCGCACCAGCGTGCCAGCAGGTTCCAGCAGCTGTGGTCGTGCAGCGCGCCGTGGACGAAGACGACAGCCGGCAGTCCCGCGTCGAAAGGCTTGCCGCCTGTGTAGGCGTAGGCGGTGCGGTCTTGGACCTGCAGTTTCATGGCTTCGCCTCCGCCACCTTGGTGGGGCTTGCCTTGGCGCGCCCCGCGGCCCTCTCCGCTGCCTTCAGGGCCCGCTTCAGGTCATCGATCAGGTCATCAGCGTCTTCCAACCCGATGGACAGGCGGATCGTGCCGGCACCGATGCCCGCGCGCTGCAGGGCCTCGTCATCCAGCCGGAAGTGGGTGGTCGAGGCCGGGTGGATGACCAGCGAGCGGCAGTCGCCCACGTTGGCCAGGTGGGAGAAGATCTTGAGCGCCTCGATGAAGGCCTTGCCTTGCTCGCGGCTGCCCCGCAGGTCGAAGCTGAACACCGAGCCGCAGCCGCGCGGCAGCAACCGGCGCGCCAGAAGGTGGTCCGGGTGGCTTTCCAGTTCGGGATAGCCCACGCGCTCGACCAGCGGGTGGGCGGCCAGGAAGGCGACCACCTTGCGGGCATTGGCCACGTGCCGCTCCATGCGCAAGGGCAGGGTCTCCAGCCCCTGCAGCATCAGCCAGGCCGTGTGCGGGCTCATGCAGGCGCCGAAGTCCCGCAGGCCCTCGCGGCGCGCGCGCAGCAGGAAGGCGCTGGTGGTGCTCTCTTCGGTGAACACCATGCCGTGAAAGCCCTCATAGGGCGTGGTCAGCTCGGGGTGGCGGCCGGCGGCTTCCCAGTCGAACTGTCCGCCATCGATCACCACGCCGCCGATGACGGTGCCATGGCCCGACAGGAATTTCGTGGCCGAGTGGAAGACCAGGGCCGCCCCGTGCTCGAAGGGCCGCATCAGCCAGGGCGTGGTGAAGGTGGCGTCCACCAGCAGCGGCACGCCGGCCTCCCGGCCGAGGGCGCTGATGGTGGGGATGTCGAGCACGTCCAGCCCCGGATTGCCCAGGGTCTCGCCGAACAGCAGCCGGGTGTTCGGGCGAATCGCCGCGCGCCAGGCGTCGATGTCGCCTGGACGCACGAAGGTGGTCTCGATGCCGAAACGCCGCAGCGTGTAGTGCAGCAGGTTGTGGGAGCCGCCATACAGGGCTGCCGACGACACGATGTGGGAACCCGAGCCCGCCAGCGTGGCGATGGCCAGGTGCAGCGCGGCCTGGCCGCTGGCCGTGGCGATGGCACCCACGCCCCCTTCCAGGGCCGCCATGCGTTCCTCGAACACGGCGTTCGTGGGGTTGCTGATGCGGCTGTAGACGTGGCCCGCGCGCTCCATGTTGAACATCGCCGCCGCGTGATCGCTGCTTTCGAAGACGAAGCTGGTGCTCAGGTGGATGGGCGTAGCGCGTGCGCCCGTGGTGGGGTCTGGGGCGGCCCCTGCGTGCAGTGCCAGGGTGTCGAATCCGGGGTCAGCGGCTCCGGCCATGAACAGGCCTCCAATCAGGGTGAAATGGGGTGATTTGCCAGGGATTGTGGGCTATATTGAACCGTCCTCGGTGCGTGGCTGCGGTGCCGGGACGCCGGGCCCCAGCCCCGGTCCACCACCAGGCCAACGGAGGAACCCGCCATGAAGGTCAGCGACATCCTGCGCGTCAAGGGCAGCACGCTGTTCACCACCACACCGGACCGGGCGCTGGCCGAGGCGCTGACGCAGATGGCCGAACTGGACATCGGCTCGCTGGTGGTGATGGAGCATGGCGATCTGGTGGGCATGCTCACCTTCCGCGAGGTGATCGCGGCAGTGGTGCGCAACGGCGGCGGGGTGGGCACGAGCATCGTGCGCACGGTGATGGACGACGCGCCCTTGACCTGCACGCCAGAGACCGAGATGGACGAGGTGCGCCGCATGATGCTGCAGCGTCACGCCCGCTACATGCCGGTGATGGAAAAGCGCACGTTGATGGGAGTCATCTCGTTTTACGACGTGGCCAAGGCCGTGGTGGACGCGCAGGACTTCGAGAACCGCATGCTCAAGGCCTACATCCGCGACTGGCCGGTGGAAGACGGCGCCGCCAAGCCCGCAGCAGACGCCTGAGGTTGCCGGCGCCGGCCCGGCCCCGCGCGAAGGTGGCCTGCCTACAATCCGGGCATGGTGCGTCACGAAGCAAAGGCTCGACCGAACCCTGAAGGGGGAGGAGGAGCTGCTGCATGCTGCGCCTGTCCAACGGGTGAGAGTCCCGTCCCGGTAGGCGTCGGAGCG
>JAJTDM010000070.1 GCA_021300575.1 Rubrivivax sp.
ACATAGAGCGGTAGCGCGGGGGAGGACTTGACGGGTGGTTCCAAGATCGGCGACGGAGTGTGCGAACAGGTCAAGTGCAGCCTGGCCACCGAAATCATTCGATGACCCTGCACCCAGCGCACTATGCCACCGCTTGTCACGGGGCGGCCAGACCGATTCCCAACGAAAGAAGCCCGCCACCTCTTTCGACGTGGCGGGCCCGGCGGGAACCCCGGTCGCCGTCCTTGCGGTCGGCGAGCCGTCTGAGTTCTGTTCCCGTCCCTCCGCGTCCGGCCCGAAGGCCCTTGCGGTTCGCCCGTTGCCAGGCGCCTCAACTTCACCCCTGAAGGAGTTGGCAGTTCCTTCAAGAGCGCCATTGAAGGATAGGGCGAGCCGGCGCGAGGTGATTGATCCTGCGCACCCTTTCATCTCTGCGGGGTCATCGGGCCTGCAGAATGCGGTGCAGGCGGCAGGCCTGCTGCACTGAAGGTTGTCATGAAGTCACTTCCCCCAGCTTTCCGGGCGCTGGTTGTCGGTGCGGGCGGCGCGCTGGGCGCCGCCTTCACGCAATGCCTGGGCGCAGCGCCGGGGGGCGCCAGCGTCCACGCCTTGGGCCGGCATACCGAGCCCTCGATCGACTTCACCCGGGAAGCCACCATCGAGGCCGCAGCGGCGCAGTTGCGCCAGCAGGCTCCGTTTCACCTCATCATCGTGGCCACAGGCGTGTTGCACACCGACCAGCTGCAGCCGGAGAAGCGCCTGGCCGACCTCTCGATGACCGCGATGGAGGAGGTGTTTCGGATCAACACCTTCGGGCCGGCACTGCTGCTGCGGCATTTCGCGCCGTTGTTGGACCGGCAGCGCAGCGTGATGGCGCTGCTGTCAGCCCGGGTGGGCAGCATGGGCGACAACCGCCTGGGCGGTTGGTACAGCTACCGGGCGTCGAAGGCGGCGCTCAACATGCTGGTGAAGACAGCCGCCATCGAACTTCGCCGCACCCACCCAGGTGCGGTGCTCGCGGCCCTGCATCCGGGCACGGTGAAGTCGGCGCTGTCCAAGCCGTTTCGCGGCAACGACATCGGGCGTGAGCCCCTTGAGGCTGCCGCGGACATGCTCGGCGCTCTGGACGCCCTGGCCCCGGAGGACAGCGGCTGTTTCCTTGCCTACGACGGGCAGCGGCTGCCCTGGTGACGCAAGGCGGTGTTGAACCGCTGCTCAGGCCTTGGGCACGCGGTATAAGCCGCAGATCTTGTTGCCGTCCGGGTCACGAAGATAGGCCAGATAGAGCTGGCCTGCGGCACCCTCGCGCACGCCCGGGGGGTCTTCGCAGGTGCTGCCGCCGTTGGCTGTGCCGGCCGCGTGCCAGGCCTGAACCTGTTCGGCGGAGGTGCAGGCGAAACCCAGCGTGCTTCCATTGCCCACCGTGGCCGGTTCACCGTTGATGGGCAGTGACACCGAGAACACGCCGGTGGGCGTGCGCCAGAACACCCGGTGGCGGTCCACATGGCCGGGCGCCACCCCCAGGGTGCCCAGCACCGCGTCATAGAAAGCCTTGGCCCGCGGCAGGTCGTTGGTGCCGATCATGACGTGCGAAAACATGGTGTCTCCTTGTGGTGCCTGGTGGTGCCGTGCGGTGAGGTGGGCGGACGCTCGGTCAGCCGCCTCGCATTATGGGGATCGTGCGGGCGTCCGTGTTCCACTGCGACTGTTGGCTTTTTGCCTGGCCGAACTTGTCCGGCCTGACCTCCCGAAATGGACGCAAGAGAGACTGCATGACCGAGGGTTCCCAGATCGTGGTGCCGCCCAGCTTCGTGGCGCTGTTCGTTCCTTCCGGTCGCGTGCGGCCGGTCGAGACAGCGACCGTCATCGAGCAGCGGTACGAGTTGTGCGAGGACTTTGCCCAGATGCTGCTGGGGCAGGCCCAGACGCGGCAGTGGGAATGGGGCATCACCCGGGAGGATGTGCTCCAGCGGGTGGCCCAGGGGCTGCAAGGTTCGGACGTCTTCAGCGCCGACGAGGCGCAGTGGGTGCTGATGCGCCTGGAGGAACTGTTGTCATGTTGAACGCGGCGGGGCTGGCAACCGGGGTGTTCTCTGCTATGCTGTATAAAACAACAGTATCCAGATTCGGAGCCCGGCATGAAGCACGACTTTCGACAGTTCTACCAGCCCCAGACCAGCCACCCGCCGCGCTGGTTGCGCCGCATCTGGCTGTGGTTCTGACCTCGTGCCTCAGCACATGATCGAGGTGGAGTTTGCTCTGAGGGGTGACCACATCACCCTCGATGCCCTGCTCAAGGCCACGGGCCTGGCGCCCAGCGGGGGCAGTGCCAAGGGCTTGATCGCTGCCGGAGAAGTGTTGGTCGACGGCCAGCCAGAGACGCGGCGTGGGCGCAAGCTTCGTGCAGGCCAGGTGGTCTCGGTGGGCGCCCACCGCATCCAGGTGGTGGGAACCTGACATCGCAGGCGGCCTGGTAACCGGGACAATCGATGCTCCCATCCGAGCAGGAACCTCCGTGAAGACCTACGACATCGAAGTGCAGCGCCTGAAGTCGATGAAGCACGACAGGGGCCTGGTCGAAATCGGGCTGGATGCTTTGGTGCTGGCCCGTCCCGTGCGGGACGATGCTGGCTCCGCCAGTTGCCTGCGCCTGCCGGTGGAGCATGCGCGCACGCTGCTGGTGCTGCTCAAGCAGCAGATCGCCGATCTGGACAAGCTGCAGCCCCGCAGCCGGAGGTCAGGCCGCGCCTGACAGGTTCGGGCCTCAGCGCAGCTGTCCGTCCACGTAGAGCCAGATGCCTGCGAGGCGCTCAAAACGGCTCAGCTCATGCAGGCGCTGTGCTCGCCCGCCTTGCTTGTGGCGCGCCACGAATTCCACCGTGGCGTGGTCGTCATCCAGCAGGTGGTGTGACTTGATCTCCAGGCCCAGCCAACGCAGGCCCGGCGGGTCGGGATCGATCACGGCGGGCCGGGTGCTGAGGTACCAGGTGGCCAGCAGGTAGTCATGCCGTGCCAGCACGAAGGCGCTGTAGCGTGAACGCATCAGCGCTTGCGCGTCAGGCGCCTGCAGGTGTCGCGGCCCTTCGTGCCACCGGGCGCAACAGGTCAGATAGGGGCTTGGCAGCCCGCAGGGGCAGGGGTCGGTGCCGGTGTGGCTCATGCTGCCGGTGTTCATCCGGGCATTCTCATGCCGTTGTACTTGGAGTGCCGGATCGCCGTCCGCGGGCCTCGCACCTGGGCGATGTCTGCGCCGTCGATACACTGAAACGCCCCAGGCAAGAGGTGGCCCCGCCATGTCGACGTGGCCGCCTTCTTGCCCACAGGCCGTCTGAACCGGAGGACCTCCCATGCTGGACCCGCAAGCGCGCGCGCTGATCGATCTCATGATCGAAAAGGGCGTGCCGCCCACCCACACCTTGACGCCGGAACAGGCCCGGGCCTTCTACCGCGACCGCCGCGGCTTCACGCAACCCGAGCCGCCCGCGATGGCGGAAGTCCGGGATCTGTCCGTCGGTGCCCTGAGGCTGCGGCTGTACCGTCCCCATGCGTCGGGGCAGCCCTTGCCGGTGTTGCTGTACCTGCACGGCGGGGGCTGGACCATCGGAGACCTGGACACGCACGACGTGCTGTGCCGCCAACTCGCGCGCGATGCGGGCGGCGCCGTGGTGGCGGTGGACTACCGCATGGGGCCGGAGCATCGCTTCCCGGCGGCCGTGGACGACTGCGTGGAGGCCTTCCGCTGGGTGCTCGCCCGGGCGCCTGACCTGCACCTGCATCCCCGCCGTACCGCCGTGGGCGGCGACAGCGCCGGCGGCAATCTTGCGGCCGCCCTCTGTCTGGTGCAACGCGATGCGGGCCAGCCGCTGCCCGGGTTCCAGTTGCTCATCTACCCCGCCACCGACATGCGGGCCGTGGCGCCCTCGCACACCACCAACGGGCAGGGCTACATGCTCACCAACGACAGCATCGCCTGGTACCGCGGTAACTACATCGCCGACGCCGCCCAGTGGACTGACTGGCGTGCCTCGCCCCTGCTGGCGGCCAGCCACGCCGGTCTGCCACCGGCCCTGGTCCTCACGGCCGGTTTCGACCCGCTGCGTGATGAAGGCCTGCAATACGCCAACGCCCTGTCGGCGGCGGGTGTGCCCACGCAGTACGTGTGTTTCGAGCGTCAGATTCACGGCTTCATCACGATGGGCCGGGTGATCGAGGAAGCCCACACCGCCGTGGCGCTGTGCGGCGCGGCCCTGCGGCGGGCCTGGGGCGGCTGAGGGCCGCCATGCCGTCCGGCGCCTCTGGGCGCGCCTGACCCTCCCGCCGTTCCGTAGAAGGCCTGAAGTTCATCCGCCATCTCGAAAGATCCCCTCGCATGACCTACCTCCTGGCCCTGGACCAGGGCACCTCCAGTTCCCGCAGCATCGTCTTCGATGACCAGGGCCGCATGGTGGCCATGTCCCAGCGCGAGTTCCGCCAGATCTTCCCTCAGCCGGGCTGGGTGGAACATGACGCCGAGGAGATCTGGCAGACGCAACTGGCCACGGCGCGCGAGGCCCTCGCCCAGGCCGGTGTTCCCGCGGCTGCGGTGGCGGCCATCGGCATCACCAACCAGCGCGAGACCACGGTGCTGTGGAACCGGCGCACCGGGCAGCCGCTGCACCACGCCATCGTCTGGCAGGACCGCCGCGGCGAGCCCCTGTGCGCGCAGTTGCGCGCGGACGGGCTGGCGCCCCACATCCGGCAGGCCACCGGCCTGGTGGTGGACTCGTACTTTTCCGCCACCAAGCTGCGCTGGCTGCTGGATCAGGTGTCCGGCGCGCGCGAGATGGCCCAGCGCGGCGAACTGGCGTTCGGCACGGTGGACAGCTGGTTGCTGTGGAAGCTGACAGGGGGCGCCGTGCATGCCACGGACGTGACCAACGCCTCGCGCACCATGCTGTTCGACATCCGGCACCACGCCTGGGCCCCCTTGCTGCTGGACGCGTTGCAGGTGCCTGACAGCGTGCTGCCCGCCGTCCATCCGTCCAGCCATCGCTACGGCACCACCGACCCCAGCCTGCTCGGCGCCGCCATTCCCGTGGCCGGCATCGCGGGGGACCAGCAGAGCGCGCTGTTCGGTCAGGCCTGTTTCGAGGCCGGCCTTGCCAAGAACACCTACGGCACGGGCTGCTTCATGCTGATGCACACCGGCGGAGCGATGCTGGAGTCCGCCAATGGACTGATCGCCACCAGCGCGGCGCAGGTGGGCCGCCGAGCTGCCGGCGATGCGGCTGCGCAGGGCTTGCGCTCAGACGGCGCGGGCGGCGCACAGTACGCTTTGGAAGGCAGCGTCTTCATCGGCGGTGCCGTGGTGCAGTGGCTGCGCGACGGACTCCACGCCATCCGCGCCAGCAGCGAGGTGCAGGCCCTGGCCGAGGCGGTACCCGACACGGGGGGCGTGCATGTCGTGCCCGCCTTCACCGGCCTGGGTTCGCCCTACTGGAAGCCCGATGCGCGCGGCGCCATCGTCGGGCTCACACGGGGCACCACCATGGCGCACATCGCGCGGGCCGCCCTGGAGAGCATCGCCTTCCAGAGCGCAGCCCTGCTGCAGGCCATGGGCCGCGACGCCGCCGCGGCCGGTGCCGCTCCCGTCACCCAGCTGCGTGTGGACGGGGGCGCCTGCGTGAACAACCTGCTGATGCAGTTCCAGGCCGACCTGCTGGGCATCCCCGTGGTGCGGCCCACGGTCACCGAGACCACGGCCTTGGGCGCCGCGTACCTGGCCGGGCTGGCGGTGGGGGTGTGGCCGGACACGCGCAGCCTGTCGGCGCAGTGGAAGGTGGACCGGCAGTTCGAGCCGGCCATGTCGCGTGACGAGGCGGCTGTCCGCATGGCGGCGTGGGAGCACGCCGTCGGGCAGGCGATGTCATGAAGTTTCGCAGGCTTGCACGGCCGTCCGCCGTCCTGTTCGATCTCGACGGTACGCTGCTGGACACGGCAGGCGACATCGCGCTGGCCTTGTCCCGTGCGTTCGCCGACCACGGCTACCTGGCACCGCCGCCCGCGGCCGTGCGCCAGATGATCGGCAAGGGCGCGCCGGTGCTGGTGGAACGCGCCGTGGCCGCGCAGGGTCTGACGCTGGACCCCGCCCGGCAGGCTGCCGTGCTGGACCGCTTCTTCCACCACTACGGGCGCTTGCAGGACCTGGACGAATGCGCCGCCGAGCCGTACCCCGGGGCCCGTGAAGCCCTGGTTTCCCTGCATGCGGCAGGCCTGCCGCTGGCGGTGGTCACCAACAAATACCGCCGCTTTGCCACCGGCCTGCTGCAGCGGCTGCACCTGGCCGACTACCTGCGGGTGGTGGTGGGCGGCGACACCTGCGAGCGCCGCAAGCCCGATCCCATGCCGCTGCTGCACGCCTGTGCCCAGCTGGGCGTGGCGCCGTCCACTGCGCTGATGGTGGGCGACTCCAGCAATGACGTGGAGGCCGCCCGTGCCGCCGGCATGCCGGTGGTGCTGGTGCCCTACGGCTACACCGAGGGCCAGGACCCGCGCCTGCTGCCTTGTGACCACATGGTCGACAGTCTGGCGGACCTGCCGGGCTTGATCGCTCCATAAAGAATCTGAAGGACTGCTTTGATGGGACCCCTGCACGGACTGCGTGTCGTTGAACTTGCCAGCATCGGCCCCGGGCCCATGTGCACCATGCTGCTGGCCGACCTGGGCGCGGATGTGATCCGCATCGACCGGCTGGAGCCCAGCGGCCTGGGCGTGCCCATGAAGGCTCGGTTCGACGTGAACGGGCGCAGCCGCCGTTCCGCGGCGCTGGACCTGAAGTCAGCGGTCGGGGTGGACGCTGCCCTGCGGATCGTGGACCGTGCCGATGTGCTCATCGAAGGCTTTCGCCCCGGTGTGGCCGAGCGGCTGGGCCTGGGCCCGGCCGACTGCCATGCCCGCAACCCCCGCCTGGTCTACGGCCGCATGACGGGCTTCGGCCAGACGGGGCCGCTGGCCCAGGCTGCGGGCCATGACCTGAACTACATCGCGCTCACGGGTGCGCTCGACGCCATCGGGCCGGTGGGTGGCGCCCCGCTGCCGCCGCTGAACCTGGTGGGCGATTACGGTGGCGGGGCTCTGTACCTGGCTTTCGGCCTGATGGCGGCGCTGTTCGAGCGCCAGACCTCCGGCCGCGGTCAGGTGGTGGACGCCGCGATGGTGGACGGTGCGGCCTCGCTGATGTCCATGTTCCACGGCATGCTGGCGGCGGGGGGCTGGTCGGGCCCGCGCGGGGGCAACCTGCTGGACGGCGGCGCGCCGTTCTACGGCGTCTACGAGACCGCCGATGGCCAGCATGTCTCCATCGGCTCTCTGGAGCCGAAGTTCTACGCCGAGATGGTCCGGCGCCTGGGCCTGGACGACAAGTTCCTGCGCCTGCAAGGCGATGTCTCGCAATGGCCGGCCCTGCGCCAGGCCATCGCCGCGGCCGTGCGTGAGCGCACCCGCGATGAATGGAGCGCACTGCTGGAAGGCACGGATGTGTGCTTTGCGCCGGTGCTGAAACTGGGTGAGGCGCATCGGCACCCGCACGCCGTGGCCCGTGGCACTTACGTGGAAGTCGCCGGCGTGGTGCAGCCCGGCCCCGCTCCCCGTTTCGACCGAAGCGTGCCTGGGCATCCCCGGCCCGCGCCCGAGATCGGTGCCCACACCTCCGAAGTGCTGGCCGAGTGCGGCTTCACTGATGACGACATCGCAAGACTGCGCACCTCGGGCGTCATCCGTTGACGCCTGATCCGATCCACCGGGCCCCGGGCAGCCTTCCCGGCACCGGGTACTGCGTGGGTTGGCCTCTGGAACCTCTTTCCCTGCCACGCCGACCCCATGGATAACTTGCTCTACGACCCCTTCGCCGATGCCCGCAAGGCCGCCTCGGTCATCGTGCTGCGCGACCTGCCTGCAGGCGGCGTGGAAGTGCTCATGCTTCGCCGGGCGGAACGCGACGGCGACCTGCGCAGCGGCGCGGCCGTGTTCCCGGGCGGCGTGCTGGATGCGAACGACCGCCACGCCCACCGTCATTGCCTGGGGTGGGACGACCTGACGGCCAGCCAGGCCTTGCGTCTGGCCGAGGGGGGCCTGGACTACCTGGTGGCCGCCGCCCGTGAGAGCTTCGAGGAAGTGGGCCTGCTGTTTGCCGACGGCCTGCATCCGGACGCGCTGGCCCACGCCCACACCCACTGGCGCGAGCCCATGCAGCGCGGTGAGCGCTCCATCGCGGCGCTGTGCGACGGCCTGAACCTGCGCATCGACCTGCGCGAGTGGGCCTACTTCAGCCATTGGCTCACGCCCCCGGGTGCTCCCAAGCGTTTCGACACCCGCTTCTTCGTCACGCGGGCGCCGCTGGAGCAGACGCCCGAGGCCGACGGGGGCGAGGCGGTGGAGTTGATGTGGCTGACGCCTGCACAAGCCCTGGACCCGGCCCGCGGCCTGAAGCTGCTGCCCGTCACGCGCCGCACGCTTCAGGTGCTGGGCGGCTTTGCCAGCGCGCAAGTGGCGTTGGACCACGCCCGCGCCCAGACGGAGGTGCCCCTGACCATGCCGCGGCGGGCCGAGTCGGCCAAAGGCCAGCGGGTGGTGCTGCCTGACGAACATGCCTGGGCCGAGATCGGCCGTATCGACCCGGCCGGGCAGCTCAAGGCTTACGCCGACATCGTGCCTAGGCGCCCGGTGCGCCTGTCGCCCCGGGTGATCCGCGTGACCGCACCCAACGCCGGCATGATGACCGGCCCGGGCACCAACAGCTACCTGGTGGGCTGCCCGCATGCCAACCGCTGGACCGTCATCGACCCTGGCCCTGCCGATGCCGCACACCTGCAGGCCCTGCAGGCCGCGGCTCCGGGGCCCATCGAGCAGATCCTGGTCACCCACACGCATGTCGACCATTCACCGGGCGCGGCGCTGTTGTCGGCGATGACCGGTGCTCCCGTGGCCGGGCGTCGTCCCGATCATCCACAGGGCCAGGACGCCAGCTTCGCGCCGCACCGTGAGCTGGCTGGCGGGGAACTGCTGACCCTGGGCCCCGACACGGCGCTGCAGGTGCTGCACACCCCCGGCCACGCTTCCAACCACCTGTGCTACCTGCTGGCCGCAGAAAAGACCTTGTTCACTGGCGATCACGTGATGCAGGGCAGCACCGTGGTGATCAACCCGCCCGATGGCGACATGGCGGTCTACCTGCAGGCCTTGCGGGGCCTGCTGGCGCTGGACATCGATTGGCTGGCGCCGGGTCACGGCTTTCTGGTGGCACGGCCGCACGACGTGGTCAGGGCGCTGATCAAGCACCGCCTGGCGCGCGAGGCGCGCGTGCTGCAGGCTCTCCAGAGCGTGGGGTCCGGCCAGGGTACGCCGCTGGACGATTTGTTGCCGGCCGTGTATGCCGACGTGCCGGTCGGGCTGTACCCGGTGGCGCGCCGCTCGCTGCTGGCGCACCTGTTGAAGCTCCAGGCCGACGGCCTGGCTTCGGCGCGGGACGAATGCTGGGCCTTCAGCGGCTGAACACCGCTGGCGGTTCGGTGCCGGCAGCCGGTGCCGGTGCCGACACTGCGGGGCTGGGCACCCAGTGCCCGTCCACCAGCACCTCGCAGGGCCGGAACAGGCTCTTGTAGGCCATCTTGGGGCTCTCGGCGATCCAGTAGCCCAGGTAGACATGCGGCAGCTTCAACTGCCGGGTCTGCTCGATCTGCCACATCACGCCGTAGGTGCCGTAGCTGGCGCCGGCTTCGGGGTTGTAGAAGGTGTAGACGGCCGACAAGCCATCGTTCAGCACATCCAGGATGGAGACCATCTTCAGCTCGCCGGGACGGCCGTCTCGGCCTGGCTCGCGGTACTCGACCAGGCGGGAGTTGACGCGGCTTTGCAGCAGGAACTGGGTGTACTGGTCCACGCTGTCCTGGTCCATGCCGCCGCCACTGTGACGGCCCGACTGGTAGCGCAGGTACAGGGCATAGTGCTCCGGCAGGAAGCCCAGGCGCAGCACCCGCGCCTGCAGGTGCTGGTGTGCCTTCCAGGCGCGACGCTGGCTGCGGGTGGCCTGGAAGTGGTCCACCGGCACGCGCATGGGCACGCAGGAGCGGCAGCCGTCGCAGTAGGGCCGGTAGGTGAACATGCCGCTGCGCCGGAACCCTCCAGCCACCAACCCCGAATACACGTCGGCATTGATGAGGTGGCTGGGAGTGGCTACCTGAGAGCGGGCCTGCCGCCCTGGCAGGTAGCTGCACGGGTAGGGCGCCGTTGCATAAAACTGCAGCGACGAAAGCGGAAGTTCCTTGGGATGGGTCACGTCGGCTTGGGGCGGCCGGGGCAGGGCGGCTCTTCATCCAGACCCGCCAACTGCGACCAGCTGGAACGATGATAGGTCCAATCCCGCAGGTTGGGCAGAGAGGCCGCCTCCGCCAGGTGCTGTTCGAAGGCCTTCCGCGTGATCTCGTGGGCGCCCAGGCTGGCCAGGTGGCGGGTGTTCTGCTGGCAGTCGATCAAGCTGACGCCGTGCCTCCGGCACCAGGCCACCAGGGCCGCCAGCGCGATCTTGGAGGCATCGGTACGGTGCGCGAACATGGATTCGCCGAACACCATGTGCCCGATGCCCACGCAGTACAGGCCCCCGGCCAGCTTTCCGTCGATCCAGGTCTCCACGCTGTGTACCCGCCCGGCGCGGTGCCAGTCGGTGTAGGCCTGCACCATGGCCGGCACGATCCAGGTGCCGGACTGGCCCTCGCGCGGCGTGGTGGAGCAGGCGTGGATGACCTGCTCGAACGCGCTGTCGATGCGGATCTCGCACCCTGGCGTGGCGATGAAGCGCCGCAGCGTCTTGCGCAGCGAACGCGACACCTTGAAAGCCTGCACTGGCAGCACCATGCGCGGCGAGGGCGACCACCACAGTACCGGCTGATCGACCCCGAACCAGGGAAAGATGCCGCGTCGGTAAGCCTGCTCCAGCCGGGTGTTGGACAGGTCACTGCCCGCGGCCAGCAGGCCCGGGGCGTCGCTGCCCGGGCCCAGGGCCTGGGAGGTGCAGGGCAGGGGGTCGTGTGTCTCGATCCAGGGGACCATGGGGGCATCCTAGCGGGTGCCCGCTGACCCCGTTGACCCCGGCGATGTCTGCCCCGCAGTCCTTCAGTGATCTTCCAGGCGCACGGGCGTGTCCTCGGCCAGCGTACCGGTTTCGGGGTCGATCCAGTCGGCCAAGCCCATGACCCGTTCCGTCTCTCCCAGCGTCTGCCCGGTGTCGGGGCCGGCGTCGGCGATGTCCATATCGGCCAGCACGACCTCCATGCTCTCGAAAGGGCCGAACTGCTGGTGCCCGTCAGGGGCGACCCAGTACCAGCCGTCGGGGTGCACCACTATCCGGGCCAGACGTTCATCGACCAGATCCTCGATGGGCGGGATGGGGGGCGTGTACACGTGCTTCATGGGGTGGCCTGCGAGGGTTGAGTGTCTTCATCCAGCGGCTGCGGTGCTTCAGCGACGCGCTCCTGGCTGTCCACCAGCACCTGCCCCGTGCGCGGGGCGCCACGTTCCCGGCCCTGCTCGCGGCGGCGGCGGGCCAGGTCTTCCAGCCGTCGTGTCATGGCCTCGAAAGCCTCGCGCGCGGCCACCTTGAAGTCGGTGTCGTGCTGGCGGTTGACGGTCAGGGCGTGCCCGGGGACGTGCACTTCCACCTGCACGGCCACCGGTCGGCCGAGTTGCTGGTGCTTCTGGGTTTCTTCCACCACCACGCGGCAGGACATCATCTCGGGGCACAAGCGCTCCAGCCGCTGCGCGCGTTCCCGCAGCACGGCTTCGGCACCGGGCCAGGGGTCTAGCTGATGGAACACGATCTGCAGGGGCAAGGGCATGACGCGCTTTCGGGGGGGGCGACGATGCCTGAAGTCTGCGCAGGGCACGTTGAAGGCGGCTTGCGTGGCCGCAACGGCGCTTCGACGGGGATTGCACAGCCCTTGAATCGCGCTTGAACAGCGCGGGCGGCGTGCCTCAGGCGTGTGGTCCCGGGGCCGTGGGATTCACCGCGCCCACGCCCCCGCGCGAACCCGGCACCACGCTGCCGAAGCGCTGGGCGAACACCGCAGGCAAAGGGCGCGCGTCGTCGGGCGCCAGCCACAGGCGCAGCAGGTGGCGCTGCCGTTCGGGCTGCGGCCAGTTCTCGAAGGCGGTGCGGTCGTGCAGCAGGGTGTGGTTGTGTACCAGCTGAAGGTCGCCGCGCTGCAGCGTCATCAGGAAGTTCAAGGCGGGGTCGTTGGCCAGTTCGTCCAGCAGGTCCAGGGCCTCGTGCCAGCGCTCGTCCAGCCGCGGCGCGTCCTCGAAGCGCTGGGCCGACTCGATGTATTGCCGCTGGTAGATGGCCGACATGCCGCCCGCGTGCCAGTTGAACACCGGGATGGTAAAGAAGGGCTGCTCTCCCGCAGGGACCTCGCCGCGCCGGTCGGTGGCCACGGGTTGCAGCAGCAGGGCCGCGAGGTCTGGTCGCCGCCGGCGCATCTCGTTCCAGATGGTGTTGGATGAGACCAGGGCCGAGTCCCCGCCCGACTTGGCCACCTGCAGGCACAGCAGTCCCACGATGTCACAGGAGTCGGTGTGGAAGGTCTGGCGCTCTGCCGTCTGGTAGATGCGCACGTTCGGGTCGTCCGAGCGCAGGCCCAGGTCGCGCACGTGACCCAGCAGGTGCCCCTGGGCGTTCTGGGTGCGCGCTGCGCCGAAGTGCGTGCCCATGCCGTAGAACGCGGCTGCGCTCAAGTCTTCCGGCCAGTCTTCCACGGGCAGCCCCCGCAGGAGCGCAAAGCCGCGCCCGTGCAGCACGTCCTGGCGGATCGCCGCCAGCCTGGGGCCCAAGTGCGGCAGGGGGAAGTGACCGGGCCGCAGGCCCGAGAGCTCGCGCCCGGCCCAGGGGCGCGCTGCATGCTCCACCTCTGCAATCTCCTGAGGGCTCAAGAGATGGACCCAGTCCTGGCGCCGTGCCATCTCAGGGCCATACCAGACGGTCGGGCCGTCGAGCAGGGGGGGCAGGTCTGCCGTGGCGTGGACTCGGGCCTCGTCTTCTTGCATGGCGCCACTATAGGGCGGGGGTCCTCGTCATCGCCGCGCGCCTGGCGCCACGGCAGAATGCCGCGCCACCATGACTGTTGAATCCGTCCGCCAATTCTTTGCCGACCTTGGCGAGCCCGTGCAGATCATCGAGCTGGAGGTCAGCACCGCCACCGTGGCCCTGGCCGCGCAGGCGCATGGGGTGGAGCCGGGACGCATCGCCAAGACCCTGGCCTTTCGCCTGGCCGACGGCAGCGAGGTGCTGCTGGTGGCGCGCGGCGATGCCCGGATCGACAACCGCAAGTTCAAGGACGCCTTCGGCAAGGTCAAGATGCTGCCGCCTGACGAGGTGGCCCACATCACGGGCCATCCTGTCGGCGGGGTGTGTCCCTTTGGCCTGGCAAGGCCGCTGCCGGTGTGTCTGGATGTGTCGCTCCAGGCCTTCGATGAGGTGCTGCCGGCGGCCGGTTCGGTGAACAGCGCCTTGCGCATCAGCCCGGGCCGCATGGCTGAGTTGACAGCGGCCCGCTGGGTGGATGCGTGCCAGCCGCCCCAGCCTGCAGACGCTCCTCAGTAGTGGGGCGGGAGTTCTTCCCGCAGGCTGCGAAATCCCGGCGACTCTGAGTCCACGGCCTGCTGCTTGAGCCGGGTGAGTTCGCGCGCCAGCAGGTCGATCTGGTTCTGCTGGCGCACGATGACCTCGTTCAGCCGCTCGGCCAGGTCATCGGCAAACGCAGACTTTTCCTCCAGACGGGTGACCCGTTCTTCCAGGGCCCGCACCGCTGCAGGGTCCACCGGACGGTTCACCGCCGGGCTCACCAGGCACCGACGTTGGGCATGGAGGCCCAAGGCTCTGCGGGAGGCCGGGCGCCACCGGCCTGCAGCAGTTCGATGGAGATGCCGTCAGGCGAGCGCACAAAGGCCATGCGCCCGTCGCGCGGCGGACGGCTGATGGTCACGCCGTGGTCCACCAGGCGCTGGCAGGTGGCGTAGATGTCGTCCACCGCGTAGGCGATGTGGCCGAAGTTGCGCCCGCCCGTATACGCCTCGGCCGTGCCGTCGGGCGCGGGCCAGTTGTAGGTGAGCTCCACCTGTGCGCTGTGGTCGCCCGGCGCGGCCAGGAACACCAGGGTGAAGCGGCCGGCTTCATGGTCGCGCCGTGACAGCACGTCCATGCCCAGGGCGTCCCGGTAGAAGGCGAGCGAGGCTTCGATGTCGGTCACGCGGACCATGGTGTGTAGGTACTTCATGCCCCGCATTGTGAACCCGCCAGTGCCCAGTGGCTGGCCCGGGGAATCACGCCGACACCGACAGGCTTGTAGGAATTTGCCTGACAAGCCGCATGGCGCCGCGCCGACTCAAGCTGCGGAAAGTGGCCGATATCGGGTTCTTCTCATCGTTTCCAGAATTCGTTCCATGCCGGGTCGAGAGATCAGCGCAGGAAAGACAGGCCAGAAGAAAGGCCCGAAGGACTGCAGCAGATCGCCAGACCGGCCCAACGACACCGAACCAGAAACCCAGGAGCCCGACATGACCACCGACCAAATGCTCAACGAAATCCGCGAAGCCAACCTGTCGTACCTGATGCTGGCGCAGAGCCTCATCCGTGCCGACCGTGAGCAGGCGCTGTTCCGCCTGGGTGTGAGCGAGGACACCGCTGACGTCCTGGCCACGCTGAGCCCCGCACAGATCATGAAGGTGGCCGGTGGCAGCACGCTGCTCTGCCAGTTCCGCATGAACGACGACATCGTGTGGAATCTGCTGACCAACCATGGCAAGGTGGGCAGTGCCGCCAACGACGGCGTGAGCCGCCTGCACGCCAGCATCGTGATGGCCGGCCGCCACCAGGAAGCCGCCTGAGTTAGCGCGCAACGCCCGCCCCTGACCCCCCAAGCCCCTCACCGCAGATTCCAGGAGAACACCATGGCCCGCACCAAGAGCATCCTCACCGAAGCCCGCCAGATCGAGACTGCGGTGGAGCTGATCAAGCTCGGCGCCCGCCTGCAGGTGCTGGAAAGCGAAACCGACATGAGCTACGAGCGCTTGCTGCGCCTGTACAAGGAAGTGGCCGGCAAGAGCCCGAGCAAGGGGCAGCTGCCGTTCTCCACCGACTGGTTCATGACCTGGCAGCCCAACATCCATTCGAGCCTGTTCCTGAACATCCACGAGTACCTGAACAAGGCCGCGGCGATGGAAGAGATCGAGACGGTCATCAAGGCCTACAAGCTGTACCTGGAGCAGGTGCAGGCCCAGGGGCTGGAGCCCTTGCTGTCTGTCACGCGCGCCTGGCGCCTGGTGAAGTTCGTGGACAACGGCATGCTCACCATGACCAAGTGCACCTGCTGCGGCGGGCACTACGTGACGCATCCGCACGAGATCGCCCGCCATTACGTGTGCGGCCTGTGCAACCCGCCGGCCCGCGCCGGCAAGGGCCGCGCCGCGGGTGCCCTTCGCATCGGCGAGGCCGTGGCGATGGCCGAGGATGAGGAGATGGGCGGCAGCCACGATGGTGACTTCGACGGCGCCGACATGGAGGCGGTGAGCGAGGTGGCCGAGGTCACCCAGGGCGCAGCGCGCCGCGCCGCACCGCGCCGGGTGGCATCGGCGGCGATGATCGACTGAATTTCCTTCCGGCTGGCGCCTGGGGCCGCCAGCCGCGAGGAACGGGGGCATTCGGGGACACTCGGGGGTCTGGCTCCCCGAACCCCACTTCGATCCCCATGGACTGGCGCACCCTGCTGCAACCCCGCCGCATCGGCCGCAGTGCCGAGACCACCGGCCAGCGCGATCTGGACGAGCTGCGCACCGAGTTCTTCCGCGATTGGGACCGCATCGTCTTCTGCTCGGCTTTCCGCCGCCTGCAGGACAAGACCCAGGTGCACCCCATGGCCAAGACCGACTACGTGCGCACCCGGCTCACGCACAGCCTGGAGGTGGCCAGCGTGGGGCGCTCGCTGGGCATGCAGGCCGGCCGCGTGGTCAGCGCACTGGACCCGGGCCTGCGGCACCTAGCCTCGCCGCAGGACATGGGCGCCATTGTCGCGGCGGCCTGCCTCATGCACGACATCGGCAACCCGCCGTTCGGCCACGCCGGAGAGTCCGCCATCCAGGAGTACTTCCGCGGCCCGGGCCGGGCCTGGCTTCAAGACCTGCCGCCCGCCGAGCAGGCCGACCTGCTGCATTTCGAAGGCAACGCCCAGGGCTTTCGCACGGCCGTGCGGCTGCAGCACCCTGAGCAGACCGGCGGACTGCAACTCACCTGGCCCACGCTGGGCGCCTTTGCCAAGTACCCCTGCGATGCGGTCAGCGGGCTGCAGCCTGGCGCGGCCGTTAGCTGTCGCAAGTTCGGTTTCATGCAGGGCGAGCGTCCGCTGTTCGCAGAGGTGGCCGAGGGCCTGGGCCTGCAGCGCATTGGCGCGTCGGCCTGGCAGCGCCACCCCCTGGCCTTCCTGGTGGAGGCGGCTGACGACATCTGTTACGGCGTCATCGACATCGAGGACGGCGCCAAGTCCGGCCACATCACGCCGGAGGAACTGCGCGCCCTGCACACGCCCTTCATCGACGCTGTCCACCGCGCCCGCGCCGGCACCCTGCAGGACCGCCAGCACCAGGCCGAGTACCTGCGCGCCGTGACCATCGGCGTGCTGGTGGACCGCGTGGCCCGCGTCTTCAAGGAGCGGCATGACGACATCCTGGCCGGCCGATTCGACCAGCCCCTGCTGGACCACATCGAGGGTGCGCAGGACTTCCGTCGCTTCAAGGACCTGGCGGCCCAGCGTCTGTACGACGAGCGCTCCAAGCTCGAACTGCAGGTGGCCGGCTTCGAGATCATCGGCTGGCTGCTGCAGGCCCTGTGCGATGCGGTGGAGAGTGTTGCCGCTGGCACCAGCGCTTCAGAGAGGGCGCGCATGCTGGTGGGCCTGATCCCTGCCGGAGCGCAGGCGGCGGCCCGCCTGGGCCGCTACCAGCGCCTGCTGACGGTCACCGACTTCGTGGCGGGCATGACCGACACCTACGCGGTGGAGACCTACCGGCGGCTGCGCGGGTTCTCGGCCTGAGGGGTGATGGGCGGCAGCGCTGCGGGCCTGCCGGCCTGACGGCCCTCCATCAGCACCCGGCGCCCGGCGCTGTCGCATGCCACACTCTCCATCCCCTTCTTGACTTACCGGCGGGCCTGCGGCCCCTGACACCCCATGCTCAAGTTCTTCTACAACCTCGCCCCCAACCCCATGAAAGTGGCCCTGCTGCTGGAAGAGTTGGGCCTGCCCTATGAGGCCATCCCGGTGGACACCCGCAAGGGCGAGCAGCACACCGCTACGTTCAAGGCCGTGAACCCGAACGCCAAGGTGCCGGCGATCGACGACGACGGTGTGGTGATGTTCGACAGCAACGCCATCCTGCTGTGGCTGGCCGACAAGCACGCCCGCTTCGTGCCCACCGACCTGGCTTCGGCCGAGCGCGCCGAGACCCTGAGCTGGCTGATGTTCATCGCCAGCGGCATCGGCCCCTACAGCGGGCAGGCGGTGCACTTCCGTGTGGCCGCGCCCGAGCCCAAGGACTATGCGCTCAACCGCTACGACTTCGAGGCCGACCGGCACTGGAAGATCCTGGACGAGCGCCTGGCCACCCGCACCTGGCTGATGGGCGACAGCTACGGCATCGTCGACATGGCCTTGTGGGGCTGGGCGCGGCTGGTGCCCTTCGTGATGGGCGACCAGCAGGCCTTCGAGCGCTACCCCCAATCAGGCCGTCAGCTCGGAGGAGAGCCTCAAATCTTGTCTATAATCCGTGGCTCGCTTCCTCGATAGCTCAGTCGGTAGAGCGCCGGACTGTTAATCCGTAGGTCCCTGGTTCGAGCCCAGGTCGGGGAGCCAAGTTAAGTAGTTGATTTCAAAGGCCTTCTTCGGAAGGCCTTTGTCTTTTCCGGGGTCTGAACCGGGGTTGATTGCGCATGTGATTGCGCTTGTCCACCGGGTCCGGCAGCCGCCGGACGCAGCGCTGCGGTACGCGGGCCTGGACTGCTTCGGCATCGGGTCTCGTTGTGTACAGCAACGCCCCGTCCGACCCCGCCCTCCCGGCACAAGCTTGCACGGACCGCAGTCGTCGGTCTAAAGAACCCGGTGCGCCTGTGTTCGCTGGCACGACGCCTTAAAGCGTCCTAAAGCGTCCGCACAACGCCGAGTTCCTAGACACGTCACCTTCAACCACTGGAGATGACGATATGTCTGACCACACCACCGCCGTCACAGGCACCCGGGCTCACACGCTCACCCCCGCGCTCGCCGCGACTTCCGTCCCCCACCGCAACCCGGTCGCCCATCCCTGGGCTGCCGTGTACCAGCCGTCGCACCTGCTGCGCGGCCTGAGCCGGTTCGACCCGACCAGTCCGCTGCGGACGTCCCGCGCCGCCATGCAGTGGGTCGCCCGCATCGAATGGAGCCCGCGCCAAGCGGTGCTGCGCAAGTTCGATGACGCCGCCAGCGCGCAGGCCTGGCTCGAGCTGGAACGCTCGAAGATGGCCGCGATGGGCGAGTCCTACTGGACGCCCACGCCCGAGGACTTCACCCCGCTGGAGCTCTCGAACGGCGCCAAGAAAAAGATTGCCGCGTCGCTGGCCAAGGAGGTCTGCCATGGCTAATCGACGTCTTCCCCAACCTCGCAAGTACCGCGGACGCTGGCATGCGCAGGTGACACTGAAGCACGGAGCGCGTCCCGCCAAGAACTTCGAAAGTTTCGCGGAGGCCAAGGCGTGGATTGCCGACATGCTGGCAAACCAAGACAGCGAACATGAACCTGAGCTGGGAGGTCCCAAGCAGGCCACCTTGGCCGAGGCTCTGCGCCTGTACGCGAAGACGTACTCCCTGGTCAAAGGCGGATGCGATGCCGAGCTCACCCGCATCAACCACTACCTGGTCGGCGCCGGCATGAAGCGCATCCGCCGCGGTGTCGACGCCGAGGGCAAGGCGGTCATCGAGGATTACGAGCTCAAGATTGGTGCCAAGGCCTTTGCGGAGCATCGCGACAAGCGACTTGCCAAGCGCCGGGCCACCTACGAGGCCATCGCCGAGTTGGGACGCAAGCGCTGCAGCATGCTCAAGCCGATGGACTTTCGCACGCTCATGACAACCATGAAAAGCGATGGCCTGAGCGACAGCACGATTCAGAAAGAAGTCGCGCTGCTGCGGCACATGTTCCGACTGGTCCCCGAGGAGTGGAACTGGAAGGGGTTCGAGGACCCCACCAGAACCTTGAAGCTCGGCAGGTCCAACTCGCGCTTTGTGTTCTTGACGGCCGCGCAAGAAAAGCGTCTGTGGGCAGCACTCGACGAGTGCGACCGCCCGGAGTACATCGGACTGGTTGCCATCTGCATGGAGACCACCATGCGCAAAGGCAGCCTGCTGAAATGGCGCTGGGAGAAGACTGACCTCGAGAACCGCATCATCAAGGTGCCCAGCAAGAGCGGCGACGTTGTGCTGCCGTTGAGCCAGCACGCCTGCACTATCTTGGCCAACATGCCGCGACCTGAGGCCGGCTTGGTGTTCCCCTTCAAATCGAACGCCGTCCAAGAGATGTGGAAAGGCGTGCGCAAGAAGGCGGGACTGCCCGAGTTGCAATTCCGCGACCTGCGTCACCTGGGCGCCACCGCCTGGGCCCGGCGGGGGCTGAACGCGCACCAGCTCATGAAGGTGCTGGGACACAAGACATTGACCCAGGCGCAGACCTACATCAACCTCGTCAACGAAGACATGCTCGACGCGATGGACGAAGCTGCTGCCGCTTCACCGGTGGTGTCGGTGTCCATTCCCGCGGTCGAGGAAGACGGGGACAAAACCGTCAAGAGGCGTCGGTCGCAACGGCTGGCAGAGGCTGTCCTGAGAAAGAAGAAGGCATTGGCCGAGCAACGAGCTGCCGCCGAGACCAAGCCGGCCTCTGGGGAATGCGTCGAGCCGGCGCCTGCGTCGGCCGCGGACGTGGTCGCGGCGCAGTGGCAGAAGGAAGACGAGGAAGCCAAGGCCGCCGACTCTGCTGCCGAGGGGAAACCTGCGCCCGCACCGGTCCAGGCTGCGCCGATGGTTGACGAAGCGACAGCCGCACAGCAGGAGGCGCAGGTGGTTCATCTGCCTTCGGCGCAGGTCATCCCGTTCTTGCCGCGCAAGCGGGCGTGACGGCAGTCGCCACGTCTGGCGTGGCGGCTGGCATGACGGCAATGCCCGGTCGGCTCGGCAGGCAGGCTCTGGCCTGACGCTCAGCGCAAGGGCCGGCTCAGTCCGACCCTTGCCTCTTGGTGGCGGTCATGGCGCGCACCGGGTCCTTGGCATCGTGGGGGACCAACCACCGCGGCGAAAGTGGGCTCAGAATGTTTTGATGTATCCGGTTTTCAAAGAGCATGTCGAGACCTTGCAGCCCGCCCTCGAGCGGCTGCTTGAGGGGGTGCCGTTCCGTTTCGATGAGCTTCGTGGACAGCGACTGCCCGAGCGGGGCATCTACCTCTTCACCGAGGGCGGCCTTCATCTCTACGTCGGGCGCAGCGACGGCATCGCCAGGCGGCTGCGCAACCACTGTGCGCCAGGCGCGACCCATCTGCAGGCGGCTTTTGCCTTCCGGCTGGCCAGAGAAGCAACCGGGCAGCTCAAGGCGAGCTACAAGCCCGAGGGCTCGCGAGCGCACCTGATGACGCAGGACGGCTTCAAGGCCGAGTTCGACGCCCAGAAGGCGCGGTTGCGGCGCATGGACATTCGGGTGGTGCAAGAGGACCACCCCATCCGGCAAGCCCTGCTGGAGATGTACGCGGCCATGGCCTTGGCCACTCCTTACAACGAATTCGGCAACCACTGAAAAAATACGGGCCTGCGCCTCCGAGAGGTCACAGGCCCTTTGATGACGACGGCCCGCATCAGAGGGGGGGCGTCGCAGCCTCAGCTGCTGGTGGACTTGCTGCTGCGTCGCTTGGGCTCCCAGGCCATCTGGTCTGAAAACTTGGCTTCGAGCCACTGGTCGACGACCGTCTCCAACCAAAAGACGTCGCGGCCAAGGTGAACGCCCCGGGGAAACCGGCGAGCCTTGACCATTTTTTGGATGCTGCGCGCGCACATGTTCAATCGCTCGGCGACTTCGCTGAGGGTCAGGCGCTGGCTCGCTGCGGCGGTCCGCACGGGCTTCGGGGCCTCCGTCGCAGCGGAGGTTGTGGAATGGGTAGATGTTGAGGTCATGGGTCGCTCGAAGTTGTGACCAGACCTACAGCAACCGCGTTTATTCCTTCGGGTTCGGCGACGGCCCTTCCTGTTCGCCTGGGCTCTGCTCGCTGGCCTTGCCAGAGCACCACTGACAACAGGTGTGCAGGGCCGTGGTGGGAGCGGAGGCCCCTGGAGGGTCAGTACCCGGCGGCGCCGGAGACCAGCTTGCTGCTTGTCCCTACACGTCATGCGCCATGAGGCGCTTACTAAAAGGACATGACGTGACGAAAGAAGGTAGGCAGCGGCTGACCCAGCTGCGAGCGGTTCAGCGCATGCGCGACAACGGGCAGTTTGTTGTGGCCACGTTGCTGCGCGACACCGGCGACGGCTTGACCGGCCCTGAAAACCCGCAGGCGGGCCCCCTGGTTCTTCAGAGCTTGGTGCCGCAGAAGCTGCTGCGCCGAATGAGGCGCGGCAACTGGCAGCGCTGCGTGGAATTGATGACGAGCTCCGACCTTTGCTCCGCACTCGTCGCTGGCTTCGAGTTGGGAGACGTTCAGCTGCGCCTGGTTCTACCTCTGCTGGGGATGGAGCTGCGCGACGCGCTGCTGTCGATGCCTGCCGGCGAGCCCCTGCGCCTGTGCATGACCGCCGAGGACCACAGTACGCAGCTGAACCTGAGTGTGAACCTGGGACCGGACAGCAGCCGGCTGATGGCCGCCATGGTTCAACCCGACGACGAGGACGCAGCGTCAACGCTCGGTCTGCTGGTCGAGCTGACCCAGGACGTCGCCTGCCTGCGGATGGGGCAACCCGACGGTCGCCAATGGCCTCCGCTCAGCCCAGACGTTGTGGTCATGACAGTGATGCCCACATCGCTGGTTCGGGCGACGGCCGAGTTGATGGAGCAAGGACAAGCGCTAGCGCATTGATTCAAAGGGCCGACCACCATGTCGGCCCTTTTGCTTGGGCCGTCGCTACACGTCCCGAGCGGACCGCATGGGGCGGGCCGCAAAAACATCGCCCCGCATCTCTGAGCTTGGCGGCAGACGAGATGCAGGGCGCGCGGGAGTACCGATGAGCTGTATAGCAACTGCCTTATGCCACTGGCGCTCCCCTTCGGGAGGCTCAGATGGCACAACTTCAACTCGCGCTCGGGCATGACGAGCGCTTCGATTCAGCAGTCAACGAACCGCTGCTTTATCACGACGCCCAGCGCTTCGGCTTTACCGCACTGCTACGCCCAAGCGGCAAACCACGACAGGTATCGGTCCGCCTGAAAGACCTGCCGACATACCTGCAGCAGCAGGGCCAAGGCGGCACGGACCTGTACATCGCGCAAAACGAGTTCTCGAAGCCGAACCGGCAGGTCGTCAACTGCAGCCGGCTGACGTCGTGCTACGTCGACCTCGACACCTACAAACTCGACACGCTTTACGGCAGGCCGGCCGAGGCGCTCGCAGACAGGCTCCTCCGGCAATGTGACGACGCGAACCTGCCCCCGCCGAGCGTCGTCGTCTACTCCGGCCGGGGTCTGCAAGCGAAATGGCTCCTCGAGCGGCCGATTCCTCCCAGCGCGTTGCCCCGTTGGCAAGCGCTGCAGACCGAGCTCGGGCGGCGCCTGCTGCCCATCGGTGCCGACCTGCGGGCTCTGGATGCCTCTCGCGTCTTGAGACTGGTGGGGTCCGTCAACAGCCGCAGCGGCGACGTCGTCCGGGTCGTGCATCTGCAACGCATGCCCGTGCTTGGGAGCACCATCGGCCAACACGGAGTCGCGGTCTATCCCTTCGACAGTCTTTTCGATGATGTGCTGCCGCGGACTCGACAGGAAATCGCCCAGCTGCAGGCGGAATACAAGACGCTTTCGGACAGTTTCGAGCGCCTCCATCCACCGCCAACGGAGAGCTACAAGCCCGCCCAGAGGCTGCAACTGGTCGATTCGGGCCGCCTGTCATCTGCCCGGCGAATCATTCCATCCGAGCTGGCGTGGGACCGCTTGGCTGACCTGCGCATGCTGGCCAAGTTGCGTCACGGCACCGGCGGTTTGCCGAGTGGTCAGCGAAATTTGTTCGTCTTCCTCGGCGCGTGCTTCCTGGCGTCGGCGTTGGTCACACCCCGATTCCGTGCCGAGGTGCGGGCGCTCGCCCAGGAGTTCGCGCCGGCCTGGTCTGCCCAAGAGCTCTCTTCCTGTATTTCATCCGTCCAGCGGCGTCTGGAGGCAGCTTCCAAGGGTGAGACGGTCGAGTTTCAGGGGCACCCTGTTGACTCGCGCTATCGCTTCCGGAACAGCACACTCGTTGACTGGCTCGGCATCACCGTATCCGAAATGCCGCACATGAAGGCCATCTTGTCGGCGGACGAGGCGCGCGAACGAGACCGGGTTCGGAAACAAGCCGAGCGCCGAGCGAAGGGGTGCGTCACACGCGAGGTCTACCTTCTAGCCAGTGCCGACAAGGCCGAGGTTGCACGAGCGCTTCGAGATGCGGGACACAGCCTTGCAGAGATTGCGCACGCTCTCGGCATCAGTCGCACCAGCGCCAGTCGGTACTGCAAGCGGGTGGCCTGACACCTGGGGTGTTCCAAGTCCGTCCGTACATATGCGGAGGATTGGCGAAGCCTCGCCAGGGCTATGTACCGTCCTCGCAAGCACTGCTGACCAACCCGGAAATCCGGGCTCCTCCCCTGGCCCGTGCGCCCATCCCCCCAAGGAATGAGGCCGGGGTAGGCGGCGATGTCCCGCCGGCAGTTGGAACTGGCGGCGGTCTGATTCATCTTACGCGGCCCTCTTTGCAGACGTCTTGAGCTTGCGACCGAGCGCGACCTCGAGCACCCACAGGTCC
>JAJTDM010000071.1 GCA_021300575.1 Rubrivivax sp.
CATGGCGGTTTCCATCCTTCAGGTTCAGGGTTTCAAGTTGGCAAGCTCGATTCTCTCGAACTCACCGGCGGAAACCGCCGCCTGAAGTTCCAACTACGCCTGGGACATCGCCGACTTGTCACATTCCCATGGGCTGTGTTCAACGCGCGCCGTGACCCTGCACTTGCCTCTCTGCACAAGCGTCGGCGGCAAGTTGATCGATCCTGCGCATGACCCTTGCCCAAGCGTTACCGCAAAGCAATTGAAAGGGCTGGCGCGCGAGTCCGTGGACGCCAGATCCCTGGAACAAGGTTTCTGTGCAGTGTGGGCACGCACCAATTGATGCGGCTCAATGGCGCGGTCCGGAAATGCCAGAGCATCAGCAGTGAAAGTTCGTTTGATCAGCGCGTAGCCTGATGGCCACCGGGAGATGCCGACAATGACGAAGATTCGCAGCATCTTGGCTGTGAACGACTTCTCGCCCACTGCGGTCGAGGTCAGCGTGCGCTTCGGCGTGGGCCCACCGGCCAAAGTGATCGATCTGTTCCCGGGCGCGCGCCATCACCTGGTTTACGCGATCGACACGTCAACGGACAACGACGCCGGCGACGCGGATGTTGAACTGGAGCAAGCGCGCCTGCTGCATGAATCACTGCACGCCCAGGCCGAACAGGAATTGCAGCAGGTCGCGCAACGCCTGTCCGCCTGCGCCCGATATCCCCTGGTCACTGTCGTCGCAGACGACGTGCCGGCGCGGGCAATCCTGGTCGGTGCCGCCAGTCTGCGGGCCGATTGCGTGGTCGTCGGGCACCACGGTCAGGGCGCGGCCACCGACAGCTTCCTTGGCAACATGGCCCAGCACAAGGTCTATGCCGCCATGAACGACGAGCTGGTGGCGCCATGAGGCCACTGGCATCTGTTGTCGCTCATCACCCAGGCGCCGGACAGGCCGCCGGACTGATGCGGCGCCCGCCGACAAGCGAAGCATGACCGTGACGAAGATTCGCACAATCGTAGCCGCCACCGACTTCTCGCCCGGCGCGGTCGCGGCGGTCGAGCGCGCCGTCCAGTTGGCCCAGACGCATGGCGCCGCGCTGCATCTGTTGCATGCTTTCGATGTCGATGCCTGGCGAAGTCTGAGGAGTGTCTTCAATATCCATCGCCTGACCAGCGACCCGCCACAGGACCTGCAGATGCAGCAACGTCTGGTCGAAGAGGCTGCCACCCTGGCCACGAAGAGCGGACTGGAGGTCGAGGCCCATTTCGGCGTCGGGACGCCAGCAAAGGTGATCGACGTTTATGCCAAGGCTCACAACGCCTCGCTGATCGTCTTCGGCGCGCGCGCCGAGGAAGGTGTCCTCGGCGTCGGTGGCACGGCGGCCAAGCTGGTTCATTTGCCGGTCTGCCCGGTGATGATCGTGCGTTCTGGCGGCGCCCGGCCCCATGACAAAGTGATGTCGGCAGTCGACTTGCGCGACGTCTCCGTGCGCGCGGCCGGCTTTGCCGTCGCGCTGATGCCGTCGGCGCACCACCACCTGGTTTTTGCGGTGGACCCCGCACTGGACCGCGCCTTGTGGCTCGGCGAACTGGGCCAGGTCGACATCGGGTTGCGCGAATCGGTGCGGATTCGGGCCAACCGCGAGTTGCAGCGACGGGTGCTGGACCTGGCAGCACAGGCCAGGCTTCCTATCGAGGCCGAGGTCATTGACGATGTGCCGGCCAGAGGCCTGGTGGTCCGTGCCTGGTCGCTGCCGGCGGATTGTGTCGTCGTCGGTCACCACGGTCAGGGGCCGCTCGAGGAGAGTCTGCTCGGCAACATGGCCCAGCATCTGATGCATCACACCACCTGTGACGCACTGATCGTGCCATGAAGATGGTGCCGTTCGGGACTGCTCGGCGGCAGCGTCACGGGCCGCTCTGGCACGGATGTTTCGCCGCTGGCCATGGTGAGGGCTGGGCGCTGGCCGTCCTGTGTTCGCCAGCGCTCAGACCCGAACAAGGGCCCTGCGCAGCATGAACCACTTGCCGTCAGTCCTCGCGACGCGGCTCGCGGCGTCAACTTGAGGAGGCCGGATCTTGCGTACTGTCCCGACCCGGTTCATCGGCCTGTGCCTGATGGTCCTGGGGCTGTTGGCCCACTTCGTCGCAGCACAGCCCCAAGCACCGCGACCGCTGGTTTATGTGGTGCCTGTCGAGGGCGTGATCGACCTCGGTCTGGCGCCGTTTGTGGCGCGGGTGCTCGACGATGCCACGAAAGCCGGTGCGGCAGCGGTGATTCTCGACATCGATACGTTCGGTGGGCGGGTGGACGCAGCCGTTCAGATCCGCGACGCGCTGTTGAACGCCAAGGTGCCCACGGTCGCGTTCGTGAACAAGCGGGCCATCTCGGCCGGCGCGCTGATTGGACTGTCCGCGCAGACCCTGGTGATGTCCACCGGCAGCACCATCGGTGCGGCGGCGCCAGTGCAGGTGGGTTTACCCGGCACCGCCGCTGCACCCGTGCAAGAGAAGACCGTGTCCTACGTGCGCAAGGAGTTTCGCGCCACGGCCGAAGCCCGCAAGCGGCCGGCGTTGCTGGCCGAGGCGATGGTCGATGCCGATGTGGAAGTGCCGGGCATCAGCGAAAAGGGCAAGCTTCTGACACTGACCACCGACGAGGCCCTGCAGCACAAGGTGGCCGACTTCCGTGCCGACACCCTCGATGCCGTGCTAGCGCAACTGGGTCTGGCGGGAGCGCAGGTGCGCCCGGCGGCCCCGCATTGGGCCGAGCAGCTGGTGCGCTTCCTGACCCACCCGGTCGTGAGCTCGCTGCTGATCAGCATGGGCATGCTGGGCATCATGG
Source organism: Rubrivivax sp. (assembly GCA_021300575.1). Lineage (GTDB taxonomy): Bacteria > Pseudomonadota > Gammaproteobacteria > Burkholderiales > Burkholderiaceae_C > Rubrivivax. The sequence continues at coordinate 2,822 of JAJTDM010000071.1, forward strand.
TCGAGTTGCGCACGCCCGGCTTCGGCATCGCCGGCGGCGTGGGCATCGGCAGCCTCGCGCTGTTCTTCTGGGGCCACTGGCTGGTGCAACTGGCCGGGTGGGAGGAGTTGCTGCTGGTCGGCATCGGGCTGGTGCTGCTGGCCGTGGAGATCTTCATCGTCCCGGGCTTCGGGATTGCCGGAACGCTGGGCATTGCGGCCTTGCTCGGCGGCCTGGCACTGAGCATGGTCGGGGCCGGTGACACGTGGGCGGTGATCGTCAGCGTGGTGTGGCGCGTCGTGCTGTCGCTGCTGGCGGCGCTGCTGGCCGGTCTGGTGCTGCTGCGCTTCCTGCCCCGCCTGCCGCTGGCGCGCCGGATGATTCTGCAGACCGACCTGGGCTCCGGACCCGCGCACGGGTCGGCGCCGGAAGCCGACCAGCACTGGCTGGGCAAGCAGGGGCGGGCCCTGTCGGTCCTTCGCCCGGCAGGTATTGCCATGATCGAAGGCGCGCGCGTGGACGTCGTCTCCGACGGCGAAATGATCGACGCCGACCAGCGCATCCAGGTGATGCGTGTGGACGGCAACCGAATCGTGGTGCGGCGAGTTCCCACCGTCAACGCAGAGGAATGACCTATGAACGAGTTGGTGGCCGGACTGGTGGGGAGCATTGGCCTGCTCGTGACGGTGCTGGGGGTTCTGGCACTGGTCCTGTACCTGGTGCCCATCCCCCTGTGGATCGCAGCCTGGGCCTCCGGGGCCTACGTGGGTCTGTTCACCCTCATCGCCATGCGTCTGCGGCGCGTGCCGCCCACCACCATCGTCACGGCGCGCATCAGTGCGGTGAAGGCCGGCATCGACACTTCAGTGAATGATCTCGAGGCGCACTTTTTGGCGGGCGGCAACGTGGTCAGGGTCGTGAACGCCATGATCTCGGCCGACAAGGCCAACATCCCGCTGCCCTTCAAGCGCGCCGCAGCCATCGATCTGGCCGGACGCAACGTTCTGGAAGCGGTGCAGATGTCGGTCATCCCCAAGGTGATCGAGACCCCGAAGATCGCGGCGGTGGCCAAGGACGGCATCCAGCTCATCGCCGTTTCGCGGGTGACGGTGCGCACCAACATCGATCGGCTGGTCGGCGGCGCTGGCGAAGAGACGATCATCGCGCGCGTCGGCGAAGGCATGGTCAGCACCATCGGTTCGGCCGTCAGCCACAAGAACGTGCTCGAGAACCCCGACCACATCTCCAAGCACATCCTCAGCAAGGGGCTGGATGCCGGCACCGCCTACGAGATCCTGTCGATCGACATCGCCGACGTGGACGTGGGCGAGAACATCGGTGCCAAGCTGCAGATCGACCAGGCCAACGCCGACAAGCAGATCGCCCAGGCCAAGGCCGAAGAGCGGCGCGCGATGGCCGTGGCGCTGGAGCAGGAGATGCGCGCGCGCGTCGTCGAGGCAGAGGCCGAAGTGCCACGCGCCATGGCCGAAGCCTTCCGCCAGGGCAACCTGGGCATCATGGACTACTACCGCATGAAGAACCTGCAGGCCGACACGACCATGCGCGAAGAGATCGCGAACACCGCCGATGAACCGGCGGGTGGCCAGAAGAAGTAGCGGGGCCGAGCATGGAAAATTTCTCCCAGGAACTGGTCTTCGCCCTCATCTTCGGCGTGGTCCTGCTGGTTCAGTTTCTGCTCAAGCACCTGCGCAAGCGAGCGCCACAGACCGAGGCCGAGACCGAGGTCGGATTCGAGCCTGACAGCCTGACCGACAGGTCGAACGCGACCGAAGCCCTTGCGCTGACCCGCCCCGTGCCGCCGCCACCGAGAGCGGCTGCGGCACCTTTGCGGCGGGGCTTGCGTCGCTTTTCGCGCCGCTCGCTGATGGGCAGCCGGCGCGCCGTGCAGGACGCCATCGTCGTCGCCGCGATCCTGGGGCCATGCCGGGCGTACCGGCCCCACGACATCGATTGACCCGGCCTGAGCTGGCGCATGGCGTGGGAGTCGTAGCAACGCACACTGGGCCGGTTTGGGTACGGGCTGAAGCTGGCCGCCGGCGTGCGGGGGTGAGGGTGAAGACGGCCCGGGCACACGTCTGAGGCTGCAGCATCATTGGGGCGGCAGGACGTGGCAGCAGGAGTTTCAAGAGGCTTGGCTGTGGGTCCGGGAGGTCTGTTGGCGCCAGCGCCACCCGAGGATCTCCGGCATGTCCTGTCCGTGGCGCTCGATGTACTCACGGTGCTCGATGAGCTTGTCGCGCATGGCCTGCTTGAGGTGTGCTGCCCGACAGCCCAGCGTGGGCACGCGATCGATCACGTCGGACACCAGATGGAAACGGTCAAGGTCGTTGAGCACTGCCATGTCGAACGGCGTGGTGGTCGTGCCTTCCTCCTTGTAGCCGCGCACGTGCAGGTTGTCGTGGTTGCTGCGACGGTAGGTCAGCCGGTGGATGAGCCAGGGGTATCCGTGGTAGGCGAAGATGACCGGCTTGTCGGTGGTGAACAAGGTGTCGAAGTCGCGGTGGGACAGGCCGTGCGGATGTTCCTCCTTGTGTTGCAGCGTCATCAGGTCCACCACGTTGATGACCCGCACCTTCAGCGCCGGCAGGTGCTCGCGCAGCAGGCTGCTTTCCGGCGACGATGACGTTGACGAGGTTGCGCGAGCGCAGGCAGCGGTCGGTGATGCACAGCAACGTGTTCGCGTCGGGCGGCAGATAGACACGGATGACGTCAGCCTTCTTGTTCACCACGTGGTCGATGAAGCCCGGGTCCTGATGCGAAAAGCCGTTGTGGTCCTGACGCCAGACGTGCGAGGTAAGCAGGTAGTTGAGCGACGCGATGGGGCGCCGCCACGGGATCTCGTTGCACACCTTGAGCCATTTGGCGTGCTGGTTGAACATCGAGTCGACGATGTGGATGAAGGCCTCGTAGCAGGAAAAGAGACCATGCCGGCCAGTCAGCAGATAGCCTTCAAGCCAGCCTTGGCAGGTGTGCTCGGAGAGGATCTCCATCACGCGTCCGTCTGGTGAAAGGCCTTCGTCGTCGGGCGCTCGCTCACCAAGCCAGGTGCGGTCGGTGACCTCGAACAGGGCGCCCAGGCGGTTGGAGGCGGTCTCGTCGGGGCCGACGACGCGAAAGTTGCGGGTTTCGAGGTTGCGCCGCATCACGTCGCGCAGGAAGTTGCCCATCACCCGGGTGGCCTCGGCGTCCACCGCGCCGGGCTGCGGCACGGCCACTGCGCTGTCGCGGTAGTCGGGCAGGCGCAGGTCCCGCAGCAGCAGGCCACCGTTGCCATGCGGGTTGGAGCCCATGCGGCGCGCGCCCCGCGGCGCGAGCGCGGCGATGTGCGCACGCGGCGCCCCTTGTTCGTCGAACAGTTCCTCGGGCCGGTAGCTCTTCAGCCAGGCTTCGAGCAGTTGCAGGTGCGCGGGGTTGCGGGCGGTATCGGCAAACGGCACCTGGTGCGAGCGCCAGTTGCCTTCGACCGGCTTGCCATCGACCTCCTTCGGACCAGTCCAGCCTTTGGGGCTGCACAACACGACCATCGGCCAGCGCGGGCGCTCGGTGCTGGCGCTGCCAACGTCGGCGCTGCGTGCCTTGTGTTGGATCGCGCGAATCTGAGCGGTGACTGCGTCCAGCGTGGCCGCCATCCCCGCGTGCATGGCTGTTGGTTCCGAGCCTTCGACGAAGTAGGGCACATAGCCGTAGCCGACCAACAGCGCTTCGAGTTCCGCACGCGGGATGCGCGCCAGCACCGTGGGGTTCGCGATCTTGTAGCCGTTCAGGTGCAGGATGGGCAGCACTGCGCCGTCGGTGGCTGGGTTGAGGAACTTGTTCGAGTGCCAGGCGGCAGCGAGCGGCCCGGTTTCGGCCTCGCCGTCGCCCACGACGCAGGCCACGATCAGGTCGGGGTTGTCGAATGCCGCGCCGAAGGCATGCGAGAGCGCATACCCCAGTTCGCCACCCTCATGGATCGAGCCCGGCGTTTCTGCGGTGACATGGCTGCCCACGCCACCTGGAAACGAGAACTGCCGAAACAGCCGGTGCATGCCTTCGCCGTCTCGGGTGACGTTCGGGTAGAACTCGCTGTAGCTGCCCTCCAGCCAGGTGTTGGCGAACAGGGCCGGTCCGCCGTGGCCGGGGCCGGCGATGTAGAGCATGTCGAGGTCGAACTTTGTGATGACGCGGTTCAGGTGCGCATAGATGAAGTTGAGGCCCGGCGTGGTGCCCCAATGACCCAGCAGCCGGGGCTTGGTGTGCACGGCTTCCAGCGGCTTGCGCAACAGCGCGTTGTCGAGCAGGTAAATCTGGCCCACCGAAAGGAAGTTGGCGGCGCGCCACCAAGCGTCAAGTGCATCGAATTCCGCACCAGGCTGTTCTGGCGCGTCATGTGCGGAGGAAGGCATGGTGGTCATTGCTTGTTCCTTGGGTCATGCCATCGTCGCATCAATGGCTACGTGCGCCAGAACGCGGGCTTCGTCTCCATGCCAGGTCCCGCATGATCAATAAGCGCCCTTTTTTGAACAGGTGGGGTGGGGATTCCTGCCATCGCTTCAGGGTCATCCGGGGTGTCGGGTGGTAGCCCGGACCCGGGCCCAGACGAGCATAGCGGACACCAACTTCAGGTTGCATTGCCTCGCAGCACCAGCGTTGACCCGCGTCAATCGGGTCACCGGCGCGGTGCGAGACTGATCGCTGCACCGTCGCCCCCGAACTCAGCGTGCGAATACAGGCCGGGATAGAGCGAACCGACGCATTCAGCCAGGCCTGCAAAAGTCAACCAAGGGTCGATTCAGTGGGCGCCAGAGGCCTGGGAGCTCTGCGCAGTGCGTTGCCCGGTTCGGTATCGAAGGGGGTGCTGCATGCGGCCAAGGTGCCGGTCACGACCGTCAAGCACGCCGGAGCAATTGCCGCCAAGTGATGGCTTGCTCCCACGAGCGGAGCCCACATGAGGAAGTGTCATCCACCCATCCACCAGATCGGGCTCCGGACTGACGCTGCGCAGGGCGTTGCAAGGCTTCAACCGGCTATCATCGCGCCCTGTCGCCAGGGGAGCCCGGGTAGGGGCTGAGAGTACCGTCCATGGGGGACGGTAGACCCTGGAACCTGATCCGGGTGATACCGGCGGAGGAAGCGCGGCATGCTGGTCACAGCTTTGATTGCCATGATGGTGGCATTGATGGTCTTTGTCTGGGTCGGACTGCGGGGCCGATCTTCGAAAGACTCACTTGACGACTACCTGACGGCGCGCGGCAGCCAGAACGCCTCAGCCCTGGGCCTGTCGTTCGTGGCCTCTGGCCTCGGCGCCTGGATCCTCTTCGCACCGCCGGAATTGGGCGCCTTCGTCGGGCCGGTAGCGGTGGCGGGCTATGCGGTTGGCGCCGCCCTGCCCTTCCTGGTCTTCGCCGCCTTTGGGGGCTCGATCAGGCGGATGCTGCCGGAAGGGCGCAGCCTTGGCGAGTTCGCGCAGGTCCGCCTGGGCACGCCCGTGCGGCGCTGGGTCGCCTCAATCTCCGCCCTCTACATGCTCTGCTTCCTGACGGCGGAGCTCACGGCGGTGGGTGCCATCACCCAGATGCTGTCGGGCGTGCCAGCCTGGGTGGCCGTGATGGGCGTGACCGTCGCGACGCTGATCTACACCACCTGGGGTGGTCTGCGCGCCAGCCTGCTCACCGACCGCTGGCAGGCCTGGCTGCTGCTCGCCTTGCTGGTGCTGATCGGCTTCACCTTGTTCAGCGGACCGTCCTTCACCCCCCAGGCCGCCAATCCTAAGCCCCTGCCTTCCGTCCCAACGGGCGCGGCGCTGTCCGTGGCCCTGACGCTGGTGATTGCCGTCACGGCGGCCAACCTCTTTCACCAAGGCTATTGGCAGCGACTGTGGGCCGCGCAAGACCTGCGCGCGCTCAAATCCGGCGCCTTGCTGGGTGCCGTCCTGACCGTTGCAGCCATCGCCACCGTGGGCGGCCTGGGCATGATGGCGGTGACGCGGGGCGCGGAGCTCGGCCAGCCACCGGTCCCCTTCTTCGCCCTGGTTTCCGGTGGACCCGTGTGGTTGAAGATCTCCACCCTGGTGCTTGCCCTGGCCTTGGTGGCGTCCTCGGTGGACACGCTTCAAAGTGGCTTGGCGTCCCTCATCGTGACGGAGGGGCACAGCACCTCCATGAGGGCAGCCCGCTGGATCACCGTGATTCTGATGGTGCCGGTCGTGCTGGTGGCGCTGCAGGGCATCTCGGTGCTGCGTCTGTTCCTGATCGCGGATCTGCTGTGCGCCACCGCGGTGGTGCCGGTGCTGCTGGGCGCCTGGCGGCGCATGTCATCGACGGCGGCCATCGGCGGGTCCGTGGCGGGCCTGGCAGGTGCCGTGCTGCCTGGATGGATTCAAGGCGGCAGCCTGGGCGCTGGACTCATGGCAGCGAGCTTCCCCGGGAGCGTGCCGACGCTGTGGCCCTTCCTTGGGGCGCTGGTGGCTTCAACCGTCGTCACCCTGGCGCTGGCTTGGGCCTGGCCTGACCCACAGGCCCGGGTTGTGTCCGCCTGATGATCACCAAGCCCAGCCACCTGAGCAGTTCAGGCCGGTTGTGCGGGCGCAGCCCTCAAGCGCATGGCCACGGGATCATGGCCGTGGTTCAAGGGACCGTGACCCCGACCTGTGCGAACCGCCGCACCGGCCTCGATGGCTCGCAGGATGTAGGCCCGCGCATGCCTGACCGCAGAGTCCAGGTCTTCGCCCAGCGCAAGATAGGCGGCAATGGCCGAGGACAAGGTGCAGCCCGTTCCATGGACGTTGCGGCTGGCAATGCGCGGCGAACGCAGCGACAGCTCCTCGCCGTCCCCCCGGCAGAGCAGATCCTCGACTTCATCGCCCGCCAGATGCCCGCCCTTGAGCAAGACTGCCTGGGCACCCAGGCTCAGCAGATCGCGCGCCGCGGGAGTCAGCTCAGCCGCCGTGGTCAACGGCCGCCCCAGCAGCAGCGAGGCCTCGTCCAGGTTGGGCGTCACCAGACAGGCGCGCGGGAACAGTTCGCGCACCAGCACCTCCACCGTCTCGGCGGCAATGAGCCGGTCGCCGCTGGTGGCCACCATGACGGGGTCCAGCACCACGTTGCGCAGGCCAAAGTGGTCGATGGCCCAAGCCACGACCTCCACCACACCCGGTTCGTGCAGCATGCCGATCTTGACGGCGTCCACGCCGATGTCCTCGATGACCGAGACGATCTGCTGGCGCAGGAAGCTCGCCGGCACGGCATGGATGGCCTGGACGCCGACCGTGTTCTGTGCCGTCAGCGCGGTGATCGCGCTCATGCCGTAACAACCCAAGGCTGCGAAAGTCTTCAGGTCGGCCTGGACACCGGCTCCGCCCCCGCTGTCGGAGCCGGCGATCGTCAAGACCCGGCAGTAGCGAAGACTGGCGCCCTCAGAGGAAGGGGTCATCTGGTGGGTTTCCATCCCTGCGATTATCGTGAGACGCTCTCTTGCAGCGGAAGTCACGGCGGGGCGCGGCCTGGAGCGGCTCGATGAAGGCCCGGGCCGACGCCACGGTGCTGGGCGCAGGCCTGATGGGCCGCTTGCTGGCACATGCACTGGCCGCCCGGGGTCTGGCCGTCGAGGTCCGGGATGCCGGCACACCTGACGCCCAAGGCGCGGCGGCTCGGGTGGCCGCGGCCATGCTCGCGCCCTTGGCGGAGTCTGCCGTGACCGAGTTGTCCGTCGTGCGCATGGGCGTGCACGCTCTGCAGCGTTGGCCCGAGATCCTCCAGACCCTGCCCGCACCGGTGTTCCTGCAACGTGAGGGCACGGTCATCGTCTGGCACCGGCAGGATGCCTCTGAAGCCAGGCGGTTCCAAGCGCTCCTGGCCCGCACGGCTGGGGCGCTGCGCGAGTTGCCGGGCCTCGAGCCCGCCGTCGAGCTGGACGCCACGGGGCTGGACGCAATGGAGCCTGGCCTTGGCGCGCGGTTCCCGCGCGGCCTGCACCTGCCAGGGGAAGGGCAGCTCGACAACCGCGCTTTGCTCCAGGCCCTGCTGCGCTCGCTTCAAGACACGGCGGGCGTGCAACTGCTGTGGGAGCACCCCACCGATCCGTCCGCGCTTCCTGACGATGGCCGCTGGGTGTTCGATTGCCGCGGCCTGGGCGCAAAAGCTCAATGGCCCGGCCTTCGAGGCGTTCGCGGCGAAGTCGTGCGGCTGCATGCACCGGGTGTCCGGTTGCGTCGTCCGACACGGCTCATCCATCCCCGGCACCCGATCTACATCGCGCCCAAGCCGGACGACCTGTTCGTGGTGGGTGCCACGGAGATCGAGACCGAGGACGTTTCGCCCGCCACGGTGCGCTCCACCCTGGAACTGCTGAGTGCCGCCTACACGGTGGACCCGGCTTTCGGGGAGGCCCGGATCGTCGAGATCTCCGCGCAGGCGCGGCCCACCCTGCCTGACAACCTGCCGCTGCTGGAGGTGATGGCGCCGCGGCGCCTGCGCATCAATGGCCTGTACCGTCATGGGTTTCTCATCGCGCCGGCCTTGCTCGATGCCACGCTGCAATGGATGGACCATGGAGCTTCCCCGCTCGCAGCATCGTTCGGTCTTCGGATCCAGCACGACACATGAGCCTCTCATCACACCCCCAAAGGCCGTCCGAAGTCCCGCCACACGCCAATGGTGGGGAGGCCGACAGCATCCACGTCACCATCAACGAGGAAGCGCACCGCCTGCGCGCAGGCGCCACACTGGCCGATGCCATCGAGCGCATCGGCATCCGCCCGCCATTCGCCGCAGCGGTGAACCTGAACTTTGTGCCGCGCGGCCAGCATGGCAGTCACCCCCTCAAAGCGGGCGATCGTGTGGAACTCATCGCACCCATCACGGGGGGGTGATGCCATGAGGCCCCCGATCCACACCACCGATCCTGCCAACGCCACGCAAGACATGAGCCCCAACCTCGAAGCGATGACGTCCTCGGCCCCAGACGTGCCGCCCGCGTCCGAGCCCTCGTCTCCAGACCCGTTGATCCTGTACGGCGAAAGCTTCGCCAGCCGCCTGCTCCTGGGCACTTCTCGCTACCCCTCTCCGCTCGTGCTGCACAGAGCCGTCGGCCGCAGCCAGCCCGCCATGCTGACAGCCTCGCTGCGGCGGCAGACCGGGGGCTCCAGCGCCGAGGCGTCCCGCAGTTTCTGGCAGCTGCTGCAAGCCATGGCCGTGCCGGTGCTGCCCAACACCGCAGGTTGCCACACCGTACAGGAGGTGATCACCACGGCCGAGATGGCACGTGAGGTGTTCGAAACCGACTGGATCAAGCTCGAGCTGATCGGTGACACGGACACCTTGCAACCTGATGTCGTCCATCTGCCCCAGGCGGCCGAGCACCTCATTCGCGCCGGATTCAAGGTACTGCCCTATTGCACCGAAGACCTCGTGCTGTGCCGCCGACTGGTGGAGGTGGGCTGTCAGGCCGTCATGCCCTGGGCGGCGCCCATCGGCACCGGCCAAGGGCCCGTGAACCCGTATGCGATGCGCATGCTGAGGGAACGTCTTGAGGTGCCGATGATCGTGGACGCCGGCCTGGGCCGGCCTTCGCACGCCTGCACGGTGATGGAGTGGGGCTATGACGCGGTCTTGCTCAACACCGCTGTCGCGTTGGCGCAGGACCCCGTGGCCATGGCAGGCGCCTTCGCCCAGGCCGTGAGCGCCGGCCGCGCGGCGTTTCTGGGGGGCACGATGTCGGCGCAGGAAGCCGCTCAGGCCAGCACACCCGTTCTGGGCACACCCTTCTGGCATCAGACATGAACATCGAACACTTGTATTTCGCGGCTGCACGGATCGCGGCCGCCAACCCGCTGCTGCAGATCGGCCCGGCGCTGGCTCCCCTGGCCGCCACCCGGCCCGGGGATGTCGATCTCCCCACCCCAGAGGCCTCTGCCCGTATCGCCGCGCGGATGCTGGGCTTCATCGAGTCTGACGCCGCGGTCATCGCTCGCGCATGGCAGGCGCGCGCGCAGCGCTCCGGACGAGGGGCCCTCACGAGCGGCGGTATCGAGGAAGGCGCCGATGTCGATCCGCAGGACCTCAGCTGGCCTGACGACCCGGTCGATTTCGGCATTCCCCCCTGGCCGAGGGAAGACGCGTTCGCTCCTTGCCCGCAGGACCTGGGGCTGTACGTGGTGGCACCCGATGCCCAGTGGATCGCCAGGCTGGCCCAGTGGGGCGTGCCCACCGTGCAACTGCGCTACAAGCCGGCCACGGGGACGGAGACGATCACCCGTGAGGTTCAGGCCCAGGTGCGCGAAGCCGTACGCGCCGTCGAGGGGACGGCCACACGTCTGTTCGTCAACGATCACTGGCGCATCGCCTTGGAAGAAGGCGCCTACGGGGTGCATCTTGGGCAGGAAGACCTGAGCACGCTGTCGGGGGCGGAGCTGGACCGCATTCGCCAGGCCCGCTTGCGGCTGGGCCTCAGCACCCATGGCTACGCTGAAATGTTGCGTGCAGACGCCGTCGGCCCCAGCTACCTGGCGATGGGTGCGGTCTACCCCACCACGCTCAAGGCGATGCCGACGGCTCCGCAAGGCCCTCACCGTCTGGCAGCGTACGTCCGGCTGATGCGAGGACGGCCGCTCGTGGCCATCGGGGGCATTGACGAAACGCGCCTTGACGAGGCGGGGCGGTCGGGCGTCGGCTCGGTAGCCGTGGTGCGGGCCGTCATCGGAGCGCCGGACCCCGAGGCTGCGGCCCGGTCACTGATGCACAGGATGTCCGCTTTCCCTCTGGCTTTCAATTCCAGCTCGCCGCTCTTCTGAGCAGGCCCGGTTGAGGACGGCGCAGGGCCTCGCGGAACCTGCCGCGCGCCGGCCCACGCGGCTGCGCCAGCGGCCCCTTGGCCGACGTGGACGTGATCCGGCTGCGCCAGTGACGTGAGCGCGAGGCCTCAGCCCAGCGACACCGCAAAGCCGCGCTGCACCGCGGGCCGGGCCATCATCTGCTCGTACCAGCGCTTCACGTTCGGGTAGTCGGCCAGGTTCACCTGGTGACGCTCATGGCGCCAGGCCCAGCCCAGGATGGCGAAATCGGCCACCGAGATCTCGCCCGCAAAGTACTCGTGCTGCGCCAGGCGGCGGTCCATCACGCCGTAGAGGCGGTGGGTCTCCTTGCGGTAGCGCTCCAGGCCATAGCGCTGGTCTTGTGGGTCTTTCACCGTCAGGAAGTGGTGCACCTGCCCCGGCATGGGGCCGAAGCCGCCCATCTGCCACATCAGCCACTCCAGCACCGGCACACGCTGGCGCGGGTCCCGCGGCAGGAAGCGCCCCGTCTTCTCGGCCAGGTACAGCAGGATGGCACCGGACTCGAACACGCTGATCGGCGCGCCGCCCGGGCCGTCAGGGTCGACGATGGCAGGGATGCGGTTGTTCGGGCTGATCTTCAGAAAGGCCTCGCCGAACTGCTCGCCCTTGCCGATGTTGATGGGGTGGACCTGGTAGCTCAGGCCCATTTCCTCCAGCGCCACGCTGATCTTGCGGCCGTTGGGGGTGTTCCAGGTGTAGAAGTCGATGGTCATGGAAGGTCCTTGTTCAGAAAAGAGTCAGCAACTCATGCGCCTGACGTCGTCCGCGCGTCGCACGGGTCCACCATTGCGAAAAGCTGCTGCAGGGCCGCTCCACGGGCGGGAACAGCGTGGGGGCAGCTTCGCACCGCGCCACGCGGGGCAGCCAGGCTTGCAGATGCGGGTCGCTCAAGCTGCGCACCGAGGCCGCGCCCTGCAAGACGCGCTGGAGTTCTTCCGCACTCGCCCACCAGCGGGTGGAGGCCACACCGGCCATGGCCGCATGCACCCAGCGCCAGCGCGCCTCAGGCCACGGCCAGGCCTGGTGATGCTCGCGCAGGAACACCCCGATGACCGCGCTGCCCTCGGGCAGGTCCTGCGGGGGCGGCCGCAGCGCCCAGGGATGCACCAGCCAGACGTGCCGGCCTCGCAAGGACTCCACGTCGCCGGCGGCCGGCATCGTCAAACCCAGGTCTGCAGGTGGGCTGTGCAGGAGCGGCGGCTCAGAGATGCCGTCTGGCGTCAAAGCTGAGGCACGCGGCTGCGGCCTGGCTGGCCCGGGGTGCTCACCCCGGGCGAACCGGTCCAGCGCCTCGTAGCTCTGGTCCACCACCGTGCCTGGGCTGTGCCAGTGCGGCGGCGCGTACCGCGCCACGTTCTCGGCGTTGAACAGGTAAGGCTTGTGGCTGCCAGTGCCGGCCACCCACTGCCAGCTCAGGTGGTTGCTGGCCAGGTCGCCGTCCAGCAGATGCGCCACCATCCAGTCCGCCCCGGCGCGCCAGTGCACCTGGCGCAGGTGCACCACGTAGCTGGCCAGCCACATGCGGGCGTGGTTGTGCAGCGTGCCCGTGGTGTAGAGCGTGCGCACCGCCTCGTCCGCCACCGGCACGCCTGTGCGCGCCTGGCGGATGTCGGCCGGCAGCTCCCTGGCGTAGGCGCCGTCAGGACGCGGGCCGGGATGGATGGCCGTCAGGATGCCCTCCCCCAGGTGCGCCCAGGCATGGCGGAAGAACTCGCGCCAGCCCAGCTCGAACACCAGCTTGTGCTGCACCTCCAGAGGGCCGCGCTCCAGCACGCCGGCCAGCACCTGCGGCAGCGTCACCAGGCCGTGGGTGATGTACGGCGACAAACCCGTCACCGCCCCTTCCAGGTGGTTGCGGGTGCGGGCATAGGCCGCCGGCCGCACCTGGCCCACCCGCGCCCGCGCAGCGCTGCGGGTGGGCGGCAAGGCGTCCGCCCAGGGTGAAGAAGTCGCAGGCGCGGGGTTGAACCGCCCAGCAAGCTCGGTAAAGAAGTCCAGGCTGGCAGGGTTGAGCATGGCGTCCGCGCTGGCCACCTGGTGACGCGGGTGGCCCAGCAGCAGCTTGCGCACCGGCACCTCCATCTTCTTGCCGGTCAGCGTGCGGGGGATCTCCGCCACCTGCATCACCTCGTCGGGCACATGCCGGGCCGAGGCCTTGGTGCGGATCTCGTTCGCGATGCGGGCCTTCAGCGCCTCGTCCAGCACGCAGCCGGGCTGCAGCACCACGAACAGCGGCAGGAAGGAGGGCCGGCCCAGGTACTCCAGATCGACCACCAGGCTGTCCCGAACCTCGGGCAGTTCCTCCACCACGCGGTAGATCTCGGCCGTGCCCATGCGGATGCCGAAGCGGTTGATGGTGCTGTCGGAGCGGCCATAGATCACCGAGGTGCCGCGCGGCGTGAAGCGGATCCAGTCCCCATGGCGCCACACGCCGGGAAAGGTCTCGAAATAGCTCTCCAGGTAGCGGCGTTGGCCCGGGTCGTTCCAGAAGTACAGCGGCATGGACGGCATGGGCTGGGTGATCACCAGCTCGCCCACCTCGTCCGTCACCGGCTGGCCCGCCTCGTTGTACGCACACGCGGCCACGCCCAGCTCGGCGTGCTGGATCTCGCCGGCCGTCACCGGCAGGCTGGGCGCACACGCCACGAAGCCCGAGGCGATGTCCGTGCCGCCGCTGATGGAGGCCAGCCAGACATCAGGCTTCACGTCCGCGTACACCCATCGATAGACCTCGATGGGCAATGGCGAGCCGGTGGAGTTGAGGGCCCGCAGCGCCGGCAGGGCAGCGAAGTCCCGCGGCCGCAGCCCGTCCTTCATGCAGTTGACCAGGAAGGCCGCTCCGCAGCCGAACAGCGTCACCCCCTGCTCGTCGATGAAACGCCACAGCGCCTGGCTGTCGGGCCAGGCCGGGTTGCCGTCGTACAGCACGATGGACGCCCCCGTCAGCAGCCCGCCCACCTGCAGGTTCCACACGATCCAGCCCGTGCCGCCCAGGAACAACATCCGGTCGCCAGGGCGCAAGTCGTGCTGCAGGGCCAGGGTCTTCAGGTGCGTGAGCACGATGCCGCCATGCCCGTGCACCATGGCCTTGGGCAGGCCCGTGGTGCCCGAGGAATAGACGATCCACAGCGGATGGTCGAAGGGCAGGCGCTCGAAGCGCAGCTCGGCCGGCTGCGCCACCGCCTCGGCCCAGCTCATGCAGTCACGCCAGGCGGCCGGCGGCTGCGTGGCCGCGGGCCCGGGCACGTGCACCACGGTGCGGATGCTGGGCAGCTCATGCAGCAGTTCGGCCACCACGTCCGCCCGGTGGTGGACCTTGCCGTTGTGGTGCACGCTGTCGGTGGCCAGCAGCAGCTTGGGCTCGATCTGGCGCAGACGGTCCAGCACCACCGTGGCGCCCATGTCGGGCGCGCAGCTCGACCAGATGGCGCCGATGCTGGCACAGGCCAGGAAGGCCACCACCGTCTCCGCGCGGTTGGGCAGGTAGGCGGCCACCCGGTCGCCCGCCTCCACGCCCAGCGCGCGCAGGCGCTCGGCCAAGGCGCCCGTGTCGCGCTGCAAGTCCGCCCAGGACACCTGCTGCACGGGCGCATCCTCCCGGCGGGTGATGAGGGCCGGGCGCGCGTCGGTGGCGTTGCGGAACACATGCTCCGCGTAGTTCAGCCTCGCGTTCGGAAACCACGACGCGCCAGGCATCTGGCGCGACCCCAGCACCGGCTGGCAAGAGCCGTCGGCCAGCACCTTGAAGTGGTCCCAGATGGACTGCCAGAAGGGCTCGATGTGATCGACCGACCAGCGCCACAAGTCGCGGTAGTCGGCAAACTGCAGTCCGCGTTCAGCCTGCAGCCAGCGCTCGTAGGCCGCCAGGGCCGACGCGGCCACCTGCTGTGGCGTGGGTTGCCACAGCAGCGTGCCCTCGACGGGCGCAGGGGAAGTGGGAGGATTCAAGACACGGCCTGAAGAGAGACGGCCGCGCAGAATACGGCACTGCCAGCCCCGGCGCAGGTCCCGGGCCGGGCACCCCCGCGGCGCAGTCAACTCGCCGCCTCACCCAGCACGAGGGCCCCGAGAGATGAAGCTCGTCAGCTACAACATCCAGTACGGCAAGGGCAAGGACGGCCGCTTCGACCTGGGCCGCATTGCCGCTGCGCTGCAAGGCGCCGATGTGATCGCCCTTCAGGAGGTGGAGCGCCACTGGCCGCGCTCGGGCGACCAGGACCAACCGGCCGAACTCGCCCGCCTGCTGGGCGGGGCGTACCACGGGGTCTATGGCCCCGGCTTCGATGTCGATGCCAACGGCAGCACCCCCGGCTCAAGGCGGCGCCAGTTCGGCAACATGGTGCTGTCGCGCTGGCCGATCTTGTCGTCGCGCCACCACCTGCTGCCCAAGCTGGGCCTCACGCGGCAGTTCAGCCTGCAACGCTCGGTGATCGAGGCCGTCATCGCACCGCCCGGCGCCGCCCCGCTGCGCGTGCACTCCCTGCACCTCAGCCACGTGGGCGATGGCGACCGCGCCGCCCAGGTGGAGCGCCTGCTGCAGCTGCACCGTGAGGCACCGCTGGAGGGCGGCGCCTGGTGCGGCACCCACGCCGAGACCGACTGGACGCTGGGCCTGCCGCCCCCGCCCATGCCCGCCGAAGCCGTCTACCTGGGCGACTTCAATCTGGCGCCGGACTCGCCGCTGTACACCCGGCTGGTGGGCCCCTGGTCGCCCGACTACGGCCGCATGAGCCACCACGGCGGCCTGGTGGACGCCTGGGTGGCCGCCGGCGGCGCCGAGCACGACCCCGCCGCCTGGACCTGCGACAGCTGCGAACCCCCGCAGCGCCACCGGCGCATCGACCATTGCCTGCTCAGCACCGAGATGGCCCACCGCGTGCGCCGATGCTGGATAGACCACGCCGCGACGGGCTCGGACCATCAGCCGTTGTGGGTGGAGTTGGAGGGCTGAGGGGCGTCAGCCGCCCGAGGGACGTGGCGCGCAGCGTCCATGCGCAGGCCGACGAACAGCGCATGGCCGGTTCAAGGTGCTGAGGCCACAGCGTGAGCCGCTGCAGCGGCTCTCATCATGGAGGCGTGCAGGGCGCCAAGCTGAGGCCTCTGCCCGTGGGGCGCGCCGGGCGGAACCGCAAAGAAGCTGTCATTCCAGGGCAGTGCAACGGTCCGTCTGAAATCGAACTTGGTGTCAAAGGAGAGGCCTGCAGCCTTGTAGGCTGCAGCATGGCCCATCCGTGTGATGGCGAACTCCCCTGCCGACAGCCTGTCGACCTTCTGCGAGGTACCGTAGACCACTTTGACCTCGGCACCATCTTCACGCTCGGTCACCTCCAGCACGAGCGCGGGGCGCGGCTTGGGCCCCGGATACCGCCCGGGCAGGTGGGGGAAGCGGCACCACACCACATCGCCTGCTGCCGGCAGCGGCCAGGCGATGGACATCAGAACAAGGTCTCCTTGCGCAGCACCTTGCCTTTGGGAAGGCGCGCCGCGGCCACCTTGCGCAGCGCGCTGACCTCTTGGGCTGTCAAAGGACCATCGTCAGCCTCGTAGGCTGGCAGTTCGTCCTTGGCCAATCGCGACAGGGCCATGTGCACGACCTCTGTCTCGGAGAGGTCATACAGGGCCGCGATCTTCTTCACGGTCTCCCGCGTGACCCCGAAAGGCGTATCTTTGGCTCGAAACTTGAGCAAGAGGCTGTAAGCGGTGGCCATGGTGGTGAGCCTTATATTGATATATATACAGTATATATCTCTTGCCGGAGCACGCGGTTACAGAAAGTCGCGCCTTACCGCCTTACCAATGGGCCTCTTGACACAGCCCGATGGCCTGTATGACCTGCTGGTGACCCTCGGCACCGATCATGCCGATACGGGTGTGTTCCAAGGTGATCGCGTTGACCTGTTGCTTGCTGGAGTCATCCGAGGGGACAGGCCAATGACGATCATCTGGCGCTTTGTTCATGCTCTTCCAGCTGACCTGTTCAGAAGGCTCAGCGTGCTTCGTGGGGTATAGGTGACCGAACGATCTTCGATGGAGCCCCACACGCTTGAACGCCCGCGCGAAGAGGAACCCTTTGGTCTTGACTTGACGTCCCAGGCGGCAGATGTTTCGGTATACGCCAATTCCTGAAGGACACCCTCAAGATGGAAAGACATGCTTCCTTGTTCCGCAATGGCCGCAACCAGGCGCTGCGGATCCCGCGCGAATTCGAGTTCGAGTTCAGCGAAGTGTTGATGCGCAAGGAGGGTGACCAACTCATCCTCACGCCCGTTCGTAAGAGCCGGCTGCTGGACTTGCTGGCGTCTTGGGAACCATTGAGTGAAGCTGTGCCCGAGGTGGAGGACCTGCCGCCGCAACAGCGGGCAGATTTGTGATGGCCGGCCCGCTCTGGATGCTGGACACCCATGCGCTGTCGGAACTGATCAGAAACCCAGCAGGGCCCCTGACGCAGCGCGTGGCGCATGTGGGCACGGAAAGGATTTGCACCAGTGTGGTGGTGGCCTGCGAACTGCGCTTCGGCGCCAGGCGACGTGGGTCAGCCACCTTGACGGCGCGGGTGGAGCAGCTTCTTGAAGCGATGGCCGTACTGCCGTTCGATGTGCCCGCTGATGAGCACTACGCGGACATCCGCGCAGATCTGGAGCGCGCAGGCACGCCCATTGGCAGCCACGACCTGCTGATTGCCGCTCACGCCCTCTCGCTCCGTTTGACCTTGGTGACGCACAACGTGCGCGAATTCCCGCGGGTGCCCGGCCTTTCGGTGGAGGACTGGCTGGCCTGACCTGCCGGACCAAGGTCCCAACCCGCAAGCCGCTGCACCACCACGCCCAGAAGCGACAAAGGGCCAGCTTCTTGCGAAGCTGGCCCTCTTCTTTCTTGGCTCCCCGACCTGGGCTCGAACCAGGGACCTACGGATTAACAGCGGACTTCCCGGGGGCCTGACCCGGAGGGTGTCGTCACCAGAACCCTAAGTATATCAACAACTTAGGCGAACCAGGGCGAACCACGGCGAACGCCAAAACACCCCCGACGAACCTCCATGCGCAATCATTTGCGCAATCAAAATCCCGTGCGGACTCGGTCGTCTCGATGCCGTGTAAGTCCATTTTTTAGTCATTTGAGGTCCAGCCGGAGGAAGTTGTCACGGGCAGCCGTCGGCATCTGAAATACAGCTACTTGCGATGTATCTGTTTTGCGGATACATTGCATTTATCTGAAAGACAGATGCTCTATGGCCGCCTCAAGCTCCTTCCCAACTTCTGCTGCCCAGCCGCTGCTGACCGCGACCCAGCTCGGTCAGCTGCTGCGCGCGGCGCGCAAGCAGCGGGGTGTGACACAGGCCGAGGTGGGCGCCCGGCTGGGCTTGAGCCAGAACCGGGTCTCGCACCTGGAGGGACACGCGGATGAGCTCAGCGTCAAGCAGTTGCTGACCTGGTGCGCGGTGGTCGGGCTGGAACTGAGCCTGGCTCAGCGCTTGGCCACAGCGCCTGAAGTCGGCGGCGTCCAGGCCCCTGGGTCTGCCGCCGCCACGCCGCCGGAGTGGTGAGATGGCCCGCCGCTCCAAGACCCAGACCCTGGCCCTGTGGGCCAACGGCACCTATGTCGGACGCTGGACCGCCAGCGCCCGCGGCGACATGGAGCTGCAGTACGACCCCGCCTGGCGGGTGTCAGCCGTGGGGCGACCCTTGTCGCTGTCGCTGCCCTTCGGCCTGGGGGATGAGCCGCTCAAAGGCCGCTCGGTCGAGCACTACTTCGACAACCTGCTGCCGGACAGCCCGGCCATCCGCAAGCGGGTGGCGGAGCGCTTCCGCACCGGCTCGGTCGAGGCTTTTGACTTGCTCTTGGCCATCGGCCGCGACTGCGTGGGTGCGCTGCAGTTCCTGCCCGAGGGCGCGGCACCCCAGGGACATGACCGGGTCGAGGGCGTCGAGGTGGACGAGGCCGCCATCGAGCGGCACCTGCTCGAGGTCGTGACGCCAGACCGCTTCGGCGCGGCACGCGACCCGGACGACGACTTCCGCATTTCCTTGGCCGGCGCGCAAGAAAAAGACGCCTTCCTGCGCTGGAACGGCCGCTGGATGAAGCCGCGCGGCGCCACGCCCACCACGCACATCTTCAAGCTGCCGCTGGGATTGGTTGGCGGGCGGCAGGCCGACTTCAGCACCTCGGTGGACAACGAGTGGCTATGTCTGAAGCTGCTCGCGGCCTACGGCCTGCCGGTGCCCAAGGCGGAGATTGCGTCCTTTGGCCAGCAGCGCGTGCTGGTGGTCGAGCGCTTCGACCGGGTGGTCTCCAGCGATGGCCAACGCCTGCTGCGGCTGGTGCAGGAGGACTTTTGCCAGGCGACCGGCACTTCGCCGTTGGTGAAGTACGAGGCGGAAGGCGGCCCGGGGCTGGATGTGCTGTTCAACCTTCTGCAGCAGTCGGTCGACGCCGAGCGCGACCTGCGCACGCTGATGGCTTCACAACTGCTGTTCTGGATGCTGCGGGCGCCGGATGGACATGCAAAGAATTTCAGCATCCACCTGCTCCCCGGCGGACGCTACCGGCTGACGCCGCTCTACGACGTCATGTCCGCCTATCCCGTGACGGGCGATGGCCCCAACCAGTGGTCACCACGCGAGCTCAAGCTGGCAATGGCTTTGGTGGGCAAGAACCGCCACTACGAGGTCGAACGCATCCAGCGGCGGCACTTCAACAGCACCGCCAAGCGCTTCGGCTATGGCGAGACCGCGGAGCCCCTGATTCGGGAGCTCATTGAACGCACGCCGGCTGTCATCGACGAGGTGCAGCGGGAACTGCCGCCGGGGTTCTCGGAAGAGGTGGCCGTCAAGGTGTTGAGCGGGCTGCGGACCGCAGCCCGCGTCCTTGAGGTCATGCCAGCGAACTGAAGCGCTGGCACGGCTGGCACCTGGCTTTTCAGCAGGTGTAGCCCCACGCCCGGCCCGTCTCGCGGCAGGCGTCGACGCGGCGGGCGTGCTCCAGGAGCTGCGCCCACTCCTTGATGAGCGCGGACCGGCGAAGGAAGGGGACGAATGCCGCTTCGCCGTAGTCTTCGATTTCGCCGACCGTGGCGCTCGGGTAGACCCAGAACTTTTCCTCTGCGGCGATGACGTCGAAGAGCGTCGACCAGCGCCCGGGTAGGAGTTCAGGGGAGTTTTCTGCGAGGGTACAGAAAAGGTCAATGACGCTTGGGTCGACTGGTCCGTCGGTTGGTGTGGATGTAGTTGTCAGGTCCCGGATGATTGGCTTCTGCATAATCGGCGTGCTCTGCTCTTCGGGCGCGATGTCCTGAAGGCAGTCATGGCAGCATTCACTCCCGGGAGCCAGGCCGCATGATGACTGCACAAGAACGCCACGACCACGCCTGCGGTGCGGGCGCAGATCCAGAAGTCCTCGGCCAGCGAGTACGAGTTGGCTGAGCAGTACGGTATCAGCCGCACGACCGTGCAGCGCTGGAAGCATCGGGACTCGGTCGAAGACCGCAGCCACACGCCGCACCAGCTGCAGACCACGCTGAACGCCGGCCAGGAGGAACTGGTGGTCTACCTGCGTAAGCAGCTGCGTCTTCCTCTGGATGACCTGCTGGCGGTGGTGCGCGAGTTCGTCCACCCGACGATGGGCCGCTCCTCGTTGCACCGGCTGTTGGTGCGCCGAGGCGTTGACCAGTTGCCCAAGCCGTCGCCCGAGTCTTCTCCTGCCAAGCCTTTCAAGGCCTACGAGCCGGGATACGTTCACATCGACGTGAAATACCTGCCTCAGATGGCCGACGAGCCGTCGCGCGGCTATGCGTTCGTGGCCATCGACCGCGCAACGCGTTGGGTGTTCATCTCGATCAAGCGGCGTAAGACGGCGGCGGCTGCGCGCAGCTTCCTCAAGGAGGTGGCCAAAGCCGCGCCGTTTGTGATCAGCACCATCCTGACCGATAACGGCAAGGAGTTCACCGACCGACTGTTCGGCAGCCGCGCCAAGGACGCCTCTGGCGAGCATGAGTTCGACCTGCTGTGCGACAGCCTGGGCATCGAACACAGGCTCACCAAGCCCCGTACGCCGCAAACCAACGGCATGGTCGAGAGGTTCAATGGCAGGCTCGAGCAGGTGCTGCAGACGCACCGGTTCAACAGCGCCGAGGACCTGAGCAAGACGCTGCACCGCTACGTGTGGCTGTACAACCAGCACTTGCCGCAGAAAGCCCTCAACCACCAGACACCCCTGACGGCCTTGAAACGGTGGCAGGAATCACACCCGCACCTGTTCAAGAAAAAGGTTGTCAATCATCCGGGACCTGACATGTAGTCAAGGTGGCAGTCGCTGCGACGAGCGAAGGCTGCCTCGAGGTTCCGTTCGGGAATGCCGTGGGCGAAGACTGATTGGATGAAATGGCTTGAGTTTCAGGAGTCATTGCTTCCCGGGAGTTGAGGTGATTCTTGAACTTTGAATCAGCCACCGGCCTCGCGCAGGCGATGTCCCGCCGGCAGTTGGAACTGGCGGCGGTCTGATTCATCTTACGCGGCCCTCTTTGCAGACGTCTTGAGCTTGCGACCGAGCGCGACCTCGAGCACCCACAGGT
>JAJTDM010000072.1 GCA_021300575.1 Rubrivivax sp.
CTGCCGGCAGCAGGACGGCAGCTGGCGCGTGGCGCCTTGAGCCGCCCAGCGCCGGCGCCATCTCAACCCCACAAGGATCTGTCATGAACCTCGGAACCCTTTGTCAACGACACGTCATCACCGTGGACCGCCTTGACTCCCTGCAACAGGCGGCCCGCCAGATGCGTGACCAGCACGTGGGCGCGCTGGTGGTCACCGACGACACGCCGCAGGGCCGCCGCGTCGTGGGCCTGGTGACCGACCGCGACCTGGCCCTGGCCGTGCTGGCCGACGGCGGCATGGCGCCGCAGCAAAGCGTGGGCGCGCTGGTCGATGGGAGTCTGGTCAGCGCCAGCGAAGACACCGATCTTTCGCAGGGCATCGATCTGATGCGCGCGGCCGGCGTGCGCCGGCTGCTGGTGCGCGACGACCAGGGCCATCTGGCGGGCATCGTGTCCTTCGACGATCTCATCGACGCCTGCGCCAGCCAACTGGGCGGTCTGGCGGATGTGGTCCGCAGGGGCATTCAGCGTGAGTCGCTTGAACGCGCCGAAGCTGCCGCCGTGGCCACGTCCTTGCACCTGCAAGTGCCCGCGCTGGGCACGGCGGGCTGGCAGTTGTCAGGCGCAGGGATGGCGGCGAACTGAGCCATTGGGGGCCGTTGTCGACGGGCACGGTTGTGGGGTCTGCTGGAAGCGTGGTCGGTGTAATATCTCACCGTCATATGACACCCAGGATGCCCGCAATGACCAGCGCCACCACCAAGATTTTCATGAGCGGCCGCAGCCGGGCCATCAGGTTACCGGCGCGCTTCCGCCTTGAGGCTCAGGACGTTCGGATCGAACAACTGGGACAGGCCCTGCTGATTCAGCCCGAGCCATCGCAAGACTCGCTGAGTTCCTGGCTTCAGGACTTCTACGCCACCCATGACCCGCTGCCCGAAGAATTTCTGTCGGGCAGGACGGACACGCCACCTCAGGAGAGGGATTGGAGCTGAGCGCCCATGAAGCGCATGCTCGACACCAACATCTGCAGCTACGTGCTGCGCCGGCACCCGCCCGGCATGCTGGAGCGCTTCAGCCGCCTGGAGCGGGCAGAGGTCTGGCTATCGGCCATCGTGGCGGCCGAACTGCGGTTCGGTGCTGAAAAGTTGCAGTCAGCGCGGTTCCAGGCCGCTGTCGAATCCTGGCTGGCAGGGTTCGAGATCCGCGTCTGGCCCGCCCACGCAGGCCACCACTACGCACAGGTGCGCGCCGAACTGGAGCGTAAGGGCCAGACCATCGGCAACATGGACTTGCTGATCGCCGCCCACGCGCTGGCTGAAGATGCGGTGCTCGTCACGAACAATGCCCGCGAGTTTCTGCGCGTGCCGGGGCTGGCGGTCGAAGAGTGGTCACTGTGAGCGTGCCAAGGCTTGCCGTGCACGGCTTGGCGAATGCCTAGTGTTACCGCCTGCCCGTCGGTATGATTCGCCCTCATGAACACGCTGACTGTCAAGATCCCGCCCAGTCTGGACGAGGCGCTCGCTCAGGCCAGTGCCAGAACGCACCTCAATAAATCGGAGTTGGTTCGTCGGGCGCTGGACCTCTACCTGCGGGAGCGCGAGCAGGAACGGCCGTTTGTCTCCGCACTGGACCGCGTCGGAGATCTTGTCGGCTGCTTCGCTGGAGGCCCACAGGATCTTTCGTCCAACCCTGAGCACCTCGCCGGCTTTGGCCGCATCTGACGCGATTCAGAAGCACGCCGGGCGATGAAGATCCTGCTCGACACCGGGCCTTGGGTGGCGCTGATGTGTCGAGACGACAGCCATCACGCCTGGGCACGCACGCAATTCGCAAGCCATCCCGGCCCCTTCTTGACCTGCGAGGCCGTGGTGGCCGAAACCTGCTTTCTGCTGGCCCGGGGAGGTTTTGATCCGGCGAAGGCTCTGATGATGATCGAACGCGGGGCGGTGCAGGTAGCGATGAGTCTTCAGGACGAGATCACACCCGTTCGCGCCTTGTTCGAACGCTACGACAACGTGCCGGCCTCCCTGGCCGACGCGTGCCTCATCCGCCTGGCCGAACTGTACGAACCGTCTCGAATCCTGACGCTGGACGGCGACTTCCGCATCTACCGGCGGCATGGCCGCAAGACCATCGCCTTGATCACGCCGGGCTGAGGAGCCTGGGACGCTCAGCAAGCTGAGGCTCCAGTGCGTCTGGCGAACTTCAGCGCCGCCAACGCATGCGCCTCGGCCAGCAAGGGCTTGACCAAATCGAAGGCATCAGCGCTTGGGCTGAGCACGCACACCCACGACATCCAGGCATACACGGGATGCGGCATCAGTGTGTTCAGCGCACCGAAATCGTGGCCCGTGTCCACGACGCCGCCTGCCGCAGGGCGCGCGGGTGACGTCCCGAAAAGCGTGCGGTAGCTCGACTTGCCGATCCCGATGTTCAGGCGGAAGACGCCCGGGCGATCCAGCCTGGCCGCGCGGTCGTTGTTACCGTCCTTGTCCTTGAGCGTGGCGAAGTAAACGCCGCGAGGCAGTTGTCGGCCGGGATTGAAGAAGAAGGCAGTTTCTCCCCACGCACTCACGGGGTGCGTGCCGGGGAAAGTGCTCGTGATGTAGGCAGCGATGGCTTCCTGGTCCATGACGCCGGATCGTAGCGACTCGCCAGGCGCGCTCGCATGACTCACGGCCTGTCTGATGGGTGACGCTTGCTCAAATTACGTCAGCAGGCCCCCTCCGCTGAAGCAAGCCCGCAGTATGGGTTCAACCGATGACTTCCAGGGCCTGGCGTGCCGTCAGGATGCGTGTGCCCGAGTGGCTGGCCAGCGCAAGAAGATCGCGCTTGTCTCCGGTGACCAGAAGCTCGGCCCTCGAGGCCTGAGCCATTCCCAATAGAAAGTTGTCGTAAGGGTCGGGTGAGATATCCAGGATGGGCCATCCATCAACCAGGAGCGCCAGCGCTCGGAGATCATTGACCATCCGGCCGGCTTCAGCAGGATGGATCCGCAGTTTCAAGGAAGCCCTGCGTGTCACTTCCCGGAACTCCTCCAACTGCCGCTCGCTGGTCACTACCGTGAACCGGCCTTCTCTCCAAGCAGTGTAGAGATCGTCGGGTGGCGTGCGGCGGGTGATCAACGCAGCCACCAGCACGTTGGTGTCCAGAATGACCCGCATAGGCGTGATGTCAGCCGCTGACGGGCTCAGTGCCCATCAGTTGCATCGCCTCGCAACACCATGGGTCAACGGCTTGCAGGGCTTGGCGGCCACATGCCTGCCCGGCTTTGACTGCAAGCCTCGTCAATGGCGGCTTGAAGGTCCTCCGGCGATATGTCAGCGTTGCGAGCTTTCACCGCCTGCACCGCGCTGTCAAACATGCGCCAGCGCACCGCGTCCTCGATGAACCGGGACAGGTCGCCTTTGCGCATGCCCTGCGCGCCCAGATAGGCCCGCATGGCCAGATCGGTCTCCCTGCTGAAAGTCACTGTCAGCCGAGCGGAGTCAGTTGACGGCATCATTACTCCTGTGAGGATAAACATCTATCAGCTTATCAGAGATGGCCGCCCTCCCAAACGCTGCGTGATGGTCTGCGCCGCCTCCCTCACCGCCCGCGCGGTGGCGGAGGACCAGCGGCTGTCCAGGCGGTCTTCGTGGTCCAGCGCCGTGATGACGATGGCGGGCTCGCCCTCGTGGTCGAAAGCGGCGGCGCTGAAGGCATTGACGCCGGGGATGGGACGCCCCGCGGCGCGGGATACGCCGTGCGCGCGGGACTCTTCGGCAATGGCCAGCAACTCCTCGCGCCGCTCCTGCCAGGGCCGGGCCCCGGGCCCTTCGCCCAATGCCGCCGGGCTGGCATGCTCCAGCCGCTCCAGCGGCAGAGCCGCCACGAAAGCACGGCCGGTGGCCGTGCCCGTCAACGACATCACGCTGCCTGCGCGCAGCATCACGTGCAGCGGCTGGCGCGCATCGATCAGGCGCACCACGGTGGGCCCGAAGTTGCCCCATACGGCCAGCGCCACCGCGTGCCCGGTACGAGCAGCCAGTGCCTCGGCCACGGGGGTGGCGGCCTGGATGGGGTCCAGCTGGTGGAGTGCGGCCAGGCCGATCTGCAGCGCCGCGGGCCCCAGCGCGTAGCGCCCGCTGGCCTGTCGCTGCTCCACGAGGCCCAGTCGGCTGAAGCTCACCAGGTAGGGGTGCGCGCGCGAGGGCGTCAGGCCCGCCCGCGCGGCCAGGTCCTTGAGCGAGAGGTCGCTACGGCTGTCGGCCAGGGCCAGCAAGAGACGGCCACCGACCTCCACCGATTGAACCGAACGCTGGCCACCGGAGGCATCACTGGCGGGCGCCGTGGAAGCCGTTCCGTCAGCTGGGCGAAGCTCTGATTCGTCTGCCGAGTCATGTCCCAGCCCATCACTGGACATGGGGACGATCTTGTGTCCTGACCTTGTTTGCTCCATGCGAATGAGTTTGACATAGACGCATCTAGACGTCTACACTTTCTCCGCTCCCTCGACGCTTCCGACCCGGCCCAGTGGCCGGCCCCTGTGCGCTCGTGGGACGATCATCACGACCACCGCCAGGACACCCCCCATGAGCACCAAGGCCTTCGCCAGCCAAGCCGACCTCGAAGAAAAGAAGGTCACCTTCGAGCAACTGTCCGAGCACGCCTGGGCCTACACCGCCGAGGGCGACCCCAACACCGGCATCATCATCGGCGACGACGCCGTGCTGGTGGCCGACACGCAGGCCACGCCGGGCATGGCGGCCGACGTGATCCGCCGCATCCGCGAGGTGACCGACAAGCCCATCAAGTACGTGGTGCTGACGCACTATCACGCCGTGCGCGTCTTCGGCGCCTCGGCCTACGGCGCGCAGCAGATCCTGGCCAGCCAGGACACCTACGACCTGATCGTCGAGCGCGGCGAGGCCGACAAGGCCAGCGAGATCGGCCGCTTCCCGCGCCTGTTCCGCAACGTGGAGAGCGTGCCGCCGGGGCTGACCTGGCCCACCATCACCTTCACCGGCAAGATGACGCTGTGGCTGGGCAAGCTCGAAGTGCAGTTGCTGCAACTCGGCCGGGGCCACACCAAGGGCGACACCGTGGTGTGGCTGCCGCAGGAGCGCACGCTGCTGTCGGGCGACCTGGTGGAGTTCGACGCCACGCCGTATGCGGGCGACGCCTATTTCACCCACTGGCCGCAGACGCTGAAGAACATCGCGGCGCTGAAGCCCCTGGCCCTGGTGCCCGGCCGCGGCCCCGCGCTCAAGGGCGAGGCCATGGTGCAAAAGGGCCTGGAGGTGACGGGCTCGTTCGTGAGCGACGTCTACGCCAGCGTGAAGGCCGGCGCCGCCGCGGGCAAGGACCTGAAGACCGTGTACCAGGAGACCTACGCGGCGCTGAAGCCCAAGTACGGCCACTGGGTGATCTTCGACCACTGCATGCCCTTCGACGTGACGCGCGCCTATGACGAGGCCACGCAGTTCGCCGACCCGCGCATCTGGACCGCCGAGCGCGACGTGGCGATGTGGGAGGCGCTGGAGCGCTGAGACGCTGCCGGCTGAGGCCCCGAGACCACGCCCACCAGAAAAGAACGCAACGCAGGGCCAGCACGACCATGCTCTCGACCTACACCTACCCCCGCTACAGCTCCGGGCGCGCACCGGAACTGGACGACGCCCCCGGCACCGTGCGCCGGCACCCCGTGGTGGTGGTGGGCGCCGGTCCGGTGGGCCTGGCCGCCGCCATCGACCTGGCGCAGCGCGGCACGCCCGTGCTGCTGCTGGACGACGACAAGACGGTGAGCGTGGGTTCGCGCGGGCTGTGCTACGCCAAGCGCACCCTGGAGGTGCTGGACCGCCTGGGCTGCGGCCAGCCGGTGGTGGACAAGGGCGTCACCTGGAACGTGGGCCGCACCTTCCTGGAGACCGAGGAGGTCTTCCAGTTCAACTTGCTGCCCGAGGCCGGCCACGAGCGCCCCGGCATGGTGAACCTGCAGCAGTACTACCTGGAGGAGTACCTGGTGAAGCGGGCGCAGGCGCTGCCCAACCTGCAGATGCGCTGGGAGCACAAGGTCACGGCGGTGCAGCCCGACGCCGACGGCGCCACGCTGACGGTGCAGACGGCGGACGGCGCCTTCACACTGCGTGCCGACTGGCTGGTGGTGGCCGACGGGGCGCGCAGCCCCATCCGCCGCCTGCTGGGCCTGGACATCGAGGGCAAGGTGTTCCAGGACCGCTTCCTCATCGCCGATGTGGTGATGAAGGCCGACTTCCCCACCGAGCGCTGGTTCTGGTTCGACCCGCCCTTCCACCCCGGCCAGAGCGTGCTGCTGCACCGGGAGGCCGACAACGTCTGGCGCATCGACTTCCAGCTCGGCTGGGACGCCGACCCCGAGGCCGAGAAGCAGCCCGAGCGCGTGATCCCGCGCATCCAGGCCATGCTGGGGCCGGAGCGCGAGTTCACGCTGGAATGGGTCAGCGTCTACACCTTCCAGTGCCGGCGCATGAAGCGCTTCCGCCACGGGCGGGTGCTGTTTGCCGGTGACGCCGCCCACCAGGTGTCGCCCTTCGGCGCGCGCGGCGCCAACTCCGGCATCCAGGACGTGGACAACCTGGGCTGGAAGCTGCAATTCGTGCTGCAAGGGCAGGCGCCCGAGGCGCTGCTGGACAGCTACGACGCCGAGCGCGTGGCCGCAGCCGACGAGAACCTCCTCAACTCCACCCGCTCCACGGACTTCATCACCCCCAAGACAGCCATGTCGCGGCGCTTCCGCAACGCGGTGCTGGAGATGGCGCGCGACCTGCCCTTTGCGCGTGCGCTGGTCAACTCCGGCCGCCTGTCGGTGGCCACGCATCTGGACGGCTCGCCGCTGAACACGCCGGATGCGGACACCGGCGACGCCTCCTCCTCTGCGTTCTCCGGCTGGATGGCGCCCGGCGCCCCGCTGGACGACGCCCCGGTGCGCCTGGACGGCCATGAAGGCCGTGGGGGCTGGCTGCTGCGGCAGATCGACAGCTTCACGCTGCTGGTGTTCGGCCCGGGCGGCCTCACGCCGCAGGACCTTGCAGCCCTGCCGGTGCCGGTGCGCCTGCTGCGCGTGCAGCCTGCCGGCCAGGCCGGGGCTGGTGAACTGGAGGACGTGCAGGGTCTGGTGGCCCGTCGGCTGGACGCGCGCCCCGGTACCGCCTACCTGCTGCGGCCCGACCAACACGTGGCCGCACGCTGGCGACGGGTGGACGCGGCGGCAGTGCGCCAGGCCCTGGACCGCGCCTTGTGCCGCTTGCCCACGCCACAGGCAACCCAGGCCGCTGCGGCGCCCTCCCAAAAACCGGCCGAGGCCAGCGCTGCGGCCCACTGAACCGGAGACGCCCATGGCCTTCGAACACCTGAACACCCAGCCGAACTTTGGCGTGCCCGGCGAACGTACCCTGCGCGCCTACACGCCCGGCGACACCTTCTACGAGATGCTGATCGCCGCCCATGAGGGCCTGGACGACGAAGCCAGCCACAAGCTCAATGCAAGGCTGGTGCTGCTGCTGTCCAATCACATCGGTGACCTGCGCGTGCTGCGCGAAGCGCTGCAGGCCGCGCGGCAAGGCGCCTGAGGTTCACCCCATTTCTTGGAGACCCCCCATGAAGATCGATCGCATCCACCACGTGGCCTACCGCTGCCGGGACGCCAAGGAAACCGTCGAGTGGTACGGCCGCGTGCTGAAGATGGACTTCCAGCTCGCCATCGCCGAAGACCGCGTGCCCTCCACCAAGGAGCCGGATCCGTACATGCACATCTTCCTGGACGCGGGCAACGGCAACACCCTGGCATTCTTCGAACTGCCCACCAAGGCGCCCATGGGCCGTGACGAGAACACCCCCGTGTGGGTGCAGCACATCGCCTTCCGCGTGAAGGACCGTGAGGAACTGCTGGAATACAAGGCCCACCTGGAGGCGCAGGGCGTGGACGTGCTGGGCCCCACCGACCACGGCGCCTTCCACTCCATCTACTTCTTCGACCCCAACGGCCACCGCCTGGAACTCGCCTGCCCGGACCCGGACGAAGCCAACATGCTGCGCCGAATGGAAGAGGTGAAGTGGAAGATGCTGGAGGACTGGTCCAAGACCAAGCGGGCTCCGAAGCACGCCGAGTTTTTCCACCGCCGCGAGTTCACCCCCGAAGTTGAACAGGCATGACCACCTCGCTCGACGCCACCCACGACCCCACGCTGCGCAGCTGGGTGGATTCGGCCAACGCCGAGAACACCGACTTCCCCGTTCAGAACCTGCCCTTCGGGCGCTTCACGGCGCCTTCGGTGGCGGCGCATGACACGGCCGGCACGCCCCGCATGGGCATCGCCATCGGTGACCAGGTGCTGGACCTGCAGATGGTGCAGCACGCGCTGCTCACCAACGGCTCGCCCGCGTGGGCGCTCACGCCGGACACCGCCAGGCCCGACACCCTGCCAGACTGGCTGGCACCCCTGGCGGACGGTGACCTGAACGCCTTCATGCGCCTGGGCGCCGCCGTCCGGCGTGGCCTGCGCGCCTGGCTCAGCGCCGCGCTGGCCGAAGGCAGCCCGCTGCAGGCCGTGCTGCAGCCCTGCCTGCGCGCGCAAGCTGACTGCACGATGCAGTTGCCCTGTCAGATCGGCGACTACACCGACTTCTACACCGGCATCCACCACGCCACCTCGGTGGGCAAATTGTTCCGCCCGGATAACCCGCTGCTGCCCAACTACAAGTGGGTGCCCATCGGCTACCACGGGCGGGCCTCGTCCCTTGTCGTCAGTGGCACGCCGGTACGCCGCCCGCTGGGTCAGCTGAAAGCGCCCACGGCCGAGACGCCCACCTTGGGCCCTTGCCAGCGGCTGGACTACGAACTGGAGCTGGGTGCCCTCATCGGCACCGGCAACGCGCTGGGCACACGCGTTCCGCTGGCACAAGCCGAAGACCACCTCTTCGGCTTGGTGCTGCTCAACGACTGGTCCGCGCGCGACGTGCAGGCCTGGGAGTACCAGCCGCTGGGCCCCTTCCTGGCCAAGAACTTCGCCAGTACCGTCTCGCCCTGGGTGGTGACGATGGAGGCGCTGGCCCCGTTCCGCACCGCCTTCAACCGCCCGGCGATCGAAGGCGGCGACGCCGGCACCCTGCCCTACCTTGACGGCGACGACAACCGACTGTCCGGCGCCTTCGACCTGACGCTGGAGGTGGAACTGCAGACCGCGGCCATGCGCGCGGCCGGCCTGCCACCGCAGCGCCTGTCGCGCGGGCGCTGGACCGAGGCCGCCTGGTGGACGCTGGCGCAACTGGTGACGCACCACACGGTGGGCGGGTGCAACCTGCAGCCGGGTGACCTGCTGGGCACCGGCACCCTTTCCGGCCCCGGGCCGGACCAGGCCGGTTCGCTGCTGGAATTGAGCGGCGGCGGCAAGTCGCCCCTGACGTTGCCGGGCGGCGAGACCCGTACCTTCCTGCAGGACGGCGACACCCTGACCCTGCGCGCCTGGGGCGAGAAGCCCGGCGCCCGGCGCATCGGCCTGGGCACCTGCAGCGGCACGGTGCAGCCGGCGGCCTGATACGGGGTCGGTCAGGCGGGCGCGATCCCCTTGGCCGCGCTCACGTCCACGAAGGTGATCACCGCGCCGTCGATCACGTCGTCCTGGGTGCGGTAGGGCATGATCCTCACCGCGTACCAGCGGCCCTCGCGGCTGCTCACCTGCTTTTCCGACACCACCAGCGTGCGCAGCATGTCGCGCACGTCTTCCTCCAGCGTGGGGTAGTCCAGGCTGGTGGTCAGGTCGCCCAGCGGGCGGCCTACGTCCCCGTCGCGCAGGCTGATGACCTTGCGGGCCCGCTCGGTGAAGCGACGCACGTGCAGGCTCTTGTCGAGAAAGAGCGTGGCGATGTCGATGCTGTTGAGCAAGTTGCGCATGTCGCTCTGCGCCGTGGCCAGATCGTCCAGCTTGGCCTGCAGCTCTGCGTTCACCGACTGCAGCTCCTCGTTCATGGCCTGCATCTCTTCCTTGGAGCTGTTGAGCTCTTCATTGGTGGATTGCAGTTCCTCGTTGGTGGACTGCAACTCCTCGTTGGCGGCCTGCAGCTCCTCCTGGGAAGCGCGCATCTCCTCGCGCAGCGACTGCGCCTCCTCACGCGCGCGCTGCAGTTCGCCTTCCAGCTCCTGATGCACCGCGCTGCGCGTGCGGCGGCGGGTCCGGCCCTTGGTAGACAGCGCCACATCGCGGAAGACGATGAGCAGCAAGCCCTTCAGGCCAGACGCCTCCTCCATGGCCTGCACGCTCAAGTCCACCACAGGCAGCCCGGTGGGGCTTTCCAGCGGCACGTCGTGCACCTCGACAGCCGCCCGCTGGGTGGCCGCCTGTTGCATGGCGGCCACCAGCGGGGCGCGCAGGCCCTCGCGGGCCATGACGTGGACATTCCAGTTCGCCTTGCCGGCGGCGGGCTCCAGGTAGCGGCCCGTGCGGCCGTTCACGTACAGGATGTCGCCGCGCTCGTTCACCAGCACCGAGGGCGGGGCCCACTGCTGCATCAGGTAGCTCTCCACCATCACCTGCAGGCTGGGCGGTGGGCTGGGTTCATCAACGGGCAAGGCAGGCTCCTTGGGGGTGGGCTCCGGCACCAGGGCGACAGGCCGGAAAGAGAAGTCAGGAACGGGCAAGGGCTTGGTCACGCTGCGGCGGCGGTACAGGCGCAAGCGCGCGTCAGTGGTCTCGAACAGGTCATCGAAGCGGCCGATGGTCTCGGAACTGCCCAGCAACAGCACCCCGTTGGGCCGCAGGCTGTAGTGGAACAGCGGCAGCAGGCGGCGCTGCAGGGGCGCCGTCAGGTAGATCAGCAGGTTGCGGCAGCTCAGCAGGTCCAGGCGGGTGAAGGGTGGGTCCACGTTCAAGTCATGCGGTGCAAAGACCACCATCTCGCGCACCTCCTTGGCGATGCGCCAGCCTCCGTCATGCGGGGTGAAGAAGCGCGCCAGGCGCTGGGCCGAGACCTCGCCGCTGATGGAGGCCGGGTAAACGCCGCGGCGCGCCCGGTCGATGGCGTCCTTGCTCAGATCGGTGGCGAAGACTTGCAACGTGCAGTTGGCCAGGGCCGGCAGGGTCGCCAGCACCTCACGGAAGGTGATGGCCAGCGAGTAGGCCTCCTCCCCCGTGGAACAACCCGCCACCCAGGCGCGCATGTGCCAGCCGTCGCCGTGCGCCTTCAGCAGTGAAGGCAGTTCATCCTGCTTCAGGGCCTGCCACACGGGGGTGTCGCGGAAAAAGGCGGTCACGCCGATCAGCAACTCCTTGGCCAGCAGGTCCAGTTCGGCGGCGTCGCGCGACAGCAGCTTCGCATATGCCTGCATCGTCGCGATGTGGTGAATGCCCATGCGGCGCTGAATCCGTCGCACCAGCGTGCTGCGCTTGTACAGGAAGAAGTCGTGGCAGCCGCGCGACTGCAGCAGGCGCAGGATGGACACCAGGTGCTGCCGGTCCTGCTGCGCCTCCAGGACCTCCGCGTCACCGATCAGCTCTGGGGTGGCAGTGCCCGGGCAGGCGGGGCCCGCCCGGCCGGACAGGGCCGCCACCACCGCGCCCGGCAGGCGGGCGGGCGGGGCCACCAGATCCACCATGCCGGTCTGCAAGGCGCTGCGGGGCATGGCATCGAACTGCGCGGTGTCGGGTTGCTGCGCAGCCGTGACCCCGCCCGCCGCATGGATCAATCGAAGGCCACGCGTGCCATCAGACCCAGTGCCCGACAGCACCACCCCCGCTGTCCGGGGGCCCAGCACCCGCGACACCGACTCGAACATGTCGTCGATCGGATGGCGACGTCCGCGGGGCTGCAGTGGCACGGCCACGTGCAGGTGTCCATCGATCAGGGTCAGCGTGGCGTTGGGCGGGATCACGTACACGGTGTCCGGGCTCACGCGCTGACCTTCCATCGCTTCGCACACCGGCAGCCGGGTGCTTCGCTGGAGCAACTGCACCAGAACGGTCTCGCGCGTGGGGTCCAGGTGCTGCACCACCACCCAGGCCAGGCCGGCGCTCAGGGGGGCATTCGCGATGAACTCTTCCAGTGCCGGCAGCCCTCCCGCCGACGCCCCTATGGCCACCAGCCCTGCCAAGGAGCCCTCCTGAGGGGCGACGGGTGGGGAACGGTGCCCGCCATGGAAGGTCGCAGCAGCCGCAGCGGCTGGCGCGGGCGGTGAGGCGGGGGCTGATGCCATGGCGGAATGTAGCGAATGCGCCAAGCCTGTGTCGCAAGAAATGCCCTGACAAGACTCCGGCACCGGGCTAACATCAAGCGGCCGTGTGCTGAATTGCATCTGCATCCGAACATGGCACCGGCAAGCCAAGCCCCGTTGACTCCCACGTTCAGTACCGTGTT
The DNA here is from genome assembly GCA_021300575.1 of Rubrivivax sp. Classification (GTDB taxonomy): domain Bacteria; phylum Pseudomonadota; class Gammaproteobacteria; order Burkholderiales; family Burkholderiaceae_C; genus Rubrivivax. The sequence continues at coordinate 12,351 of JAJTDM010000072.1, forward strand.
CACACCCCGTGCCGTGCGGGCCCCCTGCTGCTCATGCCCTTGACCCCTCTGTGACGCCCTCGTCCAACCCGGCTCCCCGCCCGGTGTCTCTAGACCAGTCCACGCAGGCGGACCCAGGCCCGCCTTTAGCGGAGCGAAGGGCCCTGCATGCTCCCGGGGCGCCCAGCCCGGAAGCGCTGCGGGCCTGGGCTGTCAGCCTGGTGGACGCGCGGGAGGAAGAGCGGCTGCGCATCGCGCGAGGCATGCACGACGAACTGGGGCAGTTGCTCACCGCCCTGCGGCTGGAACTCGCCAGCCTGGCCCTCGTCGCCAAGGAGCCCGCCCAAGCCCAGCGCATCGTCTCCATGAAGGCACTGATCGATGAGACCATGGTCGCCGTGCGCCGAATCTCCGACGACCTGCGGCCCTTGATGCTGGACGACCTGGGCCTGAATGCGGCGGTGGAGTCCCTGGCGCGCACGGCGGCCGCGCGCATGGGCATCGAGGTCACCGTCAGGCACGATGAAGCCGACCCGCCGATCCAGCCCAGCGTGGCCACGGCGCTGTACCGCATCGTGCAAGAGGCCCTGACCAACGTGGCCCGCCATGCCCACGCCACGGACGTGAGCATCGACCTGCGGATGCAAGGCCGCGAGATCGTGCTCAAGGTGGAGGACAACGGCGTCGGCCTGCCGGACGACGCACTGGAGCGGACCGGCTCCTGGGGCCTGCGCGGGCTGCTCGAGCGCGTGAACCTGTGCGGCGGCGCTCTCGTCCTCGAAAACGCCCCGGGCAGCGGCGCCCGGATGACCGTCCGCCTGCCCATCGACGCCGCAGGAGGGTCGGCGTGACCCCGCCCTTCAAGGTGCTGGTGGTGGACGATCATGCGACGGTGCGTGAGGGCTTGATCCGGATCCTGACCAGCGGCGACGACAAGTGGCAGGTCGACAGCGCGCCCAGCGCGGAAGCCGCCCTGGACATCCTGGCGCTGCAGGCCTTTGACGTCGGCATCGTGGACATGTCCATGCCCGGCATGAACGGGATCGAGCTGGTGCGTGCGCTGCGCGCCCAGGGTCTGCGCATGCCGCTGTTGATGCTGAGCATGCATGCGGAAGAGGCCTACGCCCTGAGGGCCTTCAAGGCCGGCGCCAATGGCTACATCGCCAAGGACCGTGCTGCCGAAGAGCTGGTGGCCGCTGTGCGCAGGGTGGCGAACGGCGGGGCCCATGTGCCCGCAGCGCTCACCGAACGCGTGGTCCTGACCATGAACGGGGAAGTTGCCGTGCCCCGGCATGCGCAGTTGTCCGATCGCGAACTGGACATTCTTCGCCGGCTGGCAGGCGGTCTGGGCGTGACCGACATCGCCGAGCAGCTGGGGCTGGCGCCCAAGACGGTGATGAACAGCCGCGCCCGCATCCAGGACAAGCTGGCCTTGACCAGCCCCCAGGCCTTGACCGCCTACGCCATCGAGCACGGTCTTGTCCCTTCTGGCGGCCACCCCATGCACATCGAGATCGACGACCTGAGCCGCCCGCAGGTGCACGCCCTGCTGCAGGAACACCTGGACGACATGTACGCGTGGTCGCCCCCGGAAAGCGTGCATGCGCTGGACCTGGACCGCCTGCGGGGGCCCGCCATCACCTTCTGGACGGCCTGGGAGGGCCCGTTGCTGCTGGGCTCGGCAGCGCTGAAGGACCTGGGCGACGGCCATGGCGAGGTGAAGTCCATGCGCACGCCCCGCCACCTGCGCGGCCGCGGCGCCGGCCGGGCGCTGCTGGCGCACCTGATCGACCATGCACGGGCCCGCGGCTTCCAGCGCCTGAGCCTGGAAACCGGCTCCACGGCGCATTTCCAGCCGGCGCAGCGCCTGTACGAGCGCTTCGGCTTCGCCTATTGCGGGCCGTTTGGCGACTACACGCCAGACCCTTTCAGCGTTTTCATGACGCTGGAGCTGTAGTCAGCCTTCCGAGGCCAGCGCCAGCAGCACCTCGCGCAGCAGGTCGGCACCGCGCAGCAGGTCCGCGGGCTCGGTGTGCTCGCGTGGGTTGTGGCTGATGCCCTGCACGCTGGGCACGAAGATCATTGCCGCCGGGCAGATCCGGGCCATCATCTGCGCATCGTGGCCGGCGCCGGAGGTCATGCGGCGGCTGCGGTGGCCGCGCGCCTGCGCACGGGCTTCAATCAGACGCACCAGGCGCTCGTCGAAGCGCACGGGCGGGAAGCGCACCAGGCGCCGGGTCTCGACCGTGACCTGCTGCGCCTGCGCCAGGCGCTGCACGAAGGCGGCCAGTTCTTCCTCGGCGCGCTGCAAGGTGGGTTCGTCGGTGTTGCGCAAGTCCACGGTCACGGTGGCACGGGAGGCGATGACATTCACCAGGTTCGGGTGCAGCTGCAGCGCACCGACCGTGGCCACCTGGGGGCCGCCCAGGCGCTGCGCCAGTTCGCGCACGAACACCGCCACGGCCGCCGCGCAGTAGCCGGCATCCCGCCGCAGGTGCATGGGGGTGGTACCCGCATGGTTGGACTGCCCGGTGAAGATGAATTCCTGCCACGAGATGCCTTGCAGGTCCTCCACCGCGCCGATCTCCAGGCCCTCGGCCTCCAGGACCGGGCCCTGCTCGATGTGGAGTTCGACGAAGGCATGCGGCACGATCGACCCGCAGGCCATGTCGCCGGCGTAGCCGATGCGGGCCAGTTCATCGCCCAGGCGCCAGCCATCGGTGTCCACTGCGTCCAGCGCCTGCTGCAACGGCAGCCCTCCCGCGTGCACCAGCGAGCCCATCATGTCGGGCTGGAAGCGCACGCCCTCCTCGTTGGTGAAGGCGGCCACCACCAGGGGCCGCTGCGTCACGATCTGCCGGTCGTTCAGCCAGCGCACCACCTCCAGCCCGGCCGTGACGCCGTAGGCACCGTCGTAGCGGCCACCCGTGGCGACGGTGTCGATGTGCGAGCCGGTCATCACGGGCGCGGCCTCGGTCCTGCCGGCGCGCAGGCCGAAGATGTTACCGATGCGGTCCACCTGCACCGTCAGGCCCAGGGCGCGCATCCAGGTGACGAGTTGGTCGCGGCCAAGCCGGTCCGCGTCGGTCAGGGCGATGCGGCACACGCCGCCGCCTGCCGTGGCCCCCAGGGCTGCATGGGCCTGCAATCGCGCCAGGAGCCGGTCCTGCTGCAGACCTTCCTCCTGCAACCGGGCCTGCTGCTCGGCCCACACCGCCTCCGCTGTGCGCCCGACGATGGCCGCGTACACGCCAGGGGCGGTGGCGCCCTCGCTGCTGATCAGCAGCACCCGGGCATTGGCGTCCAGCCCGGCAGCCCTGCCCTCCTGGGCTGACCGTGCCAGCACCTGCAGCGCCGCCAGGCCTGCGACCGCAGACTCCCCGGCCACGAGCGGCAGGTCACCGTGCGCGCCTTCGGCCAGCACACGCATGGCGTCTTCGGCCTGGGCGTCCGGCACGGTCATGAAGAAGTCCACCGCAGGCTGCAGAAAGCGCCATGCCAGCGGCGAGGTCTCTCCACACGCCAGGCCTGCCATCACGGAATCGACCGTGCCCAGCGCGCGGGTCGGCCGGCCGGCCAGGGCGCTTTGCAGCAGGCAGTCGGCCTGCTCGGGCTCGACGACGATCACGGTCGGGCGGCGCGCGCCGAAGCGATCCCAGAAGCCGCTGACGATGCCCGCGGCCATGCCCCCCACGCCGCCTTGCAGGATCACATGCGTCCAGGGGCAGTCTTCGGCATCCCCCAGATCGGCCAGCAGCTCCTCGGCGATGACGCCGTAGCCCTGCATCACATCGCGCGGCACTTCCTCGTAGCCCTCGTACGAGGTGTCGGACACCACCTCCCAGCCGTGGGCATGGGCCAGGCGCGCCGCCTCGGTGACCGAGTCGTCGTAGTTGCCGGGAACGCGCACGATCTCGGCGCCGAAGGCCGCGATGGCCTGCTCACGCTCCAGGCTGACCTGCGCGTGCAGCACGATCACGCAGCGGCACCCCACGCTTTGCGCGGCTGCTGCCAGCGCGCGACCATGATTGCCGTCGGTGGCGCTGATGACGACGAAACCGCGGAGTTCCTCGGCATGATGGCCGGTCAGCAGGGCCGCCGCCGGCCAGCCGCGGTCGGCGAAGCGACGTTGCAGCAGCTTCACCAGCGCATGGGGCGCGCCCAGCGCCTTGAAGCTGCCCAGGGCCGAGCGGCAGGACTCATCCTTGATCGTCAAACTGGCGATGCCCAGCGCCCGCGCCAGGCCCGGCATCGGCCACGCAGGCGTGGGGAAGGGACAGAGCCCGTCCCAGGCGGCCAGCCGCCCACGGGCGGCGCGGGCCTGCGCCTGGCTGAGCTGGGCGCGCAGTTCGGCGTCGTAAGGCCGCCGGTCGGCACGGGGGTTGGCAATCAACATGGCAGGAACTCTTCTGGAACACTCACGAAGCGGGCAGACGCTGCCGGGCGAGTTCGGCAAACCAGCGGGCCCCCACGGGCACGATGCAGTCGTTGAAGTCGTATCGCGCGTTGTGCAGCGGCACGCCCCCGGCGCGGTCGCGGTCCGCCGGGCTTTCATCCGCATCCCCGCTGACCCCACGCTCGTCAGACGCCGGGCCGATGCCGTTGCCGATGAACATGAACGCTCCGGGCAGGTGCTGCAGGAAGCGGCCGAAGTCTTCGGAAATCATCATGGGGGGTGTGTCCGCATCCACGGCCTGCGCGCCCACCACCGCCTGCGCAGCCCGCACCGCCACGGGCACGCAGGATGCCCAGTTGACGGTGGGCGCGAACTCGTGCGTGTACGTCACCTCGCACCGGGCGCCGTGGGCGCGGCAGATACCCTCGCACAGTTCGCGCATGCGCGCCTCCAGCAGGGCTTGCACCTCGGGCGCGTAACTGCGCGTGTCGCCCTTGATCACCACCTCGCTCGGCAGCGCGTTGCGGATGCCATCGGTGATGAACTCGGTGCAGGACACGACGGCCGGATGCTGCGGGTCCACGGAGCGCGCGACGATGGTCTGCAAGGCCAGCACGATCTCCGCGCCGATCACCAGCGGGTCCACGGCCATGTGCGGCCGGGCGGCGTGACCGCCGCGCCCGGTGATGCGGATGACGAAGTTGTCCTCGCTGGCCATCAGTCCCCCCACCCGGGTGGCAAAGTGGCCGGCGGGCAGGCCCGGGATGTTGTGCGCGCCATAGATCTCGTCCATGGGGAAGCGCTCCAGCAGCCCATCGGCCAGCATGGCGGCAGCGCCGCGCCCGTGCTCCTCGGCGGGCTGGAAGATGAAACGTACAGTGCCGTCGAAGTCGCGCCGGGTGGCCAACAACTGCGCCGCCCCCAGCAG
>JAJTDM010000029.1 GCA_021300575.1 Rubrivivax sp.
CCGGGTGGCGCGCGGCGCCAGCACCAGGCGCGCCGCCAGCGCGGCATCGTCGGCGTCGGCCACGTCTTCGCCCCGCAGGGCGGCAGCGGCGCGGGCGCAACGCACCGCCGCCCAGGCGGCGCGGGGCGAATCCACACCCAGCGCCAGCGTGGCAGCACACAAGGCCTGGATGAGGTCGTCCGGCACCGTGACCACGTTCAGGCGTGAGCGGGCCTGCGCCACCTCCTGGGCCATGGCGCCATCGGCCGTGACCGTGTCGCGCAGGGACAACGCGCTCAGGTCCACCCACAGCCCCAAGCGGTCGGCCAGGCCGGCAGAGGGCGGGCGGTCCTCGCCCTGGGATTCGTCCAGCGCCACCACCGCCACGCGGGCGGGCAGGTGCTGCGTCAGGCCGTCACGCTCCAGACGGAGGGCGCCCTGGTCCAGCGCTGTGCACAGATGGGCCGCATTGACGGCCGGCATGCGCTCGGCCATGGCCGCCACGACGATGCCGCCGTCGGCCTGGCTCAGCAAACCCGCCTGGGCCACGGGACGCCCGGCCGCCAGCGTGGCCGAGAGGTCCAGACCACCCAGCAGGCGGTCTTCGCTGGCCGAGGCCGGCAGGCGCGGCAGCGGCATGCCGGGTGGGGCCAGGGTCTGCAACAGGGTTAACCAGGCGTCGCGCACCGGGCCGGCCGGCGAGCGCAACAGCACCCCCCCCAGGCCGGCAGGGTCCACCAGCAACAAGGCGGCGGCCTGGAAGGCGTCACCGGCCTGCAGGGCGTCTGCGGCCTGAACGGCCGGCACCACCTCAGGCCGGGAAGAGCTCGGCGAGGGCACGGTCCACCCGCACGGTGGCGTCGGACTCGTCCAGCGGGTCGCGGCGCAGGCGGTGACGCAGGGCCGGGCGCGCCACCTGGCGCAGCTGCGCATCGCCCACCACCGCCACGCCGTTCAGCGCCGCCAGGGCGCGGGCCGCCCGCATCAGGGTGAGCTCGCCGCGCAGACCGTCGGTGCCGAGAGCCATGCACAGCTGGGCGGCGCGCTCCAGGGCGATGTCGGGCACCTGCACCTCGGCCAGCCGTTGCCGGGCCGCGACGATGCGCTTGCGCGTGCGGTCCTCGTCCTTCTTCCACTTCGCGGCAAAGCCCTCGGGGTCGCGCTCGTAGGCGTCGCGGCGCTTGACCACCTCTACGCGCGTGGGCAGGTCGGTGGGCGTCTTCACGTCCACGGCCAGACCGAAGCGGTCTTGCAGTTGCGGACGCAACTCGCCTTCTTCCGGGTTGCCGCTGCCCACCAGCACGAAGCGCGCGGGGTGGCGCACGCTCAGGCCCTCGCGCTCCACCACGTTCTGGCCCGAGGCCGCCACGTCGATGAGCAGGTCGACCAGGTGGTCTTCCAGCAGGTTGACCTCGTCGATGTACAGGAAGCCACGATGGGCCCGGGCCAGCAGCCCCGGCTCGAAGGACTTCACGCCCTGGCTGAGGGCCCGTTCGATGTCCAGGGCCCCCACCACGCGGTCTTCGGTGGCGCCCAGCGGCAGGTCCACCACGGGCACCGGTACCTTGGCCGTCTTGTTCCTGGCGCGGGCCTCGCAGACTTCGGCGCTGCCGCAGGTGGGCGCGGCCTTGGGGTCGCAACCGTAACGGCAGCCGGCCACCACTGTCATGGGCGGCAGCAAGGCGGCCAGCGCCCGCACCGCCGTGGACTTGCCGGTGCCGCGGTCCCCGAAGATCAGCACGCCGCCCACGCCTGCGTCCACCGCCGCGATCAGCACGGCGAGCTTCATTTCATCCTGTCCGACGATGGCGCTGAAGGGGAAAGGGGTCTGCATCCGGGGTTCCGCAGGGGTGACACGTCGCGTTGACGTACACCAGTGTCAATTCAGTATACCGACCGACTTCCCGCCTGGACAATCCCCGCCAAGCAAACCGCGCTACCATCCCGGCCCGTTCCCACAGCCCCTGGATACACACCATGACCCGCTGTGACAGCGCAAGGCCGCGAGGCCTCGCGCGTCTGCTCTCGATTTCAAGCCGCGCCCGGCTTTCCGCCCCGAAGGTCTCGGCCCCGAAGACCGCCCTGCTGCGCCTGACCGCAGCCCTGGGCCTGGCGGTCACGGTTGTCCACGCGCAGGCAAGTCCGGCTGCCGGCCACCGCAGCTTCCCCCCTCAAGCCCTTCGTGGAGAGCTGTGGGTGGGCGCACCCCCGCTGGCGCAGCTCAATGGGCAGCCTGAACGGCTTGCGCCAGGCGCGCGCATTCGCGGCGAGGACAGCCTGCTGCGCCTGCCCACCCAGCTGACCGGGCGGGCGTGGCTGGTGCATTACACGCGCGAGCCCTCTAGCGGAATGTTGATGGACGTGTGGATCCTTAACCGCGTCGAAATGGCCAATGAGCCCTGGCCGGCCAGCCCGGCTGAGGCCTCCACCTGGCGCTTCGAGCCCGCCAGCCAGCGCTGGGGCCGTCCGTAGCCGTCTTCTGAGCAGCGTTCGCCCCGGCAGCACGCTGACCTTCACTCCTTCCTGCCCGAACCTTGACAAGCCCATGAGCACCGCCCGCACCCCTTCGCCCGACACCGCCCAACCCGCGCAGGCCACGCCAGTCGCCAAGAAGGTCTACATCCGCACCTTCGGCTGCCAGATGAACGAGTACGACTCGGACAAGATGGCCGATGTGTTGCGCGCTGCCGAAGGCTACGAGCCCACGCCCGACCCCGAGCAGGCCGACCTCATCCTCTTCAACACCTGCTCGGTGCGCGAGAAGGCGCAGGAGAAGGTCTTCAGCGACCTCGGGCGCGTCAAGCACCTGAAGAAGAAGGGCGTGCTGATCGGCGTGGCCGGCTGCGTGGCCAGCCAGGAGGGCGCGGCCATCGTGGAGCGTGCGCCCTATGTGGACCTGGTCTTCGGCCCGCAGACGCTGCACCGCCTGCCGAGCTACTGCGTGGTGCCTTACACGCGGGGCGAGGAGGTCAGCCGGCCTTTCGAGGACGTGCTGGTCGAGGTGGCCGGCCTGGCCGACCAGGGCGTCAAGGAAGTCACGCTGCTGGGCCAGAACGTGAACGCCTGGCGCGGCAAGATGGGCGAGACCGACGAGATCGCCGACTTCGCGCTGCTGCTGGAGTATGTGGCCGAGATTCCGGGTATCGAGCGCATCCGCTACACCACCAGCCACCCCAACGAGTTCACGCCGCGCCTGGTACAGGCCTACGCCGAGATCCCCAAGCTGGTGAATCACCTGCACCTGCCGGTGCAGCACGGCAGCGACCGCATCCTCATGGCCATGAAGCGCGGCTACACCGCGCTGCAATACAAGAGCACCATCCGCGCCCTGCGCAAGGTGCGGCCCGACATCAGCCTGTCCAGCGACTTCATCGTCGGCTTCCCCGGCGAGACCGAGGAGGATTTCGGCAAAATGATGGCGCTGATCGAGGAGATCGGCTTCGATTCGAGCTTCAGCTTCGTCTTCAGCCCCCGCCCCGGCACCCCGGCGGCCAACCTGGCCGACGACACACCGCTGACCGTCAAGTTGAAGCGCCTGCAGCACCTGCAGGCGACGATCGAGGCCAACGTGCGCCGCATTTCCGCCAGCCGCGAAGGCACGGTGCAGCGCATCCTGGTGGAGGGCCCGTCGCGCAAGAGCGCGGCAGAACTGATGGGCCGCACCGAGTGCAACCGCATCGTCAACTTCGACGGTGGCCCGGCCTCGGGGCGTCTGGTGGGCCAGATGATCGATGTGCGCATCACGCAGGCGCTGCCGCATTCGCTGCGCGGCGAGGTGGTGGTGGACGCATCGGTGGTGGGCTGAGGGAACAGCTCTCCGGCCGAAGGGCTGCCGCGGACACTCTCTGGGGCTACCGCTTCTTGCGGCCCCCGCCCAAGCGGCTGGAGCTTGGCACCACCCCGCCCGGGCGGCAGCCTGCACCCCAGAAGGCCAAGGCCACGGCCACCACCAGCAGTCCATAGGTCGCCATCCGCCCGTCACGGCCAAACAGGGCCAAGCCAGCCACCAGCGCCAGAGCGCCCGCGCCCGTACCCCACAGCGCCAGGCGTCGCCAGGCCACGCCCGTCAAATCCCGCCGCCACAGCAGCTTCACGGCCGCGGCGCCAAGACATCCCACGCCGACGGCGGGCGTGAAGAAGTTCAGGAGATGCCAGAAGGCGTCGAGCGGTCCCATCGTGATCAGCGGTCGGTGTGTGCGAAGGGCTTGGGGAGTTGAAGACGAAAGGTAAAGTTGTTGACACTTCTAGGTGTCAACCCTAGTGGACGCTCTTTCGCGTCCCGCGGCTCCTACAATTTCAACATGGGCGTGTTCGCGCTAGGCCTCAACCACACCACCGCACCGCTGGACCTGCGGGGACGCTTGGCGTTCGCGCCCGATCAGCTGAGCCCAGTGCTGAAGGCCCTGCGCGAGCGCCTCCAGGGTACCGCGCCCGAGGCCGCACTGGTCTCCACCTGCAACCGCACCGAGTTGTATGTGGCGGCCGAAGCCGCCGCCGCGGCGCAGGAGCTGGCACGGCCGGCCATGGACTTCCTGGCCGGGCATGCCGGCGTGGCACCCGGACAGCTGCAGCACCACACCTACCTGCGCGAAGGCCGTGAGGCAGCCCGCCATGCCTTCCGCGTGGCCAGCGGCCTGGACTCCATGGTGCTGGGCGAGCCCCAGATCCTGGGCCAGATGAAGCAGGCGGTGCGCGAGGCCGATGCCGCCGGCACCTTGGGTACCACGCTGCACCAGATGTTCCAGCGCTCGTTCTCGGTGGCCAAGGAAGTGCGCACCGAGACCGAGATTGGCGCCCATTCGGTCAGCATGGCCGCGGCCTCGGTGCGCCTGGCCTCGCAGCTGTTCGAAGACCTGCGCAAGATCAAGGTGCTGTTCGTAGGTGCGGGCGAGATGATCGAACTCGTCGCCACCCATTTCGCCGCGCGCGAGCCGCGGGCCATGGCCGTGGCCAACCGCACGCTGGAACGCGGTCAGGCACTGGCCGCGCGCTATGGCGCCCAAGCCCTGCGCCTGGCCGACCTGCCCGACCGACTGCAGGAGTTTGATGCCGTCATCTCCTGCACCGCCAGCTCCCTGCCCATCATCGGCCTGGGCGCGGTGGAGCGCGCGCTGAAGGCCCGTCGTCGCAGGCCCATGTTCATGGTGGACCTGGCCGTGCCGCGCGACATCGAGCCCGAGGTGGCCCGCCTGCAAGACGTCTACCTCTACACCGTGGACGACCTTTCGACCGTGGTGCAGACCGCGGGCGAGAAGCGGCACGCCGCTGTCGAGCGGGCTGAGGCCATCGTGGATGCAGGGGTGCGCAGCTTTGCGCACTGGCTGGACCAGCGGGCCAGCGTGCCGCTGATCCAGGCCTTGAACCGCCAGGCCGACGACTGGCGCAGCCTGGAACTGGCCCGCGCCCGCAAGCTGCTGGCCAAGGGTGAAGACGTGGACGCGGTGCTGGAAGCCTTGTCGCGCAGCCTGACGCAGAAGATGCTGCACGGCACCATGGCCGAGCTGCACTCGGCCGACGGCCCGCAGCGCGAGCAACTGGCAGCCACGGTGTCGCGCCTGTTCCTGCGCGGCGGCGGCCGGCATCCGTCAGGCGACGGGCGTTAGCGGGTCAGCGCCCCCGCACACGCGAGCCGCCGCCCCGCCAGGGGCCGCAGGCACCCCGGGCACCGCGCGCCAGCCACGCCAAGGCCTTGCCACCACGCCACATGAAACAGACCCTGCGACACCAGCTCGACCGCCTGGGCCTGCGCCTGGCCGAACTGGACGCCAGCCTGGCAGACAACGCCGTGGCGTCCGACATCAAGCGCTTTCGCGCCCTGTCCAAGGAGCAGGCGGATGTGGCCGAGGTGGTGGGACTGTACCGGCGCTATCTGCAGCGCGAGGAAGACCTCGACGTGGCCCAGGGCCTGTTCGAGGAGCCGGACATGGCCGAGATGGCGCGCGAGGAAATCAGCCAGGCCGAAGCCGACATGGCGCAGTTGCAGGCCGAACTGCAAGCCGCCCTGCTCCCGCGCGACCCTGACGACGAGCGTCCGGCCTTTCTGGAGATCCGCGCCGGCACGGGCGGCGATGAGTCGGCCCTGTTCGCCGGCGATCTCGCCCGCATGTACCTGCGCTTTTGCGAACGCCAGGGCTGGCGCACCGAGATCATGAGCGAAAGCCCGGCGGAGCTGGGCGGCTACAAGGAACTCGTCCTGCGCGTCGAGGGCGCCCAGGCCTACGGGACGCTGCGCTTCGAGTCCGGCGGCCACCGCGTGCAGCGCGTGCCAGCCACGGAAAGCCAGGGCCGCATCCACACCAGCGCCTGCACCGTGGCGGTGATGCCCGAGCCCGACGAGGCCGCCGAGGTCACGCTGAATCCGGCCGAGCTGCGCATCGACACCTTCCGCGCCAGCGGTGCCGGCGGCCAGCACGTCAACAAGACCGACAGCGCCATCCGCATCACCCACCTGCCCACGGGGCTGGTGGCCGAGTGCCAGGACGACCGCTCCCAGCACCGCAACAAGGCCAAAGCGATGGCCGTCCTGGCCGCACGCCTGCGGGAAAAGGAACGCAGCGAACGCGCCGCCCAGGAAGCTGCCACCCGCAAAGGCCTGATCGGCAGCGGCGACCGCAGCGACCGCATCCGCACCTACAACTTCCCGCAGGGTCGCATCACCGACCACCGTATCAACCTCACCCTGTACAAGCTGGGGCAGGTGATGGAAGGTGACCTGAGCGACATGGTGAGCGCGCTGAAGGCCGCTCGCGCCGCCGAGCAGCTGGCTGCGCTGGAAGGTTCGGCTTGAACCACGAGCGGGCACCGGGGCCGCCGTGGTCTGGCCAGGCGCCCACGGTGTCGGACCTGATGGCCCAGGCCCGGCGTACCGGGGTCGATCGGCTGGATGCCCAGCTCCTGCTGGCCCGGCTGCTGCAGCAACCCCGGGCCTGGCTGATCGCACACGACGACCATGCCCTCGAACCCGCGCTGGCCCAGGACTTCATGGCCCAACTGGCCGAGCGCGCCCGGGGCGTCCCCTTGGCCTACCTGCTGGGGGAGCGGGAATTCCACGGCCTCATGTTGCGCGTGACCCCTGACGTGCTGGTGCCCCGGCCCGACACCGAGGTGCTGGTGGACTGGGCATTGGAACTGCTGGCGGGCCATGACCACGACCTGCCCCTTGCGGACCACAGGACGCCACCCACCGTGGCCGACCTGGGCACGGGCAGCGGCGCCATCGCCCTGGCCCTGAAACACGCCTGGCCCACGGCCCTGGTGTGTGCCGTGGAGCGCAGCCCGGCCGCGCTGGCGGTAGCGCATGCCAACGGCCAGCGCCTGGGCCTGCCCGTGCAGTGGCTGCAGGGTGACTGGTTCGTGCCGCTGGCGGGCCGCCGCTTCGATCTGATCGTCTCGAACCCGCCCTACATCGACGGCGCCGACGCTCACCTGGCCGCCTTGCACGCAGAGCCGATCGCGGCGCTGACCCCGGGGCCGGACGGCCTGGCAGCCCTGCGCGTGCTGGCCCGGGACGCCCCACCCCATCTTCAGTCGGGCGGCTGGTTGCTGCTGGAGCATGGACATGACCAAGGGGCAGCGGTGCGTTCCCTGCTGCATGCCGCAGGGTTGGAACGGGTGCAGACGCGGCGCGACTTGGGGGGCCAGGAGCGCTGCACGGCGGGGCGCCACGGCCCCGCCTGACCCCGCCTGACCCCGCAGGGCCAGGGCTCAAGGTCTACGGCCGGGCGGGGATACGGCCTTTGCCTTATCCTCAGGCCACAACCCAGATCCACAGGAGCGAGGAACCCATGAGTGACGTCCAACAACAGATCGACAGCCTGGTGAAGGGCCATCGCGTCGTGCTGTTCATGAAGGGAACGGCCCAGTTCCCGATGTGCGGCTTCTCCGGCCGCGCCATCCAGGTCCTGAAGGCCTGCGGCGCTTCCGACCTGAAGACCGTCAACGTGCTGGAAGACGAAGGCATCCGCCAGGGCATCAAGGAGTACGCCAACTGGCCCACCATCCCACAGCTTTACGTCGGGGGTGAGTTTGTAGGCGGCTCGGACATCATGATGGAGATGTACCAGAGCGGCGAGCTGCAGCAGATGCTGTCTCCGGCTTCCTGAGACACGCCAGCGGATGAAGCCACGCCTGGTCGTCGGCATCACCGGGGCCACTGGCGCGGTGTACGGCGTTCGCCTGATGGAGCGGGCCCGGGCATTAGGGGTGGAAACCCACGTGGTGGCCACCCCTTCCGGTGTGCTCAATGCCCACCACGAACTGGGGCTTGACCGCAAGGCCCTCGAGGCCAAGGCCGACTTTGCCTACGCCCCGGGTGACGTGGGCGCCTGTCTGGCCAGTGGGAGTTTCGGCACCTCCGCCATGGTGGTGGCGCCCTGCTCGATGAAGACCCTGGCCTCGGTGGCGCATGGCTTCTCAGACAACCTGCTCACGCGGGCGGCAGACGTCACGCTCAAGGAACGCCGCAAGCTGCTGCTGATGGTGCGCGAAACGCCATTCAACCTTGCCCACCTGCGCAACATGACCGCCGCTACCGAAATGGGCGCCATCATCTTCCCGCCCCTGCCCGCGTTCTATCACCGCCCCGCCAGCATCGACGAAATGGTCAACGAGAGCGTGGAACGCATCCTCGCGCTGCTGGGTTTCTCTGGCGCGGCCGCCAAGGAGTGGACAGGCCTCTGAGCTTGGGCCGGGGGGCTCCGTCGCTCAAGGCGTGCGGCTGGACAACCAGCCGCGTCGGGCGGCAAATACCGCATCAGGGTACGGCGCCCTCCCCCGGCTGCCGTTGTAGCGACCCAATGCCAGAAACAGGTCGCCCCGCTCGATGTCCAGGTAATGGCGCAGGATGGTGCAGCCAAAGCGCAGGTTGGTCTGCATGTGGAACAGCCGGCTCACATCGCCGTCGCCGATCAGGCGTGACCAGAACGGCATCACCTGCATGTAGCCGCGGGCTCCGGCCGAACTGATGGCGTACTTGCGAAAGCCGCTCTCCACCTGGATCAGCCCCAGCACGAGTTCGGTCTCCAGCCCGGCACGGCGGCTTTCGTACCACACCGCTTCCAGAAACTCCGTGCGCACGTGCGCCTCGGACTTGTAACGCTGCAGCCTCTGACCCGATCGCCCCAGCCACTCAACGTGGGCCGCCCGCTCCTCGGCGCGATCAAAAGTCGGTCTTGGCGGGGCTGCATCGGCCACCGCAGCCGACAAGGCGGAGCGTACCGACTGCGAAAGCGGCTCCTCCACCTGGGCCCCGGCCTGGACCTGGGGAGCCCCCAGCAACCCGGCACCGCCGACGCCGGCCACCTTCAGCGCGAGCGCCACCCAAGGGACCCCACGGCTCATAACCGGCACAAGCCCCAGGCCCGCACCGGCCCGCAACAAGGCGCGGCGCTGCTCGCCAGAGGTCACTCGGCGGGGCTGCCGAGCCGCTCGTGCAAGCGGCGAGCCACCTCGGTGACCGACACCCGATCAGCCTGCGCATCGCGCCGGCCCTGCAACTCGACCTGGCCTTCCTTCAGGCCACGATCGGAGATCACCACCCGCTGCGGCACGCCGATCAGCTCCCAGTCGGCGAACATGGCGCCGGGGCGCTCGCCCCGGTCATCCAGCAGCACGTCCACGCCCAGCGCCTTGAGTTCTGCGTAGACCCGATCGGCTGCCGAGCGCACCTCATCGCTGCGGTCGTAGCCGATCGGGCAGACAACTGCCTGGAACGGCGCGATGGAGGCGGGCCAGATGATCCCGCGATCGTCGTGGTTCTGCTCGATCGCCGCGCCCAGGATGCGGGTGACCCCGATGCCGTAGCAACCCATCTCCATCAGCCTGGGCTTGCCTGTCTCGTCCAGGAAGGTCGCGTTCATGGCCTGGCTGTACTTGGTGCCCAGGTAGAAGACATGGCCCACCTCGATGCCGCGCTGGATGGCCAGCACGCCTTGGCCGTCGGGCGACGGGTCGCCTTCCACCACGTTGCGGATGTCGGCCACCAGGTCGGGCTCGGGCAGGTCCCGGCCCCAGTTCACTCCGGTGAAGTGGAAGTCTGCATCATTGGCCCCGCAGACGAAGTCGCTCATCGCGGCCACCGTCCGGTCGGCCACCACCTTGACGGGCTTGAGCATGTGAACTGGGCCGAGGTAGCCGGGCTTGCAGCCGAAGTGCTCCTCGATCTCCGCCACCGTGGCGAAGCGAAAGCCCCCCTTCAAGCCCGGCACCTTGCCGGCCTTGACCTCGTTCAAGCCATGGTCGCCGCGCACCAGCAGCAGCCAGACCGTAGCGCCGAGGCGTTGTCCGTCCGGGTCCAGTTCATCAGTCGCCAGCACCAGGGACTTCACGGTCGAGGTCAGCGGCAGCTGCAGGTACGCCGCCACGTCCGCACAGGTGCTCTTGCCGGGCGTGGGCGTCTTGGCCAGGCTTGCCACTGGGGCAGGCAGACTCTGCGCCAGGGGCAGGGCCTCGGCCAGCTCGATGTTCGCGGCGTAGTCGCTGGTGGGGCAGTAGACGATGGCGTCCTCACCCGTCTCGGCAATCACCTGGAACTCGTGCGACAGGTCGCCGCCGATGGCGCCGGTGTCGGCCGCCACGGCACGGTACTGCAGGCCGAAACGGTCGAAGATGCGCTTGTAGGCAGCAAACATGCCCTCGTAGCTGCGAGCCGCGCCTTCCTTGTCACGGTCGAAGGAGTAGGCATCCTTCATCGTGAACTCGCGCCCCCGCATGACGCCAAAGCGCGGCCGGCGCTCGTCGCGGAACTTGGTCTGGATGTGATAGAAATTCTTCGGCAGTTGTTTGTAGCTGCGCAGCTCCTGGCGGGCGATGTCAGTGACCACTTCTTCGCTGGTGGGCTGGATGATGTAGTCGCGGTCGTGCCGGTCCTTCACCCGCATCAGCTCCGGCCCCATCTTGGCAAAGCGGCCCGTCTCCTGCCACAGCTCGGCCGGCTGCACCACCGGCATCAGCAACTCCACCGCGCCGGCGCGTTCCATCTCCTCACGGATGATGGCCTCCACCTTGCGGATGACACGCAGCCCCATGGGCATGTAGTTGTAGATGCCGGCTGACAGCCGCTTGATCATGCCGGCGCGCATCATCAGCTTGTGGCTCACCACCTCGGCGTCGGCAGGGGCCTCCTTGAGAGTGGCGATGAAGAAGGAACTGGCTTTCATGGGCAGAGCGCTTGAGTGGCGTCGGATTCGGGGTGAGAAAGCCGCCCCAAGGAGGTGCGGACCGGGACTGATGCGCTGGGCCGCAGCACATGCGGGAAAGCGAGGGTTCGCGTTCCGCAGGGGGCCGGTGCAATAATGATTTCAGTCAAAAAATTGGGGTCCGATTATGCTCGACCGAGAGGGCTTCAGGCCCAACGTCGGCATCATCCTGCTCAACGCTCGCAACCAGGTCTTCTGGGGCAAGCGGTTGAAGACGCACTCGTGGCAGTTTCCGCAGGGCGGCATCAAGTACGGCGAGACGCCTGAGCAGGCGATGTTCCGTGAACTCCACGAAGAAGTGGGGCTGACGCAGGAGCACGTGCAGATCGTGGCGCGCACCCGTGACTGGCTGCGCTACGAGGTGCCGGACCACTTCATCCGCAAGGACGCGCGCGGTCACTACCGTGGGCAGAAGCAGATCTGGTTCCTGCTGCGCCTGGTGGGCCGCGACAGCGACATGAACCTGCGCGCCACCGATCACCCCGAATTCGACGCCTGGCGCTGGAACGACTACTGGGTGCCGCTGGAGATGGTCATCGAGTTCAAGCGCGGCGTCTATCAGATGGCACTGACCGAACTCTCGCGCTACCTGCCCCGTGCGCATGCGGGCGGGCGCTTCCTGCGCACGGGCTCCAGGCCCTTTACGACGCGAGACGATCAGGAGGCTGCCACTGGGGCCGAAGACGCGCCCGAAGACAAGGGTGAGTAAGGAAAGAGAGTAGCAATCTCGCCCTCGCTACGCGAGGACAGAGATGGAAAACCTTGTGGCTTCGGCCGCTGCTGACGTGGCTTCACGGCCGCTGCGCGCCCATGAGCCTGCGCCGCAATCTCGCCCTCGCTACGCGAGGACGAGATTGTCCCGGTGGATGAGTTCGGGTTCGTTGGCGTAGCCGAGCAGTCCCTCGATCTGGGAGGAGGGTTTGCGGGCAATCAGCCGGGCTTCTGCGGCCGAGTAGTTGGCCAGGCCGCGCGCGATCTCCGATCCGGTCGGCGATCGCACGGCGATCACGTCACCGCGCGCAAACTCCCCCGTCACCTCCACCACGCCGATGGGCAACAGGCTCTTGCCCTCGTCACGCAGCTTGATCACTGCGCCCTCGTCCACCGTGACCGAGCCCCGCATCTGCAGGTGATCGGCCATCCACTGCTTGCGCGCAGCCAGCTTGGGGGTGCGTGCATCCAGGTGGGTACCGATGGACTCGCCGGCGGCCAGACGGATCAGGACCTCGGGCTCCCGGCCCCAGGCGATGACGGTTGAGGCCCCGCTGCCGGCCGCCCGCTTGGCCGCCAGGATCTTGGTGATCATGCCGCCACGGCCGATCGATGTGCCCACTCCACCAGCCATGCGCTCCAGTTCAGGGTCGCCCGCCAGCGCGCGGTCGATGAATCGGGCGGTGGGCTCACGCCGCGGATCGGCCGAATACAAGCCTCGCTGGTCGGTCAGGATGATGAGCGCATCGGCGTCCACCAGGTTGGCCACGAGCGCGCCGAGGGTGTCGTTGTCGCCGAACTTGATCTCGTCGTTGACGACGGTGTCGTTCTCGTTGATGACCGGGATGACCTTGAGTTGCAGCAGGGTCAGCAAGGTGGAGCGGGCATTGAGATAGCGCTCTCGGTCGGCCAGGTCCGCATGGGTGAGCAGCACTTGTGCGCTGGCCATGCCGTGGCCTCGCAACTGAGTCTCATACATCTGGACCAGCCCCATCTGGCCGACGGCGGCAGCGGCCTGGAGTTCATGCAGTTCCTTGGGGCGGGTGGCCCACCCCAGTCGCTTCATGCCTTCGGCGATGGCGCCGCTGGACACCATGACCACCTCGCGCCCGCCCTGAGCCAAGGCCGCCAGTTGGCGGGACCAGTTGCCGATGGCCTCAGCGTCCACGCCCCGGCCCTCGTTGGTCACGAGGCTGGAGCCGACCTTGACGACGATGCGCCTTGCGTTGGCCAGAGACGCCGACATCTCAACCCCGAGAGCGAGTCACCTGCCCCGATGGGGCGTCGGAGGAAGCGGGCGACGTGTCCGCCGCCATCGGACCAGGGGCGCCAGCGGCGACGAAGCGCACATCGGGCGCCTCGGTGGCCACGCGCCGCATGGCAGCCACGTGCTGGTAGGCTGCCCGCACCAAGCCGTCCAGACCGTCACGCGCCAGGGCCGACACCGCGAACACCGGCCCCTTCCAACGCAAGCGGCGCACGAAGTCCTTGACGCGGGCTTCACGCTCCTCCACCGGCACCATGTCCAACTTGTTCAGCACGATCCAGCGAGGCTTGGCGTGCAAGCCTGGGTCGTAGGCCTTGAGTTCCTTGACGATGGCGCGGGCCTGCGCCACCGGGTCGGCACCGTCAAAGGGCGCGAGATCCACCATATGCAGCAGCAGTTCGGTGCGCTGCAGATGTCGCAGGAATTGGTGTCCCAGGCCTGCGCCTTCCGAGGCGCCCTCGATCAATCCAGGAACATCGGCCACCACAAAGCTCTGGTCTGGGCCTACCCGCACGACGCCGAGGTTCGGATGCAGCGTGGTGAAAGGGTAGTCCGCAATCTTGGGACGAGCGTTCGAGATCGACGCAATCAGCGTGGACTTGCCGGCGTTGGGCATGCCCAGCAGGCCCACATCGGCCAGCACACGCAACTCCAGCTTGAGCTTGCGGGCCTCGCCCGGCCAGCCCGGCGTCTTCTGCCGCGGTGCCCGGTTGGTGCTGCTCTTGAAATGCAGATTACCGAAACCGCCATCGCCGCCCTTGGCCAGCAGGACACGCTCATCGGGCTCCAGCAGTTCACACAGTCGCTCGCCGGTCTCGGCATCGCTGAAGATGGTGCCCACGGGCACGCGCAGCACGATGTCTTCTCCGGCCGCGCCGAACTGATCGGAGCCCCGGCCGGCTTCACCGTTACGGGCCTCGAAGCGGCGGGTGTAGCGGAAGTCGATGAGCGTGTTCAGGTTGACATCGGCCGCGGCCCAGACACTGCCGCCGCGCCCGCCGTCACCGCCGTTGGGCCCGCCAAAGGGGATGAACTTCTCACGACGAAAGCTCACGCATCCAGCCCCGCCGTGGCCGGCTGCAATGTCGATGGTGGCTTCGTCAACGAACTTCATGCCTGGACAACGCTCCAACGAGAAACCCCGGCCTGGGCCGGGGCTTCGATGTGGGCCTGAAGAGGACTCAGACCGGCGTGACCGAGACGACGTGCCGGTTCAGTTCGCCCTTGACAGCAAAACTGACTTTGCCATCAACCAGCGCGAACAGCGTGTGGTCACGTCCCATACCGACATTGGTGCCGGCGTGGAAGCGGGTGCCGCGCTGGCGCACGATGATGGATCCGGCAGGAATGGATTGCCCGCCGAAGGCCTTGACGCCCAGCATCTTGGGCTGCGAATCTCGGCCATTCCGGGTGGAACCGCCGCCTTTTTTCTGTGCCATGACTGAAGACTCCTGAGACGATCAAGCGTTGACCGAACCGATCTGGATCTCGGTGTAGGTCTGGCGGTGGCCGCCGTGCTTTTGATAGTGCTTGCGGCGACGCATCTTGAAGATGCGCACCTTGTCGTGCTTGCCGTGCGCCACGACCATGGCGGTAACGCTGGCACCCGCGACCCAGGGGCTCCCGACCTTCAGGTCTGCACCGTTGCCCACGGCCAGCACCTGTTCAATCGTGATGTCCTGGCCCACGTCCGCAGCAATCTGTTCTACCTTGATCTTTTCGCCGGCTGCAACCTTGTATTGCTTGCCACCGGTTTTTATGACCGCGTACATGTGTGACCTTTCAAAAAAGCGTCCGTAAAGACCGCTTCCAAAAACGAAGCCTGACAGTCTAGCATGACGACGTAGCCGAAACGGCACGTCGCCGCACAGTTCCGCAGCCACCGAAGCTCAGGTCGCGCTGCGCCACAGGGCTGAGGAGTCACCCCTTCCTATAATCTCGCCGCTACTGCACAGGTCGACTGAATTGACGCCTTCCCCCACGCCGGACGCGGCCCCGAGTGACTTCCTCGATATGGCGATGAAGCGGGTCGACGTCGTGATTCGCGAGCGGTTGTTCTCCAGGGTCGCGCTCGTGGACCAGATCGGCCGGTATATCGTCGAGGCGGGAGGCAAGCGGGTGCGCCCGCGCCTGCTGCTCCTGTTCGCCCAGGCGCTCGGTTATGACGGCCCTGACAGTCACGAACTCGCCGCCACGGTGGAGTTCATCCACACGGCCACGCTGCTGCACGACGATGTCGTGGACGAGTCGTCGCTGCGGCGGGGACGCGCCACGGCCAACGCCTTGTTCGGGAACGCGGCCAGCGTGCTGGTGGGCGACTTCCTGTACTCACGCGCCTTCCAGATGATGGTGTCGGTGAACCGGATGCGGGTCCTGGATGTGGTGGCCGACGCCACCAACGTGATCGCAGAAGGGGAAGTGCTGCAGTTGATGAACATGCACGACCCGGATCTCGCCGTCGAGGACTATCTCCAGGTCATCCGGTTCAAGACCGCCAAGCTTTTCGAAGCCAGCGCGCGCCTGGGCGCCATGCTGGGCCAGGCCGACGCCGTCACCGAGGAGGCCTGCGCCGACTTCGGGCGGCGCCTGGGCACGGCCTTCCAGCTGGTGGACGACCTGCTGGACTACGAGGGCCGCAGCGAGGAACTCGGCAAGAACGTGGGCGACGACCTCCGGGAAGGCAAGGCCACGCTGCCCATCCTGCTGGCTATGACGCGCAGCACGGCCGAGGAACGCGAGATGATGCGGCGGGCGGTGCAATCTGGCGAAGTGGATCGGCTGGGGCAGATCATCGACGTGGTGCGCCGCACCGGTGCTATCGAGGCCACCCGCCAGGCGGCCGAGGAGGAGATCAAGCAGGCCCGCCTGAACCTGGACTGCCTGCCCCGAAACCATGCACGGGACGCACTGCTAGAATTGTGTTCTCGCGCGGTGTACCGCTCCTCCTGAAAGAATCAGCAGCGCGGTGCTGTTGTGGGGCTCGCCCTCGCAGGGCACATCGGGGTGTAGCTTAGCCTGGTAGAGCGCTACGTTCGGGACGTAGAGGCCGGAGGTTCGAATCCTCTCACCCCGACCAGGAATTCTTCAGCAAAATCAAGCACTTAGGCCAGTCCGCGCAACGCGGACAACGCGCAAAACAGCGCAAAACGGCCAAGCTGCTCCAAATCTGCTCCAGAAACGGTCGCGTGGGAGGCTTCGTGCCCCAGCATGCACCGCCCCAGCCAACGCTGGACGTCGAGCTGGCCTTGGGGTCTGGGTTGGTCGGTCATCGCGTCAGTGTTCCATGGCGGAAGTACGGGGCCGGGCGGACCTCTGCAACCTCAGCCTAAGTTTCGGAGAATCAGAAATTCCATCGGGCATTTCATCGAGAGCTCTTCTGTTTCTGATTTACCGAAATTCTAGTTGATGAGACCCCCAGAACCGCCTATGATTTCGGAATAACAGAAACTACCTGCTTGAAGCGCGCCTCAGAAGCCCTGCAACTGAAACTCCGAAATGACCGACTCTGCCAGCCGCCGACCGACCCTGCTCCAGTCAGCCCCTGACCTGGGCCCGGTCGTGCGCGAGCGCCGCAAGTCGCAGTCGCTGCGTATTGACGATGCGGCAGGCCTGCTCGGCGTTTCGGTGGACCTCATGTCAAGGCTGGAGAACGGCCACGGCTCGGTGCGCCTGGACAAAGCCTTGGCCGTACTCGATGGCCTGGGTCTGACGCTCATGGTGCTGCCCAAGGAGCACCCGTGGGCCCGAGAGGCGGCCTCATCAAGCGGCTCAGGCAGCTCTGGCAGCCCGACGGTTCCTCCAGCCGTCCCGAAGCCATGAGGCGGTCAGCATGACCCACGCACTGCACGTCTGGGCCGACGAAGCTCAGGTCGCCACCATCGAGCACGAAGGGCGCGACGACCGCTGGGGCCTGAACTATGCCGAACCCTGGGTCGCCGACGCCAAGTCTTACCCACTGTCTCCAGCACTGCCCCTGGTCCGCCCGGCGCCTAACTACGCGTCCGCATCCATCAAGCGCTTCATCGAGCACCTGCTGCCCGAGGGGCGCGCGCTGGACGTGGCCGTGGCCTACAACGGTCTGGCCAAGACCAACGTCTTCGGCCTCATCTGGGCGCTTGGTGCGGAAACCGCGGGCGCCCTGCGCTTCACCGGGGATGCAAACCCGGCACCACCCACCGCCGAACCCATCCTGCGAGAAATCCCCCTCCAAGAGCTCGACCAGCGCATTGCCGAGCGCGAGCACGTGCCGCTGACGGTGTGGGACGGCAAGGTCCGCATGTCGGTAGCCGGCCTGCAAGACAAGCTGCTGGTCTACCTTGACCGTCCACTGCTGGAGGGCGGGCGACTTTTTCTGGTGGACGGGCAGCGACTTGCCTCCACCCACATCCTCAAGCCGGACACCGGCAACCCGCAGACGCCGCACCTGGCGGTCAACGAGCACTTCTGCATGTCGCTGGCACGCCGCATGAAGCTGCCGGCCGCTGAGGTGGGCCTGTTGCGCACGCCCCGCCCGGTGCTGGTCGTGCGCCGCTTCGACCGCGAAGTCGAGAACGTCGGCGGCCAGCCGCGGGTTCACCGCCGGCACATCATCGACGCCTGCCAGGCGTGCGACCTGCCCGTGGCCTACAAGTACGAGCGCAACCTGGGCAGTGCCGAGGCGGTGCGCCACATCCGAGATGGCGTGAGCTTCGAGCGCCTGTTCGGATGCGCCGACCTCACGGCCAACAAGGCCGCCACACGGCTGGCCATGCTGCGCTGGGCGCTCTTCCAATTCTTGATTGGCAACAGCGACGCCCACGGCAAGAACTTCTCGTTCTTTGTGCGCCCGGGCGGCCTTCTGGAGCCCACGCCCTGGTACGACCTGGTCAGCGTGCTGCAGTACGACGGCTTCGACACCGAGCTGGCCATGGCCTAAGAAGCAGCAGTCCAGGCCCAGGCGGACGACTACGAGGGCGAGGCCGAACTGGCCTTCGTGCAGGGCATCGCCGCCTTCGTGGCCCGCCAGGCCGACCGGCTGATGCAGCTCGTGGCCAACGCGGCGCGCTGGAAGGACGAGTACCTCTGACCCCCTGGCTGGACGCTGCCGGCGCGGGGTCCAAGGGCCGCCCCTGCCGGAGCCTCTGACCACCCGTATAAGCCGGTTCCTATACGACCCAGCTGGCTACGGTTTTCTGGAGCAGACCGTAGCTGCGCTGCTCCAGGGGACGCAATCCCAGATATCCCTCGCGCAACGTCGTGCAACGCCATGCAAATCCGCGCTAAGATGTTGATTCTTCGTTCAGAAGAGGCCCGAAAAGGCGTCCGGATGAAATTCGGGACGTAGAGGCCGGAGGTTCGAATCCTCTCACCCCGACCAGGATGTCCGCTTGCGTCTTCTGTCGGCTTGCGCCTTCTGTCCACATCGCACCGGAAGCCGTAGGATCCATCTCCTGATGATCAACAACCTCCGTGTCTTCGGCTCTGCGCGTGAGGCGCGGCAGTGAACAGACCCGTCTGGGTCACCTGCCAGACAGTTCCGGGAGGTCGGGGTCGATCATGGCCACTTTGAATCCACGGCTTGCCAAGGCAAGAGCCTCCCAGGAGGCGTACTTCGTCTGGGAAGGCCGCGACAAGAACGGCAAGCTGGTACGGGGGGAGATGCGGGCCGTGAGCAGCACGGTGGCCGTCGCCGCCCTGCGCCGGCAAGGCATCCTGGCCCACAAAGTCAAGAAGCGCAGCGCCAGCGGCGGCCGGGCGATCAAGCAGAAAGACATCGCCGTCTTTACCCGGCAGTTGTGCGCCATGATGTCCGCTGGCGTGCCCTTGCTGCAGGCCTTCGATGTCGTGGCGCGCGGGCATCCCAACCCCCGCATGATGCGCATGCTCAACGAGGTGCGCATGGACATCGAGACCGGCACCAGCCTGTCTGCGGCCTTGCGCAAGCAGCGCAAGCACTTCGATTCGCTGTACTGCAATCTGGTGGAGGCCGGCGAGGCAGGTGGCGTTCTTGAAGCGATGTTGGAGCGTCTGGCCGTCTACCAGGAGCGCACGATGGCGCTGAGGAACAAGGTCCGCTCCGCCCTGATGTACCCGACCGTGCTGATGGTGGTGTCCATCGCCGTGCTGGCGGTGATCATGACCCTCGTCATCCCCTCCTTCAAGAACGCCTTCACCTCCTTCGGCGCGGAGTTGCCTGCGCCCACGCTCATGGTGATGGCGGCATCGGACTTCGTCGTCGCCCACTGGCTAACCCTGCTCGTGGGCCTGGGCGGCGGCGTTTATCTGTTCTTCGCCCTGTGGCGACGCTCGGTAAAGATGCAGAAGGTGATGGACCGGTTGCTGCTGAAGGTGCCTGTTTTCGGCAGCCTGATCGAAAAAGCCACCATCGCACGCTGGACCCGAACACTGTCCACCCTGTCGGCCGCTGGCGTGCCGCTGGTGGAGGCCTTGAGCTCCGTGGCCGGCGCCAGCGGCAATGCCGTCTTCGCCGAAGCCACGGACGCGATCCGACGCGAGGTGAGAACGGGCACCAGCCTGACCACCGCCATGCAAGGCACAGGCGTGTTCACGCCCATGGTGCTGCAGGTGACGGCCATTGGAGAGGAGGCGGGTTCGCTGGACCACATGCTGGGCAAGGCCGCCGAGTTCTATGAAGACGAAGTGGAAGAGATGATCAAGGGGCTGACCAGCCTGATGGAGCCCTTCATCATGGTGGTGCTGGGGCTGACCATCGGCTCGATCATGATTGCGATGTACCTGCCCATCTTCAAGCTCGGCTCGGTGGTCTGAACAGCCATGGCACAGGAGTGGCTGCTGTCGGTGCCCGCCCTGGGCTTGCTGGGCCTGATCGTCGGCAGTTTCCTCAACGTGGTGGTCCACAGGTTGCCGATCATGATGGCTCGCCAGTGGTGGGGCGAGGTGGCAGGGCAGTTGCAGGACGAGGCCTCTCATGAGGCAGTGTTCGGGCAAGCGCTGCCCGCCGGAGCCGACAAGACGAGCCGCGCGCTGGAAACCGCGCTCCAGGGCTTGCCCAGGCTGAACCTGGCGGTACCGCGGTCTCGCTGCCCCGCCTGTGGCCATGTCCTGCACTGGAGCGAGAACGTGCCGCTGCTGGGGTGGTTGCGCCTGCGCGGGCGATGCGTGGCCTGCGGCACGCGCATTCCGTTGCGTTACCCCGCAGTCGAAGCGCTGACAGGCATGCTGTTTGCCGCCATCGCCTGGCGCTTCGGCCCGCAACCCGTCACGCTGATGTGGTGCGCCGTGGCTGCCGTGCTGGTGACGCTCTCGGCGATCGACTGGGACACGACCTTGCTGCCCGACGATCTGACGCAACCGCTGCTCTGGGCTGGCCTGGTGGCGGCTGCGGTGGGCTGGTCCGGCTTGCGCCCAGAAGCCGCTCTCACGGGTGCGGTGGCCGGCTACCTGGCGCTGTGGTCGGTGTACTGGCTGTTCAAGCTCGCCACAGGCAAGGAAGGGATGGGACATGGCGACTTCAAGCTCCTGGCCGCGCTCGGAGCCTGGCTGGGCTGGCAGGCCCTCCTGCCCATCGTCCTGATGGCATCGGTGCTGGGTGCTCTTGTCGGGCTGGTCATGAAGCTGAACGGGCAGTTGCGGGAGGGACGCTACGTGCCCTTCGGCCCCTTCCTGGCGGGAGGCGGGCTGGTGGTGCTGCTGGCCGGCACCGAGCGGGTGCTGGCCCTGATGGGCTGGTAAGCGCAGCCTTACAGAGGAAACGCAGGCATGCGCCCTCTTCACATCGGCCTCACGGGGGGCATCGGCAGCGGCAAGAGCACCGCGGCGCAAACGCTGGTCGAGTTGGGCGCGGCGCTGGTGGACACGGACGCCATCGCTCGTCGCCTCACGGCACCCCGTGGCGTGGCGCTGCACGCCATTGCGCAGGCCTTCGGGCCCGAACTGGTCAGCGACCAGGGAGGTCTGGACCGTGACCGGATGCGCGCCCTGGCCTTCAGCGACCCTTCGGCTCTGCGGCGGCTGGAGGCGATCCTGCATCCGCTGATTGGCGACACCGCTCGAGCCGAGGCTATGGGGGCCGCCCAGGCCGGCGCTGCCGCGGTGGTCTTTGACGTGCCCCTGCTGGCCGAGTCCGCCCACTGGCGCGGACGGGTGGACCGCGTGCTGGTGGTCGATTGCGAAGAAGCCACCCAGATCAGCCGGGTGATGGCGCGCAACGGCTGGGCCGAAGAGACGGTGCTGCGCGTGATCGCCCAGCAGGCCCCGCGACCGCTTCGCAGATCGATCGCCGATGCCGTGATCTTCAACGACAGCCTGTCACGGCAGGCGCTGCGGGACGAGGTTCTCAGCCTGTGGAGGCATTGGCGGGCCGCCTGAGGCGCCATGCCCGTGTGGAACAATCAACGCAGACGCGCTGCCCTACCATGCCCGCCACCCGGATCCTTTACGAATACCCCTTCAACGAGGGCATCCGGACCATGCTGCGTCTGGAGCATCTGTTCGAACGCCTGGGGCGCCTGATGGTGCGCGTGGACCCGCTGGACCACCACTTCGCACTGGTCACCATCTTCGAGGTGATGGATGTGGCCTCCCGGGCCGACCTGAAGTCGGACCTGCTCAAGGAATTGGAACGGCACAAGGCCCAGTTGCAGTCCTACCGGGGACACCCTGGCATTTCAGAGGCGGCCCTGGACGAAGTCATCGGCCGCATCGACTACGCCTTCCAGGCCTTGATCGCGCTGCAGGGCAAGGCAGGGCAGTCGCTGACCACCCACGAATGGCTGATGAGCGTGCGCAGCCGCATTGGCATCCCTGCCGGCACTTGCGAGTTCGATCTGCCGGGCTACTACGCCTGGCAACAACATCCCGCCGAACGTCGCCAGGCAGACCTGGAGCGTTGGTCTGCCTGCCTGATGCCCCTGGCGCAGGCGCTGCAACTGCTGCTCGGCCTGCTGCGCGACGGCGGGGTGACGCAGCGCATGCACGCCTCGGGTGGGCAGTTCCAGCAGCGGCTGCCCGAAGGCAAGACTTACCACCTGCTGCGGCTGCACATGAGCGCGGACTCTGAGTTGGTGCCGGAGATCAGCGGACACCGCCTGCTCGTATCCGTGCGGATGTTGCGGGCTGACGCCGAAGGCCGGCTGCGCCCCACCCCCGAAGAGGCCGACTTCGAGATGACGCTGTGCGCCTGAGCAAGCCCTCGGCACCCAACCGGCGCCTTGCAGCGCACGGCCTCGCATGAGCGACAGGACCGTCACTTGCCCTGCATGCAAGGGCCCCGCGCAGTACGGCCCCGCCAATGCCTGGCGGCCGTTCTGCAGCCAGCGCTGCCGTGAACACGACCTGGGCGCCTGGGCCAGCGAGTCCTACCGCATGGAGGATCGCGCCCAGGGCGGTGATGAAGGCACGGAGTTCACGGAGCCTGCTCCAGAGCCGTTGAGAAGCCAGGGTTCCGGGACCCACTGACGCTGTGAGGCAGTGACCCGCTGGCGCGCCGCCGCGGGGCGGCACAGCACTCAGCCCCCGCGGTACATCGCCTCGATCTGCTCGGCGTACTTGGTCTGCACCAGCTTGCGCTTGAGCTTCATGGTGGGCGTGAGTTCCTCATCCTCGGCGGTCAACTGGCGGTCCAGCAGGAAAAACTTCTTGACCTGCTCCACCCGGGCGAACTGCTTGTTGACGCGGTCCACCTCGGCCTGGATCAACTCCAAGATCTCGGGCGCACGGGTGAGGCTGGCATAGTTGGAAAAGGGGATGTCGCGCTCCTGTGCGAAGCGCTCCACGTTCTCCTGGTCGATCATGACGATGGCCGTGAGGAACGCGCGCTTGTCGCCAATGACCACCGCATCCGTGACGTAAGGGCTGAACTTCAGCTGGTTTTCCCACTCGCTGGGCGTGACGTTCTTGCCGCCGGCCGTGATGATGATGTCCTTCATCCGGTCGGTGATGTAGAAGTAGCCGTCGTCATCCACCCGACCCACATCGCCCGTGTGCAGCCAGCCCTGCGTATCGATGGCCTCGGCCGTCTTGTCAGGCTGGTTCAAGTAGCCCAGGATCACGTTCGAGCCGCGCAGGAGGATCTCGTTCGTGCCCTCGGCGATGCGCATTTCCAGGCCAGGGCCGGGCACGCCGATGCTGCCGGCCTTGGGCGCCTTGCGGGGGTTGACGGTACCGCCAGCGGTGGTCTCGGTCATCCCCCAGCCCTCGCGCAGCGGCACGCCCAGACTGCGGTACCAGCGGATCAGATCCGGGGAGATCGGCGCGGCGCCGGTGAGGGCCATCTGCACGCGGCTCATGCCCGTCATTCGGCGCACGTTGTCCAGCACCAGGAAATTGGCCAGCGCCCGCTGCAGGGCCATCCAAGGCCCCGGGGTGGCTCCCCTGGCCTCGAACTCCGCCACGCGGCCGCCCACGCCCACAGCCCAGGCGTAGGCAAGCTTCTGAATGCGGCCTGCCTCGCTGAGCGTGATCATCACCTGCGAATAAATCTTCTCCCAAACCCGTGGCACGGCGAAGAAGACGTGCGGCTGCACCTCGCGCAGGTTTTCGAACACGGTTTCGGGGTTCTCGACGAAGTTCGTGACCGAGCGGCGCATGATGGGGATGTAGCCGCCGATCATCCGCTCGGCGATGTGACACAGCGGCAGAAACGCAATCCGCTCACCCCCTTCGGGCATGCCTTCGAACAGGCTGGAAGACAGGCCCGACAGCACGGCGCACAAGTTGGCGTGCGTGATCATCGCGCCCTTGGGGCGCCCCGTGGTGCCCGAGGTGTAGACGAGGATGGCCACGTCGCTGGCCCGTCGCGCAGCCCGGCGCTCGGGCATCAGACCAGGGTTCGCCTTCAGGTAGGCCCTGCCCAACTCACGCAGGGCTTCCAGTCCGATAACCTGGGGATCGTCCAGGCCGTCAAGGCCCTCCATGTCAAAGACCACCACCTTGCGGATCAGCGGCAAGGCATCGCGCACCTCCAGGACCTTGTCCAGCTGTTCGTCGTCTTCGACGAAGAGAAAGGAGGAGGCAGAGTCCTCGCACAGGTACCGCACCTGCGCGGCGGCGTCCGTCGGATAGATGCCGTTGCAGATGCCGCCGGCCGACAGCACGGCCAGGTCGGTCCAGACCCACTCGCGCGAGGTGTTGGCCAGTACCGAGGCGGTTTGACCGGGCTCGAAACCCAGGCTGACCAGGCCGGCAGCGATTTCGCTGACGAGGGTGCCCACCTCGCGCCAGCTGTAGGAGCGCCAGATGCCCAGATCCTTCTGACGCATCATGGGCGCGTCGCCGAGTTCGGCCACACGCTGCCAGAACATCTCATGCACGGTCTCGAAGGGCAGCGGCTGCGGCTCCCAGCCGAACTGCGAGCCGGCAACGATACGGTGCGGATCCAGGGCCACGGTGCTCATCTCCAGGTCTTCTTCTTCTTCCAGCGGCGCTCGCCCCGCACGCCCTCTTCCTTCATGCCGAGGTAGAACTCCTTGATGTCCTCCTTCTCGCGCAGGCGGTCGCAGGTGTCTTCCATGACGATGCGCCCGTTCTCCAGCACGTAGCCGTAGTCGGCAGCGTTCAGCGCCATGTTGGCGTTCTGCTCCACCAGCAAGATGGTGGTGCCGCGCTCGCGGTTGATGCGAACGACGATCTCGAAGATCTCTTTCGTCAGCTTGGGGCTCAGGCCCAGACTGGGTTCGTCCAGCAAAATGAGTTCGGGCTGGGCCATCAGCGCACGCGAGATGGCCAGCATCTGCTGCTGCCCCCCTGAGAGCAGGCCCGCGTCCTGCGCAGCCCGCTCCTTGAGGATGGGGAAGTAGCCGTAGACCATTTCCATGTCGCGGGCCACGCCGTCGCGGTCGCTGCGGGTGTAGGCGCCCATGAGCAAGTTGTCGCGCACGGACAGCAGCGGGAAGACCTCGCGCCCTTCGGGAACATGGCTCAGGCCCATTCGCACGATCAGCGCAGGGTCTGCGCCGGCGATCGACTGGCCCTTGAATTCGAT
Organism: Rubrivivax sp.; assembly: GCA_021300575.1. Classification (GTDB taxonomy): domain Bacteria; phylum Pseudomonadota; class Gammaproteobacteria; order Burkholderiales; family Burkholderiaceae_C; genus Rubrivivax. The sequence continues at coordinate 25,094 of JAJTDM010000029.1, forward strand.
GGTGCCGCGCCGCGGATCGATGATGCCGGAGATGGTCTTGAGAATGGAACTCTTGCCTGCGCCGTTGGAGCCCAGCACGGTGGCGATCTGCCCGCGCTTGACCTGCAGGCTGACGCCCCGGATGGCCTTGATAGGCCCGTAGGCGCTTTCCACGTTGGCCAGCGACAGCAGCACGTCGTCACTCATGCCGGCCTCCGCAGGGAAGAGACATCCTCCACCGAACCAAGGTAGGCCTCAATGACGCCGGGGTGCGTCTGCACCTCGCGCGGCGTACCCGCGGCCAGCACCTGACCCTGGTTCAGCGCCACCACGCGGTCGGACACGCGCGACACCAGGGTCATGTCGTGTTCGACCATCAACACCGTGATACCCAGCTGGTCACGGATGTCCTCGATCCAGAAGGCCATGTCCCCGGTTTCCTCGACGTTCAGCCCGGAGGACGGCTCGTCCAGCAACAGCAAGCGGGGTTCGGTCGACAAGGCCCGGGCCAGCTCCACCACCTTGCGAACGCCGTAGGGCAGGCCTGCGATCATGGTGTCGCGGTAGGCCTGCAGGTCCAGGAAGTCGATCACCTCCTCCACCTTGCGCCGGGACGCCAGTTCGGCCTCTCGCACCGAGCGATTGAACAGGAGGTCACTCCACAAACCCGTCTTGCGGTGACGGTGGCGGCCGATCAGCAGGTTGTGCAGCACCGTGGCGTGCTCGAACAGTTCGATGTTCTGGAACGTACGCGCGATACCCAGCGAGGCGATCTCGTGCGGCGCCACGCCTGTGATGTCGCGCCCCATGAACTCCATGGTGCCCGCTGTCGGCTCGTAGATACGGCTGATCAGGTTGAAGACCGTGGTCTTGCCGGCGCCATTAGGGCCGATGAGCGTGAAGACCTCGCCCGCCTGAACATCGAAGCTCACGTCGTTGACCGCCAGCACGCCACCGAAGCGCACGCTCAAGCTGCGGGCGGAAAGCAAAGGCGCGCTCATTTCAGACGGTCCGATTTCTGGAACGATTTCTGCCGCTTGAACATGCCCTTGCGGTAGAAAGGGAACAGGCTGAAGTAGGTGCGGATCTTGAGCCAGCGGCCGTACATGCCCATGGGCTCGAACAGGACGAACAGCACCAGCACCGCACCGTACACGGCCGACTTCAGACCAGGCGCCTCGGCCACGATGGTCGGAAGAATGCCCTTGGACGCCGAGATCAGCTGCGGCATGGTGATGAGGAACAGGGCGCCGAAGAACACGCCGTGGATCGAGCCCAGGCCGCCGATGACCACCATGAGCAGCAGGTCGATGGACTGGATGATGTTGAACTGGTCAGGCGACAGAAAGCGCAGGTTGTGCGCGTACAAAGCGCCACCGATGCCGGCCAACGCAGCTGAAATGGCAAAGGACAGGGTCTTGTAGTAGGCCAGATGGATGCCCATGCTTTGGGCCGAGATCTCGGAGTCCCGGATCGCCACGAAGGCACGCCCAGTGGGCGAGCGAAGCAGGTTCAGCACGCCCAGAGTCGCCACCACGGTGATCACCAGGCACAGGTAGTAGAACTCGCTGCCTGAGCCCACCACCCAGCCAAAGACGTCGGGCAGCTTGACGTTCAGGCCCGAATTGCCGCCTGTGACGCTTTCCCAGCGTGCAAAGACCTCTTCCAGGATGAAACCGAAGGCCAGCGTGGCCATGCCCAGGTAGATGCCCTTGACCCGCAGCGCGGGCAAGCCCACCACCACGCCCGCCAGCGCCGACAGGCCTGCTGACATCGCCAGCGCCAGGGGAAAGGGCACACCATGGTTGGTCAGTACCGCCTGGGTGTAGGCCCCCACGCCCAGAAAAGCCGCATGGCCCAGCGAGAACAAGCCCGTGAAGCCCGCCAGCAGCATCAGCCCCAGGCCCACCACGCTGTAGATGAGCACGTAGGTCAACTGGGCGAGCCAGTATTCCTCCATCAACACCGGGGCCGCTGCCAGCGCCACCATCAAGGCGCTGTACCAGAACACATGCCCAGTGTGCTTGGCCAGGCGCAGATCCTGGACGTAGTCAGTCTTGAAGATGAAGCGCATGGCGAGTTCTCTGCCTCAGACCTTCTTGCGAAGCTTTTCGCCAAACAGGCCGTTGGGCCGCAGCATCAGCATCATCAACACGACCACGTAGGCCGCCACATCCTTGAAGCCGGCCGGCAGGTAAAAGCCCGACAGGGACTCCACCACGCCGATGATGAGCCCGCCCACGATCGCGCCCGGAAGGCTGCCGAAGCCCCCCACCACTGCGGCCGGAAAGGCCTTCAGCCCGATGAAGCCCATGTTGGCGTGCACGAACGTGATGGGGGCCAGGAGGATGCCTGCCACCGCCGCCACCGCCGCGGCCAGCGCCCACACCAGGCCGTTGATCTGCCTCACCGGGATGCCCATGTAGTAGGCCGCCAACTGGTTCTGGGAAGAGGCCTGCATGGCGATGCCCAGCTTGCTGTACCTGAACAGCGCAAACAGCGCACCGCACAGCAGCGCGGTCACGGCAATGACCACGACCTGTTCGACGTTGATGACCAGCGCCCCGAATTTCCAGATCTGATCCTTGTAAGGAACGGGCAGCACATGGGTCTCGGTGCCGATTCCCGGCACCATGGTGATCAACCCGCGCAGAACATAGCCGATGCCGATGGTCAACATGACGATGGAGAACGCGGGCTGGCCCAGGATGGGGCGGATAACCGCCCGTTCGGCCAACAAGCCGAAGGCTGCCATGGCGGCAATGGACGCGATGACGGCCAGCCAGAAAGGGAAGCCCAGGAAAGTCATGCAGGCCAGGCCGGCAAAGGCGCCCAGCATCATCAGGTCGCCCTGGGCGAAGCTGACGGTCTCGGTCGCCTTGTAGATCAGCACGAACCCGAGCGCAATCAGGCCGTAGATACAGCCTTGGGCGATGCCGGCGATGAGCAGTTGCAACAGTTGCAAGCGCGGTTCCTTGTAGGCGGGAAACCCTGGAGACAGATCACTTCCGGGCGCCGGATTCCACCACGCGCGCCCGGCAACGTCATGGGGGGTGACCCTGATGCCCCCAGATGACAAAAGGTTGAGCCTGCAGGTCTTGAACCCACCAAACCCACCCCTATAATCATTTTGCTAGCACTCACTCGATGCGAGTGCTAACGGCACCGGAAGGACCACAGTCGTGTAACCCGACCCGGCGCTCAGCCGATGTCAGCCAGAACTCTGGCCACTCCAACACATTCACCGCTTCCTCTTTAAGGAGAATTCATGAAATTGCGTCCGTTGCACGATCGCGTGATCGTCAAGCGTCTCGAAAACGAAACCAAGACCGCCTCTGGCATCGTCATCCCTGACAACGCCGCCGAGAAGCCCGATCAGGGCGAAGTGCTGGCCGTGGGTCCGGGCAAGCGCACCGACAAGGGTGATCTGATTGCCGTCGGCGTGGCCGTAGGCGACCGCGTGCTGTTCGGCAAGTACAGCGGCCAGACCGTCAAGGTCGATGGCGACGAACTGCTCGTGATGCGCGAAGAAGACCTCTTCGCCGTCGTCCAGAAGTAATTTCTAGCGTGTTAAATTCGGAGATAAAAGAAAATGGCAGCAAAAGACGTAGTCTTCGGTGCAGATGCCCGTCATCGCATGGTCGAGGGCGTGAACATCCTGGCCAACGCCGTCAAGGTCACCCTCGGCCCCAAGGGCCGCAACGTGGTGCTCGAGCGCTCCTTCGGCGCCCCCACCGTCACCAAGGACGGTGTGTCGGTGGCCAAGGAGATCGAGCTGAAGGACAAGCTCCAGAACATGGGCGCGCAGATGGTCAAGGAAGTCGCTTCCAAGACCTCTGACAACGCCGGCGACGGAACCACCACCGCCACCGTGCTGGCCCAGTCCATCGTGCGCGAGGGCATGAAGTACGTGGCCGCCGGCATGAATCCGATGGACCTGAAGCGCGGCATCGACAAGGCCGTGACCGCCCTCACCGCCGCGCTCAAGAGCGCTTCCAAGCCCACCACCACCAGCAAAGAGATCAGCCAGGTCGGCTCCATCTCCGCCAACAGCGACGAGTCGATTGGCGAGATCATCGCCAAGGCGATGGACAAGGTCGGCAAGGAAGGCGTCATCACCGTCGAAGACGGCAAGAGCCTGGACAACGAGCTCGACATCGTCGAGGGCATGCAGTTCGACCGCGGCTACCTGTCTCCCTACTTCATCAACAACCCCGAGAAGCAGAGCGCCATTCTCGAGAACCCGTTTGTCCTGCTCTTCGACAAGAAGATCAGCAACATCCGTGACCTGCTGCCCACGCTGGAGCAAGTCGCCAAGGCGGGCCGCCCGCTGCTGATCGTTGCCGAGGAAGTTGAAGGCGAGGCGCTGGCCACGCTGGTGGTCAACACCATCCGCGGCATCCTGAAGGTGTGCGCTGTCAAGGCTCCCGGCTTCGGTGACCGCCGCAAGGCCATGCTGGAAGACATCGCCATCCTGACGGGCGGCAAGGTCATCGCCGAAGAAGTGGGCCTGACGCTGGAGAAGGTGACCCTGGGCGACCTGGGCCAGGCCAAGCGGGTGGAAATCGGCAAGGAAAACACCACGATCATCGACGGCGCAGGCGCAGCTGGCGACATCGAAGCACGCGTCAAGCAGATCCGCGTGCAGATCGAGGAAGCCACCTCCGACTATGACCGCGAGAAGCTGCAAGAGCGTGTGGCCAAGCTGGCCGGCGGCGTGGCGGTCATCAAGGTTGGTGCCGCCACCGAGGTCGAGATGAAGGAGAAGAAGGCACGCGTGGAAGACGCGCTGCACGCCACCCGCGCTGCCGTGGAAGAAGGCATCGTGGCTGGCGGTGGCGTGGCCCTGCTGCGCGCCCGCGCGACCATCGGCTCCCTCAAGGGTGACAACCATGACCAGGACGCCGGCATCAAGATCGTGCTGCGCGCCGTGGAGCAACCCCTGCGAGAGATCGTTGCCAACGCAGGCGCAGAGCCCAGCGTGGTAGTCAACAAGGTGCTGGAGGGTTCCGGCAACTATGGCTACAACGCCGCCAACGACACCTACGGTGACATGATCGAGATGGGTATCCTGGACCCGACCAAGGTGACCCGCACCGCGCTGCAGAACGCCGCCTCCGTGGCAGGCCTGATGTTGACCACCGAGTGCATGGTGGCCGAAGCCCCCAAGGATGACGCTCCCGCGATGCCGGGCGGCGGCGGCATGGGTGGCATGGGCGGCATGGGCATGGACATGTAATCCGGGCTCACACCGCCTGACCATGAAGGCCCGCCCCGCAAGGGCGGGCCTTTTTCTTGGCCGCATCGGCCGCCAAGACCGAACGATAATCCGGCCCTGAATCGAACCGCCCCGTCCAGACCAGGCCTCATGACCAGCAGCGCCGCACTCCAGAGCTTCGTCGAGGACGAGCTCAAGCGCATGCCTGCGCTGGCCCAGAAGGTGATGGACGACACCCTCATGGCGCTGTCCAACATGCCCATGACGTCCGAGGCGGCCGAACGCTTCAAGGCGGTGGACCTGACCATGACCCTGCGGCCGCAGCGCCAGCGCGTAGCCGCCGCCTTCGTGGAGTCCCTGCAGGAGCAGGTCAGGCGCCTGATGAGCGGGGACCGCAGTGCCCTGCGCGATCAGGCTTCGGGAGCCGGACCAGGCGCAGGCCCGCGAGGCCTGCAGCTGATGGATGAAGGCAAGGTCGCGTCGGAAGTGCTCATTGCCAAGTGCATCGACCAGATCAAGGGGGCGGCGGAGTTCGAGTTCCGGGAGTTGACGGCCTTCGTCTGCGCGCTGGTCGGGGACATGCAGGTCAGCTCTGACCACAACCCTTTCCGGCCGGATGTGATGGCCCACGCGTTGTGGGTCGGGGCCCAGTGTTTGCCCGAGGACGGCGGTCTGCGGTCCCTGTTCATGAAGATGGCCAGCGGACCGCTGGCTCAGGAACTGCGGCAGGAGGTGGCGGCGGCCTGCGGCCGACTGGAAGACGCAGGCGTGCAACCGGCGATGTACAGCACCGTCATCGTGCCCTCGGGGGCGAAGGTGCCGGACAAGCCCTCAGCGTCGAATGCAGACACGAGCGCGGCGGCCTCCTCCACGGCCTTCGAATCAGGCACCAAGCCCGCCGATCTGCCCGCAGACCCGGACTACCTGGGCCTGCTGAGCAGGCTCTTCGACGTCATCCTGGCCGACCGACGCCTGGCTGCGGATGTCAAGTTCGCCATTTCTCGTCTGCAGGCACCCGCCCTGAAGCTGGCCCAGGTGGATGACACGCTGCTCGACACGCACGACCACGTGTTGTGGCTGCTGCTGGACCGCATGGCCTGGCAGGCAGAGGTGCTGCCGGAAGCCCCCCATCCCGTGCGCAGCGCGGTGATGCAAGCCATTTCCAACCTCATCAACCAGTTGACCGCTGGTTCCGCACAGGACGCCGGGGCCTACCAATGGACGCTGAACAGCCTGATGACGTCGGAGCGCCAGCGCTTCGACCAACGGCGCCAGCGACTGGCATCGGTCATCAACGAACTGGAGGCACTGGCGCTGCAGTCCACCCAGCCCACGGAGTTGGCAGGCACCACTATCCAGGCCGTGGACTCTGGGCACATGGACACCGTGCCTTCACAGCTTCTGGACATGCCGTCCGCGCCCGAGAGTCGGACCGCGGACAAGCGTTGGATGGTCTCCCTGCGTCCCGGTCATGTGGCGCGCATCTACCTTTCCGGGCAATGGGTCAACGCCCAGCTCGTGTGGGTGGATCCCCGCCAGGATGTCTTCCTTTGGGCGGACTGCCGCTCGGATGCGGTGCGGCCCATCAAGCGCCAGGCGCTGGCACTGCTGCAATCGGAATCACTGGCCATGGCCCATGAGCCACGCTGCCTCGTACGCGCCGCCGCCCGCATGGTGGCGGTACAGATCTCGCGCAACCGTCCGGCTTGACCGCTCAGGCCCGGCGGCGTGGTCGCCGGGCTGTGCACGGTCGGGGGCACATGCCCTGAAGCGCCACAGGCTCTCAGCCTGCGGCGAGGTTGCGCCGGATTTCCTCGACCACCCGCTCGGGCTGCTCGTGCACGATCCAATGGCTGGCCTGCGGCACCCGCGTCAGGCGCAGGTCTGGCACCCAGCGGTCCAGACCATCGAGCAAGCAGCGCAGCAATGCGTGATCGCCCTCACCCCACAGGACGGCCGTGGGCACGCGCGAGGTGACCAGCGCTTCGGGCAACTGCACGGCCTGCAGCGCCTGGGCCACGCGTGGATCGGACGGCGCGGGAGGCCTCAGCGGCGAGGCCCGGTAGAAGTTGAGCCCCCCCGTCAGGCCCATGCTCCAGACCTCACGGTAGCGTGCCCGCAGGTCATCGTTCAGCCAGGTCTTGCCGCCCATCCGCTCGAAGAAGGGCCATAAGCGGGCGAAGTCGTTCTCGGTGAGCAGGGCTTCGGCATCAGGCCTGCACAGGAAGTTCATGTAGGCGCTGGCAGCCTGTTGGGCGGGATTGGCCCGCAGTTCGCGCAGGAAGGTGGCGGGATGCGGCGAATTGATGATGAGCAGGCGCTTCATCAACTCCGGACGCATCGCGGCCAGGTTCCAGGCCAGAGCACCGCCCCAATCGTGAGCGACCAGCAGGTCCACCGGCCCGCCTGAGTGTGCGATCAGCGCCTCGATGTCCTGCATCAGGTGGCGCGCCCGATAGGCCTCCACCTCGGCAGGCGACGAGGACTTCTCGAAGCCGCGCAGGTTGGGTGCCAGGCAGCGTGCGTGCGGTGCCAGGGCCTGCATCACGCCGTCCCAGGCGAACGCCGCCTCCGGGAAACCGTGCAACAGCAGGACGCGTGGCGCGTGTGCCGTCCCAGCCGCACGGCAGGACAGCGTGATGCCGTGGGGCAAGGTGGCCTGGTAGGTCTGGATCATGGCACCCACGCCTTCAGGGTCTGGGCCACGTCGCCCACGCCCTGGCGCGACAGCGAGGAAAACAGGGCCACGCCCACGTCGGCCGGCTCGTGGGCCAGTTCGCCCAACACTTCCTGTGCCGTGTGCAGCGCACGCTGGGCCTCGGCACGGCTGAGCTTGTCCGCCTTGGTCAGCAACGCCAGCAACCGCACCTCGCCCGTGGCCACCCGCGGAGTGATGAAATCCAGCAGTTGCCGGTCCAGGTCGGTGAAACCCAGGCGCGAGTCCACCATGAGCACCACCCCGCTGAGGCTGCGCCGCAGTTCCAGGTAACGCGCCATCACCTCCTGCCAGCGCAACTTGGCCGCCCGCTCCACGGCGGCGTAGCCGTAGCCCGGCAGGTCAGCAAACAAGGCGTTGGGGGCGCCCTTCGGACCCACCTCGAACAGATTGATGTGCTGGGTACGGCCGGGGGTGCGCGAGGCGAAGGCCAGACGCTTCTGCTGCGCGAGCATGTTGATGGCTGTGGACTTGCCCGCGTTGGAGCGCCCCACGAAGGCGATTTCCGCAAGCTCCGTGGCGGGCAATTGGTCCAGCTGGCTGGCCGTGGTGAGAAACCGCGCCGTGTGCGTCCAGGCCAGCGCGGCCTTGTGCAAGGCTGCTGGCGAGACTTCCGGTAAGACTGCGTTCATGGGCCATTGTAAAATCTTGAGGTTTTGGATGGACGTGCCGCCGACTGACGCCGTGCAAGCCCTGTTGAGGGGTGCCTGCCGGCCCGGGCGGTCCGTGCGATCCGCACCCCCGCAAGCACACGCAAGCACACACAAGCATCCGCAAGAAGGCGCAACCCGCGCGAGGCCCTTTCACATGAAGCCCGTCCAAGCCCTGATCCTCTCGGCCCTGCTGAGCGCCACCGCCTTCGGCTCGGCCCAGGCCGCCGAGACCAAGCCCGCCTTCAAGGCTGACCCCGCCAAGGGCCAGGCCCTGGCCCAGGTCTGCGCCGCCTGCCACACGGCAGATGGCAGCCGCGGCTCGCCGGCCAACCCCATCCTGCAAGGGCAGCACCCCGAATACCTCGTCAAGCAACTGCAGGAGTTCAAGTCGGGCAAGCGCAACAACGCGATCATGAAGGGCTTTGCGGCCAACCTCAGTGATGAGGACATGAAACACATTGCCGCGTTCTATGCCGGCAAGAGTGCCAAGCCGGGTGCGGCCAAGAACAAGGACACCATCCGCCTCGGCGAAAAGATCTACCGCGGCGGCATCACGGCCAAGGGCGTGCCTTCCTGCGCGGGCTGCCACGGCCCCACGGGCGCCGGCATCCCGGCTCAGTATCCGCGCCTGGGTGGTCAGCACGCCGATTACACCGAGAGCCAGATGAACGGCTTCCGCGCCGGTACCCGCGCCAACAACGCGCAGATGATGACGATCGCCGGCAAGCTGAACGACCTCGAGATCAAGGCCGTGTCGGACTACATCGCCGGCCTGCGCTGACCAGCCGCTGCAGGGGCCCGGTCATCGGGCCAACCACCACACACTGAGCCGGTCCATGATCGGCTCTTTGCATTCCTGTGCGCCGCCTGCGGACCGCAGGTCACTGCCGAGCCGCGGAAACTGCGGCACTGCGGGCCTCCTGCGCAGCTCCAGCCAAAGCCCGTCCACTCCCGCCTGCCGTCCAGATGGCGTAAGGTGCGGACTTCAGCCGCCGCTACGGCGGCGCGACGTCCATCGCGAGGCACTCCCATGCACTTCCATCCCGACCGTGGCTTCCACCACCCCACCCCATCGGAGATCACACCGCGCATCGCCTACGAGACGCGGCGTGAATGGCTGAAGGCCCTGGCGCTTGGAGCCGTGGGCACAGGCCTGGGCCATTGGGCGGCGCGCGACGCGCTGGCCTCCACCACGGCGCCCGGCAAGCTGCCCCCGCTGCCCGGTGCGCGCAGCACCGTGGCCGGCGCGGTGACGATGGAAAAGCTCACCGCCTACAAGGACGCCTCCACCTACAACAACTTCTACGAGTTCGGCACCGACAAGAGCGACCCGGCACGCAACGCCCACACCCTCAAGACCCGGCCCTGGACCGTGGCCATCGAGGGCGAGGTCCGCAAACCGGGCACCTTCGACATCGAGTCGCTGCTGAAGCTGGCGCCCATGGAAGAGCGCATCTACCGCATGCGCTGCGTGGAGGGCTGGTCCATGGTGATTCCTTGGGTGGGTTGGTCGTTGTCGGAACTGATCAAGCGCGTGGAACCCACGGGCAACGCCAAGTTCGTCCAGTTCGTCACTCTGGCAGATGCCTCACAGATGCCGGGCCTGCGTTCCTCGGTGCTGGAGTGGCCCTACGTGGAAGGGCTGCGCATGGACGAGGCCCTGCATCCGCTGACCTTGATGGCCTTCGGCATGTACGGCGAGGTGTTGCCGAACCAGAACGGCGCCCCGCTGCGCCTGGTGGTGCCGTGGAAGTACGGCTTCAAGTCGAGCAAGTCCATCGTGCGCATCCGCTTCACCGAGAAGCAGCCGCGCACCAGCTGGGAGACAGCCGCCCCGCACGAGTACGGCTTCTACTCCAATGTGAACCCCAAGGTGGACCACGCCCGCTGGAGCCAGGCCACCGAGCGGCGCATCGGTGAGGACGGCCTGCTGACCAAGAAACGCCCCACCCTGATGTTCAACGGCTACGAGGCTCAGGTGGGTCAGCTGTATGCCGGGATGGACCTGCGCAAGTTCCTTTGAGCGCCTGAGGCGGAGCACCGCATCCCGGCCGTGAACCGCCTGCTGCTGCACCCCGCCTTCCGCCCAAGCGTCTTCCTGTTCGCGCTGGCGCCGTTCCTCTGGCTGACCTATGCGGCGCTGACGGACCCGTCCGGACTGCTGGGCGCCAACCCCGCCGAGACCTTGATCCGCGATACGGGTGAACTGGCGCTTCGCTTTCTCTGTGCCACGCTGGCCGTCACCCCACTGCGCTACTGGACGGGCTGGCACGCGCTGGCGCGATTCCGGCGCATGCTGGGGCTGTTCACCTTCTTCTACGCCACGCTGCACTTCCTTTGTTTCGCATGGCTGGACATGGGGCTGGACCTGCGCGCCATCGTCGCAGACATCGCCAAGCGGCCCTTCATCCTGGTGGGCACGGCGGCGCTGCTGGGCATGCTGCCGCTGGCGGCCACGTCTTTCAACCAGGCCATCAAGGCCCTGGGCGCACGGCGTTGGCAGGCCCTGCACCGGGCCGTCTACGGCGTGGCCGGGCTGGCGTTGCTGCACTTCTTCTGGATGCGCTCCGGCAAGAACGACTTCGGCGACGTGGCGGTCTACGGGGCCATCCTGGCCGTGCTGCTGGGCTGGCGGTTGTGGAGGAAGCTGCACGCGCAGCACAAGCTCGCCGACAAGAAATAGCCCTGGCGCGCGACGGGAACTGTTTCAGGGTAAGTGAGAAGTCCGGGGCACCCGGGCAACGGCTACGATCGCGCCTCCGGGCGCAAGCCACTGCTGCAGCGCCGCCCACCTTCCCTATTTCTTTCGAGGATGCCATGCTGAAGTTCAAGACCCTCACCGCTGTCGCCGCGCTGGGCCTGTCGACCGCCGCTTCTGCTCAGGTGGTCCTGGCCACGTCCACCTGGGTGCCGCCCACGCACCTGCTGTCGATGTCCCAGGCCGGCTGGTGCGCCGACGTGGCCAAGGCCACACAGGACCGTGTGAAGTGCAACATCCTGCCCAAGCCGGTGTCACCGCCCGCAGGCACCTTCGATGCCATCCGTGACGGCCAGGCCGACCTCTCCTTTAGCGTGCACGGCTACACGCCGGGCCGCTACGTCATGACCGGGCTGGCCGAATTCCCCTTCCTGGGTGATTCCGCCGTGGCCACCAGCGTGGCCTACGAGCGCATGTACCGCAAGCACCTGGTGCAGTTCAACGAGCACAAGGGTCTGAAGGTGCTGACCGTGTTCACGCACGGCCCAGGCATCATCTTCAACAACAAGAAGCCCGTGAAGTCACTGGCCGACATGGAAGGCATCAAGTTCCGCGTGGGCGGCGGCATCGTCAACGAGATCGGCAAGGCCATCGGCGCCAACATGACGCTGCGCCCCGCCAGCCAGGCCTACGAGATGCTGTCCTCGGGCGTGATGGACGGCAACTGGTTCCCTGACGAATCGGTCGTGTCCTTCAAGCTGGAGAAGCTGACCAAGCACCGCACCGCCCTGCCCGGCGGCGCCTACAACACCAGCTTCGCCTTCGTGATGAACGAGGCCACCTGGAACAAGATCTCCAAGGCCGACCAGGACGCGATCGAGAAGCTGTCAGGCGAAGCCGCCGCGCGCCGCTTCGGCATGTCCTGGGACGACGTCGATGCCAAGAGCCGCGACGTCCAGAGACAGAACGGCGTGACCTTCGACAACGCTGATGCCAAGTTCGTCGCTGACTACAAGGCCAAGACCGCGCCTCTGGAGGCCGACTGGATCAAGAAGGCCGAGGAAAAGGGCTTGAAGAACGCGGCAGCGGTGCTGACCGAGTTCCGCGCCGAGATCGCCAAGATCAAGTAAGGCTGCCTGACTGCCAGGCCCGCGTGGGCGGCTGCCGCACTGCGGCGCCCACGCCTGGGGCATCCTGAGGCCCTGGACCGCGACCTCAAGGACTCGCAACCATGAAACGTATCGTCACTGCGGTCAATACCGTCGCGGCCATCGCACTCTTCGCGATGATGCTGCTGACCTTTGCCGACGTCGTCGGACGCAAACTGGTGGGGAACTCCATCGTCGGCGCGGTGGAACTGACCGAGTTGTCCATGCTGGTCATGATCTTCCTGGCCCTGCCGCTGGCATCCCTGGCCGGGGAGCACATCGTCTTCGACCTGACGGACCGCTACCTGCCGCCGCGCCTGCTGCACCTGCAGATGGCGCTGGCGCACGTGGTGTCTGCGGGCGTGTTCGGCGGTGCGGCGTGGCTGGTTTGGGTGAAGTCAGAGCGCACCTACTCCATGGGGGACATGACCGCGCGGTTGGAGATTGGCCTGGGCCCCTTCCACCGCCTGGTGGCAGTGATGCTGCTGCTGACGGCGCTGGTCCACCTGGCCTTGATCGTGCGTGAATGGCGCCACCGAAGCGACCCTGCTCAACTGAGCTTTGGCGGCCATGCCGCACCGAAGGACGAGACATGACGGAAGGTCTGCTCGGCTTTGCCGCCATGTTCGTGCTGATGGCACTGCGGGTGCCGATTGCCATCGCCATGGGGCTGGTGGGGCTGATCGGCTTCGCGATGATGCGTTCATGGCCTGCGGCGTTTTCGTCGGCGGCCAGTGAGTTCACGGACATTGGCGCCTACACCCTGTCGGTGGTGCCGCTGTTCGTGCTGATGGGCAACTTCGTCACCCGGGCGGGCATGTCGCGCGACCTGTACCAGGCGGCTTACGCCTTCTTCGGCCATCGCCGGGGCGGGCTGTCGCTTTCGACCATCGCCGCGTGCGCGGGCTTCGGCGCCATCTGCGGCTCGTCACTGGCCACCACCGCCACGATGGCGCGGGTGGCCATGCCCGAGATGCAGCGCTTCAACTATTCGACCTCCTTTGCCGCGGGGTCGATATGCGCCGGGGCCACGCTGGGCATTCTGATCCCGCCGTCCGTCATCATGGTGATCTACGGGATCATGACCGAGCAGAGCATCGGTGCGCTGTTCGCGGCCGGCGTCATACCGGGCATCGTGGCGACCTTGTTCTACATGCTCGCTGCCGCCTGGGTGACCAAGCGCAATCCGTCCCTCGGCCCACCGGGAGAGAAGGCCACCTGGGCGCAGCGCCTGACCGCCATGCGGGGCATCTGGGGCGTGGCCCTGCTGTTCGCCTTGGTGATGGGCGGCATGTACGGCGGGCTGTTCACACCCACCGAGGCGGCGGGCGTGGGGGCCATGGGCGGGTTCGTGTTCGCCTGGGCACGCGGTACCCTGACGCTGAAGGTGCTGCAGGAGGTGCTGGTGGAGTCGGCGCGCACCTCGGCCATGCTCTTCACCATCGTGATCGGTGCGTCGCTGTTCGCGAACTTCCTGAATTTCACGGAGATGCCCACGGCGTTGAAGGACTTCGTCACGCAGTTCCAGGTCAGCCCCATCCTCGTGATCATCGCCATCTGCGCCATCTACGTGGTGCTGGGCACCGCGATGGAAAGCCTGTCGATGATGCTGCTGACAGTGCCCATCTTCTTCCCGTTGGTCACGTCACTCGGCTACGACCCAATATGGTTCGGCATCATCGTGGTGTGCGTGATCGAGATCAGCCTGATCACACCACCCGTGGGCATGAACATCTTTGTGCTGTCCAGCGTGATGCCCAACGTGCCCACCACGACCATTTGGCGGGGGGTCATCCCCTTCATCTACGCCGACATCGTGCGCATGGGCGTGCTGATCGCCTTCCCGTCGATCAGCCTGTTCCTGCCCAAGTGGCTGGGCTTGTGAGCATCCAAGCACTTGGCGAGGCTTAGACCCCGCCAGCTCCCAAAAGCCTCACCGCGCCAGCACCGGCGCCAGGGCCTGGCCGGTGTGCGTGCCGGCTGAGACCAGGGCCTCGGGCGGGCCCACACACACCACACGCCCGCCATCGGTGCCGCCCTCGGGTCCCAGGTCCACCACCCAGTCGGCCTCGGCGATGACGTCCAGGTCGTGCTCGATGACCACCACGCTGTGGCCGCCATCCACCAGGCGGTGCAGCACGCGGACCAGCTTCTCCACGTCGGCCATGTGCAGGCCGACCGTCGGCTCGTCCAGCACGTAGAGGGTGTGCGGTGCCTTCTGGCCACGCCGGGTCACGTCATCGCGTACCTTGGTCAGCTCGGTCACCAGCTTGATGCGCTGCGCCTCGCCGCCTGACAAGGTGGGGCTGGGCTGGCCCAGGGTGAGGTAGCCCAGGCCCACGTCCTTGAGCAACTGCAGCGGGTGGGCGACGGAGGGCATGGAGGCGAAGAAATCCACGGCCTCATCCACCTCCATCTGCAGCACATCGCCGATGCTCTTGCCGCGCCAGGTGACGGCCAGGGTCTCGGCGTTGAAGCGCTGGCCGTGGCAGGTGTCGCAAGGCACTTTCACATCCGGCAGGAAGCTCATCTCGATGGTGCGCAGGCCCTGCCCTTCGCAGGCATGGCAGCGACCGTCTCCGGTGTTGAAGGAGAACCGTGCGGCCGCGTACCCCCGGGCCTTGGCCTCCAACGTCTCGGTGAAGAGCTTGCGGATGGTGTCCCAGAAGCCGATGTAGGTGGCGGGGCAGGAGCGCGGCGTCTTGCCGATGGGGGTCTGGTCCACCTC
Organism: Rubrivivax sp.; assembly: GCA_021300575.1. Classification (GTDB taxonomy): domain Bacteria; phylum Pseudomonadota; class Gammaproteobacteria; order Burkholderiales; family Burkholderiaceae_C; genus Rubrivivax. Next base: position 40,234 of record JAJTDM010000029.1, read on the forward strand.
CAGCACGCGGTCGATGGTCTCGTAGCCTGTCAGGCGCTGGCAGCCCGCCCAGACCGGGTGTTCGCCGCGGGCCAGGGCCTCGCGCCCGGCCTTGGTGGCCTGCATTGCCGCGGCAGCCTGCACATTGGTCAGCAGCACGTCGCGCGCGAGCGTGCTCTTGCCGGAGCCGGACACCCCCGTCACCGCCACCAGGCGCCTCAGCGGAACGCTCACGTCCACCTGGCGCAGGTTGTGAAGATGAGCTCCCTGCACGGCGAGCGAGGGCGACTCGCCCTCTTTCGTGAGCGCGCCGGCCATGGTGGCCACCGTGGTCGCAAGGGCCGTGACGCTTCCTGCGCCAGCGCCTGCCTGCGCGGTCTCAACCGCCCGGCGCGCCTGCAGCGGGTGCTTCAGCGGCTGCGCCAGCAACCGGCCGGTGAGCGACTCGGCGCAGGCCGCGAGATCGGCCACCGTGCCCTGCGCCACCAGGCGCCCGCCGCGCTTGCCCGCACCCGGGCCGATGTCGATCAGGTGTTCGGCCCGGCGGATGGTGTCCTCGTCATGCTCCACTACCACCAGCGTGTTGCCCTTGTCGCCCAGTTGCTGCAGCGCGGTCAGCAGGATGCCGTTGTCGCGCGGGTGCAGGCCGATGGTGGGCTCGTCCAGCACGTAGCACACGCCCTGAAGATTGCTGCCCAGCTGCGCCGCCAGGCGGATGCGCTGCGCCTCGCCCCCTGAAAGCGTGGGCGCGGCGCGGTCCAGCGTGAGGTAGCCCAGGCCCACCTGTTGCAGGAACTGCAGGCGGCTGCGGATTTCGGCGATCACATCGCGGGCGATGCCCATCTCGCGCCCGCTCAATCGACCTTCGGTCAGCCAGTCCAGCACCCAGCCATGGGCCTCGCGCACGCTCATGTGCGCCACCTCGCTGATGGGCTTGCCGAGAAACGTGACGGCCCGTGAGGCGGGGTTCAGCCTGGCGCCGGCGCAGGCCGGGCAGGGCTCGTCCACCAGGCCTTCGACCTCGGGCTCTTCGGACGGGAAGCTCTGCTCCCGGCCCTTGGCATCGTCATCGCGCACCGAGTCGTCATAGGCCTTGCGCTGCTCGCGGCTGAGTTTCAGGCCCGTGCCGACGCACTCCGTGCACCAGCCGTGCTTGCTGTTGTAGCTGAACATGCGCGGGTCCAGCTCCGGGTGGCTGGTGCCGCAGGTGGGGCAGGCGCGCTTGGTGGAAAACACCTGCACCTGGCCGATGCGCGCCGTGGCCGCGCCTTCGGCCAGCGCCTCGGCCAGACCGTCCAGCGGGTGCAACAGATGCAGCACGCCACGGCCCAGTTGCAAGGTACGGGACAAGGCCTCGCGCAGCGCGGCCTCGTTCGCCGGGTCCACCACCAGATCGGCCACCGGCAGCTCGATCGTGTGCTCCTTGAAGCGATCGATGCGCGGAAAGGGATCCAACGGCAGGAACTCGCCGTCCACGCGCAGGTGGGTGTGGCCGCGCGCCTTGGCCCACTTCGCCAGATCGGTGTAGACGCCCTTGCGGTTCACCACCAGCGGCGCCAGCAGGCCCACGTGGCGGCCAGCGTGGTCGCGCAGCAACTGCGCGGCAATGCTCTCGGCGCTCTGCGGGCGCACTGGCGAGCCGTCCTTGGTGCAATGCTGCGTGCCGAGCTTCACCCACAGCAGGCGCAGGAAGTGCCAGACCTCCGTGGTGGTAGCCACGGTGCTCTTGCGCCCGCCGCGCGACAGGCGCTGCTCGATGGCCACGGTGGGCGGGATGCCCCACACCGCATCCACCTCGGGCCGGCCTGCCGGCTGCACGATGCTGCGGGCGTAGGCGTTCAGGCTTTCCAGATAGCGGCGCTGGCCTTCGTTGAACAGAATGTCGAAAGCCAGCGTGCTCTTGCCCGAGCCGGAGACTCCCGTGACGACACTGAACTTGCCGCGTGGGATGTCCACGTTGAGGGACTTGAGGTTGTGCTCACGGGCGTTGACGATGCGGATGGCGTCGCCCAGATAAGCGCCACCTGTCTTCGCCCGGTCGCCGCGCCACGCCGCCGGTGCTTCGGCAGCCTGCACGGCGCCCGCGCCCATGGCCACGTCGTACTCGCGCAGCGCCTGGCCGGTGTGCGAGCCGGGATGCCCGCGCACATCATCCGGCGTGCCTTCGGCCACCAGCAGGCCACCGGTGTCTCCGCCCTCGGGCCCGAGATCGACGATCCAGTCGGCGGCGCGGATGACGTCCAGGTTGTGCTCGATGACGATCAGCGAGTGCCCCGCCTCCAGCAGCTTGCGGAAGGCCCGCATGAGCTTGGCGATATCGTCGAAGTGCAGCCCGGTGGTGGGCTCGTCGAACAGGAACAGCGTGCCCTTCTTGGCCACGCGTTGGGCGGGCGAAGTGGCGGCCTCGGCCAGGAAGCCCGCGAGCTTCAGGCGCTGCGCCTCACCGCCCGACAGCGTGGGCACGGGCTGGCCCAGGCGCACGTAGTCCAGGCCCACGTCCACCAGCGGCTGCAGCCGCGCCACCACCTCGCGGTCATCGCGGAACAGCGTGGCCGCCTCGCTGACGGTGAGCTCCAGCACATCGGCCACCGAGAGCTGACGCGGCCCGCGCACGATCTTCACGTCCAGGATCTCGGCACGGAAGCGCCGGCCGTCGCAGTCCGGGCAGCGCAGGTAAACGTCCGACAGGAACTGCATCTCCACGTGCTCGAAGCCCGAACCACCGCAGGTGGGGCAGCGTCCGTCGCCGGCGTTGAAGCTGAACATGCCGGCGGTGTAGCTGCGCTCGGCCGCCAGCGGCGCACCCGCGAACAGCTTGCGCACCTCGTCGAAGGCACCCACGTAGCTGGCCGGGTTGCTGCGCGCCGTCTTGCCGATGGGCGACTGGTCCACGAACACCGCATCGGCCAGCCAGTCGGCGCCCAGCAGCTGGCCATGCGCCCCGGGCGTCTCGGTGGCCTTGCCGAAGTGGCGCGCCAAGGCGGGGTACAGCACGTCCTGCACCAGCGTGCTCTTGCCCGAGCCCGAGACCCCGGTCACGCAGACCAGCCGCTGGAGCGGGAAGGCCACCGTCACGTGCTGCAGGTTGTGCTCGGTGGCATCTTCCAGGATCAGGCGCGGCGTCGAGGCCTCCACCAGGCGCTGGAAGCCCAGGCCCACCTGCTTGCGCGCGCCGAGGTACTGTCCTGTCAGCGTATCGGCACTGCGCGCGGCTTGCGGCGTGCCGTCGAAGACGATCTGCCCGCCGCGCTCGCCGGGGCCGGGGCCCATGTCGATCAGCCGGTCGGCCGCCAGCATGACCGCCGGGTCGTGCTCCACCACCACCAGGGTGTTGCCGGCGTCGCGCAGCCGGTGCATGGCCTGCACGATGCGGTTCATGTCGCGCGGGTGCAGGCCGATGCTGGGCTCGTCCAGCACGAACATGGTGTTCACGAGCGAGGTGCCCAGCGCCGTGGTCAGGTTGATGCGCTGCACCTCGCCACCCGAGAGGGTGCGGCTCTGGCGGTCCAGCGTCAGGTACCCGAGACCCACGTCGCACAGGTACTTCAGCCGGGTGCGGATCTCATCCAGCAGCAGCTTCAAGGCCTCGTCCAGCATCGTGGACGGCAGGCTCAAACCATCGAAGAAGCGTTGCAGGCGTTCGATGGGCAGCTGCATCAGGTCGTGCAAGGCCAGGCCCGGCAAGGCGTCCAGTTGCGCGCGCGACCAGGCCACGCCCACGGGCAGGAAGCGGCGGTAGCGGCCTGCGGGGGAGGCCAGCACCGCAGCCGCGTCGGCCTTCGAGCCCAGACGCCACAGCAGCGCCTCGAGCTTCAGGCGCGCGCCACCGCAGGCACCGCAGGGCGTGTAGCTGCGGTACTTGGACAAGAGCACGCGGATGTGCATCTTGTAGGCCTTGCTCTCCAGGTAGCCGAAGAAGCGGCGCACGCCGTACCACTGCTTGTTCCAGTTGCCCTTCCAGCCCGGGTCGCCTTCGATCACCCAGTCGCGCTGCGCCAGCGTGAGCTGGCTCCAGGCCGTGTCGCGCGGAATGCCGGCATCGCCCGCGTACTTCACCAGGTCGTCCTGGCATTCCTTCCAGGCGGGGGTCTGCAAGGGCTTGATGGCGCCATTGCGCAAGGTCTTGCGGTGGTCGGGGATGACAAGGCCGAAATCCACGCCGATGACGCGGCCGAAGCCGCGGCATGTCTCGCAGGCACCGAAAGCGGAGTTGAAGCTGAACAGCGCCGGCTGCGGGTCGGCATAGCGCAGGTCGCTCTCGGGGCAGTGCAGGCCGGTGGAGTAGCGCCAGACCGCGGGCCGTGCATCCCCCGTCGACTCGGCCGCCACATGCACGTCCAGCCGCCCACCACCGCGTTTGAGCGCCAGCTCGATGGCCTCCATGGCGCGCACCTTCTCCACGCCGGCCATGCGGAAGCGGTCAGCCACCACGTCCAGCACCTTGCGCGTGCCCTGCACCCGCTCCGCCTGCACGCGGGTGAAGCCGCTGGCGGCCAGCCACTGGTCCTGTTGCTCGGGCGTGGTGTCGGCGGGCAATTCCACCGGGAAGGTCAGCACCAGGCGCGGGTCGCCTGCCGTGGCGGCGCGCTCCAGCAGGTCGGCGTGGATGGTCTCGGGCGTGTCGTGCCGCACCGGCAGCGCGGTCTGGCGGTCAAACAGCTGGCCGGCGCGGGCGAACAGCAGCTTCAGGTGATCGTTCAGCTCGGTCATCGTGCCGACCGTGCTGCGGCTGGTGCGCACCGGGTTGGTCTGGTCGATGGCAATCGCCGGCGGCACGCCGTCCACGCGGTCCACGGCCGGGCGGTCCATGCGGTCCAGGAACTGCCGGGCGTAGGCGCTGAAGGTCTCGACGTAGCGGCGCTGGCCTTCGGCATACAGCGTGTCGAACACCAGGCTGGACTTGCCCGACCCGCTGGGCCCGGTGACCACCGTCATCTCGCCCGTGCGGATGTCGAGGTCCAGGTTCTTCAGGTTGTGCTGGCGCGCGCCGCGGATGCGGATCAGCCCGGTGGACATCGGTGACTCCAGAAGGTGTGCCGCTTGAGAGGAACCGACCATTCTAGGGAGCGGCGGCAAGCCGAGCAGCGCGTACGGTAGTCTGGTTCGGGGGCATGTCGGCCGATCGCGCCAGCCTAGCAGGCCTTGTTGATAAGCTGCGTTTAAACAGCTTGGAGCACTTTGCATGACACACAAGATGGCCCTCATCGGCCTGGGCATCATGGGCCGGCGCATGCTGGATAACGTGCGCCTGCACCCGGCGTTCGAGGTCAGCGGCGTGTGGGACCCTTCGCCGCAGGCCGTCGCCAAGACTCGCGAGCTGATGCCGGATGCGCCTGTGGCGCCGAGCGCCGAAGCGGCCATGCAGGGCGCCGACGTGGTGTACCTGGCCTGCCCGCCCGGCCCGCGTAAGGCCTACGCGCTGGCCGCGGCCGCCGCCGGCCAGGGCGTGTTCATGGAGAAGCCCTTGGGCACCGACAACACTGCCAGCCGCGACTTGTTGGCACAACTGCGCAGCGCCCGCCTGCCGGGCGTGGTGAATTTCACCCAGTCGTCGTCGCGCGGGTTCGAGGAACTGCGCCGCGCCATCGAGGCCGGTGAAACAGGCGAGTTGCTGGGCATCGACATCGTGGTGCAGTACCCCGCCTGGCCGCGCGCCTGGCAGGCCGAGGCCGACTGGCTGCGTTTTCGGGCCGAGGGCGGCTACACGCGCGAGGTGATCTCGCACTTCCTCTTCCTGGCGGGCCGCTTTCTCGGGCCGCTGCAACTGCGCCAGGCGGCGCCGCGCTACCCGGCCGACCCCACCCTGTGCGAACTCGACCTGCTGGCGCGGCTGGAGACGGCCGACGGCCGGCCGGTCACCATCATGGCGACCACGGGCGGTTGCCAGCCTGACCGGCAGGAGGTCACCGTGCGCGGCAGCCGCCTGAACCACCAGTTCCGCGAGTTCTACCAACTGTGGCGCTCAGACGGCGGGCCCTGGGTCGAGGCCGTGGACTGGACCACGGGCGAAGACCCAAGGCGCAGCGCGCTGCAGCGGCAGCTCACGCAGGCCGACCTCTGGCTGCGCGGCCAGCCCCACCTGCTGGCCACGGCCGAGGAGGCGCTGGCGGTGCAGGAGCTGATCGAAGCGATGCTGGCAGGCCGCACCTGAAGCCGCCGCCACCGCGCGCAGTACAGACTCCAAGCCTCAAGCCCTCAGCCCCCCCAAGCATCCCGAGCGGATTTACCCCATGAAGATCATCGACGTCAAGGTCCACGTCCTGCAGAGCCCGCTGGCCGAGCCCTTCGCCTTCTCGCAAGGCTGGGTGCACCGCCGCTCGGCCACGCTGGTGGAGGTGATCACGGACGGGGGACTGACCGGCTGGGGCGAGGCCTTCGCCCAGGGGCTGGAGCCGCCCCAGATTGCAGCCAGCGCCATCGAGCACGCCCTGCGCCCGCTGGTGCTGGGGGCCGACCCGCTGGACATCGAAGTGCTGTGGTACCGCATGTACCACCAGACCCGCGACTACGGTCGCAAGGGCTCCGTCGTGGCCGCCATCAGCGCCATCGACATGGCGCTGTGGGACCTGGCCGGCCACCATTACCAGCAGCCCGTTCACCGCCTGCTGGGCGGCGCCTTCAGAACCCGGGTGCAGCCGTATGCCACGGGCTTTTATCGCATCCGCGGACAGGGGGAGCGGGACCGGCTGGTGGACGAAGCCCACGGCCATCTGGCCGCAGGCTTCCAGTTGATGAAGGTGAAACTGGGCTACGGCGTGGCCGACGACATCGAGGTCATCCAGGCCATCGCGGCAGCCATGCAGGGGCGCGGCGTCACGCTGATGGTGGACACCAACCACGGCTACGGCCGCGCCGAAGCCTTGCGCCTGGGCCGCGTGCTGGATGAGCTGGACCTGCGTTGGTACGAAGAACCAGTGGCGCCCGAAGACCTGGACGGCTATTGCGAACTGCGCGCCAAGCTGCACACGCCGATTGCCGGGGGCGAGAACGAGCACACGCTGTACGGGTTCCGCGACCTGCTCGGCCGTCACGCGGTGGACATCGTGCAACCCGACCTGGGCTCCTGCGGGGGCATCTCCGCGGCGCGCCACATCACGGCCCTCGCGCAGGCACACGGCATCGAGGTCAACCCGCATGTCTGGGGGTCCGCCGTGGCCCAGGCCGCCTCGCTGCAGGTGATTGCAGCGCTGCCCGTGACCCACCACGCCGTCTTCGCCCGCGACCCCGTACTCGAGTACGACCGCTCCTCACACCCCTTCAGGCGTGACCTGGTCACCCAGCCCATCGAGATGACCGACGGCTTCGTCCCCATCCCCAATGGCCCCGGCCTGGGCATCGAGGTGCGCCGGGACACGCTGGAGCGCTTCCGGGTGAATTGACGGCGCTTAGACCCGCAACGCCCGCGGCGTCTGCACGCCCAGACCGAACACGCGCTTGTAGCGTTCGATCTCGTTCGCCGGGCCCATGGCCTTGAGCGGGTTGTCGCTGAGCTTGACGGTGGGGCGCCCGTTGGCCGAGACGGCCTTGCACACCAGGCTGAAGGGAGCCAGGGCGTCGTCGGCCACCAGGCCGACGAAGTCGTTGGTCAGCATGGTGCCCCAGCCGAAAGAGGCCTTGACGCGGCCGCGGAAGCGCTGGCTCAGGGACTCAATGGCCTCCACGTCCAGGCCGTCGGAGAAGATCACCAGCTTGTCGCGCGGCTCCTCGCCATGGCGCAGCCACCAGGCAATGGCCGCCTCGGCGCCCTCAGCCGGGTCGCCGCTGTCGATGCGGATGCCCGTCCAGCGCGCCAGCCAGTCGGGCGCGTGCGCCAGAAAGCCCTGCGTGCCATAGGTGTCGGGCAGGATGATGCGCAGGTTGCCTTCGTGCTCTTCCTGCCAGTCGGCCAGCACGCGGTAAGGGGCCTGGCGCAGCTCCTGGTCGCTGTCGGCCAGCGCGCAGGTGATCATGGGCAACTCGTGCGCGTTGGTGCCGATGGCCTCGATGTCGCGCCGCATGGCGATCAGGCAATTGGAGGTGCCGACGAACTTCGGGCCCAGCCCCTCCATCATGGCCTGCACGCACCAGTCCTGCCACAGGAAACCGTGCCGCCGGCGCGTGCCGAAGTCGGCCAGGCGCAGGTCAGGGATGGTCTTCAGGCGCTCCACCTTCTGCCACAGCTTGGTCATGGCGCGGGCGTACAGGATCTCGAGCTCGAACTTGCCCATGCGGTTGAGCACGGCGCGCGAGCGCAGCTCCATCAGCACGGCCAGCGCCGGCACCTCCCACAGCATGACCTCGGGCCACGCGCCTTCGAAGGTGAGCTCGTACTGGCCGTCGCGCTTTTCCAGGTGGTAGGGCGGCAGCCGCAGGCCCTCGAACCACTCCATGAAGTCGGGGCGGAACATCTGTCGCTTGCCGTAGAAGGTGTTGCCACGCAGCCAGGTGGATTCGCCGCGCGACAGCGACAGCGTGCGGATGTGGTCCAGCTGCTCGTGCAGTTCGCCCTCGTCGATGAGCTCGGCCAGGCGTACCTCGGTGGCCCGGTTGATGAGCGAGAAGGTCACCCGCGCGTCGGCGAACTTGCGCCGCACCGACTGGCACATCAGCAGCTTGTAGAAGTCCGTGTCGATGAGCGACCGCACGATGGGGTCGATCTTCCAGCGGTGGGCCCAGACGCGGGCGGCGATGTCGGCCATGGCAGGGCTTTCAGGTCGAGACGGCGAGGTGGCGGGGCACTAGGTCAGGCGCCCGCGGGCGGATGCTCCGGCTCACCCAGGTTGTGCATCAGCCGGTTGGCCCAGCCAAAGATCGCAGCGGCGTGCAACACGTCAAGGATCTGCTCGGCGCTCATGCCCAACTGGCGCAGCGGCGCCACGTCGGCAGCGGCCAGCGTGTGGGGGCGCAGCGTGACCGCCTGCGCAAAGCGCGCAATGGCGCGCTCGCGCTCGTCAACGCCAGCGGTGGCGGGATTGCGGAAGACCTGTTCCACGGTGTCGTGCCTGCGGGCCAGCTGGGCAAAGCGCTGGGCATGCACCGAGGTGCAGTACACACAGCCATTGGTGACCGACACCACCATGGCCGCCAACTCACGCTCGGCCCGTGGCGCTCCGCCCGGCGCGTACATGATGGCGTTGTAGGCGGCCGAGCGATGGCGCAGCATCAAGGGTTGGTGGATCAGGGTCAGGTAGTAAGCCGAGGTGCGGGCTTGGGGATGACTCTCGTCCAGCACGGCCTGCTGCAGGTCGGTGGCCTGGGCCATGTCCAGCGGTGAGAGCCACGAAAGCCAGCCCAGGGTCTCGTTGGTGAAGCCATTCAACCGGATCACGGGAACGGCCCCGGATGAGGCGGACTTGGCAGAGGCGCCCCCCGGCGCAGGGGCCGGAGCTCCAGCATCTATCGAGCCGGGTGACGGGGGCGCAGGGCTGACCAGGGCCGCTTCCATGGCCACCAAGCCGGCCACCACGCGGGTCTGGTAGGACAGGAAAGCCACCAGCTGGGCCAGCGCCACGATGGCGGGGTCTGCCAGGCCCGCCGCCTGCAGCGCCTGCAGGGCTTCACGGTCGCCGCGGCGCGGGTCGGTGGTGAGCAGGCCGGCCCAGGTCAGCATAGCCGGCAAAGTGGGCGTGGAAGCGTCGCCTGCGGGTTGCTGCACGAGCAGAGCGCGGTAGTGCGCTGCCATCTGGTGCGCTTCGGCGGCCTCGCAGCAGTGCACGGCCACACGCAGCCGGTCGGCCGTGGACAGGCCGGGCACAGGCTCGTACAGCAGCGCCTCGTGGCTGGCCTGCGTGGCCTCCACCACCGTGGAGCGGAAGCTCCGTGCAGTCTGCAGCGCACTGCTCGGCGCCAGGCCCGCGGCGGTGTCGATCACATCGGAGGCGGCTGCGGCCGGGTAGGCGTCAGTGGGGGTGCTCATGGAATGCTCACCTCGGAAGGGGGGACGGAGACAGGCCCGAGGTCATCAAGACTGAAGCTGGGCAAGGGCGAGGCCACCCACTCGTCGCCCAGCAGCTCGGGCTCGGCATAGGCCTGCATGCGGGCGAAGTGGTGTTCGTGGTCCTCGGCGTACAGCAACCCCGCCAGGCCTGTGGCCAGTTGCAGGGCCCCTTCACTGATGGCGGGAATGTCACCGGTGATCACGCCCATCGACAGGGCCGCGGGGTAGCAGAAGCAGTGGATGCGCTCCAGCCCCGGGCAGGTCTGGCCCTCGCGCACCTGGAACTCGAAGTCCGGGCCCAGGTCCGGCGACGCAGACAGCTCGGCGTCTTCCTCGCCCGGTGGCGGCGTCCAGCGCTCGTGCCAGGGGCGCACGAACGGCGCGACGTGCCGCAGCATCGGCCGCGCCGCCCAGTCGATGGCAAAGCCAGTGGCGAAGATCAGGAAGTCCAGCGCGATGGGTCCGGCGGAGGTGCGCACCAGCAGCGCCCCGTCCTGCTCGTGCGCACCCTGCACCGCACAGCCGAGGTGGAAGAAAGCGTCGGGGTGGGCCGACACGCGCAGCGTGCTGTTGTGGGGCGGTGGCACCTGCTGGGTGTGGATGTAGTGGCGGATGCGCCACTTGTATGGGTCGGCCAACCGGGCGTAGCCATGCACGAAACCCGGGCTGCCGGCACCCTTGCCCTTGTTGACGCGCGGCAGGTCCGGCCGTCGCACCAGCAGATGCACGCGCTGCGCACCGTGCTCCAGCGCGGTGGCGGCGCTGTCCATGGCCGAAGCGCCTGCGCCCACTACGCCCACTCGCAGGCCGCGCAGGCGCTCGTGGTCCAACTCGTCGGCGGAATGCGCCCAGCGCCGGCGCGGCAGCGCCTGCGCCCAGGGCGGCACCGAGCCGGTGCCCAGCCCGGCGCGGCCGGTGGCCAGCACCAGGCGCCTCGCATAGGCCGTGAGCGCCTGGCCAGCATGCTGCAGGCGCAAAGCCACCAGCCCGTCGGCGCGGGGCAGCACATCGGTCACCCGGTGCTCGTTGTGCACGCGCAACTGCAGGACGCGCCGGTACCAGCGCAGGTAGTCCATCCACTGCAGGCGCGGGATCTTATCCAGCGCCTCCCACTGCTGCGCGCCGAACTGCGCCTCGAACCAGGCGCGGAAGGTCAGCGACGGCAGGCCCAGCGCCGGCCCGGCCAGCTGCTTGGGGGAGCGCAGCGTCTCCATGCGGGCCGTGGTGGCCCAGGGGCCTTCCAGGCCGGCCGGGGCCTCGTCGTACAGGGCCACCGCCAGTCCGCGGTGCTGCAAGGCGGCCGCCAACGCCAGCCCTGCCATGCCGGCGCCGATGATCGCCACGTCCGCCACCGCCTGGCCCTCGTGCTCCAGCGTCGGGGTCCAGCGTGCGGCCGGCAGTTGCAGGCACGCCATCTCGTAGGCCAGGCGCTGCTGCAGCGCGGCCAGCCCCTGAGCCTGCGGGCCATTCGGCTCGGCAGGTGCCGAGGGTCCGGTCGACCTGTTCATCTCAGCCAGCCCTGCAGGCCCGGCGAGGAACGGGGTGCCAACGCGGTCACTGCACCGCGATCTTGGCGTCGCGCACCACCCGGCCCCACTTGTCGATCTCGGCGGCCAGGTGGTCGGCCAACTGCTTGGGCGTGCCACCCAGTGGCGAAGCGCCAATGTCGCTCAGCCGCTTCTTCACCGCAGGGTCGGCCAACACCTCGTTCATTGCCGCGTTCATGCGCTCCAGGGCCACGGCAGGCGTGCCCTTGGGCGCCAGCAGGGCAAACCAGGTGGACGACATCAGCTTGGGCGCACCCAGTTCGACCATGGTGGGCACGTCGGGCAGGGCGGGCGAGCGCTGCGCCGCCATCACGCCGATGGCCCGCACGCGGCCGGCCTTGACCTGGGAGGCGATGCCCGGGATCAGCTGGAACATCAGCTGGATCTCGCCCGAGATCAGGTTGGTGGTGGCGTTGCCAGGGTTGGAGAACGGCACATGCACCATCTGCGCACCGTACTCGCGAGAGTACAACTCACCGGCCAGGTGCATGGAGCTGCCGATGCCGGTGGAGCCATAGCTCAACTTGCCCGGGTTGGCGCGCACGTGGCGAACGAAGTCCTCCACGGTCTTGACCGGCAGGTCGTTGTTCACCACCAGGATGTTGGGCACGTCCGCCACCAGGCCGATGGGCACGAAGTCGCGCTGCGAGTCGTAGCCCATCTGCTTGTACATGGCCTGGTTGACGGCCAGGGTACCGGCCCAGGAGAACAGGAAGTTGTAGCCGTCGCCCGGGGCCTGCGCCGCCGCCGTGGCGCCGATGTTGCCGTTGGCGCCCGGCTTGTTGTCGATGACGAAATTGGCCTTCAGCCGCTTGCCCATCTCCTCGGCCGCAATGCGGGCGATGGTGTCGCCCGTGCCGCTGCCTCCCGGAGACGGCACGATGAGGCGGATGTTGCGGCCGGCGGCGGGCCAGTCCTGCGCCTGGGCTGGGGTGGCCCACAGGCACTCAACGGCCAGGAAGGCCAGCCCGAACAGAAGTGCGGCAGCACCAGTACTGCGACGTGAAGGAGGGGCAGGCAGGCTGGAGGCCTGCGTCGGCCTCCGAAAACTCAGCAACGACGGGGGCGCGGTGTTGGCTCGGGGTGGCATTGCGGTCATGGGGACATCCAAATATTCAGCACACATCCGAATGATGTCATGGGCCGCGATGGCCGGCCCGGCTGGGAATCCTCCTGGACAGGCCCGCGCTCGCCCAACACGCGGCGACACAAGATAGCGCGACGGGAGCTCATCTTATGCAATTGTGTACTTGAACTCCCTTTTTACATAGAATGAACCATGCCCTTCAGCCGTCACATGACACCGCTGCTGCGCGAACGAGCGGCACGTTCACCCGTGGTCACGGTTACGGGGCCCCGGCAGTCGGGCAAGACCACGCTGTGCCGCCAGGCCTTCGGTGACCTCCCCTACGCCAACCTCGAGCGACCCGACATCCGGGACTTCGCACAGGAAGACCCTCGCAGCTTTCTGCAATCCTTCGCCCAGGGCGGGGTGATCGACGAGATCCAGCGCGTGCCCGCTCTTCTGTCCTGGATTCAGGCCATGGTGGATGAGCAGCGGCCTGCAGCGCCCCTGGTGTTCACAGGCAGTCACCAGATCGATCTTCTCAAGGGTGTGTCGCAATCGCTTGCGGGTCGGACATCGTTGCTGCAATTGCTGCCGATGTCGGTGAATGAGATCCGCGAGGCTGGCTTGAACCGAACCACGGATGCACTGATCCACCAAGGCGGCTATCCGCGCATTCATGCCGAGGCAGTGGACCCGTCCGTCGTGCTGTCTGACTACTTTGCCACGTACGCCGAACGGGACCTGAGGCAACTGATGGAAGTGCGCCGGCTGGATGACTTCCGGCGCTTCGTGCGCCTGGCTGCAGGCCTGGTGGGGCAAGTGCTCAACGTCCACAGTCTGGCCGCAGATGCGGGTGTCTCAGACCGCACCGCGCGAGACTGGCTCAGCGTGCTGGAAGCCAGCCATCTGGTGTGGCTGCTGCCGCCCTGGCACGAGAACCTGGGCAAGCGCCTCACCAAAGCGCACAAGCTCTATTTTTGCGACGTGGGCTTGGCCACCTGGCTGGTCGGCATCACACAGGCGGCTCAACTCTCGTCACACCCGCTGCGCGGCGCCTTGTTCGAGAACTTGGTGGTGATGGAGTTCGTCAAGCACGCACTCCACCGTGGCGAACGTCCGGACCTGCACTTCTTCCGCGACAGCAACGGGCTGGAAGTGGATCTTCTGGTCGGCAACGGCCTGTCACCCGGTCAGCTCGGGCTGGTGGAAATCAAGTCCGGGCAAACGGTGTCGTCCAGTTGGTTCAAACCGATGGAACGGGTAGCCCAAGCCTTGGGGCCGTCGCGGATCGGCCGGCGCATGATGATCTATGGCGGGTCAGAGCATCAAGTGCGGCAGGGGGTGGAGGTGGTCGGCTTTTCTGCTGGTGCATTGAACGCAGGCACTGAGGAATCTGCCGGTGCATGACCAGACCGTCCCCCCATTCATGCTCCCACCGCCGCACGGCCATGCAGACCCGCAGGTCTGGCACACCGGCCGCTTCCGCCTCGTGCTGGACCGCGTGCACCTGATGGGCATCGTCAACGTGACGCCGGACTCGTTCTCGGACGGCGGGCGGTATCTGGACGCGCGCGCGGCGATCGCTCAGGCCGAACGGCTGGTGGCGCAAGGGGCCGATCTGCTGGACCTGGGCGCCGAGTCCACGCGGCTGAACGCCACGCCCGTGCCGGCTGAAGAAGAATGGCGGCGGCTGGAACCCGTGCTGATGGAGGTGCTGCAGTTGGGCGTGCCGGTGTCGGTGGACACGCACAAGCCTGAGGTGATGCGCGTCGCCCTGGATTCCGGCGCCGACCTGATCAACGACGTACGGGCGCTCACGACCCCGGGCGCTCTGCAGGCCCTGGCCGCCCACCCCAGCGCCGGGGTGTGCCTGATGCACTCGCGCGGTGACCCGACCACCATGCAGACGCTGGCGCAATACGACGACGTGGTCGAGGACGTGGCCGCCTTCCTAGTCGAGCGATTTCAGGCCGCGTGCACCGCAGGCATCGCCGCCGAGCGCATCGTGCTGGACCCGGGCTACGGCTTTGCCAAGACCATGGAGCACAGCGTGGATCTGCTGGCACGTCAAGAAACGCTGCGGGCGCGCCTGGCGCAGGCCGGCGTGGATCGCCCGCTGCTGGCGGGCCTCTCGCGCAAGGGCACAGTCGGCCGGCTGACCGGCCGGCCCGTGGAGCAACGCCTGGCCGGCAGCCTGGCCGCCGCCCTGCTGGCCGCGCAGCGCGGTGCGCGGGTGCTGCGCGTGCACGATGTCGCCGAGACGGTGGACGTGCTGAAGGTCTGGCAGGCCGTCGAGCAGGCCAGCCGGGAGACGGTGGCCATCGGCCTGGGCGCCAATCTGGGCGATGCGCGCGCCACCCTGGCCTGGGCCGTGCAACAGTTGGCAGCCCACCCCGCCGTGCAGCTGCAGCGCGTCTCCAGCCTCTACCGCACCCGCCCCGTGGACGCCGAAGGGCCGGACTACCTCAACGCGGTGGCCCTGCTGACCACCTCGCTTGAGCCTCAAGCCCTGCTGGGCCTGCTGCAGGGCCTGGAGCAGCAGGCCGGCCGCGAACGCCCCTACCGCAACGCCCCCCGCACGCTGGACCTGGACCTGCTGCTCTTTGGCCAACGGGTGCTGAACACCGACCACCTGACCCTGCCCCACCCACGAATGCACCAGCGCCGTTTCGTGCTGGAGCCCTTGGCAGAGGTGGCGCCTCACCTGCAGGTTCCCAGCAAAGGGGCGGCTGTCTCTCTTCAGCAAGAAGTGGCTGCCGATCAGCCCGTTCAAGTAGTGGACTGCATCGACGGCCTCCACTGGTGGCGAGCCGATCTCGTCCCCGTTCGTCCGGGGCGCTGAAGGCTTTTCGCTGTGCGCATGAACCAGGCAGTCTTTTCCAATTCAGGTATGAGCCTGGAGCGACCTGACTTTGGTGGCGCGCGGAGCGCCAATCGGTTGTAGACCGAGCCAGTGTATTGGGCTGCTGGTCCTTGTCACTT
>JAJTDM010000073.1 GCA_021300575.1 Rubrivivax sp.
TCCTCCCCCCCCGGCTCCGGCCCCCGCGCCCGCACCGGCACCTCGCCCGCCTGCGCCTCCGGCAGCGCCGCCCGCACCCGTGGCTGAGAAGGTGACGTTCGCTGCTGACGCTTTCTTCGATTTCGGGAAGTCCAACCTGAAGCCCGAGGCACAAGCCAAGCTGACGGATCTGGTGTCCAAGACCAAGAGCGTGAACCTCGAAGTCATCATCGCGGTCGGGCACACCGACGCCGTGGGTGGCGATGCCTACAACCAAAAGCTGTCGATCGCCCGTGCAGAGGCCGTCAAGGCTTTCCTGGTGACGGCCGGCGTCGAGAAGAACCGGGTCTACACCGAAGGCAAGGGCGAGAAGTCGCCTGTGGCTGACAACAAGACGTCCGAAGGCCGCGCGAAGAATCGTCGCGTGGAAGTGGAAGTCGTGGGTACGCGCACCAGAAGGTAAGCTTCGAAGACTGCAAGGGGCCCCTGGCCCTTTACAGATGCAAACCCCGCTTCGGCGGGGTTTTTCGTTTCCGCGAGCACAATCGTTCCCCATGACCAACGTCGATCCCCAAGAACTGGCCAAGTTCAGCGAACTGGCCCACCGCTGGTGGGACCCGGACAGTGAATTCCGGCCCCTTCACCAGATCAACCCGCTGCGGCTGGAGTGGATCGATGAACTGGCGCGACTCAAGGGACAGCGGGCACTGGACGTGGGTTGCGGGGGCGGCATCCTGGCCGAGGCCATGGCGCGGCGGGCGAACCATGTCACCGGCATCGATCTGGCCACGCGGCCCCTGGGCGTGGCGCGCCTGCACGCCCTCGAATCGGGCGTGGAGAACATCGAGTACCGCGAGATCGCAGCCGAGGCGCTGGCGGCCGAGGCGCCCGGCCGCTTCGACGTCGTGACGTGCATGGAGATGCTGGAACACGTGCCCGACCCCTCCTCTGTGGTCCGGGCCTGTGCCGCGCTGGTGCGGCCCGGGGGCTGGGTCTTCTTCTCCACGCTCAACCGCAACCCGAAGTCGTTCCTCTTTGCCATCATCGGCGCCGAGTACGTGCTGGGCCTGCTGCCCAAAGGCACGCATGAGTACGCGCGCTTCATTCGCCCGAGCGAACTGGCACGCTGGACCCGCGAGTGCGGCCTCACGCTGGAAGGCAGCAAGGGCATGGAATACAACCCGCTGACGCGGCGCTACAAGCTCTCGGGCGACACCAGCGTGAACTACCTGTTCGCCTGCAGGCGACCTGCATGAAGCGCCCCATTCGCACGGTGCTGTTCGATCTGGACGGCACCCTGGTGGACAGCGCGCCCGACCTTGCGGGCGCCGCCAACGAACTGCGCCGGGAACACGGGCACCCTGCCCTGCCCTACGAGGCGCTGCGCCCAATGGTGGGTGCAGGCGCACGCGGCATGGTGGGTCTGGCCTTCGGCGTGAAGCCAGGTGACGCGGGTTACGAGGATCTGAAGGCGCGGTTTCTGGCCCTGTATGCGCAAAGACTGCTGCACAGCACCACGGTCTTCGAAGGCGTGTGGAGCGTGCTGGACCAACTGGAACACCAGGGCCTGGGCTGGGGCATCGTCACCAACAAGGCGCACCACCTCGCCCTGGCCGTCACCGAAGGGCTGGGCCTGTACTCGCGCGCCGGGGTGTTGATCGGGGGCGACTCCACCCCCTATGCCAAGCCCCACCCCGAGCCCCTGCTCGAGGCCTGCCGCCGCCTGCAGGCCGAACCGGCCAACTGTGCCTATGTGGGTGATGACCTGCGCGACATCCAGGCGGGCCGCGCCGCAGGCATGATGACCTTGGCCGCAGGCTGGGGTTACCTCGGTCAGGGCGAGCCCATCCACGAATGGGGTGCGGATTCTCTTCTCGCGCAACCGCAAGGCCTCTTGCATTGGCTGAACTTGCCCTAAGATCCATGGCTTGGGGCCGACCTGGCTTCGACGTGGGTACGGCGTCGGTTCAGGGCATGCCGAGCACCAGTACGCTCGTAAATCCACTGGGAACAAAGTAACTGCGAACGACGAACGTTTCGCCCTCGCCGCTTAACACCGGTGAGCCTCTCAACGGCAGGCCGATGGGCCGGGCTTGAAGACCGCAAGGTCTGACAGCTGAGAGGTCATTCACATCGGCTGGTGGGCCACCGGGTCACTCGGTGGTCGACGAGATCAAGTGACTGGCACCTTGCGCAGCGTGCCGCTGCGCGGCGCAAGGGGTGAGATCCAAATCAGACGGCTACGCATGTAGAACTGGCCGGCAAAGGCTTGCGGACGCGGGTTCGATTCCCGCCGGCTCCACCAGTACCAAGGGCCCAGAGTCATCTCTGGGCCCTTTCTTTTTGGGCCACGCTCGAACGGTAACGGTGAATGGCTTCACCAGCACCCTCGCCAGGCACCAGATGTAAGCGGACGCATGGAATTGAACTTTCGGACGCATGGAGTTGAACTCCGGCGGGCCGGTTCGGGCGTCTTAGGTGGCCTGTGGATAAGTCCTGTGGATAACTCCCGCGCTTGAGCGGGGATCGAGCGGGGTTTGATGGGGGGTTAAAGGCCCTGCGCAGGGTCTCCGAGCACGCCTGCGCGTTGGGCATCGCGGACGCCCAGAATCGCCTCTTCCAGATCAGCCGGCGACGGCACCTCGGCAAAGCGCACGGGCCAGCCGTGGAACGCCAGGTCGTTGGCGACCATCTCGCTGCAAATGATGCCGCCGGCGTTCCGGGTGCTCTTGCCCACCAGGTGGTACAGCGGCCGCAGGGCAAACAGGATGTAGTCGAGCACGCCGTAGCGCTCAACGGCGGTGTCCAGCATCAGGTCCAAGTATTCCGCGGTGATCGGCACCGGGGTGGGCACCACGATCACCCGGCCGGGCGGGTACA
Organism: Rubrivivax sp.; assembly: GCA_021300575.1. GTDB lineage: Bacteria > Pseudomonadota > Gammaproteobacteria > Burkholderiales > Burkholderiaceae_C > Rubrivivax. The sequence goes on from JAJTDM010000073.1 coordinate 2,860, forward strand.
GGGGCCACAGGCGGCGGCGTCTCAGCAGGGACATGTCCCAAAACTTGACGCCGTCAGTGAAGCCGATGTGGTAGCAGCAGCTGCCCGTGAAGAACTTGGTGAGCGTGCTGCTGGGTTGCTTGCCGTAGATGAACGCGACCTTCATGGTGGCTTACCCCTGAAAGGTGGGCGGCCAGCCGCCGCTGAAGTTGTAGGTGTCCGGGTTCGCGCTGGCCAGCATGGCGGCGCGGTGGGCCTCGGCGGCGGTGTAGATGGCGATGTCCGAGGCTGCCGCGGCCGCGAAGATCTGCCCGGCCAGCGCTGGGGTCATGGTCACCATCTCGCCCGTCATCGTCTTCCACTGCACGCCGGGCGGCATGTTGGGGCCCATGATGACCAGGCCGAGCTGCTGCGTGCGGCTGAAGGTGTCGCTGTGGAACCAGTGGCCGTTGACCTGGTAGCCGGCCAGTTGCGTGCGCCGGTCTCGCTCGGTCTTGATGCGCTCCCAGGCGCTTTCCTGGCGGGTGGACAGGGGCGGCACGGGCGCGTCTTGCAACTGCGGATGGCCGTGCTCGTCGGCGACGATGCGCCGGCCTTGGCTTTGGCCCAGCAGCAGGTCGGCGTGCCGTTCGTCGGTGATCTCGACGCAATCAGCCGGTACGGCTGCGCCATGAATCTCAGTGGCGTAAAACCCGCCCGTTTGTGACGAATAAAGCATGCTGTTTCCTTAAACGCCGATGGCGATCCAACCGATCGAATCCGGTGCGAACGATGCGCCACCCGCCGCCGTCGATGACACGTTGATCTGTGACGCTGAGATCACCTGAGCCCGGGCGCTGTTGCCCGTTGTCGGCCCCATCGTCACAGCGACGACCACAAACCCCGTGCTTGTGAAACTGATCGGCAGGGTCACGGTGACGCCGGCTGACGAAATGGATCCTTGGTTGTTGCCCCACTGGACGATCAACCCGGACGGCAGCCGCTGCCAGCCGCTTGTTGAGAGCGACCGCGCAAACGCCCCGTTCACCACCCGCCACACCCCAGACGCCCCCGCGGCACCGTTGCCGCGCAGGTGCAGTTCCTCGCTCACCCGCAGGCTCAGGCTGGTGGCGCCGCTGGCGCCGTTGAATATGGTGTTGGACCCTGCCCTGTTGATGGTCACCGCGTTGGCGCTGGTGTCCGTGCGGAAGAAGCGCAGGGGCAGCGGCCGGCCGTTGGCTGCGTCGGTGGCCGGCAGGTTGATGGTGACCGCGCCGCCGGTGGCGTCCACGTACACGTCGCCGGCGTCGTCGGCCGTCAGGTTGGTGGTGCCGGCCGCGATGCTGCGCACGTTGCCGCCGTACATGCGGCGGATGGCGTCGCGCACCTGCGTCAGGGTGGCCGCGCTGGGCACCAGGCCGCCGTCGCGCAGGATGTTGATCAGCTCTTGCTGCACACCGTCGCACCAGCCCGGCTGCAGCGCGGTGGCCAGGCTGACGCCCGGCACGCCGGCCTGAAAGCCGTGAAGGCCTGAGCCAAACTTGTCGATCTGTCGGTTCGATGACTGGATGACGTCCATAAGGTACTCCTGGGCTCGCGGTCAGCTTGCGTAGCCAAACATGACAAGGGTGTGGGCCGGCTTGCGGCGGTTGATCACGCACTCCAGCTGCGTGTTGCCAAACACGCGCAGCGGTGCGTCGCTGGCGCCTTCGCAGGTGGCCTCAGTAATGGAGGTGGCCTGCGCCAGGTTCATGCGCCACACACCGATCCACTCAAAGCCCAGCACGGGCGAGTCGCACGGGTGCGCGCACGTGGTCGGGCCGAACTCTTCGATGGTGGCGCCCGCGTAGCCGATGGTGGCGGCCAGGGCGATCATGAAGCCGCGGCTCAGATCGCCACGGCCGGCGATGCGCTGGCGCAGCGCGGTGCGGCGCTGCTCCAGCGTCTGCGACACGCCGCCGCTGCAACTGTCGGGCAGCGCGTAGTTGCGCTCCCAGTCCTCCAGCCCCACCACCGCGCGGTCAGGCTGCTGCTCGCGCAGCACCGTCTGCGCACCGCTTTCCGCTGAGGTCAGCACGGCCGCGATGGCACCGGCCTCGCGACGCACACCCAGCCCGCGCACGTCGTAAGCGACGGGCGGCAGCAGCGCGGGAATGGCGTCGACGATGTCCACGATGTCGGCTCAGGTGTCAGGTCAGAGTGATGGCGCCGAGGGTGATCAGCTCCAGCGCCGTGGGGCTGACCGAGCATGCAACGTTCGCGGCGGGTGCAGTGAGCGTGACGTCGGTCACGCCCGGTGCGGAAAGCAGGGCGCGGATCAGGCGGTTGCGCACCAACTGGTCGCCGGGGCCCAGCGCGGCGAACTCTGCGGTGATGGCCGCCGTCACCGTGGCGTTCACGCTGGCCAGCGTGGTGCCGGCAGTCAGCGTCAGGGCGGCCGTCACCGGCTGCACCACGGCCGTGGGCGCCAGCGCCTGCACGCCCGTGCCCGGCAGCATGCCCACCGGCCGGCGCTGGTCCAGCACCGCCTGCACCGATGCCAACAGGGGCGCGCCTGGCAGGCCGGTGGAAGGCATGGGCACCACGTCCACCGTGCCCGTGCCGCGCCGGGCCGGGAACACGAAGGCGCGGGCCACGCCGGGCACCGTCAGCGCCCAGCGCTGGTAGTCCGCAGCGTTGCCGCCCTGCGCGGGCTCACGCAGCTCCAGCAGCAGCCGCTGCAGCAGCGCCGAGTCGGCCTCCACGTCAGAACCGCCCGTCATCGTCAGCACCGTGGCCGCCACCGTCAGGCCGGCCGGTGGCGTGTTGAGGGTGACAGGCGTGTTGGCGCTGAGGTTGCCTGCGGCGCCCGCCACGCTGGCCACGCAGGTGAGATCCACGGTGCCGCCTGCGCCCACCACGCCGGCCGCCGTGGTCTGGTACTGCGCGCCCTGCGCAGTGACGAACGTCTGCCCGCTGGCCACGGCCGTGCCCACCACGCCGCTGATGCGCACCGTGCCGCCGGCGGCCGCCGCAGGCCGGCGGGTCACGCCGCGCAGGTTGGCCATGCGCTCCATGCTGTCCACGTCGGCCAGGTCAGGGAAGCCCTGCCGGAACACCCACGCCTGGTGACTCAGCAGGCTTTCGCCGATGGCCGCCACCGCGCAGGCGCGCACAAAGTGGTCGCTGTCCGGGCCGGTGGCCGCGGCCGGGTTCTGGTTGCGCACGGCCTGCAGATAGGCATCGCGCAACTGGGCGAATGAAGGCACTTCGTAGGGCATGGGAACAGGCTTTCCAAACAGGCTTCTCAGGTTGTTGTCAGGCCACCCGCACCGGCACCCTGAACACCACAGGCGCACCGCCTGCGGGCGTCACGGTCACGGCCAGCAGCAGGCGCCCGGCGCCGCTGGCGTCGCTGCCGATGTCCACGGCCACGTCGATGTCGCTGCAGCGTCCGTCTGTCAGCAGCGGCTGCAGCGCCTGCAGCGCGTACTGGCGCGCCAGGGCCTGCGTGCGCGGCGTGGCCTTCTCGCGCTGCAGCTCGTGCAGGCGCGAGCCCAGGGCCGGCTCAGCCCACCAGGTGCCCAGCGGCGTCTGCAGCCGCAGGTACACCGCATTGCCAATGCCCGGCGCGGGGTCGCGCGTCAGGTCGCCGGGCGCCGTGGCGCTGGCGGCATAGTCCGCCGTCAGGGGGTTGATCCACGCGTCCATCAGGTCGGGCCTCCGGTGTTGCCGCCACCGGGCTGCACACCCGAATGCACGTGCGCCTGCAAGGTCACGCCCGCGCCCGTCACGCCGCCGCTGAAGGTGGCCGCGCCGGTGCCCGTGCTGGTGCCCGTCACCGAGAGGTTGCCCGCAATCTGCACGTTGCCCGCCACCTGCACGTTGCCGCTGAAGGTGGCCAAGGGCGCCTGCACGTTCACCTGGCTTGCCGCCTGAATCAGGATGCTGCGGTCCTGGCGCAGGTGCACGCGGTCGCCCCACTGGCTATAAATGACGGTTTCGCCGGCCGCGCCCAGCTGGATGCGCACGCTGCCCAGTTCGCTGGCAATCACCACAGACTGCGCAGTGCGGCCACCCACGGGCACCACGATCACGTCCGCGCCTTCGGGGATGGCCGAAGAAAAGCCGAAGTGCTGCATCACCTCTGCGTCGGCCAGCTCTTCGCCGGCCAGGCCGCCAAAGCGCGCACGCTGCACCTGGGTGGTCCGTGTGATGCCGCGCATCACGCCACGGAAGGCCGTGCGCACGCCGCGCAGGCCACGGTCCACCTCGCGGCGGATGTCATCCAGCGTGCTCATGGCGCCCCCCGCGTCAGGTCGATCACGCCGCCCGGCACACTGTTCTTGCCGCGGCGGTGGCGGCGGGTGCTGGGGTGTGCCTGCGGCACCCAGGCGCCGTCTTCCTTCAGCGTCAGTTGCGTCACCTGGCCCACGCCCTCGCCGCCCATGAAAGTGCGGCCCAGCAGGAAGAAGGTGCCGGAGATCTGGTGCGGGTCGCTCACCAGCTCCACGCGCTGGCCAGGCGTCCACAGTTGCCCCGCGCCAGGCTGCCCGGCCGGCACGCGGTGCCCTTGCACCAGCGCCTGCAGCGTGTAGCCCTGCACCCGGCCATCGCTGATGGCTTTGATGGCGCGTGCCCGCGCGATGTTCACGCTGGTGGCCTCGTGGTCCACCAGCACGCGCGGCCGGTACACCGGCACACCCGTGTCCTGCACCTGCGCCTGGATGCCGGCGCGGGCTTTGCGCTCGGCCGCACCGCTGCCGCTGGCCGCCGCCTGGCCCAGCACCGTTACATGGCTGTAGCGCGGCACCAGGCTGCGCGTCTCCGCCAGGCGCAGCAGGTTGTTCTGCGCGGCCGGCGTGCCGGTGCGCATCTGCAGCAGGCACACCGCCGGCACGTCATAGCGCGGCCCGCCCACCACCAGCGTGCCGTCCGGCTCGAACCAGGCCCACAGCCCATTGGCCTCCGCCGCGCGGCGCAGGGCGTCCCAGGCGCTGTCGCCGGGCTCGGTGCTCACCTTCTCGCGCGGCAGCGTGGTGTCGGCCTCGATGCGGATGCTGGTGATGCCCAGCGGCCGCACGATGCGCGCAATCACCTCGTCCAGGTTCAGGTTCAGGCCACTGGTGATGGGCGCGCTGCAGTCCAGCAGCACCGCGGCCTGGTCACGCCCGCTCAGGTGCAGGCGCATGGCGCCCTCGCTCACGTCTACCGTGCGCTCGTCCAGCACGCCGGTCAGGGCCACGTCGCCGCCCAGCGTCACGCGCACCGCAGCGCCAGGCGTCACCTCGGCGGGCACGCTCAGGCCGCTGGTGGACAGCGAGACAGACCACGCATCGGCCGGCGTCATCAGGTTGCTGTCGATCTCGTAGCGCGTCCAGCGGCTCTGCACCTGGCCGCGGATGGAGATCTCCACCGCATCACGCTGCGGCGCGCCCTGCGGCTCAGCCACGGTACACCTCCAGCGGGTCACCCGCGTCCAGCAGCACCTTGCGGCCCAGGCGGTTCACCAACGCCAGCTCGTCGGCGCGGGCCGCGTCGTTGTACAGCAGGTGGGCCAGCAGCCGGGCCGGGCCGCCGGCCGGTGCGGGCTGCAGCACCAGTTGCGGGCGCGTGGCAATCAGCGCCCGCGCGGTTTCCTGCAGCGCGTCAGCCGTCTGGCGCAGGCCGTCAATGGTGCGGCCCTCCCATTCGGCCGGCAGCGCGTTGCGGGTGCCGTCCATCGCCAACTGCAGCGCCGTGCGCGCCTGGCCGGTCAGCGCCTCGATCTGCGCCCTCGTCAGGTCTGTGGTGTCCGCCTGGCTGGCCAGCACGGTGGCCGCCAGCTCCGCCATGCCGGTGGCCATGTGGATGCGCGTGTGGGCCTGCAGCACGGCCGCGTCGCCCGCCATGTCGGCGTCCACCAGCGCGGCCTGCGGCGTCAGCACGGCCAGGGCCGGGTCCATCAGGCGCGCACCGCGTGTCCAGTCGCCCCACAGGGTGGAACTGGCAGGTACCGACACGGCCACCGCGCCATAGGCCGGGTTACGCCCGCCCAGGGGCAGGCCCTGAAAAGCCCGGTCCACGATGGCCCGCAGGTCTGCCACATAGGCCCGGGGGTACAGCAGCGGGTCCAGGTCTGACAACAGCGCCCGCAGGCCCGTGGTGTTCAGCAAGCCGGTCAGCGCCGTGCGCGCCTGCGTCACCAGATCGCGCAGCACGGTGATGCGCGGGAAGGCCAGCGTGGGCACCGCCTGCACCCGGCGCACCACGGCCTCATCAGCGGGCACCCGGGCGGCAGCGGCCGCGCTGGCCACCGCGTCGGCACGGCTGGTGAAGGTGCGCTGCGCAAAGGTCTGGTCAAAGCCCGCGCCCGCATCCTCCACGAAGTTGACGGTGACCTCGGCGCCGTCCACCAGGTCGGCCTGGTGCTCCTCGGCCCAGTCAAAGGCCACCACGCGCAACTTGCCCCAGATGGGGTGCACCAGCTCGCCCGCGCCGGGGGCTTCCAAGGCCGTCAGAAAGTCCTTCAAACGGCTTTCGTAGTCGGCCCCGAAGAAGACGGCACGCACCCCGATGCGCCGCGCCAGCAGGCCCAGATCGTCCACCGCCGCGCCGTTGCGAAACGGCACCTGGTGCACCGCCACCGAGCGCGAGCCTTGCTGCGCCACGCGCTCCACCTCGAAGCGCACGCCCCGAAAAGATGCCGGCTGGAAGGTCTCGGCCCAGGCCATCAGTTCCTCCGGGCGTCCATCGTGTTGCGGCGGTTCACCGCGTCCTGGATCTGCTGGCCGTCCAGGTAAACGTTCACGGACACCTCGGGGTTGCGGCCACCACCGGCCGGGGTGCCCAGCAGCGACGGCTGCTCCGCCGGGTTGCCCTTCGCAGCAGAGTTCCCGCCCGTGTACCAGCCGCCTGTGGCGCTCAGGGCGCTGCGATCAATCATCTCAGCCAGCCGGGCGTCGCGTGTGGCGATGCGCTCCTGTACGCCCTGCACGTCGGCGCGGCTGCCCAGCCGCGCCTCCAGCTGGGCCAGGTTGGCCTTCAGGGCCGCAATCTCGGCCTGGTACCGGCTGGCGCCTGCGGGGTCCAGCGTGCTCAGCTCGGTCAGTTCGGCCAGGCGGGCTTTGCGGGCAGCGATGCGGCTTTGCAGGCCCTGCGCCGAGTTGGCCTGCTCTGACAGCGCCACGCCGGCACCCAGCACCAGGGCGGGCACTGCCGCCGCCACTACAGCAGGCAAGGCGGCAGCGGCAAGGCCGGGCAGCGTCTTGCCAGCCGGCCCCGGGGTGCCGCCTGGCGGTGATGGCGTGCCCGGCATTCCCGGCGTGCCCGGCACAGTGGGCGGGCTGCCCCCGGGAAAGCGGCGGGCCAAAGACCCGAGCACGACCAGCGCCCCGGTGGCTGCGGTGGCACCAGCAGCAAGCGCATACATGGCGAACTTGGCAAGCTCCATCGCCTGCGCCAGCAACGGGTATTCCTCTCTCAGCGATGTCGTCGTGTCGGCCAACTTACCCAAGGCCTCGTTCACGCCCTTCAGCGCGTCGCCCTGGGTGAAGAGCTTCATCTCCCCGGACCGCTGCGTCTGAAAAAAGGGCATCTGCTCCAGCAGCGCCATGTTGCTGTCGTTCGCACCCCGCGCGCCGGCCAGGCGCTGCTGCACGCTGTCCATGTACTGGCCGTTGTTCATGATCGCGATCAGCGCCATCAGCGCCTGGCGGTCCTGGACGATCTTGCCGATGGCCGAGCCTTGCAGGATGGCCGCCTGCGATTCCAGCGCCGCCTTGCGCTCGCCATCGGAGCCTGCGGTCTGCGCCGCGCGGCGGGCCGCCACAAAGCGGGGGTCACCCCCCGCAATCTGGCTGGCCAGGTTGGTGAACGCACTCAAGCTGTCCACACCGCGCGCACGGGCCGCGGCAAGTGAGCCCGCCAGGTCGACGCCCAGCTTCTTGGCGTCGGCGGCCGTGTCCTGGCTGTTGATCTTGCCCAGCAGGTTGACCAGGTTGTTGCCGGCCTCGTCGCGCGTGCCGGCGGTGATCACGCTGGCCTGGGTGGCCGCCAGCAGGCGGTCAATGTCGCGCGGCCCGCGCATGCCGGACTGGCCTGCGATTGCCAGAATCTGGGGCAGCCACTTGGCCATGTCACGCAGCTCGAAGCCGCCGGCCTGGCCAGCGGCCAGCGCCTTGTCCAGCAGCAGGGGGATGTCCGCCTCGCTGAAGCCGTTCTGCAGCGCCCGCACCACGATGGAAGCCATCTGCTCGGCGCTGGCGCCGGCACCGGTGGCCGCGCGCTGGATCATCGGCAGCATCCGCGTGGCAGCACCAACCTCCACCGTGCCGCTGCCGATCATGCTGTTCAGGGCCGCAAGCGCATCGTCGCGGCTGCCCCCACCGGCCTGCACAGACTGGCGCACCGCGGCGTCCAGCGCGCCCATGCCGGCGCGCCTGGCGTCCACGCTCTGGCCGGCATAGGCCGTGTTGGCTGCGCTGGCCAGGGCGTACTCATAGCTGCGTGCCGCGCCCAGTGCCGGCGCGGTCGAGGACCGCACTGCGGCCACAGCGCCGGCTACAGCGGCCGCTGCGGTGACGGCCCGAATGGTGTTCCCCGCCGCAGACCACGCGGCCTGCAGCCGGCCCGCCAGCTGCGTGGCGCGCTCGGTGTCACGGCCCAGCTTCTCGGCCTGCTTGGCGGCCTCTTGCGGGCCGCGCATGCCGGCCATCTGCTGGTCGGCCTGGCGGCTGGCCTGGGTCACACCCTGCACCGTGCGCTCCAGGTCCTTGAAGTCCTTCTCGATCTCGTCCAGGCTGCGGCGCAGCGGGGCCACCAGCCGGTCTTGCAGGCTGGTGATCAGGGCAACGCGCATGTCCTGGCTCACTTGGCGGCTCCTGCGCGCCGCGGGCGGCGCTTGATGATGTAACGGGTGGTGGTGCCGGTGGGCGGCGCGTCAGCGCCCCGGCTTGGGGTGCGCGGCGCCAGTTGCTCCAGCATCACCAGGCACTCGGCCACGCCCAGTTGCGCGGTCTCGGTCCACGTCAGGCCGGCGCGGCACAGGGCAAGGCGGGCTTGTGTCCATTGGGCGTGGCCGCGAGCGCGGCCCGCCGCTTTCCCTCAAGCTCAGCCGCCGCCGCCTCCAGCCGGTTGAAGTCACTCGGGTGCATGCCGGTGATCAGCTCCAGCGGCACCGGGGCCGGCAGCGTGCCCAGCCGGGTGAGCTGGCGCGCCAGGATGGCCGCGCTCAGCGCAATGGCGTTGGTGGTGCCCACCTGGTCCACGGCGTCGATGTTGTCCTGCACGGTGGGCGCGCGCAGGGTGAAGCTGCGGTGCCACGTGCCCTCCACCTCCACGCCCTGCTCCAGCTCGCCGCTCAAGGTCAGGTCCTTCATGGCGGCTTACTCGACGATCTTGGTGGCGGCGGTCAACTGGATGTCGATGCGCGCCTCGTTGTCCACGTTGTAGCTCTCGCCCACCTGCGTGGCGAAGCAGTCTGCATAGCTGGTGCGCCGGCCACCGGCCAGGGGCGTGATGCTGAGCTTGGCACCCTGGATGTTGGCCCAGTCCACAGGCGTGCCCGTGGCAGGCACCAGGGCCGTCACGCGCAGGTCGTACTGGCCCAGCGTGCGCGCAAAGCCGGTGATGCGGCCGGTGCGGTTCATGGTGCGCGCCGCACGGCGGCCGGTCTGGTCTGTGACGTCCAGCCCGGTCACCTCGATCTCGCGCCCGTCCACCTCCAGGATGGCGACGCCAACAAATTCAGTGAGCATGAAAAGGTCCTTCCAGCGGGCTTACAAGCCCAGGGGTGAGAGGCCCGCAGTCGCGGGGTGTGGGGGGCGTGGGGATGGGCTGGGGCCGTTCACAGCAGCAAGTCGATGCGGCCGGCCAGCACGTGCAGGCCGTTGACCACGTCCACCGGGATGCGCACGTTCAGACGGTTCGGGTCCACCGTGGCGCGCTCCACCACCAGTGCGGGCTTGTTGGCGTTCACGGCCTCAACGATCTCCAGCTCTTCCAGCTTCACCAGCACGTCCAGCACCTCGCTGCGCACCCGCGCTGCCGTGCGCTCGCTGAGCTTTTCTCGGGGGAAGCGCAGCGTCACGCGCTCGCGCACCGCGCGGCGCACATAGTCCAGCGTGCGCACCGTGGTCAGGTCCAGGTAGCTGATGTCCGCCACGCCCAGCGGGTTCAGCGTGTAGGTGGTGATGGCGCGCACCACACCCACCTGCTCGCCCGGCTGCACCTCCAGCGGGGTGATGCCGTTGGCCAGCGCCGTCTCCTGCTCGGTGCGCGTCATGCGGCTGGCAATGGGCGGGGCCTGCACGCTGGTGAGCACCAGGGTGTTCAGGGGCCGGGCGGGGTCTTCCTCCGCCGCGATCAGGGCCGCATAGGCGGCGGCCACTTCCTCGGCCGGGGTGAAGCTGCCGGGCAGCAGCGCACCGGTCAGGCGCTCGCTGTTCAGGGCCGCGGCCAAGGTGGTGGCGGCCGACAGCGTGCCGGTCAGGCCGAACACGCCAATGGCGCTGCGCTGCTCCATCGGCCCGCTCACAAAGTTCAGGTGCGTGCGCAGGGCCTGCAACTGGGTGCTGGCCTGGTACGGCACCACGATGATCTCGTGGCCGCCGCTTTGCACCGCGGCCAGGGCGGCGGTGATGTCCGGGTCTGTGGCACCGCTGGCGAAGGCGCTTACCACCGCCGTCACGCTGGCGGCCGTGGGCGTGGCGCTGGCCCGCAGCGAGTTGCCCACGGTGCCCAGGTTGCGCGCCGTCAGCGTCACCACGCCGACCACGTTGGTGGCCGAGAAGGGCAGATCGGGGCGGGCGGTCACCGCGGCCACCACGGCCGTGGCAATGGCGGTGGGCGTGTCACCCAGGGCCACAGGCAACTGCACCAGCGTGCCGGCCAGGTTCAGGTCCAGCACGCCGGCACCCGTGGCCGTGCCGGTGATGGTGATGGTGGCGGTGGCCGCGGTGCCCGCCGCATCGGCCACCGGGCACACGAACAGGCGGGCATAGGGGTTGGTCTGCAGCACGTCCACCACCATGCGGTGGCACTGGCTGCCGCGCCCGAACTGCAGGGCCGCCGTCTCGGCGTCGAAGATCTGCAGCACCGTGTTCACAGGCGCCGGGCCTGCGGCCATCTTCTGCGCAATGATGAGGATGCGCGCCGCCGCACTGGGCAGCGTGCGCACGGCCAGGCTGTTGTTGAACTCGAAGTAGCGGCCCGGCTTGCGGATGCTGTTCGGGATCTGATTGAAGCTGATGTTGGGGCTGGTCATGGTCGGGCCGTCCTTGGGTCAGTGGATCCAGGTGATGGGGGGCGATGGGGGGCGGAAGACGCTCAGCCCTTGGCGCCGCTCTTCGCGCCGGCCGCCGGCGCTGCGGCAGGCGCCGGCAAAGGGCGGGGCTGCACCTCCACCAGGTCGCCGTCCGCCAGGCGGCGGATGTAGTAGCCGGTGGGCGCAATCTCCACCGGCTCTTCGCCGATGTAGGTGCGGGGGTCTTCTTCGCGGGGCACTTGCAGGCCGGTTGCTGCCTTCACCAACATGGGGGGTCCTTTCGTGCTGTCTCAGGGGGCCACCAGGGTGGTGACCTGGTCGCTGGCGTCAGATTCGTCGTCGCCGGGCTTGAGCAAGTAGCTCAGGCCCACGGTGATGAGGTCGCCGGCCGGGGCCAGGGCGGGGTCGGGGTAGATCTCGGTCCACGCGGTGGCGAACTGCTGCGCCATCACCGTGATGGCGTCGCGGTTGACCAGGCTCTTGGCCACGCTGCGGATGGCGCCCGGCGTCAGCGGCTCAATCTGCAGGCCCAGCGTGGCGTTCACCAGGGCCAGCTTGTTGTCTTCCAGCAGCTGGTACACGCCCACGTCCTGGCCGCGGCTGTCGTCGGCCTGGCGGGCGCGGTCTTGCACCAGGTTGCGCTGGGCCACCAGCACCTCAAAGGTGCCCTGGTAGCGCCAGGTGCGCGGGCCCACGCGGGTGGGCCGGGCGCCGTCAAACGTCACCCACACGGCCGGCAGCGAACGGATCCAGCCGAACGTCTCATCGTCCAACTGGGCGCCGTAGCTCTCCACCAGCGGGGTGTAGCTGCGGGTCACCGCGCGCAGGCGGTTGACCAGGCCCTGCTCTATCAGCGTCACCGGGCTGCTCACAGCATGCCCTCCAGTGCGCCAAAGGTGCGCGCAGGCGTGCGCACGGCGCTGGCCCCGCCCACGGCGGCCGGGTTGCCGGCGCTGGCCAGCTGCAGGTTGCCCGCGGCAATCTGCACCCGGCCCTCGGCAGCGGCCTGCAGCCAGGCGGTGGCGTCCTTGAAGCGGGCGCGAATGCCCTCGGTCTCCATCACCTCGGTGCCGGTCATGCGGTAGCGGGCGATGTCGATGCACGCGGTGCGCAGCTCCACGGGGGTGGTGCTGAGCACCACGCCGGCCCGGCTGGCCAGCGGCAGCGCGTAGCGGCGGCCCAGGTAGCCGTCCATCTCCGCGCTGGCGTCGTCCAGGGCGCGCTGCAGGGCTGCGGTGTCCGGCGTGCCCACGCCCGCGCGATCGCTCAGCGCCGTGGCCTCACGGGCGCCAAGGCGGTCAATCATCTGCTGGACGGTGGCGTAGGGCATCGCGGCTCAGGGCGCTGCAGGGGTGGGCTCAGGTGGGCTCAGGTGGGCTCAGGCCGGCTTCTGCGGCTGTGCAGGCGGCTCTGCAGCCGGCTGTGCAGCTGGCTTGATGGCGCCCGCCTCCAGCAACTGCTTGGCATCGGCCTCAGACAGCTCCAAGGTGGCGCCGGGCTCGTGCCGCTCGCCGTCGTACTCAACGGCGTAGACGGCGATGTAGGCCTCCACCGCAACGTCGGCGGTGGAGGTGTTGGTCTTGGTTCTGGCCATGAAGTACCTCTGAAGTTGATGGGCGATCAGGCGATGGCGGTCTGGAACAGGTAGCCGCACTCGGCAGCGGCGATCACTTCCTTGACCGTCTCGCCCACGCGCACCAGCTCGCCGCCACGCAGGCCCCGCTTGGGCTCGGGGATGCTGCCGGCGATGTAGTTGCCGAACTGCGCAGTCCAGCCCCAGCTCGGCTGGCCGATCTGGGCCGCCGTCTGGCTGCTGTAGATCAGGGCAGCGCTCTTGCCCCAAGCGCGGTTGTAGGCGGCGGGCTGGCCCCGGCGGGCGGTGTTGACCCACGCCTCGCCGATCAGGATCTCTTCCAGCTCCAGCGCCTCGGCCGCCATCTGCAGGCTGACCACGCCGCGGTTCTGCGCGGTCTTGTAAACCGCCTGCACCATTGACGGGTGCTGGCGCAGCACCGTCCACACCTGGCGGCCCAGCACCAGCTTGTTGGGCCGCACCAGCAGCGAGTCCGCCGCCACCAGGATCGCGTTGACGGGGTTGCTGTTCACGAAATCGTCCCAGCGGCTGGTGCCGGCCAGGGCCACGGTGTTGGTGCCGTAGTTGGCCGCGCCGAACACCGTGTTGGCCACGCGGATCTCGCGGTCCAGCTGGATCAGCGAGGTCAGCATCATCACGCTCAGGTCACGCGGGTGGATGGGCCCGCCGGAGGGCGGCTTGTCCATGTTCTCGAAGTTTTCGATCCCGTCGTTCGACACCAGATCGTCCAGGCCGAAGTCGACGCACTGGTCGCTCACTTCAGTGCCGCCGAAGTCCACCATGTTGGGCTCGCTCTTGATGCCCACCATCGTGTTGGGCACCGTGAACCCCTGGGCGGTGCCGTAGCGGGTCCACTTGAACGCCTTGGTGGCCACCGGCACCCGGGGCATGACGCGGTCGGCAATCAGGCGTGACTCGGGGTTGCGGAACGCAATCGCCACCGCTGACAGGGTGGGATTGATCGGAAAGGATTGAACTGCCATGTTGCTGAGTCCTCAGGGTGGGGGGGGGGTTAGAACACGTGCGGGATGATGAGCACCTGCACCAGGTCGCCAGCGGCGACCGCGGCCTCCTGGGAGATGCCGACCACGCGCTGGCCAGCCGTGTTGGCCAGCACTGCACGCCCGTTGGCGTCTGACGTGAGAGGATCACTTGCGGCAAAGGCGCCGCCCGCCTCCACCAGGTGCATACCTGCGTGGCAGACCTCCACGCGCTCACCGGTCAGCGGACCCACGTCCCAGCTCACGCCGAAAGACTTGCCAGAGGCCGCAGCGGCTTGCTGCACGGTGCCGGCAGCGGCACCCGGAACCACGATGCGGTAGGGCGCAATGGCGGCCGCCGCGACGTATTGCTTGTACAGAGGGGATGACATGCTTCAGGCTCCTTCCTGGATGCGGGCCACGGCCTCGGCCGCGGTGATGGTGATGCCCCGGGTGGCTTCATCGGCCACCAGGGCGGCAGCCTTGTGTCCCAGCGCGACGGGGTCGATCTCGCGGGTGCCGCCGTTGCGGGCGTGCTCGCCAAAGCTCACGGTGGCCGGCATGGCCAGCAGTTGCGTGCGCAGCACGCTGGCCAGCGGCTGGGCGGCATCGCCTTCCCCGAAGCTCACCACGCTGTCACCAGCGGGCGTCTCCAGGTGCACCAGGGT
>JAJTDM010000074.1 GCA_021300575.1 Rubrivivax sp.
TAGCGATCGCGGTCCAGTGCCATCAAAGGTTTGACCGACCTCTACCCTTGCCGACCCGCACACCCACAGTGTCTTCCATCATCCAGGGTGCGCCTCAGGGCTCATGACAGTTAGGAAGTTTATTCTGGCGAACTAAACTGACAAAGTTTTGTATAAGCTGCCGAAAGAGCATTGCTCGGGCGCTGGACCAGCCGAACTTGTCAGCAGGTCAGTGCTCGGCCGTGCGGGGGTCATGACATCGACGGTCGCGGTGCGTGTTGCCGACATCGCGCCGCGGAACCTGGCTCACTTCCCGATGCAGAACTGCATCATGGGCTGGAAGGCGCGTGGTTGCTGAGGGTCAGCACGCAGGGGGCTGATGTGTACATGCGTGTGTACATGAAAAGATCTCACCATCCCGTGCGGGCGTCTTGATCGGACGCGGGAATCTCACAGGCGGTCGCGGGCGGAAAGTGCCAGGCCTCGCCGCAACGCGTCGAAATCCGCCACCACTTCCTCGACCTCGTCTGCGCTCAACGGCAAGGCCTCGCGGACCTTGGCCGCCGCCGCCTCCAGGCGCTGCAGGTCTTCAGCGCTGGGCCGCCGCAGTGGAACGAACAGGCCGATCGCCCGACCACGACGCGTGATGGTGACCGGGGCGTCGGTGTCGATGTACTCGGCGAGCGACGCGCGGAAATCGCGGATAGCGACAGTGGTCTTGTCCATTCAGGAACTCCCGCCAAAGGGTTGGACGATGGCGCCGGATAAGAAGCCTTAGCCCAAGTACTTGATCCACCGAATCTTTTCTGCGTCGCGCAGGTTGTTATCTCCCCGCGAAGACAACAAACCGACCACCAGAGCCATCACCGCTGGCCGGGAACCGCCCCGGCAATACCCGCACCCCGATCCGGATACCGCTCATACACATGCTCGAACACCGCCGCGCACTTCTCGTTGTAGAGCTCGGGCGTGTAGGCGCGCGGCAGGCCGCTGTCGAGGGTGTCCTTGATGGCGTTCGTGATCTGTGACCGCGCTGCGGTCTTCTGCCGCCAGCTGAGCACCAGCAACCCCTTGAGTCGAGCGAGCAGGTCGCGGGCGACCTTCTTCACCTCGGTACGCTCCTCCGTCGAGAGCTCTGGCGAAGGCCGCGTCAGGATGTCGAAGATGACCAGCTCTTCCTCGCTGAGGTTCTCGCGCACGTGGCGCTGCTCCTCTTCGTCGAGGCTGCAGGAGAGCTTCACCAACTCCTGAAACAGCTCCTCGATGCTGCGGCTGCCGGCGTTGTAGCTTTCGATCAGCGCCTCGAACTTCTCGGCGAAGTCAGCTCTCAGCGGGTTTGCCGCGATCATCTTCTCCAGGTGCGCGCGCACGACCGCCTTCAGCACCTCGATGTCGGTCTTGTGGTGTTTGGACTGCTTGAACTTGCTGGCCAGCGCCTCGAAGTTGATCTTCGAGAGATCGAGCGCCGGCACCGTGCCTTCGCGGATCTCGTGGCCGGTGATCGACGCATCGAGCAACGCATTGATGCCCGCCATCACGCTGCCGATGTCGGGCGGATTGGGGTTGAGCTTGGCGCGGATGGCCTCGGCCAGCGTGGCCAGACAGGCCACGCGACCCGTGTGCGCAAGGGCCGATAGGTCGGGCTTCACCGCACGGTACAGCGTGCCCACCAGCCGCTCGTGAGCGAAGAAATCGCGGCGCAGCGCGTCAGGCGAGATCAGCTCATTCACACCATCGTCGATCTTCTTCAGCCGCTGGAAGTCGCCCAGCGGCAGCGCCTCGATGCCGGCGAGGTCCACGCCCTTGTTCGCGCAATACGCACTCGCGTCCTCCACCGCGCGGGCCAGGGCCTGCGCGAGCTCAGCCTTGTCGCGCACCGGGTTGGCGCTGCCACCGCCCTTGCCGTAGATGGCGAGCGCCTTCTCCAGCGACGCGAAGACATTCGCGTAGTCCACGATCACGCCGCTGTGCTTGCCGGGGAACACGCGGTTGGCACGCGCGATGGTCTGCATCAGCGTGTGGTTGCGCATCGGCTTGTCGAGATACACCGTGGAACAGCTCGGCGCATCGAAGCCGGTGAGCCACATCGCGCAGACGAACACCAGCCGCAAGGGGTCTGTGGTGTCCTTGAACTTCTCGTCCAGCCCGGGCTGCGAGTCGTTCATGCGCTTGCGGTGCGGCTCGATGTCCAGGCCCAGCGTGGCCATCTGCGCGATCTCGTTCTGGCCCGGCGACACGATTACCGCCATGTCGGTGGTGTTCAGCGCATCCAGCCGGCGCGTGAGCTCAGCCTTGCGCGCATCGCGCACTGCCTGCTTGGCTGATCGTTCGTCCCCCAGCGGCAGCAGGGCCAGCTCGCCCAGCTCGGTCTGCACCCGTTTCGTCTCACCCGCCCAGTGCTGGCGCACCTTGTCGTGCATGCGCAGCGCGGTGGCCTTGTCGATGGACACCACCATCGCTTTGCCAAAAAAACCGCGGTCAAGGAAGTGGCGCACGATGTCGCTGGCCACCGCTTCGAGCCGGTCGTCGCGGGTGATCAGGTGGTACTGCCGGCCCAGCTCACGCTCGAGCCGGGCCTCCTGGTCGGGGTCGAGGGCAGCGTTCTCGATGAGTTCGTAGATCTCGTCGTTCAGCTCCGCATTGACCAGCTGCAGCTCGGGCGTGCGGTTCTCGTAGAACAGCGGCACCGTGGCGCCGTCCTCGATGGACTGTTGGAAATCGTAGACCGACACATAGTCGCCGAAGACCTCACGCGTGCGCTCCTCGCCCGCGATCAGCGGCGTGCCGGTGAAGGCCAGAAAGGTGGCGCGCGGCAGCGCGGCGCGCATGTTCAGCGCCAGCGTGTCGTACTGGCTGCGGTGCGCCTCGTCGGTCAGCACGATCACGTCATACCGGTCGCACAGCACCTCGGTGGTCTGGAACTTGTGCACCAGCGTGAAGACGTAGCGCTGGTTGCCTGCCAGAAGCTCACGCAGGTGCGCGCCGCTGGCGGCATGGCTGTCGGCCGCCTCGCCCACTGCGCCCGTGGCCTTGAAGGTCTTGGCGATCTGCTCGTCGAGCTCCACCCGGTCGGTCACGACCACGAAGGTCCAGTTGCCCGGCAGCGTGCGAAGCACCTTCTGCGCGAAGAACACCATCGAGAAGCTCTTGCCGCTGCCCTGCGTCTGCCAGAACACGCCGCCACGGCCATGCCCCATGGAGCGCGCCTGCAGCATCGAGGCGATGGCGTTGTTCACGCCCAGGAACTGGTGGTTCTGCGCCAGCACCTTCACCAGCGACGCCTTGTGCTCCGAGAACAGGGTGAAGTTCTCCACCAGGTCGAGCAGCCGGGCGGGTTGGCAGGTCCCGCGCAGCATCACCTCCAGCGACACGCGGCGCGGCTCGTCCTCGCGCTCGATACGCTTCCACTCCACCCAGCGCTCCCAGTCGGCGGTGAGAGAGCCCACCCGGCTGTCGGTGCCGTTGCTCGCGATCATCAGCGCGTTGAAGACGAAGAGCGCCGGGATCTGCTCCTTATAGTGCGTGAGGTTTTCGTCAAAGGCCGCGCGTGCGGGCACGCCGGGTTTTTTAAGCTCGATCACCACCCACGGCAGGCCGTTCACGAAACCCACCAGGTCGGGCCGGCAGGTATAGAGCGCGCCCGTCACGCTGAACTGGCTCACGAGCAGGAAGTCGTTGCCAGCGGGATCGGTCCAGTCGATCACGCGCATGCGCTCGGTCTTCTGCCCGCCGTGCATCGGGTCGGGCACCGAAACGGCCACGCCGTCCTTGAGCAGCGCGTAGACCTCGCGGTTGGCAGCAGTCAGGCTCATGGCCGAGCGGTCGCGGCTGAGCTCGTCGACGGCACGGGTGAGCGCCTCGGCCGCCGCGTCCGGGTTCAACCGTTCGAGCGCCGCGCGCAGCCGGCGTGTCAGCACCACCTCGCCCTTGGTCTCGCGGCCCAGCGTGGATGCTGCGTTGCTGCCCGAGCCGAAGGTCTCCTCCTGCGCCGACACCGTCTGCCAGCCGAGTGCGCCGAACAGCCCGATGGCGGGCTGCTCGACGAGCTGGTCTTCGGTGTAGGCGTGGGTGGTCATGGCGAGGCGTCGGCCGATTCGCCCGCGTCACCCGCAAGCGCCTGCTCGATGGCCTCGATGCTGGGCAGGCTGGTCTGCAGGTCCGCCGGCAGGGCCTCGATGAGCTGGTATTCGGCTATGCCGATGGGCTTGCTCGAGTCTCGCAGCGCGTACTCGGCGACCACCTTGTTCTTGCTCTTGCACAGCAGCAGGCCGATGGTGGGGCTGTCATGCTCTGCCCGCATCTGCTCGTCCACAGCCGTCAGGTAGAAGCCGAGCTGGCCTGCGTGCTCCGGCTTGAAGGCGCCCGCCTTCAACTCCACCACGACATAGCAGCGCAGCTTCAGGTGGTAGAAGAGCAGATCGATGAAAAAATCCTCGCCCCCCACCTCGAGGTGAACCTGGCGCCCGACAAAAGCAAAGCCGGCCCCCAGTTCCAGCAGGAAGCGGGTGATGTGGTGGACGATGGCGTCTTCGAGAGCCCGTTCCTGAGACTCCTCCCCGAGCCCGAGAAAGTCCAGGCGATAGGGGTCCTTGAGAGACTCATGGGCAAGGTCCGACAGCGGCGCGGGCAGCCGCTCAGCGAAGTTCGTGACCGCCTGGCCGCTGCGCTCATGCAGGCGGGTCTCGATCTGCATGACCAGCACATTGCGCGACCAGTTGTGCTCGATGGCCTTGGCCAGATACCACTCGCGCTCTGGCCGCGTCTTCAGCTTGTCGATCAACGTGCAGAGGTGGAACCAGGGCAATCGTGCAGCAGCCTGCTGCACAAATTCGACATCCGGCCACGCTTCAGCGAAGGACCGCATGTACTTCAGGTTGCGCGGCGAAAAGCCCCTCATATCCGGGAAGGCGTTGCGCAGGTCCTGCGCCAGCCGTTCGATCACCTTGGTGCCCCAGCCCTCCCGGCCCTGCCTGGCCAGAATGTCTCGCCCGATCTGCCAGTACAGCAGCACCAGCTCGCGGTTGACCGCCAGCGCAGCACGCTGTTGGGCCGCGTGGATGCGCCCCTTCAGATCGGCGAGCCAAGGGCCGTAGTCGGCGGGCAGGGGCACGATGTCGGTCATGGAAACCCCTTGAACAACCGGCCGCAGACAGCGGGAGGTGCCGCGCAGAGCTGGTGTGTATCTTCGGCCAGCTGGTGCGTATTCGGTGCAAGCTGGTGTGTGTCCGGGATGAGATGGTGCGGATCACCCAGGCCCAGCGCTTCGGCGAGCGCGTCGAGGTTGGCAGCCTCGGCCAGCCGGGGCGTGAAGTCGCCCGCCTCGTGCTTCCAGGCTTCGCGCAGCGGCACGCGTTCGAGCTTGATGAGGGGCTTGGCGGGCAGCATGGGTCACGCGGTCTCGAGTTCGTCCAGGGCGATCTGGCCGGATAGGAGACGGGGGAGGAGGAGGTCGCGGGTGCGGCGGAGGTTTTGGATTTGGCTGTCGAGCGTCCACATCCTCTCGAACAACGCAGAGACTGCTTGCTGGAAACTGTTCCGGAACGACAGCGGTGGAGTGACGAGTTCGACCGAAGAGATACCTTCGAGCGTTATCTGAGGTTGCGCCGCGCCACCGACGACATCACGAAGCCCTCTCTCCCTCAACGTGTGGAATAGCCAGAAGTAATTGTCCGGGTGGGTTGGGTCGAAAGTGAAGGAGTTGTTCGTGACATAGCACTGTGGCTGAGTTATCTGCATTTCACCTACGCTACCGCGGCAACCGCAGATAATGGTCCGCTGTTCGCGGGTGTATTCGGTATAGCGCCCGATAATCTTTGCCGCTCCGTAAACTGGATATAGCCCGTCGTCGGCTAGTTTCTTGGTAGGCAGATTCTTGCCGTAGTTCACCTTTGTCAGCTCGAAGAGCTTCTTCACTTGCCACCCCTCCGGAATCTCCCCCAACGGCGACGCGACGCGCGGATGGTTCTCGTGGCCGGGGAAGCGGAAGTGGACGAACCACTCGCGGTAGAGGGCGCGGGCCATCACCTCCAGGATCTTGATACGCCGCTGGCTATTTTCGATCAGGTCGTCGTAGGCGGAGAGGATGCTGGCGATGCGGCGTTGGATAGGGAGGGGCGGGAGGCACACTACCATTGCATGCAGGTGGTTCCGGTTCACTCCGGGGACCGCTCCAGCTGCGTTCTGTGATCCAAAACTCAGGGTACCCAAGAAATAGGCAATAAATCTTGGGTCATTGCCCTTGAAATCCTGAACATAGAGGCTGGTGTTTAGCGGCCAGAAGTCTTGCTCGATGAAAAATACCTGCCCGAGTGTGCCGTATCGGCCGGTTACGACTCCTGGCGCTCTGACCTTTGCTTCCACGTGGTAATCGGTAATCCCCGAAGACGAAACAACAGGGAAGGGCCCAACAGACCGCGAGCTGTGAGGCAGGTCGTAACCACGCTTTAGGTTCACGACGTCGCCGAGTAGGCACTCGCGCCAAGCCGCCATCTTCACGCCCCCAAAATCCCAGCGACATTCGCCGCGATCGTTCGCTCCAACTCCCGCGCCTGCACGTTCAGCGCCTCCAGTTCCTCGTTCAAGCCCTGCAACTGCGTGCGGAAGTCCTCGTCACTGACCTCCTCCCCAGGCGCCACGCCCACATAGCGGCCCGGGTTCAGCGACCAGCCCTGCGCCTCAATCTCGGCCAGCGTCGCGGCCTTGCACAGGCCGGGCACATCGGCATAAGCGGCCTGTGCGCCGAACACCTCCTTCAGTTTCGCCTCGGCCTCGGCCCCGCCCTGGGTGTAGTCCGGCACCTCGCCTCGGTACAGCCGCACCAGGTTGGCCATGAAGCCGATCTGCGCGGGCGTCCAGTCGCGGTGTGCGCGATCTACCTGGCGATAGATGTGGCGCGCGTCGATGAAAAGCACATGGTCGGCGTGGTGCGCGCGCTGGGCCTTGCCCCGGTCCAGGAACCACAGCGTGCAGGGCAGCGTGACCGTGTAGAACATGTTGGGGCCCACGGCCACCATCACATCCACCGAGCGGGCCTCGACGAGCTTCTGGCGGATGTCCTGCTCGCTCGCGCGCGCATCCGACGCCGAGTTGGCCATCACGAATCCGGCGCGGCCTTTCGTGTTCAGCGCCGAGTGGAAGAGCTGGATCCACAGGTAGTTGGCGTTATCTGTGCGCGGCAGCCCGAACGGGAAACGCCGCGCCGGGCCGACCATGTCCTTCAGCCGCTCCTTGTCCACCGCGTTCACGTTGAAGGGCGGGTTGGCGAGCACGAAGTCGAACGCGCCGGTGGCCGCGTGCGGATCGTCGTAGTAGCTGTTGACGTTGCCGCCGTGGCGGATGTCGCCCTCCAGCCCGTGCACCGCCAGGTTCAGGCGGCACAGGCGGCCGGTCTCGTCGGTTTTCTCCACGCCGCAGATGGCGAGTTCGGCGGCCGGGTTCTTCTGGTGCTCGGCCACGAAACGGGCCGACTGCACGAACATGCCGCCCGAGCCGCAGGCCGGGTCGAAGATGCGGCCGTGGAAGGGCTCGATCACCTCTGTGAGCAGTTTGACGATGCTGGAGGGCGTGTAGAACTCACCGCCGCCCTGCCCCTCGCTCATGGCGAACTCGCCGAGGAAGTATTCGTAGATCCGGCCGAAGGCGTCGAAGTCCAGCGACACCGGAATCTCCGAGACCTTCTTCAGCAGGTCCTTCAGCAGCGTGGGCGTGAAGAGGTAATAGGTCTTGGGCAGCACGCCCGCGAGCTGCGGGTTGTGCTTCTCGATGGCGCGCATCGCATCGTTGAGCTTCGCGCCGATGTCGGCCACCTCGGGCAGCGCCAGCAGCGCGTCGTACCGCGCCTCGGGCGCCAGGTAGAGCACGCCCTCGGCCTGGTAAGCGGCGGGGTCGTCCACCCGGCTGCCGCGGCGTGAGCTGCTGCCGGCGGCTTGCAGCTTGTCGCGCAGCGCGGCAAAGCGCGCCTCGGCAAAGCGCAAAAAGATCAGGCCGAGGATGGGCCCCGAATACTCCTGGGCCTTCAGGCCCGAGTTGGCACGAAACTGGTCGGCGGCATCCCAGAGGCGTCTTTCCAGGGTGGCGGAGGCGGCGTCTTTTTCGGAGGGGGCAATCCAGCGCATCAGGCAGACATCGGGTTGGACGCGAGGAAGGCCCACCGTGTTCATCACGGCCCGCCTCCCTGCGAGTGGAGTTTTCGCGAAGTCTACGGGGCGCGATGTGTTCGCGCATCAAGTCTTGGGCGCGGCGGCGGTCGTGAGCGGGCTCATGGCATTCGGGCTGCGAGGCTCCTGGCTTCTTGATGGGTCAGCGTGCTGTCGTGGGTGTCGTTCATTCAGGTAAGTGTTTCTGTCCGTCCCGATCGCCTGAGCGAATCGGGAACCACTGCGGACGCGGGACACCACTCCCGCTCTTGTGCCGACTTCCTCCTTCCTGGCCAGCCCGGCACGGCGTTGGCCTCGGTGACGCTCGCTGTGGCGAGTCGGCCCACCGATCGAGCCCCTGCCGCGTGAGCGGCGCCCCGGGGCTCGGGGGGTTGCGCCAGGTCGATCAGACCGTTGGACGCTTGCACGACGAATCCCGCTTGTGGCGGGGTCATCGGGAACGGATTGCCGGGGTTGCCGGCTGCGGCGGGGAGCCCGTCACTTGGGTCCGTCACTTGCGCCTGCACCCCGCAATCGCTTGCTGGGCGCGGCTTTGGACGCGTCGTCACTACCGGTGCGGCGCGTAGTGACGACGCGTACCGCTGGCGCAGCGGCGGGCCGCTGAGGGGGTGCCGCAGCCTGCCGATGGGCTCGGCGGCTGGCGCAGCGGTCGACGCGTTCTCCTGCCTTGCGGCGGCCGGCTCTCAGGAGATAGGCCGGCTCCGGGCGCCCGACTGGCGGGCTGGCAATGCGTAACGGGCATCAAGCGGGCTGACTCAGCCAACGGGAGTTCGTTGCTGCGCAGGCTACTGCGCCTGCTGCCGCGCGCGCATCCGCACTGCGGACAGCGCCGCAGCACGCAGGCCGATGTGATGACCCGCTTCTTCCGGTGTCTGCCGATGGGCACCGCCTGGTGCGACCGGCTCCCGACAAGTTGCACGGCATCCCGACACTTTTCCGCGCGATTCCGTATCTCTGCAAAGGCCTGCCGCTTTTCGACGGCAACCGTCACGGCGGGCCTCCCTCCACCTCGGGAGCACACACGCATGAGACACGGAACCACGAGCACCCCCATCATCCTTCGCCGGCCGCAGGTCGAGGCGCGCACCGGCCTGTCGCGCAGCACGCTGTACCAGTACATCCAGGACGGCCTCTTTCCGCGGCCGGTGTCGCTGGGCGCCCGCGCGGTGGGCTGGCTGGAATCCGAGGTGACCGCCTGGATCGCCGCGCGGGCCAAGGCCGTGCGGCCCGGCACGGCCCCGGGCCGTTGAGGTGGTGCCATGGCCACCCCGTTGCCGCCGCAGCGCGGCCTGCCCTCATCGGTGCCCGATGTCGCCCGGGTGCTCGACCAGTTCCGCGCCGCGCTGCGCGCCCGCGACATCGTGCCGCCCGAGCCGATCGTGGCTGACGGTCGTCTGCACCGCTGCCATGCCGCTGGCCGAGGTGGCCGGGGCGACGCGGCCTACCTGCTGCACCTCGACGGAATCCCCGCTGGAGGGCTGGAGAACTGGTGCGACGGACTCGGTTGGCAGACCTGGCGATGCGAGCTTGCGCGAGCGCTTACTGACGCGGAACGCCAAGCACTGCATGAGCACGCCCGAGCGGCTCGGGCCGAAAGAGACCGCGCCACGGCGGTCCGCCACGCCGCGGCCCGATCAACCGCAGCCCGTTTGTGGGCCGACGCCGCGCAGGCTCCAGCCGACCATCCCTACCTAACCCGCAAGGGAGTGCAGCCCTTCGGGCTGCGAGTCTGGCGCGGCGTGCTGCTCGTCCCGGTGCGCGACCTGGCCGGCGAGCTGCACAGCCTGCAGCTCATCGGCGCCGATGGCGGCAAGCGGTTCCTGCGCGGCGGCCGCGTCCAGGGGCTGGGGTTCTGGATCGGCCCACCACCCGAAACGGACGACCCGCGGTCACCCATCCTCATCGCCGAGGGCTTCGCCACCGCTGCCAGCCTGCACGAAGCCACCGACCAGCCGGTGGCCGTCGCCTTCAACGCCGGCAACCTCGAACCTCTGGCCCGCGCCGTGCGCGACCGGTGGCGCAGCACGCCGATCATCGTCTGCGCCGACGACGACCACCACACCGCCGGCAACCCGGGGCTCACGCTTGCCCGCCGCGCCGCGCGGGCCGTCGCTGGCCGACTGGCGGTACCCGACTTCGGCGCCGCCCGTCCGCCGGAGGCCACCGACTTCAACGACCTGCACCGGCTTCGCGGGGTGTCCGCAGTGCTGACGTCGCTCGCCAATGCTGCACCCCCCGCACCCAGCGAAGTCGCCGCCCCGAAAAATGCTGCACCTTCGTCGCCCGACGACTGGCCCGAGCCCGAACCGCTCACCACACCACTCGACCCCTTGCCCTATCCGGTGGACGCGCTGCCGCCAATGCTGCGCGAGGCCGTGCTCGAGGTGCAGGCCTTCGTCCAGGCGCCGGCCGCGCTGGTGGCGTGCTCGGCCTTGTCCACGCTGTCGGTAGCCGCGCAGGGGCTGGTCAACGTGCGGCGCGATGCGCAGCTCGTCGGCCCAGTGTCGCTGTATGTGCTCGCGGTGGCCGAGTCCGGCGAACGCAAGACCACCTGCGACCGCATCCTCGGCGCAGCCCTGCGCGAGTGGGAGCGCGACCGCACCCGAGCGGCCGCCCCGGAGCAGGCCGCGCACGCCTCGGCCAACGCCGTGCTGCAGGCCAAGCGCGACGGCCTGCTCGAAGCCATCCGCCGCAAGCGGCGCGACGGACACGACACCGCCGAGGACGAGGCCGCGCTGAACGAACTAGCAGCCGACACCCCGCAGGCCGCACCAGTGCCCCGGCTGCTGTACGCCGACGCCACCCCCGAAGCCCTCTCGCACGCCCTGGCCAGCGGCTGGCCGAGCGGCGCGGTGATGTCGGCCGAGGCCGGCGCCGTCTTCGGCGCCCACGGCATGGGCTACGAGACCATCATGCGGAACCTCGCGCTGCTCAACGTGCTGTGGGACGGCGGCGAGATCGCGGTCGACCGCCGCAGCAAACCGTCGTTTCGCCTGCGCGACCGCCGCCTCACCTTCGGGCTGATGGTGCAGCCCGAGGCGCTGCGCGGATTTCTCGAACGCGCGGGCACGCTGCCCCGTGGCAGCGGCTTCATCGCGCGGTTCCTGATCGCCTGGCCGGCGAGCACGCAGGGGTCTCGCAGCTACCGCGTGGCGCCGGAGACGATGCCAGCGGTGGAGCGGTTCGGGCTGCGGATCCGGGAGTTGCTGGACACGCCGCTGTCCACGCATGCCGATGGTGGCCTGCAGCCCATCGAGCTGGCGCTGTCGCCACCAGCGCATGCTGCATGGGTGCAGGCGCATGACCGCATCGAGCGCGCGCTGGCCGCGGACGGGGACTTCGCCGACATCCGGGATGTGGCCGCCAAGGCGGCGGAGAACGTCGCGCGCCTGGCGGCGCTATTCCATGTGCTGACGCACGGACCTGGCGGAGTGGTCAACGCGGAGACAATCCATGCCGCCGCGACCATCATTGGCTGGCACCTGCACGAAGCACGCCGCCTGCTCTCGGACCTCGACACCCCGACCGACCTCTCCGCGGCTATACGGCTCGACGCCTGGCTGATTGCCGAGGCCCGCCGCAGCAGCGACCACCGTATCCCCACCTCGCGCGTCTACCAGTTCGGCCCGGGGTGCGTGCGGGACGCGAAGGCTATGAGGAGTGCGCTCGCGACACTGACCGAGCGCGGCCGAGCTCGGATCGAGGAGAACGAAAAGCGGAGGTTCGTAGCGGTGAACCCAGCGCTCGCGTAAGCGGATGATCAGTTGAGCCGGCACCCCGGGGTAGTCCTGTCGCAGCAGTCCCGGGGACCTTGCTATTGCTGCTATTCCTGCTACTGACTCACGCGCGAAGGCTCCAGATCGCTAGCAGGAATAGCAGCAATAGCAAGGGCGGAAAGGGTTCGAGTCAACCCCTGAAGGCCGGGAACGACTTGACGCCCGAGGGCACCTGCCGCGACGACATACGATCGGTAATGACAACTCTGCAGCGGAAGCGGTCCTTTGGCTCGCGCGGCACGACTCACGCTGAGCAGCGCACAGCGGACTTCCGGTCCGACAAGCTGTACGGGCCCGAGTGGCAGCTGTACGAGGATCAGCGGTCGTAGGACCTAGTGGGCTAGGTCACGGTCTCAATGACCTCTGCCCCGGAGTGCGAACAGGTACGGCCGACCCCTGGCGGCCAGTTGACCATGTTGGTTAGCTTGCAGGAGAGCTATCGTTCAACGTCTGCTGGAGCAAGAAGATGAACTGTATGCTCAAGCAACCCACTCTCTACGCAATCAAACAGACTAGTCCCAGCAGTGCTCCCTCCGTAACTGCCAGCGAGGCGATGGCCTTGTCTCGAACCTCTTTCCTGTCTTCCGCGGTGAGTCGGAGCCTGCCTGAGGCCAGTGCAGCTCCGAACTCGAGCGCAGCTGAACCGTATGCGTGGTCGTGCCGACTGAAGACCTTGACGAGGAATTCTTTCATTAGGCGGCTCATCTCTGGGCTGGATGAGTAGTCGAGCTCCGAGGGATGGGCCGCCCGCAGGATGCAGGCCTGCAGCAACTCGTCGTTGAACCGCAAAAAATTCTCCGGGGAAAGAATGACAGACTCATATCCCGATGGCTTCAGCTGATTGGCTGGATTCGCTAAATCTCGCGCGGTCTGGAGCACAGCGGCGACGGTCGCATATGCCGTGCTTTGCGTGACGTCACCTATCCGGCCGTCGAACACGGTGCCGAAGAATACAAAGCCCTCTGAGAGGCCGAGTGCCGCCCCCTGGGTACTGGGAAAAAAGCCTGTAAACGAGCTGCTGATGGCTGCAACGGCCTGCTCAAGGGAGCGCTCGAGGACGTCCTTATCAACCCCAGGCACGGCAACTTCTTCAATCTGCGCAGCCGCTGCTAGCTCGCTGTAAGCCCTCCAGGCAGTCTTTGCGCCGTCAGAACCAATGGGCAAGACCAGCCAGACCGAGAAGCCGTACTCGCGAGCGCTGGCGTTCCTGACGAGGAATTGCTGCAGGCGCATCCACGTCTCTTCGCTTTGCGGCAGTCCCAAACCGACAAGGAAGTGCCGCGGCACGTCGGACTTTAGGAACTCACGCAGGTCCCGGCTTATCTCGCGGAGAAGTCCGCCGTCGCCAGCTACTGCTTGAACGACGAGTACACCGCTGGACTTGCTGAGCGTTTCGGCGTCAACGGCTCCGTAAGCCGTGACAGTCGGTCGATGAACTGATCCTTTGAGCGTCTGAAGTTTGTTCGCTGCCAGCTCCGCAATGGACTTAGAACCTGGGTCTTCCGCATGAATGACATGATCGATGGCGACAGGAACTCGCCAGGAAATCTCCGTGTGGAGCCACGAGTCCAGAGCTTTGTTCATTCCAACGAATGATTCGTCTACGCACACCAACCGTGTAGAGCTGCCTCGAGTACGTGCATTGAGAGGCAGTACTCCTCCGATTGCTAGCTGCCTTAAGAACTCGGTCAGGCGTTTAGGGGAATGAGGCACCCCTAGGGTGACTGCTCGAGGCGGTTTAGCTTTCGAAGAAAAGTGCTCACCGAAAAGCTCAATCTGGGCTTCTGTTCCGTCGGCAAGCTGCTTCTTGTACGAGGCGTCGACATCATCTAGTCGGACCAGCACTCCTCCGGTGCGGTTCGTCTCAGTGACGTCAATGAGCGTCATGAGCCGGCCTTGGTCAAAGTCTTGCTCTTCATGAAGTCGCCTGGCCATGCCGCCACTCGTTGAGGCCGAAATGATCACCGCGTAAGGTTCGGTTGGTGGCGCCAGTTCGGAAATCTCCGTGTAGGAGTGAAAGCTATGAATGCTTGCGCTACTCCCGGAGAACGTGAGCGCCTCTCTGACAAGCGAGTAGATGCCCATCGTGTCGATGTAGACATGGGCGAGGTCAGGGCTTTGGAGGGCCGGTAGTCGGGAGCATAGGCATCGTCCCGCGAACGCGAGCTCAGCTTCACTTGTTGCCAGCTCACGGGCTTGGATGAAGAGCTTGTTTACGGTGCTGGAAGGGTGCTTAAAGACGTGGCCAGCAGGAGCAACCTGTACCACTGGGTTCTTGAGAACAAGGGAGTTGAGGCCCTGCTGAATGAACTGCTCCAAAGGCAGCTTGAATAACGGTGGCTTCTCCCTCGGGAGCGTTCCATCGACGGTCAGACCATCTTGGGCGCTCCACGCGACGAAGTAGTACTGCTTGACAAACTGGCCGCCCTTCTTCGATCCTCTTTCCATGAGTGTCTGGATCTGACCGGAAGCCTCTGTCCAGTATTCACGTATCGTATTGAGCGCTGAATCATCGGTTACGACAACGACACAATCTGGGAGTGCCTGCACTTCCTGAATCGAAGTGGTCAACTCATCGAAGAACTCAAGGGCCGAAACCCTCCTCTTCGTGCCAAAGAAGACGCAAAGCGCATCGACTTCATAGCCGGTATCAAGACACGCGCCGCGGGCGACGAACGAGTAGGCCTTGCGCATCATCTTCTGAGCGGGAGGAGAAGGGACACCACGGCACCAGCTGCAGGTGCCAGCTCCGACGCAGTCCAGTCGTCGAATTCGAACAAGTCTCGCGCTTCACCTGGCGTGAACGCGTTGAAGATGTGAAGGCGCCCCGACCGAATCGAAATCAGCCCCCCTACCTCTCTTAAGGCTTCGAGTACATCTGGTAGGCCGTTGCCTGCGCCAGCCTGCGTTTTAGTCGACACATTCTTACGGAGAGACGCCAGAAGGGCCTTCCGTTCCTCATCAGGGGAAAGCTCATCCACAGGCTTGCCTGTCAACCTTCCGGCGAACCCTGGTCCAGTGTCAAAAAAGCTCAGTTGAAGGCAGCGAAGTGCTGTGGCGGTCCCGTCGCTCCCCACTGGAACTTGCTCACGCTCCCACAGCTCCATCAAGCGGGGGTGCCCTTCGAAATCCCGCCTATAGGAGTGCCCAGACATTTCACGCCAGCTGACAATGAGCCCCTCTGCATGCTCGAGATAGGGCTGGCCGCTATGGTCCTGCGTTGCGTGCTCCTGTGTGTTCTTCA
Source organism: Rubrivivax sp. (assembly GCA_021300575.1). Classification (GTDB taxonomy): domain Bacteria; phylum Pseudomonadota; class Gammaproteobacteria; order Burkholderiales; family Burkholderiaceae_C; genus Rubrivivax. The sequence continues at coordinate 15,156 of JAJTDM010000074.1, forward strand.
TCAACTCGGCCGCGTACACGGCGCATGCTGATGTGAACGAGGACGGAACAAGGTCGGCATCCGACTTGGCGATGAAGTCGCTCAACGCTTTGAGAACAAGGAACATCCCCTCTTTGCGTTTTACTGCTTGACTGTTCCGCACGCTGAAGAGAGGCCGCAGATATTGAACCTTCGACCCGCTGACGCACGTGAAATCGATGGTTCGCCCTTTGATGACACGGGACCACTGCACCTGGTCCGTGTTCTTCATCTTTTCAGCTGCAGGCTCAAGCGCCTCCCGGCGACGAACATGCAGTTCGCCCACGTTGACGCCTTCACAAAGCCTGAGTGCGACAATGCCAGGGGCATAGTCGCAGAGTTCTGCCAGGACCGATTGGGCCTGGTTGGCGGCGTGAAATCTGAGTTGCCGGTCCGTCGCCGAGCGCGCCCAGGTAGCCAAGAGTTGCAGACGAGCAGCGTCGTGGAGAGCTCCCTTGCGGCGGCTGATGAAATCCTTATTCAGCTGAATGGAAGCTCCTTCGCTAGCAATGACTCGGTGCATTGATTGCTCAATGCTCTCCAAGGTCCATCCATCTTCGATGACGAGAGGGGGCATGCTGGTGCGCGATATTGGAGGAGGGCGGATTAGCTTTACTGTGTCATCAGAGCCGCCAGAAGCTCACGAATCTTTGGTTCGGGCTTCCAGTAGTTCGGTCCCTTGAGAAACTTGCCGTTCTGGTCGTAGATGGGGTTGCCATCTGCGCCGAGCTTACTCTCGTTGCTGTCCATAATTACGTCCAGCACCTCCTCAAGGGGCAGTCCATACTTGAGCGCCTCAGAACGGCAGTAAACAATGATGTCGCCAAGAAGGTCAGCAAGGGCGACTGCGACCTCAAGCTTGGAGGCACCGGAGTTCGCTATCGTCACGATGTCGTCAATCTCGTGGACTTCGTCCATCAAGGTGGCTTTGAACTTGACCAACCTGTCAGCCGTGTCGTCTGGAATGGTCGGGCTATCGTTAGCGGCAAGACGGTACATGGCGTTCATGCCTGCAATTCGGGCTGCAAAGGCTGTTTTCATGACATGCTCTGATAGGTGGGAGGTGGCTAGCGGGGGGAGCTTAACGGTCGAGCGACCGGTTCGGACGGCGAAGCCGCCGGTCAGACGACGCTAAACGAATGGCCGGTTTAGGCGGGAGCGGCCGGACAAGCCCTGATCCGCGAACGACCCAGATCAGTCTGTTCCGGTCAGCCGGCACAAATACGCCACCCCCGATCACCCCCCCTCCCCCAACCCCTCCACATACTCCCCCCAAAACCCCAGCATCTCCCGTCGCTGCCCCGCATACTCCGCCCGGTTGTACACGCCGCGCACCCCGCCGATCGTGTGGTTCAGCGCCTTCTCCACGACATCCGCCGGCCACCCGTGCTCGTGCAGCAGCGTCGACGCCGTGCGCCGCAGATCATGAATCGTGAACGTCGGGATGTGCTGGCCGCGCAGCGCCACCTTCAGCGCATTGTTCATCGCGTTGTGCGCAAAAGGCTTGGTCAGCGACCCGCGCCCCGGCAGCACCAGCTCGCTACCGCCGGCCAGTGAGCGCAGCTCCGCGAACAAGGCCAGCGCCTGCGGCGACAAATACACGATGTGCGGCTTGCCGGTCTTCGAGTTCTCGGCCGGAATATGCCACTCGGCCTTGCCGATATCCACATGCTCCCAGCGCGCGAGCATCAGCTGTTGGCGGTTGTGAGCCAGCGCACAAATCTGGCTGCGAGGCCGCGTTTTGATTGGTGGGCCGGATGAGGCTTGACCGGCGCCGTTGGCGCAATGACCGGCTGCAGTGGCGGTG
>JAJTDM010000075.1 GCA_021300575.1 Rubrivivax sp.
TCACGGTCAAGCTGATTGCGCCGATCGCCATGGAAGAAGGTCTGCGCTTTGCGATCCGCGAAGGCGGCCGCACCGTGGGCGCCGGCGTCGTGGCCAAGATCATCGCCTGATCGAAAGGGTTCCAAAGGGGTGTAGCTCAATTGGTAGAGCGCCGGTTTCCAAAACCGAAGGTCGGGGGTTCGATTCCCTCCGCCCCTGCCACCGCCGGCTGACGCCGGCGTCGGCTTTTTCACGGAACAGAGTTCAGGCGCCCCAAAGGGCGCTCAACAGCGGGCTGCGGCCCGGGAATCGAGGTCATGACCACTTCCCCGCAAGTCGAGACCGTCTCCTCAGGAGCGGACAAGGCCAAGCTGGCGTTGTCCGTGGCGCTGCTGGTGGGGGCTGTCGTGGCCTTCTACATGCTTGGCAAGCAGGATCTCTGGCTGCGCGTGGTGGCGTTGCTGGTGCTGGTGGCTGCCGCAGTGGCCACCTTCTTCACCAGCGAGCATGGCAAGCAGTTGATCGCCTTCGGCCGCGACTCCGTGCGCGAAGTCAAGAAGGTGGTGTGGCCTGCCCGCAATGAGGCCCTGCAAATGACGGGCTATGTGTTCGCCTTCGTGTTCGTGATGGCGCTTTTCATGTGGCTGACCGACAAGACGCTCGAATGGGTGCTGTACGACCTTGTCCTGGGCTGGCGCCGTTGAACGCGAGAAGGAATTTCACCCATGTCCGAATCCCAGACTGACGCTGCCACTGCAGCCCCTGTGGCGTCACCCATGCGTTGGTACGTGGTGCATGCGTACTCCGGCATGGAAAAGGCCGTGGAGCGCAACCTGCGCGAGCGCATCGACCGTGCCGCCATGCAGTCCAAGTTCGGCCGCATCCTGGTGCCCACCGAAGAGGTGGTGGAGCTCAAGAACGGCAAGAAGGCCGTGACCGAGCGCCGCTTTTTCCCGGGCTATGTGCTCGTCGAAATGTTGATGGATGACGAGAGCTGGCACCTGGTGAAGCACACCAGCAAGGTGACCGGCTTCGTCGGCGGTGCGCGCAACCGTCCGGCCCCGATTTCCGAGGCTGAGGTGATGAAGATCGTCAACCAGATGCAAGAAGGCGTGGACAAGCCGCGGCCCAAGGTGCAGTGGACGGTGGGCGAACTCGTGCGCGTCAAGGAAGGCCCCTTCACCGACTTCAACGGAGCGGTCGAAGAAGTCAACTACGAGAAGTCCAAGGTTCGGGTGTCGGTCACGATCTTCGGCCGTGCCACCCCCGTGGAGTTGGATTTCTCGCAGGTCGAAAAGGTCTGAGTTTCAAGATTTGAGGTCGCGGCAACGCGGCCCGGTGCACCGCAGCAGCCCCGGTGCATCGGCTTTTCAGGGCTGAGAACGAGGAGCTTGCCCGCTGAAAGGCATGGCAGGCGCTTGAACTCGACAAGAGGCATTCATGGCCAAGAAGATAGTCGGCTTTATCAAGCTGCAAGTCCCGGCGGGAAAGGCGAATCCATCGCCCCCGATCGGCCCGGCGCTGGGTCAGCGCGGTTTGAACATCATGGAATTCTGCAAGGCGTTCAACGCCCAGACGCAGGGTTTCGAGCCGGGCTTGAAGTTGCCCGTGGTGATCACCGCCTACGCAGACAAGTCCTTCACGTTCATCCTGAAGTCGCCCCCGGCGACGGTGCTGTTGAAGAAGGCTGCCAAGATCGACAAGGGATCGGGCCGCCCTCACCTCGACAAGGTGGGCAAGGTGACCCGCGCCCAGCTCGAGGAAATTGCCAAGACCAAGATCAAGGACCTGACCGCCGCCGACATGGACGCTGCGGTCAAGACCATAGCCGGTTCGGCCCGTTCCATGGGCCTGATCGTGGAAGGGGTGTGACATGGCCAAGCTGACCAAGAAAGCCAAGGCCCTGCAGGGCAAGGTCGACAGCCTGAAGCTGTATTCCATCGACGCGGCGCTGTCCATCGTCAAGGAATGCGCCACGGCCAAGTTTGATGAGTCCATCGACGTGGCGGTGCAACTGGGCATCGATGCCAAGAAGTCCGACCAGGTGGTGCGCGGCGCTGTCGTGATGCCCAATGGCACTGGCAAGACCAAGCGCGTGGCGGTCTTTGCCCAGGGCGCCAAGGCCGAAGAGGCCAAGGCCGCTGGTGCTGATCTGGTGGGCATGGACGACCTGGCCGCCGACATCAAGGCCGGCAACATGAACTTCGACGTGGTGATCGCGTCGCCTGACACGATGCGCGTGGTCGGTACGCTGGGCCAGATCCTGGGTCCTCGCGGACTGATGCCCAACCCGAAGGTGGGCACCGTCACGCCGGACGTCGCCACCGCGGTGCGCAACGCCAAGGCGGGCCAGGTCCAGTTCCGTGTGGACAAGGCCGGCATCATCCACGGCACCATCGGCCGCCGTTCTTTCGGTGCCGAACAGCTCACCGGCAACCTGCGCGCCCTGCTGGACGCGCTGAACAAGTCCAAGCCGGCCAGCAGCAAGGGCATCTACCTGCGCAAGGTGGCTGTGTCCTCGACCATGGGCGTGGGCGTGCGGGTGGACATCTCGTCCCTCACTGCGCCGGCGGCCTGAGCGAAGGCTTGATTTGAAACATCCGCCGCGCAGGTCTGGCGCGGCATGAAGGATTGGTGGGCTGTGGCAGCCCGGGCCGCGTGTACAGCGCGGCGCGAGATGCCGCAGGCCATCCAAGACCGCTGGTGGGGCTTTGCCGCCCCTTAATGCCCGCAACGCAAGAAGCGGGGTCCAGCGCAGATGGCGGTCCCGCTGTCGAGATGGGTTTCTCGAACAGAAGGTCGCTGAACCGAGGTGCGAAGGGTTGTGGTCATGCTGCAGCCCGACGCGATGTGTAAGGAGTAGACCTTGAGTCTCAATCGCAACGAGAAGGCAGCCGTGGTGGCTGACGTGTCGGCCCAGGTCGCACGTTCGCAAACCCTTGCGCTGGCCGAGTACCGTGGTTTGACGGTGGCTCATCTCGACGCGTTGCGCCGCCAGGCGCGCGACAAGGGTGTGTATCTTCACGTGCTGAAGAACACGCTCGCCCGTCGCGCCGTGGTGGGCACGCCGTTCGAGGTGGCCCAGGCATCCATGGTCGGCCCGCTCATTTACGGCTTTTCCGAGGACGCCGTGGCCGCAGCGAAAGTCGTCGCCGACTTCGCCAAGGGCAACGACAAGCTCGTCATCAAGGGCGGCGCGTACGCCGGCAAGGCGCTGGACGTCGATGGCGTCAAGGCCCTGGCCGCGATCCCGTCGCGCGAGGTGCTGATCTCGCAGGTCGCCGGCTTGCTCAAGTCGCCCATCCAGCGTCTGGCGGGCGTATTGGCGGCATTGGCCGAGCAAAAGGGCGGCGGCGCGTCGGCAGACACAGCTGCGGAACCCGCGGCCGCCTGAAGCGGCTCGACCCTCATTCACTGATTCATTCCATTCGAGGAACCCCAAATGGCATTCGATAAAGACGCATTTCTGACGGCGATGGACAGCATGTCCGTCATGGAACTCAACGACCTGGTCAAGGCCATCGAAGAGAAGTTCGGCGTGTCCGCCGCCTCCATGGCCGCCCCGGCGGCCGGAGCCGGTGGCGCTGCAGCCGCTGTGGTGGAAGAGAAGACCGAGTTCACCGTCATGCTGAACGAGGTGGGCGCCAACAAGGTGTCGGTCATCAAGGTGGTACGCGAAATCACCGGCCTGGGTCTGAAGGAAGCCAAGGACCTGGTCGACGGCGCTCCCAAGCCCGTCAAGGAAGCCATCTCCAAGGCCGACGCCGAGGCAGCGAAGAAGAAGCTGGAAGAAGCTGGCGCCAAGGTCGAGCTCAAGTAAGAGGGCGACTTTGTCGGCCCGTTTCGGCGGGCCGGCGCTGCAGAGAGCAGCGCAAAGACGGGACAGACGTCCCGGTTTTGCAGTGTTCTCTGATCCGACTGCAGAGAACAGGTTTGGTCGGGCCCTGGTGCAATGCCAGGGTTGTCCGCCAGCGGCAGGTAGTGGCCTGCCACCAAGCTATTGGACGCAATGTCCGAGCAGCCAGTCGCCGACTTCCGCTGCCGTCACCGTCAGACGGCGGCAGTCGACACGGAGTGATTCATGGCGCAAGCATCCCCGAACTACAGCTACACCGAACGCAAGCGAATTCGCAAGAGCTTCGGCAAGCGTGAGAGCGTCCTCAAGGTCCCGTACCTGTTGACGATGCAGAGCGAGTCTTATGTGGGCTTTCTGCAGAAGGACATCCCTGCCCCCCAGCGCAAGCTCGAGGGCTTGCAGGCGGCCTTCCAGTCCGCGTTCCCGATCGTCTCGCACAACGGGTTCGTCGAGATGCGCTTCATCGAATACAACATGGCCAGGCCGGCCTTCGATGTGCGGGAGTGCCAGCAGCGCGGCCTCACGTTCGCTTCGGCCGTGCGCGCCAAGCTGCAGATGATCATCTATGACCGTGAGTCGCATCCGGCCAAGGTGGTCAAGGAGATCAAGGAACAAGAGGTCTACATGGGCGAAGTGCCGCTCATGACCGACTACGGCTCCTTCGTGATCAACGGCACCGAGCGTGTGATCGTGAGCCAGCTCCACCGCTCACCCGGCGTGTTCTTCGAGCACGACAAGGGCAAGACCCACAGCTCGGGCAAGCTGCTGTTCTCTGCGCGCATCATCCCCTACCGCGGTTCCTGGCTGGACTTCGAGTTCGATCCGAAGGACATCCTGTATTTCCGCGTGGACCGCCGGCGCAAGATGCCGGTGACGATCCTGCTCAAGGCCATCGGCCTGAAGCCCGAGGCCATCCTCGGCCACTTCTTCGTCAACGACAACTTCAAGTTGATGGAAGCCGGCGCGCAGATGGAGCTTGTGCCCGAGCGTCTGCGCGGCGAGGTCGCGCGCTTTGACATCACCGACAAGACTGGCGCGGTGGTGGTGGAGAAGGACAAGCGCATCACTGTGCGTCACCTGCGTCAACTCGAGCAGACCGGCACGGGCATGATCTCCGTACCGGAGGACTTCCTCATTGGCCGCATCGTGGCGCGCAACATGGTCGACACGGACACCGGCGAGATCGTGGCCAAGGCCAACGACGAGCTGACCGAGATGCTGCTGAAGAAGCTGCGCAGTGCCGGCATCCAGGACCTGCCGTGCCTGTTCACGAACGAGCTGAACCAGGGCGCTTACATCAGCCAGACCCTGGCCATTGACGAAACGGCCGACCAGTTGGCCGCCCGTGTGGCCATCTACCGCATGATGCGTCCTGGCGAACCGCCGACCGAAGACGCTGTCGAGGCGCTGTTCAACCGGCTCTTCTACAACGCCGACACCTACGACCTGTCGCGCGTGGGCCGCATGAAGTTCAACGCCCGGGTGGGACGTGAGGCGCCTGAAGGTCCGATGACGCTGTCCAACGATGACATCCTGCACGTCGTCAAGATCCTGGTGGACCTGCGCAATGGCAACGGCGACGTGGACGACATCGACCACCTGGGCAACCGCCGCGTACGCTGCGTGGGTGAGCTGGCCGAAAACCAGTACCGCTCTGGTCTTGCGCGTATCGAGAAGGCCGTGAAGGAACGTCTGGGTCAGGCCGAGACCGAAGCCCTGATGCCGCACGACCTGATCAACTCCAAGCCGATCTCGGCGGCCCTCAAGGAGTTCTTCGGCGCGTCGCAGCTGTCACAGTTCATGGACCAGACCAACCCGCTGTCGGAGATCACGCACAAGCGGCGCGTCTCGGCCCTGGGCCCGGGCGGTTTGACCCGTGAGCGTGCCGGCTTCGAGGTGCGCGACGTGCACCCCACGCACTACGGCCGTGTGTGCCCGATCGAGACCCCGGAAGGCCCGAACATCGGCCTGATCAACTCCCTGGCGCTGTTTGCGCAGCTCAACGAGTACGGCTTCCTCGAGACCCCGTACCGGCGTGTGATGGACGGCCAGGTGACCGACCAGATCGATTACCTGTCCGCCATCGAAGAGGGCAAGTACGTCATCGCTCAGGCCAATGCCTCTCTGGATGGCGCCGGCAAGCTGGTGGACGAGCTGGTGAGCGCGCGCGAGAAGGGTGAGTCGGTGCTGGTCTCGCCCGAGCGTGTGCAGTACATGGACGTGGCCCCGGCGCAGATCGTCTCGGTGGCCGCCTCGCTCGTGCCCTTCCTGGAGCACGACGATGCCAACCGCGCGCTGATGGGCGCCAACATGCAGCGCCAGGCGGTGCCCACGCTGCGCCCCGAGAAGGCCTTCGTCGGCACGGGCGTCGAGCGTGTGGCGGCGGTGGACTCCGGCACCGTGGTGACCGCCCGCCGCGGCGGCGTGGTGGACTATGTCGATACCAATCGCATCGTGATCCGCGTCAACGACGCCGAGACGGTGGCCGGTGAAGTGGGCGTGGACATCTACAACCTCATCAAGTACCAGCGCAGCAACCAGAACACGAACATCCACCAGCGACCCATCGCCAAGCGTGGCGACCGCGTGGATGCCGGTGATGTGGTGGCTGACGGCGCTTCAACTGATCTGGGCGAACTGGCCCTGGGCCAGAACATGCTCGTGGCGTTCATGCCCTGGAACGGCTACAACTTCGAGGACTCCATCCTCATCTCCGAGCGCGTGGTCGGCGACGACCGCTACACCTCGATCCACATCGAGGAACTGGTGGTGATGGCCCGCGACACCAAGCTGGGCTCTGAAGAGATCACGCGTGACATCCCGAACCTGTCCGAGCAGCAGTTGGCTCGCCTGGACGAATCGGGCATCGTCTACATCGGCGCCGAGGTCAACCCGGGTGACGTGCTGGTGGGCAAGGTCACGCCCAAGGGCGAGACCACGCTGACGCCTGAAGAGAAGCTGCTTCGCGCGATCTTCGGCGAGAAAGCGTCCGACGTGAAGGACACCTCACTGCGCGTGGACCAGGGCACCAACGGCACCGTGATCGACGTGCAGGTGTTCACCCGCGAGGGCATCCAGCGCGACAAGCGTGCCCAGCAGATCATCGACGATGAACTCAAGCGCTTCCGCCTGGACCTGAACGATCAGTTGCGCATCGTCGAAGCTGACGCCTTTGACCGGATCGAGAAGCTGCTGGTGGGCCGCGTGGCCAACGGCGGTCCGCAGAAGATCGCCAAGGGCACGACCATCGACAAGGCCTACCTGGCCGCCGTCGAGCGTTACCACTGGTTCGACGTGCGCCCGGCCGACGAAGACGTGGCCAATCAGCTTGAGAGCATCAAGAACTCTCTTGAGCAGACGCGTCACAGCTTCGACCTGGCCTTCGAGGAAAAGCGCAAGAAGCTCACCCAGGGCGACGAGTTGCCCGCGGGCGTGCTCAAGATGGTCAAGGTCTACCTGGCCGTCAAGCGCCGCCTGCAGCCTGGCGACAAGATGGCCGGCCGTCACGGCAACAAGGGCGTGGTGTCCAAGATCGTGCCTGTCGAGGACATGCCCTACATGGCCGACGGCACCCCGATGGACATCGTGCTCAACCCGCTGGGCGTGCCTTCGCGCATGAACGTCGGCCAGGTGCTGGAAGTTCACCTGGGCTGGGCTGGCAAGGGCATCGGCCAGCGCTTGGGCAACATGCTGCAGTCGCAGGCCAAGGTGGCCGAGCTGCGGCAGTTCCTGGACGGTCTTTACAACCAGTCGGGCGGCAAGACGGAGCGCCTGGAGCACCTCAGCGATGACGACATCCTGGAGATGTCGCAGAACCTGGCCAAGGGTGTTCCCTTTGCGACCCCGGTGTTCGATGGGGCGTCCGAGGACGAGATCCGCGCCATGCTGAAGCTCGCCTACCCGGACGAGATCGCCAAGGCCAAGGGTCTGACGGCCACGCGCACCCAGGCCGCGCTGCATGACGGCCGCACGGGCGACGCGTTCGAGCGCCCGGTGACCGTGGGCTACATGCACGTGCTGAAACTCCACCACCTGGTGGACGACAAGATGCACGCCCGCTCCACCGGCCCGTACAGCCTGGTGACCCAGCAGCCGCTGGGCGGCAAGGCGCAGTTCGGTGGCCAGCGTTTTGGCGAAATGGAGGTCTGGGCCCTGGAAGCCTACGGCGCGAGCTACGTGCTGCAGGAAATGCTGACTGTGAAGTCCGACGACGTGAACGGACGCACCAAGGTCTACGAAAGCATCGTCAAGGGCGAGCACGCCATCGAGGCCGGCATGCCGGAATCGTTCAACGTGCTGGTCAAGGAAATCCGCTCTCTGGGTATCGATATCGAGTTGGAGAGGAATTGACGTGTCCAAGCCGCGCCATGCGTCGTTGCTCGGTCGGTTGCATAGCGCTGCTATGCGGCCCTCCCTCGCGCCTAGCCTGACGCGCCCTGGATCCCGTCACTTCTCTCTCCAACTGCGCTAACCAAAACTAAGGAGAAAGTCATGAAAGGCTTGCTCGATCTCTTCAAGCAATTCACTCCCGATGAGCATTTCGATGCCATCAAGATCGGCCTTGCGAGTCCGGAGAAGATCCGCTCGTGGTCGTTCGGCGAGGTGAAGAAGCCCGAGACCATCAACTACCGCACGTTCAAGCCCGAGCGTGACGGCTTGTTCTGCGCCAAGATCTTCGGCCCGATCAAGGACTACGAGTGCCTGTGCGGCAAGTACAAGCGCCTGAAGCACCGCGGCGTGATCTGCGAGAAGTGCGGCGTGGAGGTCACGCAGACCAAGGTGCGCCGTGACCGCATGGGTCACATCGACCTGGCCGCGCCCTGTGCCCACATCTGGTTCCTCAAGAGCCTGCCGTCACGGCTGGGTCTGGTGCTGGACATGACGCTGCGCGACATCGAGCGCGTGCTGTACTTCGAAGCCTACGTCGTGGTCGACCCGGGCATGACGCCGCTGAAGAAGTTCGCGATCATGACCGAGGACGACTTCGAGGCCAAGGTCGTCGAGTACGGTGACGAGTTCACCGCGCTCATGGGCGCCGAGGGCGTGAAGAAGTTGCTCGAGGAGATGGACATCGATGCGGAGATCGACAAGATCCGCAACGACATGACCGGCTCCGAGCTCAAGATCAAGAAGAACGCCAAGCGCCTGAAGGTGCTGGAGGCCTTCAAGAGGTCGGGCATCAAGCCGCAGTGGATGGTGATGGACGTGTTGCCGGTGCTGCCGCCGGACCTGCGTCCCCTGGTGCCGCTGGACGGTGGGCGCTTCGCCACGTCCGACCTGAACGACCTGTACCGTCGCGTCATCAACCGCAACAACCGCCTCGCGCGGCTGCTGGAGTTGAAGGCTCCTGAGATCATCGTGCGCAATGAAAAGCGCATGCTGCAGGAAGCGGTGGACAGCCTGCTGGACAACGGCCGTCGCGGCAAGGCCATGACGGGCGCCAACAAGCGCGCGCTGAAGTCCCTGGCCGACATGATCAAGGGCAAGGGCGGCCGCTTCCGCCAGAACCTGCTGGGCAAGCGCGTCGACTACTCCGGCCGCTCGGTCATCGTGGTGGGTCCCACGCTCAAGCTGCACCAGTGCGGCCTGCCCAAGCTGATGGCGCTCGAGCTGTTCAAGCCGTTCATCTTCAGCCGCCTGGAGGCGATGGGTATCGCCAACACCATCAAGGCTGCGAAGAAGGAAGTCGAATCCGGTACGCCCATCGTCTGGGACATCCTGGAAGAGGTCATCCGCGAGCACCCCGTGCTGCTGAACCGCGCGCCCACGCTGCACCGCCTGGGCATCCAGGCCTTCGAGCCGGTGCTGATCGAGGGCAAGGCGATCCAGCTGCATCCGCTCGTGTGCTCGGCCTTCAACGCCGACTTCGACGGTGACCAGATGGCCGTGCACGTGCCGCTGTCCATCGAAGCGCAGATGGAAGCCCGCACGCTGATGCTGGCCTCCAACAACGTGCTGTTCCCGGCCTCGGGCGAGCCTTCCATCGTCCCGTCGCAAGACGTGGTGCTGGGCCTGTACTACGCCACGCGTGAGCGCACCAACGGCAAGGGGGAGGGCATGCTCTTCTCAGACGTGGGTGAGATGCTGCGCGCACTGGACAATGGCGTGGTGGAGATCACCGCCAAGGTGAGCGTGCGCCTGACCGAGTGGGTGCGTGTGGGCGAGGGCGATGAGTTCGAGCCCAAGATCACGCTGACGGAAACCACGGTCGGCCGGGCGCTGCTGTCGGAGATCCTGCCCAAGGGTCTGCCCTTCAGCAACATCAACAAGGCGCTGAAGAAGAAGGAGATCTCGCGTCTCATCAACGTCAGCTTCCGCAAGTGCGGCCTGAAGGAGACCGTTGTCTTCGCCGACAAGCTGCTGCAGTCGGGCTTCAAGCTGGCTACCCGTGCTGGCATCTCGATCGCCATCGACGACATGCTGGTGCCGCAGGAGAAGCACGGCCTGATCGAGCGCGCCGAGAAGGAGGTCAAGGAGATCGAGCAGCAGTACGTCTCGGGCCTGGTCACTGCCGGGGAGCGCTACAACAAGGTCGTGGACATCTGGGGCAAGGCAGGCGACGATATCGGCAAGAAGATGATGGAGCAGCTTCGCGTTGAGAAGGTCGTGGACCGCCATGGCAAGACGGTGGACCAGGAGTCCTTCAACTCCATCTACATGATGGCCGACTCCGGCGCCCGCGGCTCGGCAGCGCAGATCCGCCAGCTGGCCGGCATGCGCGGCCTGATGGCCAAGCCGGACGGCTCCATCATCGAGACGCCCATCACGGCGAACTTCCGTGAAGGCCTGAACGTGTTGCAGTACTTCATCTCCACGCACGGCGCCCGCAAGGGCCTGGCGGACACGGCGTTGAAGACGGCCAACTCGGGCTACCTCACGCGGCGTCTGGTCGACGTGACGCAGGACCTGGTGGTGACCGAGGACGATTGCGGTACCGAGAACGGCATCGCGATGCGCGCGCTTGTCGAAGGCGGTGAAGTCATCGAGAGCCTGCGCGACCGCATCCTCGGCCGCGTGACCGCGGTCGAGGTCGTGCACCCCGAGAACCAGGATGTGCTGTTGCAGGCCGGCCATATGCTGGACGAAGACACGCTCGACCTGCTGGAGCGAGCGGGCGTGGACGAGGTCAAGGTCCGCACGCCGCTGACCTGCGACACCCGCTTTGGCTTGTGCGCCAAGTGCTATGGCCGTGACCTGGGCCGCGGCGGCCTGGTGAACATGGGCGAGGCCATCGGTGTCATCGCGGCGCAGTCGATCGGTGAGCCGGGCACGCAGCTGACGATGCGCACCTTCCACATCGGTGGTGCCGCGTCGCGTGCCGCCGTGGCCTCCAGTGTGGATGCCAAGAGTGATGGCTACATCGGCTTTAACGCCACGATGCGCTACGTGACCAACGGCAAGGGCGAACTCGTGGTGATCTCCCGCTCTGGCGAGATCATCATCCTCGACCAGCACGGCCGTGAGCGCGAGCGTCACAAGGTGCCTTATGGCGCCACGTTGAACATCAAGGCAGACCAGCAGATCAAGGCCGGCACCGTGCTGGCCAACTGGGATCCGCTGACGCGGCCCATCATCACCGAGTTCGCCGGCCGCGCTCGCTTCGAGAATGTCGAGGAGGGCGTGACGGTCGCCAAGCAGGTGGACGAAGTCACGGGCCTGTCCACGCTCGTGGTGATCGATCCCAAGCGGCGTGGCTCGACCAAGGTGGTGCGTCCGCAGGTCAAGCTGCTCGACGCGGCCGGCCAGGAAGTCAAGATTCCGGGTACCGACCACTCCGTGACCATCGGCTTCCCCGTGGGCTCACTGATCCAGGTGCGCGATGGCCAGGATCTGGCCCCTGGCGAGGTGCTCGCCCGCATTCCGGTCGAAGGCCAGAAGACGCGCGACATCACCGGCGGTCTGCCCCGTGTGGCCGAGCTCTTCGAGGCGCGCAGCCCCAAGGACAAGGGCACGCTGGCGGAACAGACCGGCACCATTTCCTTCGGCAAGGAAACCAAGGGCAAGGTGCGGCTGCAGATCACCGACCCGGACGCCAATGTGTTCGAAGAACTCGTGCCCAAGGAAAAGAACATCCTGGTGCACGAAGGCCAGGTGGTCAACAAGGGCGAGCTCATCGTCGACGGCCCGGCCGACCCGCAGGACATCCTGCGCCTGCTGGGCATCGAGGAGTTGGCGCGCTACATCGTCGATGAAGTGCAGGACGTCTACCGCCTGCAGGGCGTGAAGATCAACGACAAGCACATCGAGGTGATCGTGCGCCAGATGCTGCGCCGCGTGCAGATCGTCAACTCGGGCGATAGCAGCTACATCGCGGGTGAGCAGGTCGAACGCAGCGAGTTGCTGGACACCAACGACAGGCTGCGTGGCGAAGGCAAGTTGATCGCCACGCACGCTGATGTGCTGCTGGGCATCACCAAGGCCAGCTTGTCCACCGACTCCTTCATCTCGGCCGCGTCCTTCCAGGAGACCACGCGGGTGCTGACCGAGGCGGCGATCATGGGCAAACGCGACGAGCTGCGCGGCCTGAAGGAGAACGTCATCGTCGGCCGCCTGATCCCGGCGGGCACGGGCATGGCCTTCCACATCGCCCGCAAGGCCAAGGAAGAGATGGACGAGTCCGAGCGCAAGGCCATTGCACTGCAGGAGGCCGAGGAGTTGGCCGCTGTTCAGTTGGCCAACGTCGATGCCGCCACGGCGGCGGCTGGCGGTTCGGGCGAATGATCTGAGTGAGCCGCGCTTGCGCGCGGTCTGCTGGGCAAGGGCGGCTTAGGCCGCCCTTGTTGTTTGTGTTGCCGGCGAATGCCCCTCCCGGCGCATCACCCCGGCCAGTCCTCCGGGCGTTGCACCGTGCATCCCGCGATCGCCAGGAGCTTGCGCCTGAGCTTGAGCACGGCCCGGTCACGTGACAGCAGCCATGACGACTGACTGCTCAGCGCAAGGTCGATGAACTTCTGATCAGCGCTGTCCGTGCACCTTGGTGTGGGGCCGGCAGGTGATGCCGTGACCTGCTCGGCCAGGCGATCGAACATGCGCAACACGTCCTGGATGCCGGGGCCTTCTTCAGGCAGACCGCTGCTCGGGCCACGGGCAGCGTTGTCACCCTGCCAGCGCTCCAGTACATGGACCAGTTCCTGGCGCATCTCGGAGGTCGCCAGCCACTGCAGTTGACCGGTCTGCAGCGCCTGGGCCAGTCGCCCGAGACGAGCGTCCTGAAACCAGTACAGGGCAAGCACCACATTGGTGTCCAGCACGACCATCCCGGCTTCTGACCGGGGTGCGTGACCCGCATCTTGCGGCTGCATCAGGACACCCCTATAATCTGCGGCTTTTCGGCAATTTCTGCCGTGCTCTTTGCTGAGCGGCTTCCCGGCCAGGCCTGCAACGACAGGGCCTCTTGCGGTGTGAGCCCCCTCCCGCTGGAGTGCTTGGCATGGGCTGAAAAAGATCGCCAAGTGAAGATCGCCACGTAGAGATCGCCCAGTATTTCTTGAATCCAGACGGGAACCGCTTTCATGCCAACCATCAACCAACTCGTGCGCCTGGGTCGCCAGACCGAGACCACGAAGTCCAAGTCGCCTGCGCTGCAGGGTAACCCACAGCGCCGCGGCGTCTGCACCCGGGTCTACACCACCACGCCCAAGAAGCCGAACTCTGCGCTTCGCAAGGTGGCCAAGGTCCGTCTGACCAACCAGCAAGAAGTGATCTCCTACATCGGCGGTGAAGGCCACAACCTGCAGGAGCACAGCGTGGTGCTGGTGCGCGGTGGCCGGGTCAAGGACTTGCCGGGTGTGCGGTATCACATCGTTCGCGGCTCGCTGGATCTGCAGGGCGTCAAAGACCGCAAGCAGTCCCGCTCCAAGTACGGCGCGAAGCGTCCCAAGAAGGCCTGATGGCCCTACGCGACGCTCCTTGCGGAGCGTCGCCTATCGCGGCGGCCCACTGGGTGCCGTCGAGTAAGTGGAAGGCGCGCTCATGTCGCCTTCCCCGGTGCCCCCGAGGTGCCGGTCCACTGAAGTTCACAGAAGGAAACAGTCATGCCACGTCGTCGCGAAGTTCCCAAACGCGAAATCCTGCCCGACCCCAAGTTCGGCTCCGTTGATCTCTCCAAGTTCATGAATGTGGTGATGGAGTCCGGCAAGAAGGCCGTGGCCGAGCGCATCATCTACGGCGCGCTGGATCAAGTGGAAAAGAAGGCCAACAAGGATCCGATGGAGGTCTTCATGGTCGCCTTGAACAACGTCAAGCCCATGGTGGAAGTCAAGTCCCGCCGGGTCGGTGGCGCCAACTACCAGGTGCCCGTGGAAGTCCGCCCGATCCGTCGTCAGGCACTGGCCATGCGCTGGTTGAAGGAATCCGCCCGCAAGCGCGGCGAGAAGTCCATGGCCGCACGTCTGGCCAATGAGTTGCTGGAGGCCAGCGAAGGCCGCGGCGGCGCCATGAAGAAGCGTGACGAAGTCCACCGCATGGCGGAGGCCAACAAGGCGTTCTCGCACTTCCGCTTCTGACCCTCTTTGTTCGGCCGCCTCTACGGGTAAGCACTAACCCGGAGGCGGCCCCTGTCTTTGGAGATTGACCATGGCCCGCAAGACCCCCATCGAGCGCTACCGCAACATCGGTATCTCTGCGCACATCGATGCCGGCAAGACCACGACCACCGAGCGCATCCTGTTCTACACCGGCGTGAACCACAAGATCGGTGAGGTGCATGACGGCGCGGCCACCATGGACTGGATGGAGCAGGAGCAGGAGCGCGGCATCACCATCACCTCGGCGGCCACCACCTGCTTTTGGAAGGGCATGGACCTGTCCTACCCGGAACACCGGCTGAATATTATTGACACCCCGGGGCACGTGGACTTCACGATCGAAGTCGAGCGCTCGATGCGCGTGCTCGATGGCGCCTGCATGGTGTATTGCGCGGTGGGCGGCGTGCAACCGCAGTCCGAGACCGTCTGGCGCCAGGCCAACAAGTACAAGGTACCGCGGCTGGCGTTCGTCAACAAGATGGACCGTACGGGCGCGAACTTCTTCAAGGTCTATGACCAGATGAAGGCGCGACTGAAGGCCAACCCGGTGCCGATCGTGATCCCCATCGGGGCGGAGGAAAACTTCACTGGCGTGATCGATCTCATCCGGCGCAAGGCCATCATCTGGGACGAGGCCTCGCAGGGCATGAAGTTCGACTTCCGGGACATTCCTGCCGACTTGCTGGCGGAGGCCGACAAGTGGCGCGAGAACATGGTCGAGGCCGCCGCAGAAGCCAGCGAAGAGTTGATGAACAAGTACCTCGAGACGGGTGAGCTCACCGAGGCGGAGATCATGGCCGGCATTCGCACGCGCACCATCTCGGCCGAGATCCAGCCCATGTTCTGCGGCAGTGCCTTCAAGAACAAGGGTGTGCAGCGCATGCTCGACGGTGTCATCGACTTCATGCCTTCCCCAGCCGACATTCCGCCGGTGCCCGGCACCGACGATGACGACAAGCCAATCAGCCGCAGCCGCACCGACGAAGAGAAGTTCTCGGCGCTCGCCTTCAAGCTGATGACCGACCCGTATGTCGGTCAGCTGACATTCGTGCGGGTGTACTCGGGCGTGCTCAAGTCGGGTGACTCGGTCTACAACCCGATCCGCGGCAAGAAGGAGCGCATCGGCCGGATCCTGCAGATGCACGCCAACCAGCGCGAAGAAATCAAGGAAATCCTGGCAGGGGACATCGCGGCCTGCGTGGGGCTGAAGGACGTCACCACGGGCGAGACGCTGTGCGACCCGGACAGCATCATCACGCTCGAAAAGATGATCTTCCCCGAGCCGGTGATCAGCCAGGCCGTCGAGCCCAAAACCAAGGCCGACCAGGAGAAGATGGGCATTGCCCTGGGGCGTCTGGCAGCAGAAGACCCGTCCTTCCGCATGCGCACTGACGAAGAAAGCGGCCAGACCATCATCTCCGGCATGGGTGAGTTGCACCTGGAGATCATCGTCGACCGTATGAAGCGCGAGTTCGGTGTCGAAGCCAACGTCGGCAAGCCGCAGGTGGCTTATCGTGAGACGGTGCGCAAGTCGGTGGCGGACATCGAAGGCAAGTTCGTGCGCCAGTCCGGCGGCAAGGGCCAATATGGCCATGTCGTGCTGACCATCGAGCCGCAGGAACCCGGCAAGGGCTTCGAATTCGTCGATGCCGTCAAGGGCGGCGTGGTGCCGCGCGAATTCATTCCCGCGGTCAAGAAGGGTGTCGAAGACACGCTTCCCAACGGCGTGCTGGCCGGCTATCCCGTGGTCGATGTCAAGGTCACCCTGACGTTTGGCTCGTACCACGAGGTGGACTCCAACGAGAACGCTTTCAAGATGGCTGCCTCGATCGGTTTCAAGGACGGGTGCCGCAAGGCCAGCCCCGTCATCCTTGAGCCGATGATGGCTGTCGAAGTCGAGACCCCCGAAGACTATGCCGGCTCAGTCATGGGCGACTTGTCGTCACGCCGTGGCATGGTGCAGGGCATGGACGACATGCCTGGTGGCGGCAAGGTCATCAAGGCCGAAGTTCCGTTGTCGGAGATGTTCGGCTACTCCACCACGCTGCGCTCGATGTCGCAGGGTCGTGCCACATACACCATGGAGTTCAAGCACTACTCCGAGGCCCCCAAGAACGTTGCGGACGCCATCATCACGGCACGCGCGAAGTGATCACAGGGGCGGGGCCAAACAGCCCCGCCCGTCAAGCCGGTCTTCGGAACAGCAGCGTCCACTGCCGGTGGTGGACGAGATCCTGCGGTTCTGGAGACCTTAAACCGATCACCGGCACAGCTCTTTTTTCTGGAGAACCGAAATGGCAAAAGGCAAGTTTGAGCGTACCAAGCCGCACGTGAACGTGGGGACGATTGGACACGTGGACCATGGGAAGACGACGCTGACGGCGGCGATCACGACGG
>JAJTDM010000076.1 GCA_021300575.1 Rubrivivax sp.
TCGGCCCTGTCGGCGCGGGCTTTTTCGGCCGCCAAAGCGGCCTGGGTTTCAGCACTCACGGATGATGTCCTTTCAGCGTGGTTGGAACGGGATTCGATCGGGGTGTGAAGTTCCTCAGACACGTCTGGGGCCCGATCTGCAAACGATGCGCCCTGCATGCCAGGCCGGCGCTCCTCGGCCTCTTCCTGGCTGGCCGCGGCAGCCGTGTCGCTCAGGCCGTCCAGTTCCCACTGGGGCAGCACGGCGTCGGCCTTCTCCAGGCCGTCACGCTCCACCAGCCAATCGCGCAGGCGGCGCAGCAGCCGGGTGACCGAACTGCCGAAGTAGCCGGACAGTTCGCCGAAGCTCACCGCATCCAGCTCCACGGTGGCCAGCTCTTGGCCTTCGGCAAAGCTGACGGCCGGCAGGCCTTTGATGGCGGGCGGGTTGGCGCCCAGGAAACCGATGTGGGCCAGGTGCCACTTGCCCGGTGTGGGGTTGTTGCGGCTTGCCGGCGGATAGAACTGCGCGGAGACTTTGCTGAACAGGCGCTGCTTGACCCAGCCCACCAGCTCGGGCTGGGGGTCCACGTCGGCCACCAGGTGGCCATCGGCGAACGACAGGCCGCGCACCCAGCCGTAGGCCGGCGCGGTCAGCTTGGGGTGGCCGATGACCAGCGGCGCCTCATGCGTGCGCGGGCTGTAGGTCTGCGCCACCTCGGCCAGCAGGGCCGGGGTGAACTCCAGGTCGACGCCCTCAACGCTGACAGCGCGGGCTCCGGCCTTGGCAATGTGGATGGATGGCATGCCTCGCATCGTCGCGAGGCGGGGGTGCTCAAGGCATGGTGACGTGCGTCACTGCCTGGGCGTCACTGCCTGGGCGTCACTGCCCGGGCGTCACTGCCCGGGCGTCACGGGCCGCGGGCCTGGTTGCGCGCAATGGCGCGGGCGTGGAAGGCCTGGGCATCCTCGACGATGTCGCGCAGATCGCGCGGCGTCAGGCGCAGGAACGGCCGGGCCGGGATGTTACTGCCTGGGTGATTGACTTGCCGCACCACGATGCCGCCGAAGGACAAGGCGCGCTTGTTCCGGGCGCGGATGACGTGCGGCTTGGTGCGCCCGCCGAACTGGTGGATGGCGGCATACACCTTGTTGCTGCCCACCACGGCCTCAGAAGCCGACCAGCGCTGGCTGATGGAGCCGGCCAGGCCGCCGCTGCGCTGCAGGATCTTGCCCTGCAAGCCGCCCTTGCGCATGACAAGGCCCTGCTTTGTGTTCGTCGTGGCCAGGCCCAGCTTGGTGCCGGGGTGCAGGTCCACCCACTTCGGGCGGCCCTCCTGGGCGAAGTTCTCCTCCACCGAGTTCAGCATGGTGCCGGCCACTGACTTCATCAGCGCCACCGTGTTGCGCATCTCGCCGGCAGCGCGGCGCAGGGCCTCGATCACGGGCCGGTACTCAATGCTGGTTTCGATGATGGGCATGGTGCGGTAGTAGGATGCGGAAGCCGGCGTCGGAATCTGTCCGAGGCAGCGCTATCAGGCGCGCGCTCTAGCGGGGAGTAGATGCCCCGTGCCGGCACCCTTCACCGAAGACGCTCCTGCTTGTTGGCAAGGTTGGCCCGGAAGCGGGTATCGTCCCCGGCCCCCGCGAGCGACTGGACGAAAAGCTGATCGCGTCCTTTGGTTGTCTTGAGCGCCAGGCGCCACCACCGTTGGGTCTGCGTTGCCAGGTACAGCAAGGTGTAGCCGTCTTTGTCTCGGTAGACCTCGCCCTCGTCCACGATCTGAGGGATGAGTTTCCAGTCATCCAGCGTCAGGTCAGGACGCTGGCTCTGCTTTTTGGCCAGGGTATCGCCGCTGAGGTAGGCGACGGATGCCTCAGCCTGCAGTGCTGCGCGGTCAGCCTCACGCAGCACGGCCACCGGAAACAGGGTGCCCGCCCCCGGCTGCTCCACAAAGCGCCGGAAGGCCGGGCCGGCCACGGCCGTCTCCACGTACTGCCGCGACAGCGCCACGTCCATGCCCTGCAGCCGGGGCTGCCAGGTGTCCCGCCCGGGGTTGCTGCTGAAGCCGGGGTCTGGCGTGAAGCCGCCACCGGGCAGGCTGGCGTCCACATACCGGGTGCCCGTGGCCTCGCCGCCGCCTTTGAGCGGCACGCGCACCTCGCGCAGCTTGCCCTGGCTGGACTCCACCGACACCCCCGCGCGCCTGACATCGCGCTCGCTCAGGGCGCGCACACGGCAGCGGCAGTTGAAACCGTTCGGCGGGAACGCCGTGCCCCAGGCGGCGTCGTCATATCTGAACACCTTGCCGTTGAGCGCACGGTGGGCGGGGCGGGTGCGGCTGTCCAGCACCGCCACGTACTGCCAGAACGGCCGCTCGTCCACCTGCTCGATCATCTGCTGGTAGCGCCCGGCCATGTAGGCGCTTTGCATGTTGGTGGCAAAGATGGTGCGCAGACGGTGCGGCGTCAGGCCCTTGCGGATCTCGCCGCTGGCCTCGTCCACGCGGCCGGCCTGGCGCAGCTCGGCCGTGGTGCCCTCTCGCTGCCACCAGCCTTTGCGCTGCAGGGTGGGAATCAGCCCGTCCCGCCACTGCTGCAGCGTCTGGCCCTTGGCCAGGGCGTCCTTCAGGCTGGCCTGGATGTCCTGCAGCACCTCCAGCTTGGCCACGTTGGCCACGGTGAAGGCCCGCGCGTGCTGGCCGTCCAGCCACTCACGCCAGGACCCCGTGACCTGCGCACCCTTGGCCTGCAGATGCGCAATGGCCTGTTCAGGCGGCAGCCCGATGGCGGTGGTGACGGCGGGGGTGGGGATGCTCACGCTGCTTCCTTCTTGCCGTGCTCGCGTCCGATCTCGTACCAGAAGTGCGCGTGGCCGTCGACCTCACCCTCACAGTTGGTGCAGCGGTAGCGGTGGCGCAGCGGCTGGCTGCCTGGCAGCCTCTCGAAGGTGTGTCGGGGGCAGTCGCGCAGGCGCGCTGCGTTGGCCTGGACCTGGGCCAGCAGTTCGCGGCCCGCTGCAAGGCGCGCGGGATCGGTCACTGCTCACTCCCCACCGCGCTGTCCCGCCCCACCACGTCGGCCACGAAGTAAGCCTGTTCCATGAGCGTTTCAAGGGCGCTTGCATCCATGTCGGGCCAGGCCTCGGCCAGGGCCTGCTGCACCTGCTCTGGCGTGGCGGCGTCCTGGATGGCGGCCAGCGCGGGCGCCAGCAGCTTGGCCATCGCGGCCTGGATCTCGTCGGCCGGCAGCCGCGCAATGGCGGCGTCGATGGCGGCCTGGTCAGCCGGCACATCGGCTGCAGCGCCCTCGGCAAAGCTGGCCAGGGTGGCGTCAGCCCCGGCCGCCGCACCTGGTGCACCAGGTGCAGCACCAGGCGCACCCGGCACACCACCAGGCGGGGCGGCGTCGGCCAGGTCGCCGGGCTGCAGCTTATACGCGCGCAGGAAGTACTGCGTAGTGAAGGTGGCCCCGGCCTTGCGCAGCGTCTCGTCGCGCTTGGCCAGCGTCTCGTCAATCTCCTCCGTCTGCCAGAAGGCGAACACGGGCGGCGTGGCGCCTGGCCAGTTCACGGCCACAAAGTGGGCCAGCAGCTCGTTGATGCCGGCGGCCACCATTGCCGCATCGTCATCGCGCAGCGCCGCCTCTACGGACTGCGCGGCCGTGGCGCTGGCCCGGTTGCTGTTGGCCTCCACACTTTGGTTGTTGCCCAGCAGCGCCACCGAGATCTCGGCGTTGCACCAGTTCAGCATGCGCTCGTGCATGTCGCTGTTGGCGCTGCCGCTGATGGACAGCAGCTCCACGCTGGCGTCATCGGGCACGGTGGCAATGGCGTCGCGCACCATTGCAGAGAGCTTGTCAGCCAGTGCGTCGTGCTCCTCCTGGGTAGAGGTGCGCGGCAGCTTGCCCACGGCCCAGGGCATGCCGTACTTCTCCACGAACTGCACCCAGAACTTCAGCCCGCCGCGCTTGAACGTCACCGGCCAGAACACGCTGGCCAGGTCAGGCTCGCCGTAGGGGTTCTCCCAGCTGCGCATGCTGCCCACCACGATGAACTTGCGCGCCGGCACCAGCTCACCCTGCAGGCTTCCGCGCGGGCGGAACTTCAGCGCGGCCGTCTCGGGATCGAAGCCGAACCACTCGCCGGGCTTGGCCACCAGGTCAGCCGGCTGGATCAGGCCGTCCATCGGGGCCCACATGATCTCCGCCACGCGGAAGCCGTACATCGCGCCGTCGGTCAGTTGCCGCACGATGCGCTGCAGATCCAGGCGCGCCAGCAGCGCCTCACAGGCCTTGCGCACACGGGCCGGGGTGGCGGTGGACGCCTCCCGGTCCAGGCCGTGCTCCATAGACAGCACTGCAGACCAGCGCCGCTTGCGCGCCGACTTCACCCGCGGGTCCGCCAGCAGTGAGCGGTACACGCGCATGTCCGCCCCCATCGCCTTGAGCACCGGGTCAGGGTTGGGCAGCAGCCCGAAGATGCTTGTCAGGTCACCCGCGCGCAGGCGGCTGGCGATGGCCGGGCCGGTGAGGACGGCGGCATCCACCTGTTGCGCGGATGCAACGAACGTTTGGGCGTTGAGGGTCTGATCGGGGGTCATGGCCGTTCCGGGGGGGGTTCTGACAGCCGGCAGCGGCCCGGCAAGCCGTTTAGACCCCGTTTAGCTTTTGCGATCGGGGCTTGGGCAATACCCAGGTAGCCGCAAAGACTTCCGGCGCCTCCTAGGCCCTGTTTTTGAAAAGTGCTCACTAACTTTTGAAGCGGGGTCATCCGAGGTACCCCTGCAACTGGCTGACCACGGCCTCGCGGCCGGGCGACGGGCGGCTGGAAACGTGGACGGGGCCCTGGACGCCATGCGCTGCCAGGCAGGCCAGCGCCTTGGCCCAGAACCGGTCGGCGTGGCCGTTGGCGTCGGCGTCGGCATCGAACCGCGGCGCGCCGGTCGGGCTGGTGATCTTGCGCACCCGGTGCAGATCGCCGCGCAGCTTCTCGTCACCCATCGGGATCCGGCTCTTGCGGTCCTCGAAAGACTCTTTGATCAGCGTGGCCAGCGTCTGCTTGTTGGCAGCGGTGAACAGCACACCCTCCACGCGGGTGTGGCCGTAGCGGCGCTTGGCGTCTTCCACCGGCTTTTCGCCCATGCCGGTCTGGTCCATGCAGTAGCGCGCAACCTTGTAGCGCTGCTCCACGTCGTCCTGCAGGGCGTCCATCTCGGCAAACGAGATCCGCTTGCGCACGATCACCTCGCGCGTCCACAACACGTCGCCCACCAGCTCGTCCACCCAGATCACGAAGTTGTCGCTGCGGGTGGCGATGTCCACGCCCACGTAGCAGGGCCCGCCCATGTAGTGGTCGGCGATGCCGGCGTGATCGTGCTCGACACTGTTGATGAGGTCATAGCTCAGCCAGCTGGTGGCTTCGTCCAGCCACTGCAGCTCGAACTCCTGGGCCCAGGCGTCCTCGTCCATGAGTGCGGCGCGCAGTTGCTGCGGGTCGCGGGGCAGGCCTTCCTTGACGGCCTGGTAGATGTCCACCGTGTGCTGGCTCCAGCCGGCCTCGGGTCCGGCCGTGGCCAGGTCATAGAACTTGTTGCCCTTGCCGTTCGGGGTGGAGGTCACCCGGATCCGCCAGCCGGCGCTGATCACCGGGAACAGCGCCGTCCAGATCTTGCGGCTGTCCTTGTGGAAGGCAAACTCGTCCAGAAACACATTGGCGCTGAAGCCGCGGGCGGTGTCCGGGTTGGCCGGCAGCGCGGTGATCTTGTTGCCGCTGGGGTAGATCAACTGCAGCGCGCGGCGGCGGATGCCAGACTCCTCGTCGTAGAAGTCCGCGTCTTCCCGCAGCACCTTCAGCGCGGCGCCATAGGCCGCGTTGTGGCGCATCACGCCCTCTTCCATCGCCTCCTGCGCCTGGCGCTCGCCCCGGGAGAGGATCACCCACGGCGCCCGGGCCTTCTTGATCTCGGCCTCGTGGACGTCGTCCACGATCTCAAGCGTGGTGGTGAAGGTCTTGCCGGTCTGGCGGGCAAAGCGGCCCAGTTTGAAGCGGCTTCGATCCTTGAACCAACGCTGCTGGTAGGGGTACAGAAGGCCGCTCACGCGTACCTCCACCACCGGAAGACGTGGACGAACCACCAGGTCACCGCCCAGCCCCCGCGCCAGCCATCCGGCGGCCGGCGGTCCACCTGCGGCAGCAGCACCCACCAGCGCGGATGCCACGCCAGCGCCACGCCAGACGTGATCTCCTGGTCAGGCCGGTGCAGCGCCATCAGAGCGCGCCCTCGTAAACGGCCCGCACCTTGGCCAGCATCTCCAGGGCCACGTCGCGGGTTTCGCCCTTCATGGCCTTGGCCTGGGCCTCCACCTGGGCCAGCTGCGCGGCGACCTTGGCGCGCACGTCCATCTGCCAGCGCTTCTGCGTCACACTGGCCCGCGCCAGGTCGGCAATGCTTTTGGTCACCTTGGTGATGTTCACGGACTCCGGGTCCACGTCCAGCTCCACCAGCAGGCCGAACAGCTTGTCCTGCGTCAGCCGGATCAGCGCCTCGTTCATGGCGCCTTCGTCGTCCGGGCTGGCCTGCACCACGGCGCGGGCCTGCTCGGTGCTGACCTTCAGTTGCGCCAACCTCGCCTCGAACTGGGTGCCGTACCGGTGCACCGCGCTCTTGCTCACCTCGGCGCCCTGGGCCTTCAGGTCTTCGGCCAACTGCACATAGTCAGCAAAGCCGCGGCGCACCAGCTCGGCGTCCAGCCACTCTTTCAGCTCGGGCGGCAGCCCGGCAATCTTGCTGCGGCGGGGCATGCGCTCACCCCACCTGCGGCCGCAGGATGCCCGGCTCCACCGGCACGGTGTATTCCGCCACGTCCACCCCGGCGCGCGTCAGCTCGGCGTGCCAGGCGCCCAGTGGGTCTCGCTGGATGGTGACCAGATCCCGGTCGGCCAGGTAGTCCAGCTCGCGCTTGAGTTCGAGGTCCGTCGCGTCCGCGTAGGTGGCCGACACCACCGAGCGGATGGCCGCCAGGCTCATGCCCACCGGGCGGGCCACGTTCAGGGCCACCAGCAGCAGCCAGCGGATGGTCTCGCGCCGGGCCTTGGCCATCTGCAAGTTGATGTCCATCACGTATCCCCACGGGTGTTGTTGTTCTGGCTGGCGCGCAGCACCACGTTTTCAAACCGGATGGCCATCGCGTCCAGCTTGGTCATGATGGTGGCGATGGCCTGGGTGTAGTCCTCACGCCGCACATAGTCACGCGGCAGCTCGGCCTTCAGGTCCATCAGCTCGCGCTCCAGGCGGCGGCTGGTTTCGTCCTGCCGGCCCAGGTGGGCCTTCACCTCGGTGAACTGCTCGCGGATGGAGTTGACGGCGCCGGCCAGCAGCACCTTGGCCAAGGCCCAGAACGCGGCTACCAGCGTGAACGCCACCGTGAGCACATGGAAAAGAGACAGTTCAAAGGTCACGGGCGCTCACTCCTTGATGCCGGCAGGGTTGATCTGGGCCAGCAGCTGGTCTTTCTCCTTGCTGCCGCGGCTGCTGCCGAACTCGAACTGGTGGGCATCGCGCAGGCACAAGCCGAAGATGCCGGCGATGGTGGACAGCAGCGTCACCACCTCGGCGGGCATCTTGTCGCGGTACAGCGCCAGCACCCCCAGGCAGGCCACCAGGCCCACCACGTCCATCACCACCATCAAGTCGGCCCGCCTGTTGCGCATGCCTGCCTGGGCCAGGGCCACGTCGCGGCGGCGGGCGTCGGCGCGGTCATTCAGGTAGGCGCGCTCCAGCTCGCCGTCAATCTCGATCAGCCGCTGCTGGTACTGCAGCACCAGGGCAGGGTCAGCCTGCAACTGCTGCACCGCCTGCGCCGGGGTGGCGGCGCCGGTTACCTGCTGGGCCACCTGCACCACGCGGTCTACCACCGAGGCGGCCGGCTCCCCGGCGCCAAAGTAGCGCATCACCGTGGGCGCCATGCTGGCCAACTGAAGGGCAATGGGAATGAGGGGGGCCATGTCAGCGAGCTTTCTTGAGGGCGCGCCGGTGGCGTGCCTGGTTTCGGCGCTTGCGCGCCATGCGTTGCACGTGCCGGTTGCTCAGGCCGCGGCTGCGAGCTTGCGCCGTGGGCGCCACGGTTCCGCCCGTCACGCCTGGGGTCGGCGTCCATGCACACGCGGCCGTGGCCAGCGCTGCGGCCAGCACGGAAGCCAAGGCGCCCCTCATGCCGCACCGCCTTCCAGCACGTTCACCGCCAGCGGCTGCATGCCGGCCTGCAGCCAAGCGGCCACGTCGAAGCCTGGGCAGGTTTTCAGCCACTCCTGGCGGGTGACCTGGCCGTCGCCGTTGGTGTCAGGTGACAGGTCACGGTGGCCGCACACGCGCACCTGGCTGCGCGCCAGGGCATCCAGCTCGCCCTTCAGGCGGGCCACCAGCGTCCGCAGCGCACGCCACTGCGCCAGGGTGTAGCGCGCCACGGGCTCTGCGCCGCCCACCATGCAAATGCCCACCGAACGGGCGTTGAAGCCCGCCACGTGCGCGCCGGGCTCGGGCAGGCCACGGCCGGTGGCAATGCGGCCGTCCAGGTCAATGACGTAGTGGTAGCCGATGTGCGCCAGGTTCGGGTTCAGCCGGGCGGCCGCGCGTGGCAGGCGCGCAAACCCGCGCGCCTTGTGCCAGCCGTCGATGGCGGTTTCCGCCTCAGGGGCCAGCCGGACACCGCTGCGCGTGGCGCTGCAGTGGATGACGATCAGGTCTATCGGCCGCATGGCGCTGCGCTCGGCCAGCGTGCGCGGCAGCGAAGCCCTCACGGCCGCATGGGCAGCCTCGACGGCCTGCAACTCCAGGCCGGGATAGTCCGCAGGCGCAGGGGCTGCGCGGAGGTTGGGGAGCGGGGTCGATTGCATCCGGGCAGGATGCCCGGATGGGGAGAGCTATCGCATCGTGACGTGTGTCACGGCATGCGCTGGCTACGCGGGTTCAGCAGGCGCAGCCTCGGCTTCCATCTGTAGCGCCGCCCGAACTGGAATGAACAGGTAGTCATCGGTGGATTGCCACACCCCATTCTCGACGTCCGCATAGAAGGTATCCGCGCGTGCCGAAGTGGTCAAAAGCACAGCCGCTGCGAGGCCACCAATCGCCCCGTACCACCAAGGCGACCCCATCAAGGCAGCCAAGCTCGGGCCAACGATCAGGCAGGCAGCCATGAACTTGGCCGACAGCGGCGCCGTGGCTGCGGTTGTTCCTGAAATCGTCGTCTTGGTGTACGTGTAGGTGAACGGTACCGCAACCTGCATTGTCGGGGATGCCCTGACGAAGCTCTCGACCAACGGATGGCGCCATGAATTCGGATGTCCGCAGCTTGGGCAAGCGTCTGCCAGCTTGGACAGCGAACGGTCGCATGCAGCGCACGTAATCAGATCTGTTGTCACCGTGCCACCTCCCATCAAGGCGCGTCGACCCTACAGCTGGGGCCTAGCTGAAAGACACGCTCTGGCGGCGCGTTGAAGGATGAACATGGCTGCTTGCCGGGCTCCTGAACTGGAAGGAAGAGGCCGGCGCACGCGATCGCTGCGACGAACGCAATGAGCCCAACGGTCCACCGGTCCGGCCCCTGCATCAGGATCACGTCGCCAATGACGTTTGCTACTTGGATGCCCGAACCGTGGTTCTGCTGTTTGCTTGTACTGATCACCGTGAAATCCTCCTGTGTTTTATGTCGCCTCCGGTGTTGGCGATTTGGTAAGAGCCGGATCCTTTCATTTTCTGCACTGCGGACATCACAGGTTCACGCGTGGCGGCCACCTCGGCGGGCGCGCCTTGCCCACCTCGCAGCAGCAAGTCTAGGTTGACGTCAAAGCCGACACCCAGCTTGTGCAGGTAGACGGCATCCAGCAGGCGCTTCCCTGTCTCTAGCCGGTACTGCTGGGCCAGGCTCACGCCTAGCTGCTTGGCCATGTCGATGGCATTGACACCAATCTCCTCCCGCACGGCTTTCAGCCGGCCACCGATGAGGCGGCTCAGCTCCTTATCCGTATCGCTTTCAACTCTGGCCTTGCGCGGCATGTAACCCCCTCAAGTTAGTCGGGTATTTTCGCTATTTGACGCATTCGCTATTTGGCGAAAACAATCCCACATCGTCACCGTGTGTCCCTGATGCTACCTATGCCAAGGCCAAGAATCAAAGCACCAGATATCAAAACACCAGATGCAGTCCGAGCAGAGCTGCAGGAGGCGGGGCTGTCCTTGGCCGAGTGGGCGAGGGCCCACAACGTGTCCTATGAGGTCACCAAGGCCGTGCTCGCGGGCCGGCTCAAGGGCAAGCGCGGAGAGGCCCATCGGATTGCCATTGGCCTGGGCTTGAAGGTTGGCAAGGTCATTGCTCCGCAAGCCTACGGCGCACCCCCTCCGAAGCCTCATCGTTCACTGAGGGTGGTGCCGTGATGAAGCCGCAGAGTTTCCAACAAGACAGCGACGATGACGCGGGGGTGCCGCAGCGCTTGCGGGCGGTCATCGCGGATAGCGGGATGTCCCAGGCCAAGTTCGCTGCGCACGTCGGCATCGATCTGGACCGCCTGAAGGGCGTTCTGAGGGGGAAGACACGCCGCCCCCCCCTAGATCTGCTACAGAAGGTGATCAAGCGGTGCAACGTCGATTCGACGTGGCTGTTCACCGGCATGAAGCTCGACGTGGGCGAGACGACGCCACTTGAAAAGGCGCTGATTGCCGACTTCCGTTTGCTCAAGCCCGCCGAGCAGTACGCGATTAGACGTGCAGCGGCGGCGAGGGGCGACGAACCCAAGCTGAAGACGCTTCTTGATGAACTAGCCGCCCGCCGTGCGGAGGCGCTTGATCCCAGCCCGCCGCCCGACCAGGCACCAGCGTGCGCTGCGAGGAAGCCCCATTTCAAGCTCCGCTTGTCCGGCCAGATCGACCTGGTGTCGCCGGGCACCGAGGCGGTGTCGCGTTTTGAGACACAAGCATTCTCCACCGAGCAGCTAGCTCAAGCCAAAAAACGCATCACAGACACCGGCCAAACGTTGGCCGACTGGGCTCGCAAACGAGACCTTGACTACAACACCGTTTCCCTCGCGCTGCAAGGGCGGTTGAAGGGCCTGCGCGGTGAAGGGTATCGCGTTTGCGTCGCCCTCGGCCTTCGGGAGGTGTCAAGCAAGCACAGGCGGCAGTGGGCGGCAGTCCCTAGCCACGAAGAAGCGGCCCTGGTTCATCTCCACGACAGGGGGAACTTGGAACGCCGCGCGGGAAAGGTCCAACCATGAGCAGCCTCACCACCCAGTTGGACCCCGCCGCACAACGCCGCGCTTTGCAGCGCGAGGTGCTCACGCGCCATCGCCTGGAGTTGGCCGCCGCGGTATCTGAAGCAGCTCGGCAAGTTGCCGAAGCGCTGCAGCCACTTCGGGCTCTTCCGGCCACTGGCCAGCCTCATTCATCAACAGTGCGGCCAGTTGCGGACGCAAAGGCCCCAGCGGACCCGGGAATCGATCAATGAATCGCACCGTCTCGTGCAACGCTGTCTGCAGGGCCACGATCTGCCCCGCCAGATGCGCGTGCGAAAGCTCCAGGGCGGCGCTCTGGTGCTTCGCAAGCAGATCCAGCAGTTGCGCCAGTTCGTCGTCAGTGAGCATGGGCGCGATCGTATCCGGTGGCCGCCCTGCGGAGGCCCAGCCATGAGCGCCTGGGCCACCGCCACAGACCTGGCCGGCCTGCCCGGCCTGCCGGCCAGCGCATTTCGCATCCGTGAAGTGCTCACCCGCCTGTCGGTGCCCTCACGCCGCCGGGCGGGCCGGGGCGGCGGTGTGGAGTTTGCCGTCGCCGCGCTGCCCGAACACACGCGCCTGGCCTTTGTGCAGCGCTGCGGCGCTGATGCGCAGGTGTCTGCCAACGATGCCCGCCTGGCCAGCGTGCCCCCGCAGGCCAGCGCCCGCGCTGAAGAAGCCCGCCAGGCCGCGCTGGTGACCGGCTGGAGGAAGGACCGTCAGGACGAAGTGGCCCGGGTGCTGGTGGCCTTCCAACGCTTCTGGGCGGGCTTTGGTGGGCCGGTGACGCCGGCCCTGCACGCCTTCTGCAGCCTGTGGGCTGCCGGCAAGGTTCCGGCCGATGAGGCGCTGCGCACGGCCTACCCGCGCCTGAGCTTTTCAACCCTGCGCGGCTGGTACGTGGCGGTGGAGCGCGGCGGGCTGGCGGAGATCACCCCACCCAAGCACTGGCGCAAAGGCCAGTTCTCGGCCCTGGCCGGTGAGGTGGGCCACGCGGTGCTGGCGCTGCTGATTGACAAGCCGCACCTCTCGGCCCAGGCCATTTACCGGGTGCTGCAGGCGCAGTTCGCCGGCCTGCCGAGTGACCGCGCTTTCCGGCGCGGCCTGGCCGCCTGGAAGACGCACAACGCCCAGTTGCTGGCCGGGCTGACCAACCCGGACGCCTGGCGCAGCCGCTACATGAGCGCGGCCGGCAGCGCCAGCGCCGCCGTCACCAAGCCGAACCAGTTGTGGGAGATGGACTCCACCCCGGGCGACGTGATGCTGGCCGATGGCAAGCGGCACGCCGTCATCGCGGTGATTGACGTGTACACGCGGCGCCGCATGTTCTTGGTGGCCCGCACGTCGAAAAGCGGCGCCATCATGGCCCTGATCCGCCGCGCCATTGCGGCCTGGGGCGTGCCCGAGGCCATCAAGACGGACAACGGCCAGGACTACACCGCGCGCCAGTTGGACCAGGCGCTGGTGGGCCTGGGCATCGAGCACCCGCTTTGCACGCCGTTCTCACCCCATCAAAAGCCCCATGTGGAGCGCTGCATCGGCGCCCTGATGCGCGAGCACTTTGAGTTGTTGGACGGCTTCATCGGCCACAACGTGGCGCAGCGCCAGGACATCGAGGCGCGCCGCAGCTTTGCCGAGCGGCTGTTTGACGCGGACGGCAGCACAGAGCTGCGCCTGAGCCCTGAGCAGTTGCAGGACACGCTGGACGCCTACTGCACCCGCCGCGAGGCCCAGCCCGAAGAGGCGCTGGGCGGCATGACGCCGCTGCAGGCTGCGGCCGGGTTCAGCTCCGCCACCGTGAGCGAGCGCGCCCTGGACATCCTGCTGGCACCTGCAGCCGATGGCGGCACCCGGGTGGTGGGGAAGAAAGGCTTGCGCATCGGCCGCGGTGACTACAACCACGCCGCCCTGGGCGGCCTGGAGGGCAGCACCGTGCAGGTGAAGGTGGATGACGCCAACCTGGGCCGCTGCTGGGTGTTTGACCTGGACGGCATCTATCTGTGTGAGGCCATCGACCACGCCCGCCTGGGCATCAGCGCGGCCGAGGTGGCCGCTGAGCGCAAGGCTGAGCAGGCCAGGAAGATGCGCGAGGCCAAGCGCCGGATCAAGGCCGAGACGCGCGAATACGACACCCGCGCCGCGGTGCAGGCCATCACCCACCGCCGTGTGCAGCAGGCGGTGGAGGCATCGCCCAACGTGGTGGCCCTGCGGCCGCAGCGCGAGCACACCAGCACGGCGATCGAATCC
Source organism: Rubrivivax sp. (assembly GCA_021300575.1). Taxonomy (GTDB): domain Bacteria; phylum Pseudomonadota; class Gammaproteobacteria; order Burkholderiales; family Burkholderiaceae_C; genus Rubrivivax. Next base: position 13,489 of record JAJTDM010000076.1, read on the forward strand.
ATTGACGCCGCAGGGGTTGACCTGGTCACCGCCGCGCAGGTGGCCAGCAGCCAGCAGGTGGTGGCCGCGCGCCTGGCCGCCGTGCCCGCACCCGCCGTGGCGCCGGCCCAGGTGCTGCGCCTGGATGACACGCCGCAGCTGCGCTACGCGCGCTGGGTGCGGCTGGAGCAACGCGTGCAGCGCGGGCAAGCGCTGACGCCTGCTGAGGGCACCTGGTTCCAGGGCTACCCCGCCGGGGCGGAGCACCGGTCCATGCGCGACTACTTTGAAAGGTTCGGCCTCGACGCCGAGACGGTGCTGGCCGGCGCAGGCTGAGCCAGCCCTGGCAAAGAACAGGCGCCAGGGGGCTGGTGGCCTGAAAAGAAAAGGCCGCTAGGGGGCTGGCGGCCTGAAGTTCAAACAGTGATTAGCGAGGTGATTATGACAGCAGGAAAGATGGCAACCACAGCGGGCTCGGCAATCGCGCCGACGTCCAACGTGGCCCTGGTTCACACCCTGATGGACCAGCTTACCCAGCGCGAGCCGGGCATGCCGGGCATCGGCACCCTGTACGGGCCCAGCGGCTACGGCAAAACCGTGGCCGCGGCCTACGCCAGCCACCCGGCCGGCCACAACGGCATCTATCTGAGCTGCCGCAGCTACGACACCAAGAAGAGCTTTGTGGAGCAGATCTGCAAGAGCGCCGGCATCCAGGCCAAGGGCCCCATCGCCCACGTGGTGGACGACATCGTGTCGCTGCTGGCGGTGACGGGCCGGCCGCTGGTGATTGACGAGGTGGACCACATCGTGGAGAGCCGCATCCTGGAGCTGGTGCGCGACATCCATGACGCGGCCAACGCGTCCATTCTGCTGATCGGCGAAGAGGCTCTGCCCACCAAGCTCAAGCGGCATGAACGCTTTGACAACCGCGTGTTGCAGCACCAGCCCGCCACCAAGTGCAGCGCGGCGGACTTTGACCTGCTGGCGCGCCAGTACATCCCCGGCCTGGCCATTGACGCTGACCTGAAGAAGCGGGTGCTGGCCGAGACGGCCGGCATCACGCGCCGGGTGGTCACCAGCCTGCAGTCCATCAAGCGCTGGTGCGACGCCCAGGGCCTGAGCGCGGCCCCGGCCGACTGCGCCGCCACGCTGTACACGGGCGCCGTGCCGGGCCGGAGGGCCGGCTGATGCGGCCGCAAGTGGAACCCTCAGCGCCCAGCGCGCGCCGCTCTGGCCGGCTGCCGCTGCACATGGAATGCGCAGGCATGCCCACCCAGCGCCAGCGCATCTGGACGGCTCTGCGCCGCCACCAGCCGGCCACGGCCGAGCAGCTGCAGGAGCACGCCGGCAAGCCCTGGGTCAGCGTTGACCAGGTGCAGCACTACCTGACTGAGCTGACGGCCGCGGGCTGGGTGCAGCAAGCGGTGAAGCCCGGCCGCCGGCGCGGCGGGCAACAGTTCACGGCTGCCAGCTATGTGGTGGCGCGTGATGCCATCGAGGCCCCGCGCACGGGCAAGAGCGCCACGGCCGGCCTGGGCGTGCTGGCCATGTGGCGTGCGATGCGGGCGCTGAAAGAGTTCGACTACCAGGACGTGGCCGCGGCCGCATCCATCCCCGGCTGCCAGGTCAAGGCGTCCACCGCCAAGACCTACCTGCTGCTGTTGGCGCGCGCCAAGTATTTCGCCGTCATCCGCCCGGCCAAGCCGGGCACGCCAGCGCGCTACCGCCTGGTGCGCGACACGGGCGCGCACGCCCCCGCCGTCACCCGCCGCAAGTGCGTGTTTGACCGCAACTTGGGTGCCATCACCTGGGAGCAATCGGTTCAGGAGGTGGGCGATGTCCAGTAAGCCCCCTGCCAAGCCCCTGCCGGCCGACGCGCTGGAGGCTTTGCGCGGCCTGTGCACCACCACCAGCCAGGCTGCAGTGTCCCGGCGCCTGGGCGTGACGCCCGGCTCCATCAGCCAGGCCCTGAACGGCCGGTACGTGGGCAACGTGGAGCGCCTGGCCGAGCGCATCCGCGGCGAGGTGCTGGGCCAGCAGGTGGCCTGCCCGCTCTGGGGCCAGCTCACGCTGCGCATGTGCCAGGACAAGCGCGAAACCCCGCTCAACGCGGGCAACCCGCTCATGGTGCGCCAGTGGCAGGCCTGCCGCGGCTGCATCCACAACCCCAAGGCCGAGCAGGAGGAAGCGTGATGCACCACGCCACTGAACACGCCACTGACCCCACCACTGTGCCCACCACAGACCGCACCAGGTTCACCGCCCGCCCGCCCCTGGGCTGGATCAAGCGCCGGGCGCGGCGCCTGGAGCGGTTCTACGGGGTTCAGCGCCGCATCGCCGTCTGGGATGCCGCGCTGGACTACCTCACGTTCTTCCACCCGCACCTGGTGCCCGTAAAGCCCATGAGCAAGGGAAACGCCAGGCTCATCGTCATCCAAGGAGGCCGCTGATGTTCAAACGCATGTCCTTCCCGCGCCTGCGGCGCCCCTCGGCCCTGCCGGGGCTTTCACGGGCAGCGCGCCGGCACGCCTTCGCCCCTGGGGTGATTGATGCCGGGCCGCGCCTGCATGCGCTGCGCGTGTGGCGCACCGTCAGCCCCTTGCTGGTGGCTGTGCTGCTGGTGGCGTGGGTGGCCGGCTGGGTGCTGTTGGCAACGTGGCTGGTGTGGCCATGAGCACGGCCCCCTCCACCCCCTCCACCCCCGCCAGCGCCGCCACCCACGGCGCCCTGCCCATCGCACGCCGCGGCGGGCCCATCACGCCCGATGCCGTGTTGGTGGCCTTGCGCGGCCACGTGGGCCGCGACAACGGCATCCACGCCCGTGACCTGGCGCGGCGCCTGTGCGGCGCCCTGACCGTGGCCGCTGACGAGCGCGCGCTGCGCGCCGTGATCACCGATCTGCGCCTGGCAGGCCACCACCTGTGCGGCACGCCAGAGACCGGCTACTACCTGGCCGCCACGCCCGAGGAACTCAACGAGACCTGCAAGTTCTTGGTCAACCGGGCAATGGCATCGCTTTCCCAGGTGGCACGGATGAAGGCCATCGCGCTGCCAGATCTGCACGGGCAGATGCACCTGCCGACCTGACCACCCGCCCCCCACCACCACCCCCCACCACCACCACGAGAGGAGGCCACATGGC
>JAJTDM010000077.1 GCA_021300575.1 Rubrivivax sp.
GTCTGCAACTGCTCCTGCCAGTCGTCCGGCGGTGCGGTGAGCGATGAGGACCCCGCGCCCGCGGTCACGGCCACGGCCGAGGCCAGGGCGATGAAGGTCAAGGTCAGGTACACGGCCATCGGGTCGTTGATGCCCGACTCGATCTCCAGCGTGGCCGCCACGCGCTCGTTCAGCGTGATGCCGGTTCGGGTCAGCAGGGCGAACACGGCGGCGGCATCGGTGGAGCCCACGATCGCCCCCAGCAGCCCCGCGGTGCGCCAGTCCAGGTCCAGCAGCAGCATGGCTGCCAGCGCCGTGATGACGGCGCACACCACCACCCCCGCGGTGGCCAGCAGCATCGCCGGGCGCAGACCCGTGCGGAAGGTGGAGATGGAGGTGCGCAGCCCGCCGTCCAGCAGGATGACCGCCAAGGCGAGGTTGCCCACCCAGAAGCTCAGGCGGAAATCATCGAACTTCCAGCCGCCCGGGCCGTCCTCTCCCGCCAGCAAGCCGGCGCACAGGAAAACCAGCAGGAACGAAAACCCCACCCGGGTGGAGAACAGCCCGGCCAGCACGCTCAGGAACACCAGCAGCGCGCCCGCCAGCAGCGGGATGTTCACGAAATCCATGGGTTCAGTATGCGGCGCCGCCCGCAAAGCCCGGGCCAGCAGGGGCATCGCCTCCTCAAGGCACCGAGGGCAGCGAAGGCAGCGAAGGCAGCGACGGCTGCGGTGGGGAAGGCCCGAGCCGTCCGCGGCGGCCTGAGGAGCCACCACAGTGGCTCCAGGCCATCGGCTGAACCCGGCTGCAAACCGGGGTCAGATCATCCGCTCTTCAGGCGCTGCCCCAGCGCCTCCCACGCCGGCAATGACGTCGGGTCCAGATTCGCATTCGCCGCCAACGGATGGGAGGCATACCGCGCCACCACCATCTCCGCTGCGGGGTCGATGACGAGGGCCTGGCCGTGCACGCCGCGGGCCATGTACATGCCGTGGGCGTTGTGGCTGTGCCACCACTGGTGGCGGTAGCTCCAGCCCGGCAGCAACGCGTAGCCAGCCTGGGCGAACTTGGTGGGCTCACCACCGGCACGGATGGCGGCCACGGCGCGGGCCGGCACGATCTGCCGGCCGTTGAAGGCGCCGTCGCAGCGCATCATCTCGCCCATGCGCGCCAGGTCACGCAAGGTGGTGCACAGCCCGCCGGCGGCAAAGGGCATGCCGTGGGGGTCGCAGGTGATGTGGGCGTCGCGCTCGGCCCCCATCGGCGCCCACAGGCGCTGCGACAGCAGGGCGTCGATGCGCTGGCCTGTGGCGCGCTGGATCATCCAGGCCAGCACATCCGTGTTGATGCTGCGGTACGAGAAGGCCTGGCCATGCGCGCCGGCTGGCGCCACGGTCTGCAGGAAGGCGTACAGGCCGTCGGCGCTGGGGTGGTCGGGGTGAGGCGGCGCGAACCCGCCCGAGCGGGCGTAGGCAGCGATGCCCGAGGCCGGGTCGGTGTAGACCTCGCTGAAATCCAGGTCCGTGGTCATGTCCATGACCTCGCCCAGGCACGCCGTGCCGAAGCCCGACGCTGCCAACTCCGGCACCCAGTGCATGACGGGGCGCGACTCGTCCAGCACCCCTTCGGCCACCAGCAGCGCGCCCAGGGTGCCGAGGAAGGACTTGGTGACCGAGAACGCGATGTGCGGCCGCTGCGCGCCCAGCGCGCCGAAGTAGCGCTCCATCACCACCCGGCCGCGGTGCAGCACGAGGATGCCGTCGGTGTAGTTGGCCTTCAGGGACTGCGCGAAGCTCATCGGCCGGCTGGCGCCCAGCGGCGTGAAGCTCACGTCGTCCAGATCGCTGCGCAGGGCCTGGGGCAAGGCTGACACCGGGCCATCACCGCGCGGAATGTCCAGCGTGGGGTGCAGCTCGCGGGCGTGGCTGAAGCTCCAGCGCAGCTGCGGAAACTGCCGGCTGCTGCCGTCGGCAAAGCGAACCACCTTGTCAGGCGCCGGCGGGCTGCCCAGCATCCAGCCCCAGCGCTGGGGGCAGCTGGCGTCGGCGTCGAGTTCGTGCGGCGGGGGCAGGGTGTCTGGCAAGGTGTCTGGCAAGGTGTCTGGCAGGGTGGGGGGCGGTGTCGGGGTCATGAGGCGTTGAAACGGGAATGTTCAGGTGGGAATGTTCAAGGGGTAGTGTTTTCAACAGGGGACGAAGCCTGCGCCGCAGGATAGCCGGGCAAGGACGGCGGGGCGTAGGATCGGCCGCGATGCAACCGTTGCCCTGCTGAGATGCCTCCCCCGGCTTTGACTCCCTGCCTGCCCGATGGCCTGCTGGACCTGGCCCGCGCCCTGCCCAAGGTGCTGCTGCACGAGCACCTGGACGGCGGCCTGCGCGAGGCCACGCTGCTGGAACTGCTGACCGCGCGCGGGCTGCCCGCCCCGGCCGCCGACGTGCCCGGCCTGGCGGGCTGGTTCGATGACCGCGCTTACGCCGGCTCGCTGGTGGAGTACCTCAAGGGCTTCGACCTGACCGTGGCGGCCATGGCCTCGCCCGAGGCGCTGGAGCGCGTGGCCTTCGAGGCCGCGGAAGACGCCCGCCTGGACGGCTGCGTGCTGGCGGAGTTCCGCATCGCGCCGCTGCTGTTCGAGCCCTTCGGCATCCCGGGGGATGAGGCAGTGCTTGCCCTGCTGTCCGGCCTGGCGCGCAGCCCCCTGCCCAGCGGGCTGATCGTCTGTGCCTTGCGCCATGAGAGCGATGCGCTGATCGAGCGCGCGGCGGAGCTGGCGCTGCGCTGGCACGGCCGCGGCGTCATCGCCTTCGATCTGGTCGGCCCCGAGGCCGGCTGGCCTGCCACACGACATGCCGCGCTGCTGGCCCGGCTGTGCGAGGCCGGCCTGCCGCTGACCCTGCACGCCGGCGAGGCCGACGAGGGCCTGCGTGTGCTGGAGGCGGCCCGGCTGGGCGCGCACCGCGTGGGGCACGGCGTGCGCCTGGCGGACCTGATCGAGGGCGCGCCAGGCGCCGCCGTGCTGCAGGAAGTGCGCGAGCGGGGCCTGCACCTGGAGGTCTGCCCGACCAGCAATGTCCAGACCGGCGCCGCGTTGTCCATCGCGGCGCACCCGATCAGGGCGCTGTGGCAAGCGGGGGTGTCACTGTCGTTCCACACCGACAACCGGCTGATCTCGCGCACCAGCGCCAGCCGCGAAGCGGCGCTGCTGGTGATCGAGGCGGGCCTCACATGGGCAGACCTCCAGCGCATGTCCCTGCTGGCGGCTCACGCGTCGTTCCTGCCGGATCACCTCAAGGACCCGGCGCTCTGCCGCATTCAAGACTGGGCTTGTCCGGCCGCCTGAACCCCAGCGTCTGCATGGCTGCATTCCACGGCTATGCTTTGCCGCGTCTCAGCGCTGGCCTCAGCGCCACCTCACGGAGCCCTTGATGGCCGCAGAAGCCCCCGTTCCAGCACGCCACATCCGTCTGACCTCGCATCCCGGCCAGGGTCCCAGCGGTGCGCCGGCCCTCCACTGGGGTGCGGCCGACCCGCTGGTGCGCGGCCCGCTGGTGGGCACGACAGCGAACCGCAGCCAGCGCAACGTGGTGGGCACGCACAGCGGCAGCTACGGCGTGTACCGGGCGCTGGCCGTGGCGGCGGGCAACCTCACGCGCGGCCACCGGGCCGACCTGACCGACACCGCGCCCACCGACCCCATCGGCCCCCATCCGCAATGGGGTGAGCCCGACAAGATCGTCTCCATCGACCCCTGGGGCGCCAGCGTGCAGCAGGTCTACGCCGAGCACCTGGCGCAGGGCTACGACATCCGGCCCACCATCGCCGTCACCAAGGCGCACATCCACCTGCCGGAGATCAAGCAGGCCCTCGCGTTCCAGCGCCTGGCCGTTGACGGGCGCATCCTGCTGGAGGACGCGTCGGCAGCGGTGACCAAGATCGCGCTGGAGCCGGTGTGGTGGCTGCCCGGGGTGGCCCGGCGCTTCAACGTGAGCGAGGCCGACCTGCGCCGCGCGCTGTTCGAGGAGACGGGCGGCATGTACCCGGAACTGGTCACGCGCAGCGACCTGGAAGTCTTCCTGCCGCCCATCGGCGGACAAACGCTGTACGTCTTTGGTGATGTGCGTGCCCTGGCCGACCCGAACGTGACGCTCACCGCGCGCGTGCACGACGAGTGCAACGGCTCGGACGTCTTCGGCTCAGACATCTGCACCTGCCGGCCCTACCTCACGCACGCCATCGAGGAATGCATCGCCGGGGCTCAGCAGGGCGGCGTGGGCCTGATCGCCTACAGCCGCAAGGAAGGCCGCGCCCTGGGCGAGGTGACCAAGTTCCTGGTCTACAACGCGCGCAAACGCCAGGTGGGCGGGGACCGCGCCGACAAGTACTTCCTGCGCACCGAGTGCGTGGCCGGGGTGCAGGACATGCGCTTCCAGGAGCTGATGCCCGACGTGTTGCACTGGCTGGGCATCCGCAAGATCCACCGCTTGGTGAGCATGAGCAACGACAAGTTCGACGCCATCACCGGCAGCGGCATCGAGGTCGGGGAACGCGTCAAGATCCCCGACGACCTCGTGCCGGCCGATGCCAAGGTGGAAATGGAGGCCAAGATCGCCGCAGGCTACTTCACCGACGGCAGCGTGCCCACGCAGCAGGACCTGGCTCAAGTCAAGGGACGGGGGCTGGAGTGAGCGCGGTCGTCTCAGCCCAAGGAGCAGGCTCCCGGCATGTTGTATATACTTTGCGTATATATTTTTGGGAGAGGATCTTGACCCTGGCCCGCATCTTCCAGTCTGGCAACAGCCAGGCCGTTCGCCTGCCCAAGGAATTCCGCTTCGACGTGGACGAGGTGGAGATCCTGCGTCGGGGCGACGAGGTCATTCTTCGGCCCGTGCCCGTGAGCGGCGCCGCCGTCTTCGAAGCCCTGGCAGCGCTGCCGCAAGACCTGTGGCCCGAGGGGCGTCAGGACGAGCCGCCTCAGATGCGTGAGCCGTTCTGATGTCTGCGTCACCGCGCGCGTCTCACACGAACCACAAGCGTTACCTTCTGGACACGAACATCTGCATCTATGTGGCCAAGCACAACCCCCCGGAGGTGCGGGAGCGCTTCGAGCAGCATGGAGCGCGAGATCTCGCCATGTCCGTGGTGACCCTGGGCGAGTTGCGATTCGGTGCCGAGCGCAGCCAGCACCCGGCGCTTGCGACGGCGCGCCTGGCGCAACTCACTCGGGTCATCGAAGTCGCCCCGTTGCCGGCTGAAGCCGGCGAGCACTACGGCCAGATCCGGGCCGACTTGCAGCAACGGGGATGTGTGATCGGCGGTAATGATCTCTGGATTGCGGCACACGCCCGCGCGCAGGGCTGGGTGTTGGTTACCAACAATGGCCGGGAGTTCGAGCGGGTGCCGGATCTGCAGGTCGAGAACTGGGTGCATTCCATATGAGCTTCCGTGACCCCCTGGCCGCGCTGCGCGAGAGCGCCACCATCCGCGCACGCTGTGCGGCCGTGACCCGTGCGGTGGAGGAAGGCCGCTCGGGCCACTTCAAGCTGGACCGAAGTGCCCTGCCCGCCCTGGCGCAGCGCGTGGCGGCGCTCACGCGCGAGCGCTTTCCGGACCTGAAGATTCCGTACCACAGCCGCTGGCGCCACTTCGAGGCCGGCGGGGTGGACCGCAAGGGCGAGCTCGACGCGCTGCTGGCGGGCCGCACCCCTGCTGCAGTGGCGCGCGCGCGCATCGACCTCACGGTGGTGAGCGTGCTGCTGGACGCCGGGGCCGGGCCGCAGTGGCGCTACACCGAGCGCCCGGAGCTGGACGCCCTGGCGCTGCCGGTGCACCGGCAAAAGGGCGAGGACCTGCTGGCCATGCTGGGCGCAGCCACGGGTGCCAGCAAGACGAAGGACCCCGCCGAAGTCGCAGCCGAGGACTCAGCCAAGGACGCAGCCGAAGGGGCCCCCGCCGACGCACCTGACGCCGGCGCGCAGACCGCGACGCCTGCTGACACGGCAGCGCAGGAGACCGCCCCAGGACAGCCCGGGCAGTCCGGGCAGCCCGAGCCACGCGAGCGGCGCGAGCAGAACGAGAGGCCTGAGAGGCCTGAGCGCGCCAGCTTCACCCGCTCCGAAGGCCTGGGCGTGGCAAGCTTCCGGGCCTTCGTCGCAGGCGTCTTCTCGTCAGACCCGGCCGATCCGCTGCGCGTGGACGCGCTGGCGCTCAAGCGGCTGGACGCCGCCGCGCTGCGCGCCGTGTTCCAGGCCAGCCCCTCCAACCCGCTGGTGGGGCTGGAGGGCCGCGCTGCCCTGCTCACGCGCCTGGGCGAGGTGCTGCAGGCACAAGCGCAGACCGATGGCGGCGAGGCCCGACCGAGCCGGCTGTACGACCAGCTCACCGACCACGGCCAACGCACCGAACTCACGGCGGGCGAGATCCTGCGCACGCTGGTCACCGGCTATGCCCCCATCTGGACCAGCGGCAGCCGCGTGCTGGGCCTGCCGGCGGGCGATGTGTGGCCCCACCTGTGGGCGGGCGCGCAAACCACGGCCGACGCCCTGCTACCTGACCGCGCCACGGGCGGCTGGGTGCCCTTCCACAAGCTCAGCCAGTGGCTGACCTACTCGCTGCTGGAGCCCTTCGAGTGGGCGGGGGTGCGGGTCACCGGCCTGGACGCCCTGACCGGCCTGCCCGAGTACCGCAACGGCGGTCTGCTGCTGGACGGCGGCGTGATCGTGCCGCGCGATGCGCGCGATCTGACCAAGACCTGGAAGCCCGCCAGCGAGTTCGTCATCGAGTGGCGCGCCCTGACCGTGACGCTGCTGGACGAACTGGCGGTGCTGGTGCGCCAGGAACTGGGGGTGTCCGCCGAGCAGATGCCGCTGGCCTGCATCCTGGAGGGCGGCACCTGGGCGGCGGGCCGGCAGATCGCCCGGGAACGGCGCGAGGGCGGCGCCCCGCCCGTGAAGATCGACAGCGACGGCACGGTGTTCTGAACCTTGGTGCAGCGTCCCGGCCCCGACCTGGCCCGCCCCTGAATCCTCACCATGCCCAGCCGTGCGTCCCCTGAAGACCTGTGCCGGCTGCTGGGCCTGCGCCACCCCATCATCCAGGCCCCCATGGCGGGCGTGCAAGGGCATGAACTCGCCGCGGCGGCCAGCCGTGCCGGGGCGCTGGGCAGCCTGCCGAGCGCCACGTTCTCGGCCGAGGTCCTGGAGGCAGAACTGCAGGCACTCACCGCCGCGCTGGGCGCGCGGGACGGCCCGGGCACGGCCCTGCCCTGGGCCCTCAACTTCTTCTGCCACCGGCCCACAGACGCCCAGGCCCTGCAGGCCGAGGCCGCCTGGTGCAAAGCTGTCACGCCCTGGGCGCGGCAGGCCGGTCTGCCGCCGCCCGCCTCCGCCGGCGCGGCACGCGCGCCGTTCAGCGCGGCCCTGGCCGATCTGATCGAACCCTTCCGTCCGCCCGTGGTGAGCTTTCACTTCGGCTTGCCCGCACCCGATCTGCTGGCACGCGTCCAGGCCTGGGGCGCGAAGGTGCTGTCTTCGGCCACCACAGTGGAGGAAGCGGTGTGGCTGCAGGCGAACGGCGCCGATGCCGTGATTGCCCAGGGCTGGGAGGCCGGCGGGCACCGCGGGCATTTCCTGAAGCCCGATCTGGACCTGTCAGGCCAGGCCGGCCTGTTCGCCTTGTTGCCGCGCATCGTGGCCGCCGTGCACATTCCGGTCATCGCCGCTGGCGCCATCGTGAACGCCGCTTCCGTGCGTGCGGCCCTGGCCCTCGGCGCCGCCGGCGTGCAGGCGGGCACCGCCTTCCTGTGCTGCCCCGAGGCCCGCACCTCGGCAGTGCACCGCGCAGCCCTGGCAGGCGCTTTGCCGGGGGTGGAATCTGACACCGCCGTCACCGCCGCCTTCACCGGTCGCCCGGCGCGGGCCCTGGTCAACCGCTGGGTGCGGGAGTCCGCCGCGGTGCAGGTGCATATCCCGCCGTTTCCCCTGGCCGCTGGCGCCTTGGCCGGCCTGCGCCAGGCAGCCGAAGCCGCAGGGCAGGGCGACTTCTCCCCGCTCTGGGCCGGCCAGAACACCCGTGCCTGCCGAACAGTACCTGCTGCCGAGGTGGTGCGCGAACTGGCCGGTGGCCTGAACCCCAGTTCCACCTCGCGATCCCTGGAGCCCTGCGCATGACCAAGCCCCAAGTCCACCTCATCTCCCACCCGATGGTGCAGCACAAGCTCACGCTCATGCGCCAGAAGGACTTGAGCACCATGAGCTTCCGGCGCCTGCTGCACGAGATCAGCATGCTCATGGCCTATGAGGTCACGCGGGACATGCCCACCCACCTGGTGGAGATCGAGACGCCGCTGGAAACCATGCAGGCCCCCATGATCGACGGCAAGAAGACGGTGTTCGTCGTCATCATGCGCGCCGGCAGCGGCTTCCTGGACGGCATGCTGGAGGTGGTGCCGGGTGCGCGCGTGGGCCACGTGGGCCTGTACCGCGACCCGAAGACGCTGGTGGCGGTGGAGTACTACTTCAAGATGCCGCAGGACATGCACGAGCGCGACGCCATCGTGCTGGACCCCATGCTGGCCACGGGCAACTCGGCCGTGGCCGCGGTGGAGCGGCTGAAGGAGACGCGGCCGAAGTCCATCCGCTTCGTCAGCCTGCTGGCCGCCCCCGAGGGCCTGGCGAACTTCCACGCCCACCACCCCGACGTGCCGGTCTACACCGCGGCGATTGACCGCCAGCTCAACGAGCACGGCTACATCGTGCCCGGCCTCGGGGATGCGGGTGACCGGATCTTCGGGACGAAGTAGCGGCCCCCCGCAATCCGGTTCAGCTGTTCAGCGGTTCAGCCGAACAGCTTGGTGGCGATGCCGGCCACGTGGCGGCCCTGGAAGCGGGCCATGCCCAGTTCCTGTTCGCTGGGCTGGCGCTCGCCCTGGCCACCGGCGATGGTGGAAGCCCCGTAAGGGCTGCCGCCCTTGATCTCGTCCAGGCCCATCTGGCGCGCCTCGGCGTACGGCAGGCCCACGACGACCATGCCGTGGTGCAGCAGCGTGGGGTGGAAGGTGAGGATGGTGCTCTCCTGGCCGCCGTGCTGGGTGGCGCTGGACGTGAACACCGAGCCCACCTTGCCGATGAGCGCGCCCGTGGCCCACAGGCCGCCGGTCTGGTCGATGAACGAGCGCATCTGGCTGCTGACGTTGCCGAAGCGCGTGGGCGCGCCAAAGATGATGGCGTCGTAGTTCGCCAGCTCTGCCGGCTGCGCCACGGGGGCGGCCTGGTCGGCCTTGCCATGCGACGCCGCGAACACCTCGGCAGGCACGGTTTCCGGCACACGCTTGACGTCGACGGTGGCGCCAGCCACTTCACGCGCGCCTTCGGCCACGGCCTGGGCCATCTTCTCGATGTGACCGTAGTAGCTGTGATGGAGAACGAGGATCTTGGCCATTTGAGGCTCCTGTGGAGGGGCGTTGTGAAAGGGTGAAACGACTGACAACTCGCATTGTTCAGTCCGGCATGCCTCGCGCAGACTTCGGCACCTTGGCCACAGCGTTCGAAAGCTCCGAACGCTACGGTTGCCGCACCCAACGCCTCAGCAAGGCCCACAGGGCCTCCGGATCCACGGGCTTGACCAGGAAATCGTTCATGCCCGCCTCCTCACAGCGCTGCCGGTCGTCGTCCAGCGCGTTGGCCGTCATGGCCACCACCGGCAAGCCCGCCAGCTCCGGGCGGCGCCTGATCTCGCGCGTGGCGCTCAGTCCGTCCATCACCGGCATCTGCATGTCCATCAACACCAGGTCAAAAAGCGGTGCACCAGGCGTGTCCAGCAGGGCCAGGGCCTGCGCACCATCGTCAGCCACCTCCACCCGCACGCCGGCCATTTCCAGCATCTGGCTGGCCACCATCTGGTTGACGGCGTTGTCCTCCACCAGCAGCACCCGGCAGCCCGGCAGTGATGCCGCCAGCCCCTGGCCGGCTGCAGCCTCGCCGCCCTGTCCGCCACCCACAGCGTCCTCCACCCTGGCAGGTGCCGGGGACGCGTCGGGTGCTTGCAGCACCCCACAGACAGCGGACATGGTGCTCCACGGTGTGAGCGGCTTGCTCAGCACCAGATCGAAACACGCCTGCCTGTCGGCCAGGGGAATGTCCTCCACCGGCGCGGAGGTCAGGCCGATCACGCGGAGCCGGGACGCGCCGTGCTCCCGCCGGGCTGCCTGGCAGATCTGACGCACCGCCTCGGTCGGCGCCTGCACATCCACAAACATCACGCGATAAGGCCGCCCCTGGGCTGCCGCATCGACCAGGATGGTCTGCACTTCGGGCCGAACGCCCACGAAGTCAGCCTCCAGGCCACAGGTGGCGAGCCACCCCGCCAACACATCGCGCGCCAGTGCGGGGTCACCCACCACCAGGGCCCTCAGATCAACCAGCGCAAGCGCCTTGTTCTGCGGTGCACCGCGGTACGCCGCCCGTCCTACCCGGGCGCTGAACCCGAAGGTGGAGCCTTCGCCCGGGTGGCTGCGCACCCACACCTGGCCTTGCATCAGTTCGGCCAGTTTCCGGGTGATGGCCAGTCCCAGGCCGGTGCCGCCGAACTGGCGTGTGGTCGACGCATCGGCCTGCTCGAAATCGCGGAACAGGCGCCCGCATTGCTCGGGCGTGAGGCCAATGCCGGTGTCGGCCACCTCGAATCGCAGTTCGTCCTCGGTATCAGAGCAGTGTTGCGCGCGCACGCTCAGCCGCACCGAGCCCTGGGCGGTGAACTTCACGGCGTTGTTCAGGTAGTTGAGCAGCACCTGGGCCAACCGCTGGGGGTCACCCACGTAGTCCAGGGGCAGGTCCACCGGCACGTCGATCACGTACTCCAGCCGCTTGCTCTGCGCCTGAGGCAGGATCAGCGCGGTCACGTCGTCCAGCAACGTGTCCAGCCCGAAGCGCACATGCTCCAGCGACAGTCTGCCCGCCTCGATCTTGCTGAAATCCAGGATGTCGTTGATGACGTGCAGCAGGTGCTGGCCGGATCGCTGGATCTGCCGCAGGTAGTCTTGCTGGCGGACGGGGTCCGAGGCTGAACGCAAGGCCAGGTGCGACATGCCTATGATGCCGTTCATCGGTGTGCGGATCTCGTGGCTCATGTTGGCCAGGAAGAGCGACTTCGCCTCGTTGGCGGCATCCGCCTGCTGGCGTGCGGAGATGAGATCGGCAGTCTGCTCATCCACCAAGCGCTGCAGGTGGTCCCGGTGACGGCCGAGTTCCAGCTCACGCTCGATGTCCTGGGTGATGTCCCGCCCCGTGCCCCGGTAGCCGATGAAACGCCGGCCGCCGTCGAACAAGGGCTTGCCGTGGATCTCGTGCCAGCGCAGACCCATCCCGGGCAGGTGGATGGCATAGCGCAGCACGAACCTCTCACGCGAGCGCAATCGTTCGCGGTGTGCCTGCGCCTCCTGCTCGTCCAGTTCGATGGGCAGATCCCACAGCGCCTTGCCCAGCGGCCAGTCACGCAGGGCCGGGTGGTCCCGGAACATGGTGTGCACCGTGTAGCGCGCGTCTGGCGAGGTCTCCCAGAAACCATCCGACGACAGCTCGGCAATGTCAGACAGCCGCTGCTCTACCGCCTGACGGCGTGACTCTGCCACGTTCAGCCGGCGGAAGACGAAGCGCTGCAGCCACACCAGCAGGAAGAACGCGATGCCGGCACCCCCCACCAGCACCCCCATCATCAACGGCAGACGCGGACGCAGCGACTGGGAAACCTTCACATCGGCCACCTGGCTGCCGAAGGCCTCCACCGGGCGCAGGGCTGTCACCACGGGTGCGGCCAGTGACGGGCCGATGGACAGCAGCAGGCCTGAGCCTTGCGTCACCTCCACCCGCATGCCCGGTTCGAGATAGCGCCGCAGGTGCGGCTCGAAGTGCTCTACCTTGAAGGACCAGGTGTCCGGGTTTTCCACCACGTACTCGGTCAGCATGTGGGCTTGGAACACGGCATCGCGGTACAGCAGTTCCTGCAACTCCTTGAACTGGCGTATGTTGAACATCGTGGGCGGTCCCAGACACACCAGCAGTACGGCCAGCACCGCCATGATGCGCAGCAGCCGTGCGGCGCGATGCGAGTCTTGGCGCAGGCCTTCGACACTGTTGCGCTCGGCAAGGTGCGGACGATGGGGGTTCGGCATGTCAGCGTGCTGCTGCATAGCCCAGCGGATGCAGGATGCGCATCGCGGCGTCCGACTTCAGGAAAGCCACCCACTGCTGCGCCGCTGGCGAAGCTTGGGCGCCTTGCACGAGGAAATAGGTGCGGTCCCAGGGATAGACGCCGCTCAGCAGGTTGGCCAGGGTGGGCTCGCGGCCCTCTATCCGCAGGACACGGACGCGGGCCTGGGTGCTGAGCACCAGACCCAGCGAGCTGCTGCCCAGCGAACCAGGCAGGCGGGCCAGCAGGTCCAGCGCCGCCAGATCGTTGTCCGGCACGGGCAGGTCACGCCGCTGCAAGGCCGCATCCACCGAGCGGGCCACCTCGGGTGACAGGGCCTTGAGCTGCAGCGTTTCCGATTCCAGCGCGCTGCGCAACACTAGGCGCAGTGCGCGGCCATCAGGCCAGGTGCCCAGACGGCCGGCGTAGGCATCAGCCACCTGTGCCAGGCTCAAACCCGGGGCTGTTCCGTCAGAAGTGGCCAACACCAGCGGTGTACGGACCCAGGGCGTGGCCACGCCTGTCTCTTGCGGCAAGAGCGGTCGGCCCGTGACCGCCAGATCCAGGCCGCCGGCGGCCAGCGCACGCAAGGCACCCGTCGACCCCAGGGGCGGCTCGACCAGCCGCACCTTCAGGTTTGCATGCTGCTGGCCGAAGGCAGTGGCCAGCCGCTTGAGCACTGGCGAGACCGACCCCACCCCGCCCACGCGCAGCACCTGCCCGGCGTCGACGCCAGGCCCGCCCGATTGCGCCCGCAGCACCGCGGGCGCCCACAGCCAAGCCCCCGCACAGGCTGCCTGAAGCATCCGTCTGCGGCCGGGTGGGCGGAAGAGAGCGGTATGTTCGGTCACACAGGACCGAAACGAACCCTGCGGATCAAGGTGCCGAAACTTCACACCCACAAGTGTGCCCGATGCGCGGTGAGGGCCCACGAGCAGCTGCTTACGCCGCTGTCAGTCCGCAAGTGCGCCGCAACGTCATGCCAGTTCAGGCCGGAGCCGCTGATGGCCAGCCGACGAGGCCCCATGGCCGCTGCAAACTCCCCCAATTGAAGTGAACCGGGACGAAGCGCGCGCCGTCGTGGCGCCACTTCAAGCCCGAACGCGTTCAAGCCCCGGACAGCCGCCGCGCCGCGTCGTGCACTGCGGCGCGGATGCGCGGGTAGGTGCCGCAGCGGCACAGGTTGCCGCTCATGGCCGCGTCGATGTCGGCGTCACCCGGCTTCGGGTTGCCGGCCAGCAAGGCCACGGCGGCCATGATCTGGCCGCTCTGGCAGTAGCCGCACTGCGCGACGTCCTGCGCAACCCAGGCCGCGCGCACCGCATCGGCCACCGGCCCTGCCAGGCCCTCGATCGTCGTCACCGGTTGCCGGCCGACGGCCGACAGCGGCGTGACGCAGCCGCGCACCGGTTGTCCGTTCACGTGCACGGTACAGGCACCGCACAGCGCCATGCCGCAACCGAACTTCGTGCCGGTGAGCTGCAGCTCGCCTCGCAGCAGCCACAGCAAGGGCGTGTCGGGTTCGGCGCGCACCTCCTGGGTGCGCCCGTTGAGGGTGAGGGTCGTTGTCATCGGGTCTCAGCTCGTTTTCAGGGGCAGGCTGCGCAGGCGTTGGCCGGTCAGCGCATACAGCGCGTTGGCCACCGCCGGCGCGATGGGCGGGGTGCCGGGCTCGCCCACGCCCTCGGGGTGCGCGTCCGAGGGCAGGATGTGGGTCTCGATGCGCGGGCAGGCGTCCAGTCGCAGCGCCGGCTGGTCGTGGAAGTTGCTCTGCGCCACGCGGCCACGCACCACGGTGACCTCGCCATACAGCGCCGCCGACAGCCCGAACACGATGCCGCTTTCCATCTGCTGCGCAATCAGGTTCGGGTTGACCGGCGTGCCGCAGTCCACCGCACAGACGACGCGGTGCACACGGATCGCACCGTCAGGCGACAGGGACACTTCCGCCACCTGGGCCACCACCGAGCCGAAGCTGTTGTGCAAGGCCACGCCGCGCGCCGCCTTGGCGCCGTCCGGGGCCGGTGGCACGGGTCGGCCCCAGCCGGCCTTGTCGGCGGCGAGCTTGAGGACGGCAGCTTCGCGCGGATGCCGGGCCAGCAGGCCCAGGCGGAAGGCCACCGGGTCCTGGGCGGCGAAGTGCGCGCACTCGTCGACGAAGCTCTCCTTGAAGAAGGCCTGGTGCGAATGCCCGACCGCACGCCAGAAGCCCACGGGCATGGGGAACTGCACGGCCGCGTGGGCGATGCGGGCGGACGGCCATTCGTAGGGCTGATCGAAAGCCCCCTCGTTCGTGGTCTTGTCCGGCCCGGCGCCCGGCAGACCGAAGGCACGCTCCAGCACCGCCGGCACGATGGCCTGACCGGCCGAGACGTTGCGCCACGCCGTCAGCCGGCCCTGCGCGTCGAAGCCGGCGTCGAAGCGCGCCACGCAGGCCGGGCGGTAGAAGTCATGCCGTGTGTCTTCGGCACGGCTCCAGAAGGTCTGCACCGGCGCGCCCTCGGCGGCACGTGCGATGGCCGCGGCCTGGCCGATGAAGTCGACATCGAGCCGGCGGCCGAAGCCCCCGCCCAGCAGCGTGACATACACCTCGACGCGGTCTGCGTCGATGCCCAGCGCCCGGGCCACTGCGCTGCGCGCCAGACCCGGCACCTGCGTGGGTGCCCACACCTCGGCACGCCCGTCCCGGAACTGCACCGTGCAGTTCATCGGCTCCAGCGCCATGTGGGCCAGCCAGGGTGCGCGGTACTCGGCGCGCAGCTTCTTGGCGGCCTGGGCCAGCGCGGCTTCGACATCGCCCACGCGGTGGAACGCGAAGCCCTCCTCCTGGTCCAGCGTCCGGGCCAACTGGTCCATGGCGGTGGCGCTGTCGAAGGAGGCCGCAGGCACGGCCTCGTCCCACTGCACCTTCACCTGCCCCAGGGCCCGCAGGGCCTGCCAGAGGGTGTCCGCGATCACCGCCACGCCAGCCGTGCCGCCGGCGTGGCCGTCCACCACCAGCACCTTCTTCACCCCAGGCGAGGCCAGCGCGGCCTGGCCGTCGAACGAGGCGACGCGGCCGCCCAGCGTCGGGCACATCGTCACCGTGGCGTACAGCATGCCCGGGCGCCGCACGTCGATGCCGAAGCCCGCGCCGCCCGTGGCCTTGGCGCGCGCCTCCAGGCGCGGCAACGGTTGGCCGATCGGCTTGAACTGGGCCGGCGTCTTCAGGGTCACGGCGCCGGGCAGCGGCAACTTCGCCGCGGCTTCGGCCAGTTCACCGAAGCCCGCGCTGCGCCCTGATGGGTGGTGCACGCGGCCCGCCTCGACGCGCAGCTCGGCCGCTGGCACGCCCCACCGCGCCGCGGCCGCGGCCACCAGCATCGCGCGCGCCGACGCTCCCGCCTCGCGCATGGGCAGCCACAGGTCCTTCATGCTCGAACTGCCGCCGGTCATCATCAGGCCGATCTCGCGCATGGTGCGCGCCGTCATGCGCCCGGCCAGGCGCTTGAGCAGGCCCTGATCGTCCGGGTGAAACGGCAGCCCATCCACCACCGTGGCCAGGTTGTTGTAGATCGCGTCGATGGGCGGATGTTCCACCCGCACCCGGGCCCAGTCGGCATCCAGCTCATCGGCCAGCACCATGGCCAGGCCCGTAAGGACACCCTGGCCCATCTCGGACTTGGGCACCATCACCGTGACGTGGCCGTCCAGGCCGATGCGCAGCCAGCCGTTGAACGGCCGCTCACCTTCCGGGGCGGGCAAGGGCTGCGAAGGCACCGGGCGCTGGCGCGGCGGCATCAGACTCCAGCCGATGCCCAGCCCCGTGGCGGCGGCACTGACGCCCAGGGTGGTCAGCAGGAAGCGTCGGCGGGCGGGGCGGCGGGTGGGGCGGTGCATGGGGCTGACGATAAACCCGACCTCCTGGGCCATGTCAAGTGCTAGTCTTGTCCAACGAGGTTTGAGCCTGGAGGCGGGCCCGTGATTCCAGCGAGGAATGAGCCTGGAGGAGTGCAGAGGGGGGTGGTTTGTTGCGGCCCGTGGTGGGCTGCTGC
>JAJTDM010000030.1 GCA_021300575.1 Rubrivivax sp.
TTGCTCCAGCAGCATGGCGCCCACCAAGCGGGTGATGGCAGCGTCGTTGGGGAAGATGCCCACGACGTTGGTTCGGCGCTTGATCTCGGCATTGAGCCGCTCCAGCGGGTTGGTGCTGTGGATCTGCAGCCAGTGCGCCCTGGGGAAGTCCATATACGACAGCACCTCGTGCTCGGCTCCGTCCATCAGCTTGGACAGCTTGGGCATCGAGCCTCGGAACTGATCGGCCACGACCCGCCACTGCTCGTGCGCGGCCTTGGCCGTTTCCTGGGCGAAGGCGGTGGCGATGGCAGCGCTGACCATGCGGCGCTGGGTCTTGTTGGCGTGCGCCAGGGCGTTGCGCATGAAGTGCACCCGGCAGCGCTGCCATGTGGCCTTGAGCACCTTGGCCGCAGCCGCCTTCAAGCCCTCGTGAGCATCTGAGATCACCAGCTTGACCCCGCGCAGGCCTCGGCGCATCAGGCTGCGCAGGAACTCCGTCCAGAACTCTTCGGCCTCGCTGGGGCCGACCTTCATGCCCAGGACCTGGCGCTGGCCCTCCGTGTTGACAGCCACCGCCACTATTACGGCCACGCTCACGATGGAGCCGGCCTCCCTGTTCTTGACGTAGGTGGCGTCGATCCACAGGTAGGGCCAGTCGCCCTCGATGGGGCGGTTCAGGAACGTGCCCACGCGCTCATCAAGCTCGGCGCACAAGCGTGAGACCTGGCTCTTGGAAACACCAGACATGCCCATGGCCTTGACCAGATCGTCCACCGATCGGGTGGACACGCCGTGCACATAGGCCTCCTGTATGACCGCGGCCAGTGCCTTCTCCGCCGTGCGTCGTGGCTCCAGGAAGGCGGGGTAGTAGCTGCCCTGGCGCAGTTTGGGCACGCGCAACCCCACCGTGCCGGCGCGTGTCTCCCAAGAACGATCACGGTAGCCGTTGCGGCTGTTCAGACGCTCAGGGTTCTTCTCGTCGTAGCCGGCACCGCAAAGGGTCTCGGCTTCCATGTCCATCAGGCGCTGAGCGGCGAACTGCACCATTTGGCGCAGCATGTCCACATCGGGGCCCTTCTCGGCCAGCTCGGCCAGTGCCATAGTTGCGTTGGTCATCGTGGTTCTCACTTCAAGGATCAAGGTTGGTATTCGCACCTCAACCCTATCCGAGATCACGATGACCACCCCAGCTGGGGGAGTCGCCGCAAGTTTGCTGTTCGGGCAGTACTGACGCCTCCACCACCGGAGGCCGTCATGCCCAAGATCCCGTCGATCAATCCTTTGCTTCAGGCCTGGTTGCTTGAAGGTCCACTGTCAGCGCAGGTTCCGGCGTACATCGCACGCCTGCGTCGCGGTCGGTATGCGACGCATACCTCGGGCCGCTGCCTGAACGGCCTGGCGCACTTCGCGCATTGGATGTCGATGTGCTTCTTGCCGACGCGCATGCTCGACGAAGGCTGCATCGACCAGTTCCTGCGCTATCACCTGCCCCGCTGTGACTGCCTGGGCGGCGCTCTGCGCACGCCCAACGAGGCGCGCGCCGCGCTGATGCCTGTGCTGGAGATCCTGCGCGCCGAAGGCGTCATCGCACCCGCGCCTGTTCCCACAGGTCCGATCGCCGACGAGCTGAACCACTTCGACGCGCACATGTGCAACGCCAGAGGCCTGGCGGCGAAGACCCGGCAGGGCCGACTGCGCATCGTCGAGCGGCTACTGCTGTCCAGGTTTGCCGGTCAGCCTGTCGTCGTGAGCTTGCTCGCTGCCGAGGACATAAGGCACTTCGTTGCCGATCAGTTGCAGGCCCTGGGCACCAGCAGCAACGCCTTCGCGATCGCATCGACACTGCGTGCCTACCTGCGCTATCGCGCCACCTGCGGCGACGCGGTGGGGCCACTGCTGGCCGCGATCTCATCGCCGGCGCACTGGAGCATGGCCACGCTGCCTCGAGGTCTCAAGCCCGAGGAAGTTGATCGGCTGTTGAACTCGTTCACCGACGTGTTGCCGTCGCCCAAGCGCGGCTACGCAGTCGTCCGCCTAGCGCTCGACCTGGGCCTGCGGGGCATCGAGATCAGTCGGTTGCAACTGGCCGACATCAACTGGCGGCTGGGCACCATCACGCTCAAGCGCACGAAGTCGCGTCGCCAGGATCTGCTGCCCTTGCCGGTGGCGACTGGGCGTGCGTTGGAAGCTTACCTGCGACACGAGCGGCCCAAGACCAGCGACCCGGCCGTGTTCGTACGCCGCCTGGCGCCACACGATGAACCCATCGGCGTAGACGCCATCCGCCGCATCGTGCGCGATGCCTTCCGGCGTGTGGGCATCCCCCATGGCCGCAGCCACGCGCTGCGGCACACGGTCGCCAGCCGCATCGTCAACCAGGGCGGCTCCATCAAGGAGGTGGCCGACGTGCTCCGACACCGATCGTTGAACACCTCGATGATCTACGCGAAGGTCGACCACGGTGCGCTGTCGGGCGTTGCGCTGCCCTGGCCTGGGAGCCAGCCATGAAGCCCCGCGTCGGCCTGCAGTCCCGTGTCGAGCAGTATCTGACCGAGCGTCGGCAGTTGGGCTTCAAGCTGCACAACATGGAGCAGAGGCTGACCAGCTTCGCGCGCCATGTCGCAGACGCTGGCCACCAGGGGCCTCTGACGGTCGATCTGATGGCCGACTGGGCGCGCCAGGCCAAGGCCGGCCGCGGCGACCGCGCGACCCTGGCCCGTCGGCTGAAGATGCTGCGGCCGTTTACTGCCTGGCTGCGGCAGTTCGATCCGGCCACCGAGGTGCCAGACGAGGCCGTCTTCGGTCGGGTGCCGGGACGAATGACGCCACATGTCTACCGGGAAGCCGAGATCGTCGAGTTGCTCGCTGCGGCCCGGCAACTCGGCCCCAAGGGCGGCCTGCGTCCAGCCGTGATGGAGACTCTCTTCGGCCTGGTCGCCTGCGCCGGGCTACGCATCTCCGAAGCGCTGGGCTTGCTGGACGCCGACGTCGACCTGGCCGCTGGCGTGATGACGATCCGGCAGAGCAAGTTCGGCAAGACGCGCCTGGTGCCGCTGCATCCGAGCGCAGTCCAGGTGCTGGCCAGCTACAGAGCGCATCGTGCCCGCCACGTCCGCACCACGCCGGACCTGCCGTTCTTCGTCTCCAGCCGCGGGCAGTTGCTCGGGCAACCTGTCGGGGATCGGCAAGTGCACCGTGTCTTCCGGGACCTGCGCCAGCAACTGGGCTGGATCGATCGGGGCAGCCACGGGATGCCGCGCATCCACGACCTGCGCCACAGCTTCGCCGTGCGCCGGCTCGTGCTGTGGCATGAACAGGGTGAGGACATCAACCAGCGCATGTTGTCGTTGTCGACCTACCTGGGCCACGTCAAGGTCTCCAGCACCTACTGGTATCTCACCGGAGTGCCGGAGTTGATGGGCCTGCTGGGACAGGCGTTCGAGCGCTATGCCAGCCCGTGGGAGGATGAAGATGAATAAGTCGTTGGCTCCCCGAACGCCGCCGAGCTTCGCGGCGCTGGTTCAATCGTTCTTCACCGAGCACCTCACGCAGCAGCGCGCGATGAGCCCGCGCACGGTGGCGACGTACCGCGACGGCCTTGTGCTGTTCCTGGACTTCGCCACCGCCCGGCTGCACAAGCAGCCCACGGCGATGAAGCTGCCGGACATCACCCCGGCGCTGATCCTCGCCTTCCTTGACCATCTGGAGCAGGATCGTGGCAACGCGGTCCGCACCCGCAATGCGCGCCTCGCTGCGCTGCGCGCGTTCCTGAAGTTCGCCGGGCACCGCGATGTCAACGCGCTGCACATCGTCGAGCAGGCGCTGGGCGTGCCGATGAAGCGCTTCGAGCGGCCGATGCTGGGCTTCCTGACGCGCGAGGAGATGCTGGCCATCATCGGCAAGCCGGGGGCGAGTTGGACCAGCCAGCGCGACCACCTGCTGCTGCACATGCTCTACAACACCGGTGCTCGGGTGTCGGAGATCATCGCCGTGCGCCTGGCCGATGTCGTCCTGGACGGTGTGGCCAGCGTGCACCTGCACGGCAAGGGGCGCAAGCAGCGGACGATGCCCCTGTGGCGCTCGACCGTAAAGGCCATCCGAAGCTGGTTAAGGTTCAACCCGAACCTGCTGCCGAGCTCTGCGCTGCTGCCGAACAGAGACGGGGGCACGATGACCAGGACCAACGTCGCGCAGCGCCTGGCGCTGGCAGTGGCGGCGGCAACCCCGGCGATGCCCGGCTTGCGTGATCGTCACATCTCCCCGCACACCATCCGCCACACGACAGCCATGCATCTGCTGCAGTCCGGCGAGCCGATCGAAGGCATCGCCCTGTGGCTTGGCCACGAGAGCCCGACGACCACGCATCAGTACACGGAGGCCAATCTGGCGATGAAGGAGAAGGCTCTGGCACGGATGCAAGACCCCGACACCGCCAGCCGGCGCTTCCGCGCCTCGGACTCGCTGCTCGAGTTCCTGAAGGGCCTGTGAATATGAGAAGTGCACGAGTGCCCGGGACCACCTGCCTACGAGGTGATCTGGGCGCTCGTCTTCCACGGTCTTGTCATAACCGAGGTCTTCTCATAATGGCCGGTAGTGTCGGTACGCTGGTCAGTTAGCAAGTAGACCGTGGGTTCCTCTCCGGGTGGCGACAGCGCTTGCTGGGTCGAGCCTGCCCGCTTCAGTGCCTATAGTCCTCTTCCCGCTGGTGCCTAACCGCGCCCACTATCACGTTGTCGCCGACGATCTCGAAGAGAACGATGTAGCCCGTGCCACCAAACGGAACGATCAATTCGCGGGAGCGGCCATTGCCAAGTTCTGCCCGACGGCATGTGAACGGCGACCAGGACAGTAATCGCATTCCCTCGCGGACAGCGTCCAGTGCTCTTTGAGGAATGGTCCAGTCCGGCGTCTCGCTCTCAAGTTCGCGCTCGATGGAAAAGTCCTCCAGACGCCGCAGGTCCTCCACCGCTTCTTGCAGGAGCGTGACGGTGTACTTGGGCGTCACCGGCCTGCGCGCTGAGCAGCTCGGCGCTTCGCGTCATCGAGGCGGGCCTGCAGGTCGGCCATGACCTCGTCGACCCTATGCCCGCCGCCTTCTTGCTTCCAGCGCTCAATCGCCGCCTCGCCACGAGTGACGAACTCCGACTGCACGCGGCGCCAAGCTGCTGCCGCGACGACCGCCTCCTCGATGAACTGGGTCAACGTCTCGCCCTCGCGCAAGACAGCCTCGACTTCGGCGCGGACCTCAGGCTCGACACGGATGGGTGGAAAGGTTGCAGAGCGCATGAGCGGAATGTATAGCAACCGTGCTACGCGAGCAACGCCAGCGGTGCATCCCATCGCAAGCGCCATGAAACGCTTCAGATTGCCCCTGCGGCGAGGACGACAGGAACACCGCCAGACAGCCTGAAAGTTGTCCACTGCGAACGTCGCGTTATGGCCGTTATGCAAGTCTTGCCATAACGGCCAGAAGGAGCTATTCATGACCGGCCGATGGCTGGCGTGGCGCTAAGTCGGTCAGCTCGCCTACCAGCTCGATCGCCGACGAAGGGGCGCCCGCCAGTCACTTGTCGACGTACGCCCGTCCTCTTCCGAGGGACCAGTCGATCGCTCCGTTCTCCACAAGCCCAACCACCAGGTCGTCTTCCGCGAAGCCGATACCAGCCGCGCGCGCTGCTAGCTCGCTGTACAGCCGTCGCTTCTGTGCGTCGGTGCGCCCTGAAAGAAAGGTGATCTCGATCACGCAGGCGTCGGCCGTGCGTTGCACATCGCCAAAGGTCGGATCGAGGATCAGGTGGTCGCGCTCGAAACGCGAGATCAACTGGAACCGATCGCCTTGCGGAACGTCGCAACATTCGACGAGAGCATCGTGCACGGCGTCGGCCAAGCCGCGCACTTGCCGGGCGTTCAAGTGGTCAGGGACCGAGAGGCGGGTCAGTGGCATGGGTTCGTCCTGTATGGGAGATGCGGAAGTCTAGGCAGCGAGGCAATGCACGGGAACAGCTCGCGCTGCAAGGCCGGTTTGCGGCCGGCGCAAGGGCCGACTGGCTACCATTGGGCGATGGACAACCTCAGCCTCGCCGACCTGACGGTGTTCGCGCGCGCGGCGGCCCTGGGCACCTTGTCGTTGGCGGCTCGCGAAAGGGGCGTGCCGGTGAGCCAGATCTCGCGCGCCGTCGCCCGCGTCGAGAGTGCCTGCGGCGCTCAGCTCTTTCGGCGCTCGGCACGAGGCATCACGCTCACGCAAGACGGTGAGGCTTTTCTGGCCTTTTGCCAGAAGGTGCTCGAGACCCGGAGCGATCTCGAGGCGGATCTTTCGCGCAGCAGACGCCAGGTGAGCGGCTGTGTTCGTGTGAGCCTGAGTTCAGCGATCGCCCAGCACTGGGTGGCGCCATCGCTGCCGGACCTGGTCAAGCGTCATCCACAGATCGGACTTGACCT
The DNA here is from genome assembly GCA_021300575.1 of Rubrivivax sp. Taxonomy (GTDB): domain Bacteria; phylum Pseudomonadota; class Gammaproteobacteria; order Burkholderiales; family Burkholderiaceae_C; genus Rubrivivax. The sequence goes on from JAJTDM010000030.1 coordinate 6,424, forward strand.
GCTGGTTGAGGACGGCCTGGTCGACTTGGCTCGCTCGGGCGTCGACATCGCCATTCGCACCGGCAATCCGACCGCGCTGTCGTTGGTCGCGCGGAAGCTGGGCGAGATCGAGACCGGTCTGTACGCCAGCGCAGCGTACCTCCAGGGCCGCGACACACCTTGCTCCGCAGATGACCTGATGGCGCACACACTGCTGGCCAATTGTGAGCACCCGGTGCTCAACCGGCTGCGCTTCGCAGACGGACGACATTTGATGGCCAACAGTCGCATGCGCGCGAGCAGCACCGCCACCCTCGCGCAAATGACCGCCGAAGGGCTTGGCATCGCGCACCTGCCGGTGAAGATGGCACAGGCTCCGGGAGGCTCCACTCTGCAGCGCCTGCTCACGCAGGAGTTCCAATCCACGCCTGTGCCGGTGTGGGCACTGATGCTCCCGGAGCGTCAACGCCTGCCACGTATTCGCGCGTGCTTGGAGCACCTTGTGCAGCTGTTCAAGTGATTCTTGGCGTGATCGAGGTCTGCCGAAGATGAAGGGCGTGTCGGCGCGGTGCGGAGGATGGTTGAGCCCGCATGGGTTCCGGATCGCCTAGATGTCCGTTACCAGATAACCAACTTGGTTGCCTGCATGCCCGCAACGGGGCGGTACCGCCAGTTCGCGCGGCAGGGAAGAAGTCGTCAGAGCAGGGAGACCGCCCATCCGCAACCCGCGGTCAGCTGTACCTTGTATAGCTGCCGTTCCGGCCGTCGTTGGTGGTCGAACCGAAAGTCGGCTTGATGGCCCTCACCGTGAGTCCGCTGCCTTAAGGTCGCTGATTCCTCTCGCTGCATTGCAGTCGGTTGCCCCTGCACGCCGAGCGACCTTGGCGCGACTCTTGTGAAATCTGGGCCCGAAAGTGCCTCGCCGCAGAGGTGCTGGATGAGAGCCCTCGTGACTACCTTCGTTCGACTTCCTCCTGCCGAGTGCAGATGGGGCCCGCCGAATCCCGACCAGGCCGACTTTGTCGGCGTTTACCGCCGATCCAAGCGTGGCGTGCGTAGGGTGGGCTTGCCGTGACGACCCACGCTACCACGCCGTTCTCGCCGTCAAGGTCTGCGCGCTCGCGGGGCGAGCGCTTGCGGCCTGCGGCCGTCTTCGAACCCTGACTGCTGCGCTGCGCCGTGGTGCTTCGGTCTCGGGCAATCCCGCCCGACACAGTCCGGAGTTCGCCATGTCGCTCTCTTCCACTTCTTCCGTTGTCGCTGTCAATGCGCTGCTGGTGCGCGATGTCGACGGTCAGTACCGTCCTGCGCGTGCCGAGGAGGTGCTGTCGCAGGCGCGGCGCGTGCTGTCGCAGCGGGTGCGGCGCGGTGCCACGATGTCGTCGCCGCAGGCGGTGAAGGACTACCTGCTCCTGGAGATCGGTGTGCTGGAGCACGAGGTGTTCTGCGTGCTGTTCCTGGATGCGCAGCACCGGATCATCGAGCTGAAGCAGATGTTCCGCGGCACGGTGACGCAGACCTCGGTGTATCCGCGCGAGGTGGTCAAGGCAGCGCTCGCCTGCAATTCGGCCGCTGTTGTCCTGGCGCATAACCACCCCTCCGGTTCGGTCGAACCGAGCCGTGCCGACGAATTCCTGACGCAAACGTTGAAGTCGGCGCTGGCGCTGGTGGACGTGCGGGTGCTCGATCACCTGGTGGTGGCGGGCGCGGACGTGTGCTCTTTCGCCGGGCGGGGCCTGGTTTAGGCCGCACAGAGGGCGTCGGCGGCGCCCCTTCTGCATACGCTCAGGCCAGACCGATCCGCCGGATGTCGAGCGCGAAGGGGCCGGCCTGGCGTGCCGCGATCATCAGGCCGACCTGGCGGATGCACGCAGGGTCGAGTGGCGGTGCGCCAGTGACCTCGCGTCCGCGGAAGCTGGCGCGGAAGTCGGCCAGCGGCAGGTGCAAGGTCTGCCAGTCGGTGCCCTTGGGGGCGAAACTGGCCTGGTAGTTCAGGCTGTCGAAGCCATCGTCGGTCAGCAGGCAGAGCTTGAACTCCTTGTTGTCACCGCGCATTTCGATCAAGCAGGCCTCGGCGCCAGGTAGGCCCCGTTCGCCGGGGCTGGACCGCACCGAGGCGAAGCCACCGTTGCGCTCCAGCGAGACGGTTCCCTCGAACACGGCGTGACCTGCTGGGTCGTGGCGCAGCGTGCTGTGGGAGATGCCGCCCATGACGCGGTCGTCGATGGCATGCCACACGTTTGCCGCACTCGGGTCGGTGAAGTCGAACAGCGTTGTGCGCATGGCCGGTCCAGCGTCAGTCCTACGGCCTGGGAAATCCGAACTGCGTCGCACGCGCTCGGATGGCCCCGATCACATTGCGAAGGTCCATCGGCTGCAGCTTGTTCTTGTTCAGGAACGCCCGCCATTGCGTCTGCTTCGTGGTGTCGTCGGCAAAGGCATCGCTCAGGCCGATGGGCATGGTGCTGGGCATGGCCGTCTGTCGGCGGGCGAAGGTCGCTTCTATGGCGCGCTGCAGTTCCGCGTCGTCGAGCGTGGTGTCGCGCAGCAGCAGGGCGAGATCGAAGAAATCCTTCATGCGGGTGTTGGTCATGCCCAGCACGGTCACGGCATGCAGCTTTTCGGCGACGACCGTGGCCTTTGGGTAGGTGCGTACGGTCGGTGCGGGAACGTCGGGCAGCAGCGTCGCGTAGTCGATGGACTGCGCCGCGGGCGTGACGGCATCACCGAAGCCGATGTCGATCTGCAGGGACAGGCGGGCGCCGTCGAGCCTGGCGCGCAGATCGATGCGCACGCCGCCGTAGCCGGCGTCCTTGCGGATCGGGCTGCCCGTGACCGACGTGGCATCGAAGACGACGCCGTCGTCCACTGCAATGCTGGCGAGCGATCGGAAAACGCCGACCAGCGTGGGTACGTCGTCAGGGCCGAAGCCCAGCAGATCGGCGTCGCGTGTCGGCCGGTGCGGCTGGCCGTACCAGAGTTGGAATAGCAGCGCGCCCTTCAGCAGGAAGTTCGGTGCGTGCTCGGAGATGGACAGTCGGTAGAGCAGGCGTTCCAGGCCGTATCGGGTCAGCGTCAGGTTGAAGTCCTGCTTCGACGTGTCGGTGTGCTGCTTCAGCTTGGCGCGGATCTACGCGGCGCGGTTTGCGGTCATGCCGTGATGGCCTCGATGTAGGGACGCATGACGTTGGCCACCCGGCCGCGTTCGGCGTGGCGCCAGAGGTCGTCCAGAGTGAACTTGCGCTGGCTCCAGCCGTCGCGCAGTGCTTCGAGTGTCACGTCCAGGCCGATCTTGTTGCGGAACCGAAAGCAGTCGACGACGGTCCGGGCCGCGTTGAAGACCGGCACGTCGACGCCGTCGATCTTCAGGCGATCGACGCCCTCGGCGAGAGCTTGGTCGGACATCCGCACGACCCGGATGGCGGGCTGGTCGAGCCTCGGGCTCACCATGTGCGGTGGGATGGCGATCCAGACCTCGTGCGGGGCCTGTGTGCCAATCTCGTGGACCCGTAGGGCCGACAGCAGGCAGACCACGCCCTTGGGTACACGCGCCGAGACTTCTGCCAGCGAGCGGTGCTCGCTCATCTCGGCGCCGGGCAGGCCGTAGAGGCCGCGCGCCACGCGTTCGAGCTTGCCGGCTTGCACCAGGCGGGTCAGGGCGATGGTTGGCAGGCCGTGCTGCGTCACGTCACGCGCGCGCAGAAGGGTGCGCTTGCGCGCGAGGCGCAGCACCTGCTGTTCGTGGGTGGTGGCGGTCGCGGCTTCGGTAGCCTTCATGGGTACATTGTGTTTCGGAATGACTGTGAGCGTCAATGAGTACAGTAATAACGCAACATCGCAGTTGGTGACCTCGCAGGCTCCAGTTGCTTTGAAAGACGACGTTGATCCGTGGCTACGCGCTGCCGAGCAGTTCGTCGATGGACGCTGCGGTGGCGATGTTGCCGACGGTGCGTGCGAGCGCGGAGTCCCTGCCGACGAAGGCGTCGGCCTGAAGCTGGGTCAGGTGCGCGGCAACAACATCGGGGTCGATCACGAATCGTGTCACGACGCCCCCTCTTGAAGGTCAGTTCACTGCCCGGTCCGCCGAGGCTTTGGACTTGGGGATGGGCGCGCTCGACGCCAAGGTGACACGTGTCGTGCTGAAGAACGTGCCGAGGTCGTTCCGGATGGCGAGTGCCGCCTTTGGCGTGAGTGGGACATGGCGGCGCACCGCTGCGATGAGTTGCTCGATGTCGATACGAATCGTCATCACCGCGCGGGCAGTTGCCTTCATGGGCTCGGCGTTTTAGCTGGCGTTCGGCATTGGCAGGAGTCTAGAAGCGCCACTCGATGTTGTCGAAGTTGGCAGAACGGCGATCCAGGTTGGCGCTGGATGGGCGCGACCCGGGGGGTGAATGGAGTGCTGCTGCTGATGCCAGGTCTCTGTGGGCCTGGGCGTGTCCCCGCTGCGCGGGGCCGGGCTGTTGCGCTACGCGTCGAGCCGCTGTCAAAGGCCCAGCGTCTCGCCCCTGTCGGGCGGCCATCCCTCACGCGAATACGGTCAGGCCGGCGGAGCCGGCTGAAGCACACGGCGGCCCTTTCCCGTGCCCGGGGATCGCGGGCCCTGATTCCCTCACGCTGCGCTTGAGCGAGGCCCGCTTGGCGAACTGACTGGCTTGCAGGTCGCTGCGCTGCGCTCCGCTCGGTGCGGCGCCGGCCAGATCGCCACCCCGGTCACCTGCCATCCCCGTAGCCGGGCCGCTGAATGCAGGAACGCAAACAGATGCTCGCAGCGGCTCGACCGCCGCGCCAGTCGCTCGCCTTCGGCTCCCTTGGTGGCACGCCGGCCGCAGAGCCGCCGCTGCTCGTGATCTTTCGGGCGGTTGCGCTGCAACCGCTGTGCCAGGCGAGCTGGCACAGCGGCCGCGATGCTGCGCCGCCCGGGGGGAGGGGGGCAGCCCGTGCGCCAGTCGTCCCACCGCGCTCCCCCCAGCTGCGCCCCCGTCGAATTGCGAGGGGGACTTGTGGGGGGATCTTCAAGCGGTGGGCCGGGAAACTGGCTCACTGCTTCGGCTGCGAGGCACCCCACCCATCCCCAACCCCTTCCCGTGAGGGAAGGGGTCATGCCCACCCCCCGCCCGCCCGTGGGCGGGAGCGAGGAAGTTCGAGCGAGAGGATCAGTTTTCAGGGCAACCCGGACCGGGGCCCGGCTGATCTCTCACGCAAGGAGATAGGGCCATGGCCAACGTTCAAGTGTTCCAACGTCACGCGCATCTGGCAGGCGCCGTCAAGCTCGAATTCGTCAACGGCCGCGAGGGCAAGATCGCCAAGGGCGTGCTGACCGCCATCAGCAACACCCGGCGCGCGAGCCGGGGTGAGGGCGACAGCCGCGAGGAGGAATCCTCCGCGATCCAGTGGACCCTGTGGGGCAAGCAGGCCGAGAACGCCGCCGAGTACCTGGGCAAGGGCTCGCACGTCAACATCGTCGGCCGCCTGCGCAACAACAACTACGAGAAGGACGGCGAAACTGTCTATGGCATGGCGTTCACGGCCGAGGAGATCGACTACCTCGACAGCCGTGCCGAGAGCGAAGCCCGCCGCCACGGTGGCCAGGGCGCCGAGGGCGTGCCGACCGCGCGCAGCGGCGAGCCGCCTGCACCGGCCGCACCGGCCGCCAGCACCCCCAAGCCCCGCAGCGCGCGCCAGCCGGCGCACGCCGACGCCTGAACCCTCATCGGGCGGGCGCCCTGTTGGTCCATACGCCGACGAGCCGCGCCCGCCCTTCGACCCTCACTCAACGATCGATGGAAACCATCATGTACTCGACCCCGACCCTGGCGACCCGCTTTTCCCGCAACACCCGCGTGATGCGTGGTGACCATCCGCTGAACGAAGACCAGATGCGCGCCGCAGCGCCGTCCATCTTCGCCGAGGGCAAGCACGCGAGCCGCTCCGAGCGGTACACCTACATCCCCACCATCGATGTCCTGCGCGGCCTGCGCAAGGAGGGCTTCGAGCCCTTCATGGTCGCCCAGGGCGCCAGCCGCGTCGAGGGCAAGGCGGAGTTCACCAAGCACATGATCCGCATGCGTCACGCTGGCCAAGTGCAGACCCGCCCAGAGGCGAACGAGATCATCCTGATCAACAGCCACGACGGCGCCAGCAGTTACCAGATGCTGGCCGGCATGTTCCGCTTCGTCTGCTGCAACGGTCTGGTGGTGGGCGAGGTGGTGGGCGACATCCGCATCCCGCACAAGGGCAACATCCAGGGCGAGGTGATCGAAGGCGCGTTCCGCGTGCTTGACGAGTTCGAGGCCGTGGGCGAGCACACCGAAGCCATGAAGGCGCTGCAGCTCGCGCCGGCCGAAGAAGTCGCCTTCGCGACCGCTGCCCTGGCGTTGCGTTTCGGCGAGCGCACCGTCGAGGAGACCGGGGGCCACAAGCCCGCCCCGGTGACGGCCGAGCAGCTGATCGAGGCGCGCCGGCCCGAGGACATCGGCCACAGTCTGTGGACGACCTTCCAGCGCGTGCAGGAGAACGTGATCCGCGGTGGCCAGCCCGGCCGCAGCGCGCAGGGTCGCCGGCTGCAAACCCGGCCGGTGGGCAGCATCGACCGCGGCGTGAGCCTGAACCGTGCGCTGTGGATGCTGGCCGAGGAGATGCGCAAGCTGAAGGCCTGAGCCGACAGCGCTGGATTCAACGCCGAATCCAGCGCGCCGCCGCCACCGTCCCGATTCGATCATCGGGACGGTGCGTGCGTGTGGCTGGTTTTCAACGGCGCGCGCTCGCCGGCTGGCGCCGGCTCGCGCGAATCCGGCGCAGTTGCCCACTTCGGGCCATCGAGGCGCGGCGGCCGGGAAGCCTCCTCCTCCGCGGCTCGCCCCCCACCTGATCGCGCCGGAGGATTCCTCATGAAGACACTCGTGCTCGCCAACCAGAAGGGTGGCGTCGGCAAGTCGGCCGTCGCGACATTGATGTCTCACTACTTCGCCCAGCATGGCCAGCGCGTGCTGGCGATCGACTTCGACCACCAGGGCAATTTCAGCGGCTCGATGCGACGGTCGAGCCGGGTTCAGGACGCCGGCATCACCGCGGACCGCCTCTTGACCGAGTCGGTCTCGGTGATGCCGAGCGCGGACCTGGTGCTGGTGGCCGGCGACACGCCACTGTCGATGCTGGAGCTGCAGTCCACGAACCACACCCCGTTCGCGCGCAACCTGCGCCACTTCCTCGCGGTCATGGACCAGCAGTTCGACGTGTGCGTGATCGACACCAACCCCGGCCCCGATATCCGGGTCATCTCGGCGCTGGCGTCGGCCGACTTCGTGCTGTCGCCGATCCAGCTGAACCAGGAAGCGATGGAGGGCGTGCACGGCTTGCTGAACCACCCGCGCGCCGGGGTGCGCAAGATCAAGGCCGTGCTCAACCCGAAGTTGCAGCTGATCGGGCTGCTGCCGACGATGGTCGAGTCCACGCCGTTCCAGCGGGCCAACTTTCTGCAGATCGTGCAGCGCTATCACCCGCTGTTGATCCGTATCGGCGACGGGCCGGGCGACTTCGCATCCATCCCGCGCCGTTCATCGATCGCCGAGGCCCAGGCGCATGGCGAGGTGCTGTGGCAGATGAAGAAGAGCGCCGCCCGTGAGGCGTGGAAGGAAATCGAGCCGACGTTGCGTGCGCTGGCAGCCATCGTCATGGGGCAGCAGCAGGCCCGTGCCCATGCCAGTTCGCAATCCGGAGCAGGCCATGACACTGTCGCTTGATGGTCTCGACCTGCTGAACGCGCCCGCCATCCTGACGGCCGGTGCACCGCTGCAGTTGCCCCTCGATCTGATCGACGAGGACCCCGATCAACCGCGCAAGGACTTCGATCCGGTGCCCCTGGCGGAACTGACCGACTCCGTCAAGGCGCGTGGGGTGTTGCAGGCCATCTCGGTGCGCCGGCATCCGTTGACGCCCGACCGCTGGATGGTGAACTTCGGTGCCCGACGGCTGCGTGCCTCGCGCCTGGCGGGCAAGCCCACGATCCCCGCCTATGTCGACAACGCGATGGACAGCTACGACCAGGTGATCGAAAACGAACAGCGCGAAAACCTGAGCCCGTTGGAGCTGGCCCTGTTCGTCCAGAGCCGTGGCATCAGCGAGCTCTACGAACTGCGCAAGCTGCACGAGTCGCAGGCCCAGGCCGTCGCGCAATGGATCGAGGGCAGGGCGCATGTCTCGCGGGCCGATGTGCAGGTGTTCAAGGAGCGGCTGGCCCCCGCCGCACCGTCTGAACCAACCCCGCCGCCTGTACCCGCGCAGTCGGATCCGGCCGCGCAGCCTGACTTGGTGGCTGCTCAGTCACTCGACCCGAGCGCACGTTCAGCCCAGTCGGCGCCATCAGTCCCGATCACCATCGCCGCGGCAAGTAAGCCGCTGTCGCGCACGGTTGCGCTGCTGGGGGAGGTGGATGGTGTCCAGGTTCGCGTTCTCCTCGATGCCAGGGTCGAAGGCGCCGACTGCGTGGTGGTCAGCGCGGTCGAATCCGCGAAGTGCTGGTCGGTGGTCGCCAGTTCGATCACTTGCCTCCGACTCGAAGTGTTGGCGATCCCGGCAGGCTGATCGCCGGTCGATCCTGACCGCCTTGCATAACGCGCTATACGCGCCGCCACCGGCACGGCCCAACCGGGCTCGCTTGGGCGGTCACCTGTTGCTGCTGCCCACAGGCGCACTGGATCATGTCGCCAAAAGCAAAAAACATCGACATGTTTGCTTGACGTGTCGTCCGCGGCGACATAAGGTGCCGACATGTCGCCAAAGTAGCGCTTTTGCATCATGACGGACCGCGATTCCCCGTGGCGCCCTGAGCTGCCGCACAAGCAGTTGCCCACGTTGCCCCCCGCACGCGAGCTGGAAAGCCGCGCCGTGCTCAAGGCCTGCATCGAGGCCCGTGCCGCCCTGGCCGAGTTGAAGCAAGCCGCCGAGCTGATCCCCAACCAGGCGATGCTCATCAACACCATCCCGCTGCTGGAAGCCAAGGACAGCTCGGAGATCGAGAACATCGTCACTACCACAGACCAGCTCTTCCAATACGCCCAAAGCCCCGCGCAGGGCCAAGACAACGCCGACCCGGCCACCAAGGAAGCGCTGCGCTACCGCACCGCTTTGCAGCGCGGCTACCAGTCACTGAAAGACCGGCCGCTGTGCACCGCGACCGCCGTGGATGTGTGCCGCACCCTGAAGGGCGTGGACATGGACATCCGGCGCACGCCGGGCACGCAACTCATCAATGACCGCACGGGTGAGGTGATCTACACCCCGCCGTACTTTGAAGTAAACGGCGAAGCGCGCCTGCGCGACATGTTGGCCAACTGGGAGCGCTTTCTGCGCAACCAGACCGATCTGGACCCGCTGATCCGCATGGCTGTGGGCCACTATCAGTTCGAGGCCATCCACCCCTTCACCGATGGCAACGGGCGCACCGGCCGCGTCATCAACATCCTCTACCTGATCCAAGAAGAGTTGCTGAACCTGCCCATCCTGTACTTGAGCCGCCATGTCATCGCGCACAAGGCCGACTACTACGGGCTGCTGCTGGGGGTGACCCGAGACCAGGCGTGGGAGCCCTGGCTGCAGTTCATGCTGCAGGCCGTGGCCGAAACTTCGAAGTGGACCACCGGCAAGATCGCCGCCATCCGCAAACTGGCCGAGCACACCACCGACCACGTGCGCGCGCGGCTGCCCAAGATCTACACACGCGAACTGGTGGACGTGATCTTCGAGCAGCCTTACTGCCGCATCGGCAACCTGGTGGACAAGGGCATTGCCCAGCGCCAGGCGGCATCCCGCTACCTGCATGATCTGGCTGCCCTGGGCGTGCTGCGCGAAATGCCGTTCGGCAAAGAGAAGCTCTTCATCCATCCCAAGCTGATGCAACTGCTCAGCCGCGACAACAACCAGTTCCAGCCCTACGCCTGAAAGTGCCGCCGATGGCCGAGAGCACAGTGATGATGTCCTCAGGCCCGGCGAGATCCGGTTCGCAGATGGCCCTGGCTTGGCTTTGCTGGGCCAGCAACCGCACGCGGTGTGACACGCCGACGTGGCAACGAACGCGGCGCGCATCAGGCCGAAGCTGACCGTGCTGCCAGGTCGATATTGGCCGGCGGCATCACCAACCTGGTCGTCTTCAACGGACAGTGGTGGCGACAGGACCATCCGGCCACCCTGTATAGCGCGTTATACAAAGGGCCCTGGCTCATCTTGGACGGTCAGCGCGCTTGCCACTCTCGGCTGCGAGCCTGGCCGGCCCAAGGGGGCAAGGTACAGCCCCCGACGCTGATCGGGCGACTGATGCCATGCACGATTTCGACCCGAATCCAGCGTGGGCAAGGGCTGGGTCAATGCCAATACTGAATGCGTAGGTGAGTGCAGGAAAGACGTAGGGCTTGCCGAATGAGAAGACCCTGGCCTCTTTGAGCCATGCGATGACCGGTTCCGCCAGCGGAATACGGATCGAAGCGCGGGTCTTCGTGTTCTCTTTGGCCAGGGTCCAGATGCCCGCGTCGAGATCGAATGCGTCCCAGCGGGCCGACAGCAACTCCATCTTGCGAACACACAGCGCAAGCAGCAGCCAGACGGCCAGCTCGTTCTCGCGCCCGTAGTTCGGTGTCGTCCGCATGGCCACGGCGAGTTGCTGCAGTTCTCCCACAGTCAGCCAGCGGTCGCGTGAGACCTCGTCGCCCCCGGCATCCACCAGGTCGAAGTCGGCCGCTGGATTTCGATCGATCCAGTGGTTGCGCTCGGCCATGCGAAACATGCGGCTCATGTAGCGCAGCGCGTCGTTGGCAACGGTCGGTGCACCGCCGGCCACGATGCGCGTCAGAACGCGGTCGATGTGTACGGGCTGCACGTCGGGCGGGGCGACCGGCCCCAGCACCGGATTGATGTGCTTGCGCAGGACACGGGCCACGACTTCCGGATGTTTGTAGCGCGGCTGGATGTACTTTGCGAACCAGACTTCACCGAGCCGCTGCACGGTGGGCACTTCGAGCTGCAGGGTCTTCTCTGCCTGCTTGGCTGCCGTGACGTCGATGCCGCGCTCGATCTGTGCTCGGTCCTGCCGTACCTGCCCGCGCGCATCCTTGCGAGAGAGCTCGGGGTATCGCCCGAGCACCTTCTCCTTGGATCGCCCGTTCAGTCGGTAGCGAAGGATCCAAGAGGCCTTGCCGGCCTGCGCTGCGATGGTGCTGGCGACGAAGGTCAGGCCTTCGCCAACGCCGCGGTCCACGGCGCCGGCAGCGAGCCAGGCCTTGATCTCGCGGTCAGTGATCGGTCGTTGCTGTCTGCTCATGTCCCATAGGTTCCTGTGAGGCTGTGGGGTTTTTGATCGGATGAACGCCTCAGAAGCGGCGCGAACCCCAAAAACCCCACAATAAACCCCACAGGTTGCGCGCGCTTGGCTGCTACGCCCTGGGACGGCTCGGGACAAAATATCCTTACACGACAGTGGGTTAGCTGATTTCCGGGGACCCCGTGGGACCCCCTGAAAAGCTACTCAATGTTCTGCACCTGCTCGCGCATCTGCTCGATCAGCACCTTCATTTCCACCGAGATGCCGGTGAGTTCCAGGGCGGCCGACTTCGAGCCCAGCGTGTTGGCCTCGCGGTGCAGTTCCTGGATCAGGAAATCCAGGCGCTTGCCGAGTTCCCCGCCCTGCGCCAGCAGGCGGTCAATCTCGTCCAGGTGCGCCATCAGGCGCGACAGCTCTTCAGCGACGTCGATGCGGATGGCGTAGGTGGCTGCTTCCTGAAGTGCGCGTTCCTGCAGGGCCTGGGGTGGAATGCCGCCCCCAGCGGCACCGGCGGCACCGGCGACACCGTCGGCGCTGGCCAGGGCCTCCTGCCAGCGTTGCAGGAAGCGGGCCTGCTGCTTCTGCACCACGGCCGGCACCAGCGGCTCCGCCTGGGCGGCCAGCACGCGCAAGCGCTGCGTGCGGTCCGTGAGGATGGCCACCAGCTTCTCGCCTTCACGCTCTCGGGATTCCAGCAGCGCCTTCAGGCACTGCCGCGCCGTCTGCAGGGCGGCATCGTCCGTCACGGTCGTGGTTTGTCCGCGGCTGCACCATTGCAGCACTTCCTGCACGGACAGTGCTCGCGCCTGGGGCATCTGTGCCTGCACCTGGGCCTGCAGCCAGGCCAACTCGGTCAGCGCTTTGGGTTGCGGTGAGGGCCATGTGGTCTCGACCGTGGACCGGGTGAGCATGCGAAGCTCCACCTTGCCGCGCTTGAGGGCGCCCGTCAGCATCTCCCGCAGGGCGGGCTCGGTGCCGCGCAGTTCTTCCGGAAGCTTGAAGCCGAGGTCCAGAAAGCGCCCGTTCACGGAGCGGATTTCCACGGACAGGGCCGCTTCATCTTCGGGTTTTTCAGGTGTCTGCGCAGGGGTGCGAGCCAGTGTGCTGGCATACCCCGTCATGCTATAAACAGGCATGGTTTGCACGGCCCCCGCAAAGCGGAGATTATGACAAAGCCCAAGCCAGCCCCGCTGCCCAGCGGCACCGCGGTGGGCGGCTACAGGGTGATCAGCAAGATTGCGGTCGGGGGCTTCGGTGTCGTCTACCTGGCCGAGGACGAACAGCAACGGCACGTGGCCCTCAAGGAATACCTGCCCGCTTCCCTGGCCGAGCGGGCCGAGGGTGAGCTGGCACCCTTCGTTCCACCTGAAAAGTTGCCTTTGTACCGGCTGGGCTTGAAGAGCTTCTTCGAGGAAGGCCGGGCACTGGGCCAGATCAGCCACCCGGGCGTGGTGTCGGTGCTGAACTTCTTCCGCGCCAACGAGACCGTCTACATGGTGATGAACTACCTGGAAGGCGACACGCTCCAGGAATTCATCCTCATCGCCCGTGACCTGAAGCGCGAGAAGGTGCTGCGAGAGAGCACCATCCGCAGCCTGTTCGACGAAATCCTGCGGGGCTTGCGCGTGGTGCACCAGCACAAGATGCTGCACCTGGACATCAAGCCAGCCAACATCTTCATCACCAACGACAACCGCGCCGTACTGCTGGACTTCGGCGCGGCGCGCGACGTGCTGAACAAGCAGGGGGAGTTCACTCGCCCGATGTACACGCCCGGCTTCGCCGCGCCCGAGATGTACCGTCGCGACAACGCGGTGGGCCCCTGGACCGACATCTATTCCATCGGCGCCACCATCTACGCCTGCATGTGCGGCGCGCCACCCTTGGAGGTGCCTCGGCGCCTGGAGGATGACGAGCTTGACCGCCACCTGGAGCGCCAGCGCGACGTCTACAGCGACGGCCTGATCGAGGTGGTGCGGTGGTGCATGGCCCTGGATGCGCGCGAGCGCCCCCAGAGCGTGTTCGCCCTGCAGCGTGAACTGGGCCGAGAGTCGGGCCGCCGGCCGAACCGGCGTTCCATCAGCAGCCGCGGCCGTGACCCGCGGGGCCCCTTGCCGGAGGCCCAAAGGTGATGAAGTCTGCTGGAGCGGGGACTGGCACGCCGAGGCCCCCCGAGCGCCGGGCTGCAGCGGGCGTGTACGGGGGGCCGACATGAATTACCAGGTCGTCCAAGAGACCCACATCGGCCACCGCCGCCGCAACGAGGACCGTGTGGGCCACTGGTCCACAGGTCAGTCGTGGCTGCTGGCCTTGGCCGATGGCATGGGCGGCCACCCCCATGGTGACCGCGCTGCCGAGGGGGCGCTGCAGACCTTGTCCGACCTGTTCCTGCGCCAGGCCCAGCCAGAACTGCCCATGCCGGGTGCCTTCCTGGACATGGCCTTTCGCGAGGCGCACCGGCGCCTGAATGCTGAAGCCGAGGAATGGCAGCTCAAGGAACACCACAGCACCACCCTGGTGGCCTGCGTGATGCAGAAGGGCCTGCTGTGGTGGGCCCACTGCGGTGACTCGCGCCTGTACCTCAGCCGCAGGGGAGAACTCGTCATGCGCACGCGGGATCACTCCCTGGCAGAGCGGCGTGAGGAACTGGCTAGTCGGCTGACGCCGGGCAAACACGCGCCGGGCCATGTGCTGGTGTCGTGCCTGGGGGGCAAACGTCGACCTACGGTCGAGTCTGCCGGCCCCTGGTCCCTGGCCGAAGGGGACCGCGTCTTGCTGTGCTCCGACGGCCTGTGGGGACCGCTGGCGGACGCCGAGCTTCTGCATACCCTGCACCAGGGCGAGATGCCCGCCGTCGTTCCCGGGCTGATAAAGGCCGCCCTGGCCGCCGCCGCCTCGGGCAGCGACAACGTCACGGCACTGGGGTGCCTGTGTCAGCCGGGTTCCAACGCGTCCTGGCAGCCCGCACCTTCAGCCCCTCTGGTGGCCTCGCCCGATACCCAGTTCAACACGCTGCCCGGCCCCGGACCGGGTCCGCGTTGAGGCGCCGCGCGTCGGCCTTTCTTCTTGTCTCTTCCTGGAATCCTGCATGTCCTCTTTTGTTCGAACGGCCGGCCGTGGTGCAGCCGATTTGCGCCCCGTGACCCTGGAGCGCCACCATACCGTCCACGCCGAGGGCTCGGTGCTCGTGAGCTTCGGCCAGACCCGGGTGCTGTGCACGGCCTCCGTCGAAGAGAAGGTGCCCCCGCACAAGCGCGGCAGCGGCGAGGGCTGGGTGACGGCGGAATACGGGATGCTGCCGCGCAGCACCCACACCCGCTCTGACCGAGAGGCTGCGCGCGGCAAGCAAAGCGGGCGCACGCAGGAGATCCAGCGCCTGATCGGCCGCTCCATGCGCACCGTCTTCGATCTCGCGGCCTTGGGCGAACGCACCCTGCACCTGGACTGCGACGTGATCCAGGCTGATGGCGGCACGCGCACGGCTGCCATCACCGGCGCTTTCGTTGCAGCGCACGACGCGGTGACCTGGCTATTGGCCCAGGGCAAGCTCGAAGCCTCACCCATCCGTGACTTCGTGGCTGCAGTGTCGGTAGGCATCGTGCAGGGCGTGCCCTTGCTCGACCTGGAATACACCGAAGACTCCGCCTGCGACACCGACATGAACGTGGTGATGACGGGCAGCGGGGGCTTCGTCGAGGTGCAGGGCACGGCCGAGGGCGTACCCTTCACCCGTGCGGAGATGGACGCCCTGCTGGGCCTGGCCGGGCAGGGCATTGCCACCCTGGTGCGGGCACAAAAGCAGGCGCTTGGGGTGGCGTGATGCCGGGGCTGCGCCTCGTCCTGGCCTCGAACAACGCCAAGAAGCTCCAGGAACTGCAGGCCCTGCTGGGCGCATTGCCGCTGGAGTTGGTGGCGCAGGGCTCGTTGGGCGTGGCCGAGGCCGAGGAGCCGCACGCCACGTTTCTGGAGAACGCCCTGGCCAAGGCGCGACACGCCGCGGCGGCCAGCCGCCAGGCGGCGATCGCCGATGACTCTGGCCTGTGTGTTCCAGCGCTGGGCGGTGCGCCGGGGGTCATCTCGGCGCACTACGCGGGTATGGTGGAGGCCACCGCCGACCGCGAGGCCACACGCAGGCAGCAGGACGCCGCCAACAACCAACTGCTGTTGCAGCGGATGCAGGCGTTCACCACCCCTGCGCAGCGGCGGGCCCGCTTCGTCTGCACCCTGGTGGCCGTGCGCTCGGCCGACGACCCCGAACCGCTGGTGGCTTTCGGCCGCTGGGAAGGGCAGTTGCTGGCCGAGGCCCGTGGCGGCGCCGGGTTCGGCTATGACCCCTTGCTCCACATCCCCACTGCCGGCTGCACCGTGGCGGAGATGACGTCGGCACAGAAGAACGGCATCAGCCACCGCGCGCTGGCGGCGGCGCAGATGGCCGCCCTGATGCGCGAGGCCTGGGGCCTGTGAACACGCCGGTGACGGGCGGCCCGGCCGATGCCGCGGCGCGCTTTCTGCGGCCGGGCACGCTGAACCTGTCGGAGTTGCCGCCCCTGAGCCTGTACGTGCACCTGCCCTGGTGCCTGAAGAAGTGCCCCTATTGCGACTTCAACTCGCATGCAAGCCCGCCCGCGGGTTCTGCTGCGGGTTTCGCCTCGGGTTCGGGCGCTTCAGCGGCGGGGCCGGGCAGCCTGCCCGAGACGCGCTACCTGGACGCCCTGCGCGCCGACCTGGAGGCCGCGCTGCCCCTGGTGTGGGGCCGCCGCGTGGTCAGCGTGTTCATCGGTGGGGGCACACCCAGCCTGTTTTCGCCTGACAGCATCGAGCGCTTGCTCGCCGACGTGCGGGCCCGCCTGCCCCTGGAGCCGGGATGCGAGATCACGCTGGAAGCCAACCCCGGCACTTTCGAGTCCCAGCGTTTCCGGGCGTTTCGCCAGGCTGGGGTGACGCGGCTGTCCATCGGCGTGCAGAGCTTCGATGACCAGGCCCTGCACCGCATCGGCCGCGTGCATGACGCGGCGCAGGCCCGCGCCGCCGTGGCCGAGGCCCGTGAAGCCTTCGACACCTTCAACATCGACCTGATGTACGCCCTGCCCGGGCAGACCCTGCAAGCCTTGCAGACTGACCTGGACACCGCCCTGGCGCTTGCGCCGCCCCACCTGTCGGTCTACCACCTGACGATGGAGCCGGGCACGGTGTTCGCCACCAGACCGCCCGCCGGCCTGCCCGACGACGACACGGCGGCCCGGATGCTGGACCTCATCGTCGACACCACGGCAGCGGCCGGCTTGCAGCGCTACGAGGTCTCGGCCTTCGCCCGGCCTGGCCACCGGTGCCGGCACAACCTGAACTACTGGCAGTTTGGTGACTACCTGGGCATCGGCGCCGGAGCCCACGGCAAGCTCAGTTTTCCGCACCGCGTGCTGCGCCAGGTGCGCTGGCGCGAACCGGCCACCTACATGGACAAGGCACTGGCCGGCCAGGCGGTGTCCAACGAGCACGAGGTGGCCCGCAAGGACCTGCCCTTCGAGTACGCCCTCAACGCGCTGCGCCTGCGCGAAGGTTTCACCGTCGAGGAGTTCTGCGCCCGTACCGGGCTGGCCCCCTCAGCCCTGGCCTCTGCCGTGGCCCAGGCGCGTCAGCGGGGCCTGCTGGAGCCTGCGATGGAAGACACCCTGGGGCTGGCGGGCCTGCTGGAACCGCCCGGGGCGCTGCGTCCTCAGCGCGTCGTGCCTTCGGCGCGCGGGTTCGACTTCCTGTCGGACCTGCAAGCGCTGTTCCTGCCGGACGATCCCGGGCCCCGGGAAGGGCGCTGATAGACTGAAACCGAGCGGTCCGCATTCCCTGCCGGCTGTCGCTGTCCACACCCTCAACAGAAAGCCGATGCGCCCCGACGCCCTATCCCAACCGCCGTACGACCAGGCCCTGGAACTGCTGCGCCATGCGGGCCAGTCCCTGCCCGAAGGCAGCCCCGGTGATCCTGTGTGGACCGCCAGCCTGGTGCAAGGTCTGGTGCATCTGGTCGAGCGGGTACGTGCATCTGCCTCCGGCGGCGGGAACGGGGATGCGGGTTTTGACCTTGGCCCCCCGTTTGCCGGCGAGGTGTCGGCCGATGAGCGGGCCATGTTGTTCGTGCAGGCGCCTGACGCGACGCAGGAGCCGCTGTCTTGAGCGCCGCGCCTGCAGCTTCTGCATCCCGGCGGCGCGCCAGCATCACGGCCATCACCAGTGGCAAAGGGGGCGTGGGCAAGACCTTCGTCTCCGCCAACGTGGCGGCGGCCCTCACCCGCCAGGGTGAGCGTGTGCTGGTGCTGGACGCCGACCTGGGCCTGGCCAACCTGGACGTGGTGCTGAACCTGTTTCCCAAGGTGACGCTGCATGACGTGTTCACTGGCCGCAGCGGCCTGCAGGAGGCCATCCTGAAGGCGCCGGGGGGGTACTCGGTGTTGCTCGCGGGCTCGGGCATGGTGGAGTACTCGCGCCTGACGCCGGAGGTGCGCGAACAGTTGCAGCAGGTCATCAACGAGGTGGCTCCGCGCTATGACCGCGTGCTGCTGGACACCGGGGCCGGGATTTCCGAGGTGGTGCTGTACACCGTGTCGCTGGCCGACAAGGTGCTGGTGGTGGCCACGCCTGAGCCCACATCGCTGACCGATGCCTACGCCACCATCAAGGTGCTGGCGATGACGCAGAAGCGCTACGCCATCCAGTTGGTGGTCAACCAGGTGCGCAAGCAGGGCGAGGGCCGCGCGGTGCGCCAGCAGTTGCAGCAGGTGATCGACCGCTATGTGAGCCCCACCGTGGGCCACCCGGTGAAGCTGGAACTGGTGGGCGAGATTCCCCTGGACGTGAACGTGCGCAACGCCGTGCTCAAGCGTGAACTGCTCATGGAGAAGCAATCGGGCTCACCTGCGGGCATCGGTCTGTCGGCCCTGGGCATGAAGCTGCGCGGGGTGGTTTGAACCCCGATGCCACCCCCTTCGATCGCCTGGGCGGCGAGCCGGGCGTGCGCACCCTGGTGGACCGGTTCTACGACCTGATGGACCTGGAGCCGGCCTATGCCGGCATCCGGGCCCTCCACCCGACGGATCTGCAGGGTTCGCGCGATAAGCTGTTCTGGTTCCTGTGCGGCTGGCTGGGCGGGCCTGACCTGTACATCCAACGCTTTGGCCACCCCAGGCTGAGGGCGCGCCACCTGCCCTATGCCATTGGCTTGTCAGAACGCGACCAGTGGATGGCCTGCATGATGCAGGCGATGCAGGAACAGCAACTGGACGAATCCCTGGCCCAGCGCCTTGCCGAATCGTTTTTCGGCACGGCGGACTGGATGCGCAACAAGGGCGGGTGAAGGCGGGTGAAGGCAAGCTGCCCGCTGCGGCCGCCTCAGCCTTTCAGCAGCACGATCAGCGCCCCTGCGCCGCCCTGCGGGCCACTGGCCTGGGCAAAGGCCACCACCTCCGCGCACTGGCCCAGCCAGCGCTGCGCCTTCGCCTTCAGCACGGGCTGCCTGCCTGGGGAGCCATGGCCCTTGCCATGCACCACGCGCACGCAGCGGTGGCCACGCCGCATGGATTCACGGATGTGGCCCGCCAGGGCCTCGCGCGCTTCGTCCCGCCGCAGGCCGTGCAGGTCGATCTGCGACTGGATGGCCCAGTGGCCCCGGCGCAGCTTGGTCACCACGTCGGGGCCAATGCCCGGGCGCCGAAAACTCAGACCGTCGTCGGTGAGCAGCAGCGATTCGATGTCCACCTCGTCAGACAGGGCCTCCTGCAGGGCTTTCTGCTCGTCCAATTGACGCTGCACCGGTTCGGGTGCAGGTTGGGGCCGCTTCAGATCGGCCAGGCCCTTGTCGGGCACCTGGGTCACGGGCCCCACTGCGCGGGCGAACTCGTCGCGCTGCCGCGCCAGTTGGCGCCGCTGGGCTTCTTCGGCCGCCTGGCGGGCGCGCTCACGCGCCGCCTGCGCCGCGGCCTCCTTGGCCCGGCGCTTCAGGGCAGCGCCCAGGGCCTCGAAGTCCTTGAGTGCGGAGGCTGCAGCGGCCCTGCTCACAGCAAACCCCGCTCGGCAAACGACACCACCTGACCCTGGCCCACCACCAGATGGTCCAGCACCCGCACGTCCACCAATTGCAGCGCCGATTTCAGGGTCTGGGTCAGGTACTCATCGGCGCGCGAAGGCTCGGCCACGCCCGAGGGGTGGTTGTGGGCCAGCACCAGCGCCGCGGCATTGCGCGCGAGAGCTTCCTTCACCACCTCTCGCGGATAGACGCTGGCCTGGCTGAGCGTGCCCCTGAACAGCGTCTGCAACTCGATCAGGCGATGCCGGGTGTCCAGGTAGATCACCGAGAACGACTCGTGCTCCAGATGTGCCAGGTGCAGCGCGGCGTAGTGCTTGAGCTGAGTGGGTGAATCGAACACGGGGGCCTGGCCGAGTTCCTGCGCCGCAGCGCGGCGGGCCAACTCCATCACCGCCACGATTTCGGCCCGCTTGGCGGGCCCCAGGCCCTTGATGCGCTTCAGGTCTTGCGGGCGCGCGGCCAACAGACCGGCCAGGCCCTTGAACTCCTGCAGCAGGGCGCTGGCCAGATCCAGCACACCGCGCCCCGGCAGGCCCGTGCGCAGCAGCACGGCGAGCAACTCTTCGGAAGCCAGGGACTGCGCGCCGCAACTCAGCAGCCGCTCCCGCGGGCGCAGGCTCAGGGGCAGATCCTTCATCGACATGGTCAGGCGGGCTGGTGTGGCGGGGAGGGGCGGGCGACGTTGCAGGCGGTGGCGGTGGCAGAAGAGGCGCGGCTCTTAGAATGAAAATCAGTCTAGCGCTGCACAGGGTTGCCGCGTTCCCCACTCGGACTTCCCCCATCAGAGGGTCTTGCGTGACCACCATCCAATCCGGGTCGTTCCTGACGTTGCACTACCGCCTGGCGGGCCCCGACGGCGCTGACGTCATCAACACCTTCCATGACAAGCCGGCCACCCTGTCGTTGGGCACGGGCCAGCTGGCGCCGGCCATGGAAGCACGCCTCATCGGGCTGGCCGAAGGCGCGCGTCAGACCTTCGAGCTGGTCCCAGGCGAGGCCTTTGGCGAGCGCAACCCCGAGCTGCTGCAGCGCGTGAAGCTCAGCTTGCTGCGCGAGCTGGGTGACCCTGACGCCGAGTACGGCGTGGGCGATGTGGTGCAGTTCCCCACGCCGGATGGCCAGGGCGCCTATGCCGGCGTCGTGCGAGAGGTCGGCGAAGGTTGGCTGCTGTTCGATTTCAACCATCCGCTGGCGGGCCAACCGGTGCGCTTTGAGGTGCAGGTGCTGGGAGTGC
Source organism: Rubrivivax sp. (assembly GCA_021300575.1). Taxonomy (GTDB): domain Bacteria; phylum Pseudomonadota; class Gammaproteobacteria; order Burkholderiales; family Burkholderiaceae_C; genus Rubrivivax. The sequence continues at coordinate 27,019 of JAJTDM010000030.1, forward strand.
TGTGATGACCGAGGTGATCTTGCCCCAGGAAGTGCTGCTGGCCGAGCCGCGCGGCTTTTGTGCTGGCGTGGACCGCGCCATCGAGATCGTCGAGCGCGCGCTGCGCAAGTACGGCGCGCCCATCTACGTGCGCCACGAGATCGTGCACAACACCTACGTGGTCAACGACCTCAAGGCCAAGGGTGCCATCTTCATCGAGGACTTGAGCGATGTGCCGCCGGGTGCCACGCTTGTGTTCAGCGCCCACGGCGTGAGCCAGGCGGTGCGTGCCGAGGCCGATGCCCGAGGCTTCAACGTCTTCGACGCCACCTGCCCGTTGGTGAGCAAGGTGCATGTGGAGCTGGCCAAGCTCAGCAAGGAAGGCTATGAGTTCATCATGATCGGCCACAAGGGGCACCCCGAGGTCGAGGGCACGATGGGCCAGCTCACCGAGGGCATCTACCTGGTGGAAGACGTGGCCGACGTGGTGGGGGTGCACCCGCAAGGCGACAAGCTGGCCGTGGTGACGCAGACCACGCTCAGCGTGGACGACGCAGCCGAGATCCTGACCGAGGTCAAGCGCGTGTTCCCCCATGTGCGTGAGCCCAAGCAGCAGGACATCTGCTACGCCACGCAGAACCGCCAGGACGCCGTGAAAGTGCTGGCCCCGGCGGTGGACGTGGTGATCGTGGTGGGAAGCCACACCAGCAGCAACAGCAACCGCCTGCGCGAGCTGGCGCAGCGTCTGGGCACGGCCGCCTACATGGTGGACGCGGCCGAAGACCTGCAGGCCCACTGGCTGGAGGGACGCCGCCGCGTGGGCCTGACCGCAGGTGCCTCTGCGCCCGACATCCTGGTGCAGCAGGTGATCGCCCGGCTGCGCGAAATGGGCGCCGTGAGTGTGCGCAAGGTGGACGGGGTGGAAGAGAAGATCCGCTTCCCGCTGCCCCTGGGCCTGGGCGACAAGAGCATGGCCGAAGTGACGGCTTCCCGATCTTGATTGCTTATGAACGCTGGAGTCCACGCAGGGTGGCTCAAGCGTCATTGCCCGGCCTTCGGGTCTCGCCCACCTGACGAAGCCCGGTGGGTGTGCCCGCAATCCGGCCTTCGGTACAGGCGCTCGCCTTCCCTTCCTGAACCACACTTGTCTCCCGGAGCCTTTCATGCTCGACATTCAACAACTGCGCCGTGATCTGGCCGGCGTGACCGCGCGGTTGCAGACCCGCAAGAACCCCCAGCCCTTCCTCGACGTCGAGCGCTTCTCGGCGCTCGAAGCCGAGCGCAAGGCCATCCAGACCCGCACCGAGGAGCTGCAAGCTCAGCGCAACAGCTTCAGCAAGCAGATCGGCCAGCTCAAGGCCAAGGGCGAAGACACCGCCGCCGTGATGGCCCAGGTGGCCGGCATCGGCGACGAGCTGAAAGCCTCGGCCGAACGGCTGGAAGCACTGCAGGCCGAGCTCGCCACCATGCTCATGAGCGTGCCCAACTTGCCGCACGACAGCGTGCCCGTGGGCGCTGACGAGAGCGCCAACGTGGAGGTGCGCCGCTGGGGCACGCCCGGCACCTACGCTTTCGACGTGAAGGACCACGTGGACCTGGGGGGTGCCTTGGGCCTGGACTTCGACACCGGCGCCAAGCTGTCGGGCTCGCGCTTCACCTTCATGCGCGGGCCGGTGGCCCGGCTGCACCGGGCACTGGCCCAGTTCATGCTGGACCTGCACACCCAGCGCCACGGCTACACCGAGTGCTACACGCCCTACATCGTCAACCGCGAAGTGCTGGAAGGCACCGGCCAGCTGCCCAAGTTCAAGGACGACATGTTCTGGGTGTACCGCGGCAGCTCACCGGCCGATGGTGAAGGCGGCGTGCAGCAGGAGCAGTACCTGATCTCCACCAGCGAGATCAGCCTGACCAACACCGTGCGCGAGCAGATCCTGGAGGCCGACGCGCTGCCCGTCAAGCTCACGGCGCACAGCCCCTGCTTCCGCTCGGAGGCTGGCAGCGCCGGGCGCGACACGCGCGGCATGATCCGCCAGCACCAGTTCGACAAGGTGGAGATGGTGCAGATCGTCCACCCCGAGCACAGCTACGCTGCGTTGGAAGAGATGGTGGGCCACGCCGAGGCGGTGCTTCAGGCGTTGAAGTTGCCTTACCGCGTCATCACCCTGTGCACCGGCGACATGGGCTTTGGCAGCACCAAGACCTATGACCTGGAGGTCTGGCTGCCGGCGCAGAACACCTACCGCGAGATCAGCTCCTGCAGCAATTGCGAGGCCTTCCAGGCCCGTCGCATGCAGGCGCGTTTCCGGAACGCGCAGGGCCGGCCGGAGCTGGTGCACACGCTCAACGGCTCGGGCGTTGCCGTGGGCCGCGCGATGGTGGCGGTGCTGGAGAACCACCAGCGCGCGGACGGCAGCATCACCATTCCGGCGGCCTTGCGGCCTTACCTGGGCGGTGTTGAAGTCTTGACGCCATGAAGCCTGACGCCGTCGGCGCCGTGGCCTCGCGCCTGATGCAGGCCTGGGACAGCGCGAGCCTTGCCGTGCTTCCATCGTCCAGACCCGAGGGCTTCGACCTGCCGGCGGCCTGGCAGGTGGCGAGTGAACTGTTCGATCAGCGCCAGGCGCGGGGTGAGGTGGTGGCCGGCTGGAAGATCGGCTTCACCAACCGCTCGATCTGGCAACGCTACGGTGTGCACGCCCCCATCTGGGGCCCGGTGTGGCACGGCGGACTGACGCTGCTGGACAGCCCGCACGCCGCGATCAGTCTGGCCGGCCTGTGCCAACCGCGCCTGGAGCCCGAGATCGTCTTCGGCCTGCGCGCCACCCCTCACGCCGACATGAGCCTGCAGGCCATGCAGGGCTGCATCGAGTGGGTGGCGCATGGCTTCGAGATCGTGCACACCCATTTCGCAGACTGGCGTTTCACCGCACCCGACACCGTGGCCGACTTCGCGCTGCACGGGCGTTTGCTGGTGGGGCCCCGGGTGCCCGTGGCGGCGTTTGGTGATCTGGCCGGGCGGCTCTCGTCCTTGCGGCTGGAGCTGCACGAGGGCGACCGGCTGCGCGACAGCGGGCAGGGCGCCATCGTGCTGGACGGCCCCCTGCAGGCACTGCAGCACTGGCTGCGGGCCATGGCCGAGCACACTCCTCACTGGCGCGTGCTGCCCGGTCAGGTCGTGACCACCGGCACGCTCACCGATGCCTGGCCGCTGCAGCCCGGACAGCGCTGGCACACCGTGTTGAGCGAGCCCTTGCTGAGCGGTCTGACCTTGGCGGTGGACTGAGGAGCGGCGACGCGTGGCGGCTCGTTGCGTTTGGTACGAAGAGGAGTCACGATGAACAACCCTGCAAGGCGTTTGATGTTCTCGGCCGCTGGTGCGGCGCTGCTGGCTGGCGTGGGCATCCGCAGTACCCTGGCCCAGTCGGGTCACGCCCACCACGGTGGTGGCTACGAGCGCTTGAACCAGCCGGGCCTTGTGCCTCGCCCCCCGCAGGCTGACCAGCAGGCCGTGTTCGACAGCCCCGCGCCCCGAGCGAAGAACCCGGGCCGTTGGATCCAGCGGGCGCCGCTGCCGCTGCCGCGCAGCGAGATGGCCTGGGCCGCCGTGCTGCGCGATCGCATGCACCTGGTGGGCGGCTACGGCGAGCAGCGCGTGGACCGGCCTTACCACCATGTGTACGACGCGCAGGCCGACCGCTGGATCATCGCCAGCCCCTTGCCCCTGGGCGCCAACCACGTGGGCGTGGCCACGCTGGGCGAGCGCCTGTACGCCATCGGCGGCTTCGTCGAGCAGAACCGCAAGCCGCACGCGGAGTGCTTCGTCTACACCGAGGACGGCGATCGCTGGCAGCGCATCGCGCCGCTGCCTGCGGCCTGTGGCTCGGTGGCCTGCGTGGCGATGGACGGCCTCATCCACGGCATAGGCGGTGCCATCGGCGACACCTTCGCCACCAAGAAGTCCATCGACTGGCACGTGGTCTACGACCCCCGTGCCGACCGCTGGGAGCGTCGCGCGCCACTGCCCACCGGGCGCGACCATGTGGCGGCCCTGCCGCACGGCGGGCTCATCCACGTCATCGGCGGCCGCGTGGACAGCTTTCTGACCAACTCGAACCTGCACCATGTCTATGTGCCCGCCAAAGACGCCTGGGAGATGCGCAACCCGCTACCCACCGCGCGCTCAGGCCACGGCGCGGGCATCCTCGACGGGCGCATCTTCGTGGTGGGCGGCGAAGGCTCCAACCGCGTGTTCGGCCAGAACGAGGCCTACGACCTGAAACAGGACACCTGGGAGCAGTACGCCCCCATGCCCACGCCGCGCCATGGCCTGGGCGCCGTGGCCATCGGCCGCACCCTCTACGTGGCCGGCGGCGGCGCGGTGATGGGCGGCGGCATCCAAACCTCCATCCACGAGGCCTTCACGCTGGACTGAACACCGCTTCCCAGGCCGCGCAGCGGGCCCGATTGCGGGCGCCGGACGGCCCGTGCCCGTACGAGGCCGGGCCCAGGCCCTGCGCTACACTCGCGACCTCGATTTCGACCCCGCAAATCGAACCCCGGAAAGGTGGCAGAGTGGTCGAATGCACCGGATTCGAAATCCGGCGTACTGGTTCTCCAGTACCGAGGGTTCGAATCCCTCCCTTTCCGCCAATCCTTTGATTTCAAACGATTTTCCCGCCTAGCGGGTACCCACGGGGACCTTAGTGTCCCCGTTGTTTTTTCCCCAATTGACCAGAAATCTTCCCAATCCTTCCCGTGGATGAAGTCCCCATAGGGTTTGTGGTTTTTTAGGGTACTGGCGGGTACACGCGGATTGTTGCGGACGCTTGCGGCCGCCAAGCACGTGCCCTAAGCTATGCGTCACGCGGGGTGAGCCTTACTACGCACGAATCTACGCAAATTAACTTCTTCAGATTATTCGGCTCACCTTGACCGCTGCGGGCTGCCTTAGCAAAGCAGACTTCCGTTCCGAGAGTAAGGGCAGGGGTAAATGCCCGATACCGAGTCTATCGGCCACGCGTCAATCAATCTCGAAATACAGATTGGCCCGATGCAGGGAATGGCTAGAACCGGCGCAAGCCGGAGACAGGTCATCCCATGCCTTCCTCGGATACGAACGTCACAACCGGTGCGGCTAGCACCAGCACCGAATTCATCAGTCATCTGCACCGCTTGCAGATGCATTTCCGCGGGCAACTGCGGGCCCAACTCAAGCCGCTTGCTGCGGCAGTCGGAGTAGGCGAGAACACAGTCAGGAACGCGGGCAACGTTCTGCGGATCAACGGCATAGAGGTCCGCCCCGCGCTCATCAACGGCCGCCTCTCCTTCGACCTGATGGACGTGGCGGCGGCCCTGGCTGCGGCGGATGCCGCGCCAAGCGTGCCCAAGGCGCGACCTGCCCCTCCGGCGCGGCGGGGCAGGCCCCCAAAAGCGGGCCTCGAATTGGGTCGCCAGAAGGGTGCGGCATGACGGCCCCCAGTCACCTCACCGTTCCCCTCCGCGAGGTGCTCGACGACCTCAATGTCGAGCTCTCCTCCTGCTACACGCTGAAAGCTCGCGGCGCCTGGCCGTGGCTGATTCGGCGAGGGCGGCTGCTTCACGTGGACCTGTTGGAAGCCTCGCAGTTCTGGCTTGCGGCGGGGAAGCGGACAGTCGCTCTACGACTTCTCCACCGCGCTGCTGACCTCCAGCGCCAGCAGCAGCTACTCCACGAGTTGAGGGAGGGAGTGGGCCGGTGACTTGTGAGGTCACCGGCGCTCCATTTCCAGTGCAGGACTTGCCTCGTAGTGAGGGCAAAGCATCGTTGCACAGCGTCGTAGTCGAGACCTCAACACGTCGCTGGTCGCTCGCGCGACCATGCACAAACCTCTGCGTGACCGAACCCCGGCCGAGATCGCCAATCGCCGTGTAGAGATGTGGGTGCGCCGGTACAAGTCCGGCGCACTGCATAAAGTTCCTGCCCTCACGCAGGCACAGCGGCTAGTGCTGAAAGCCCTCGCCGGGATGCTGGATAACAGGCGTCCGAGCGGCCCGCTCACGGGCCGGCCTCGGGACGGCCGGCCCGGACCGGGACCGACAGTGCAGTCCATCGCCACGATCACTGGCATGACTCACCGGTGGGCGACGGAGACGCTGCGATGGCTCGCCGCGCCAATCACCGATGCCGACGGCAACCCCCTGGATCACAGGGGGGCGCCGGAGCGCCCCACCCAGCCAGGCGAGCGCGGCGGTCGCCGCCTTGGCCACACCGAGCCGGTGATTGGCCATGTGCCCTTCGTAGTCAAAGCTGGTGGCGGCAAGGGCGGCGGAAGGCGCAGTCGAATCTGGCTGCACCTTGCGTTCTTTGAGGCATCGGACGAAGTCTTCGACGCACTTACAGGTCTGCCGCCGTGGCCGTACGACCCTAACTGCCCGCAGCCCTTGCACGGCGCTGGGCCTCCGCTCCGAATGGGAACTGGAAGAGGAACTGGAATGGGAACTGGCGGGCGCAGCAAACAGGAACTCAGTTCCGATAAACCTGAAATGCACAACACACTGGGGGCGGCAGCTGCGGCCCGGGCCGCCGCCTGTACTGCAGATGCTGGCAAGGTCGCCGCTGCTTGCCCGCCCTTCCGCCCCGCCGCGCCCGGTGGCGGGCAGGCGGGCCAGGGGTCAGGCGTTAATGTTCCCACGCCCCCGGCCCCCCGGGCCGGTGTGTTCAGCCGCTTGTCAGGGCAGAAGCAGCAGCAGGCCGCCAGCCCCTCAGGCGGACCACCTGCAGCCGCCGCACAGCCCACAGTGCAGCTTACTGAGGTCGGTGCCGACATGTGGGAGGGAAAGGCTCCCGGGGAGCAGCTCGCGTTCCTGCTCGACGTTTTGGCAGCACATGGGATCCATTCGTACGACGTGATGGCCCCAGACCGCGTGGCATTGCAGCCGCGCGGCAAGCGGGAGAGCGAGAACATCAATTGGCGTTGGACCTACACCCGCGCTGATGGCAGCCGCTACAACACAAAGCGCGGCCGGCAAGGGGCGATTGGCCTTTCTGCCGCCGAGGTCGGCAACGAATTCGCATGCAGCCTGCCTAACATCCTCCGCGACGCGACGGACGGCCGCGGCGGCGCGACGCTCGGCCGTGACGTTTATTGGAGGACCGCGCGAGATATGTCCGCTCCGGTCATCTTGCTCGACGACGTGGTACTCGATCGGCTGCCGCTTTGCCGGCACGTCGTGATGCAAACCAGCGCTCAGAGCTTCCAAGCAGTGCTGTTCTGCAGCCGGCCGCTGACCGACGCTGAACGCCACATTGTTCAGGCGCACTTTGCGGCACGCCAGGTCAGTGACCCTGGCGCCACATCAGGATCACAGCCATGGCGGCCGCCTGGGTCCATCAACAGGAAGCCCTCACGGTTCGAGTTCGAGTCAACCCTGGCGCGTGTGCGCCTGGAGCTGCCGCTACTAGATGTCGATCCGTTGCTGGCTGACGGGGGCACCAGTGTTGAGCTGTCTGCTACTACAGCCGCGCCCCTCGAGCCGCGGGTTGGATCTCAACAAGCATTTGGTGGCTTGGGTCATCGCGCGCTCGCGCGCGTCACGCGCACGAGAACGGACGTCAGCCAGTCCGGCGATGACATGTCTGTGGCCATGAAGATGCTGAATGCGGGGAAGGCACGGTCGGCTGTCGAGCAGTGGTTGTTGTCCTCTGCCATTGCGCGCGGCAAGCGCAACCCTCAGTATTACGCCGAGATCACTGTCGCGCGGGCAGATTACGCCGTCAAGCACGACGGCCGACTGCCTCCTTCGCCCCGTGAGTCCAAGCGTTAGGCGACACCGTCGGGGATCTGGCGTAGCTTATTTGACTGGGGACGCGCCATCCGTGCCCGTCGTGCTGCGCCGCCTCCGACGCTGTTTGCTGGGTACCGCCAGTTTCTCAGCGATTGACCTGGCAGCAATGCGCAGCCCACCTTCTTTGAGGACTGCCGCCAGCGACGCGGGCGTATGACCGCGCGCGATTGCTTCGATCAGGGTTGGCCTCAGCGCGTTGAGTGCAGCGGTGCGGCTCAAGGTGTTGGTAGGCGGCGGCGCGTCATTAAGTCGCGCGATGAGCGCGTTGATGTCAATTGACTTGCAGTGCCGATGCGGGTCTTGTTGCTGTTCCATTGCTGTCCTGAGTCGTGAGTGATGGCGCCTCTGATAGTGGCAGGTCCGCGCCTTCTGCTTTCGTTTAAGACCTGATCAGTTGAGGTCTAGTTAAGACTTAGTTGAGGGTCGAAGGCAGGCGTTTGGCCCATGCTGTGCCTGAGCTGCGCAGGTAAGGAGCAAGCCATGTTTTCCCCCCTCTACGCCTGCGTCGGGGAGGGGGGAAAACGCTTGGTCAGGGCTTCGCCCCGACACCCCGGCCTGCTCCCCTTGGTCGCAGCCCCTCAACAGCCAAACACCCAGCTTCCGTGCCTCCGCCCGCCGCGCATCCAACACCCGAAACCGCGCATCCCGCTACGGCCCGGCCGCTCGCTCCTCGCGTGCGCCGCGGTGGTCGACCTGCTCTCCCTGCCGAGGACCGGCGGACGGTGCGACTGCGCGTGGCAGTTACCGCGACCGAGGCCGCCCGCATCTGCGAGGCCGCGGACGCGGCCGGGCTCAGCTTGGCGGACTGGTTCAGGACCGCGGCGCTGCGGGGTCGGCCCCCGCGCCCGGCGCCACACTTGGCGCTGCGCGAGCTGTGGGCGGAGAGCGCCCCTGCTTTCGCCAACCTCAACCAGATTGCCGCGCACTTCAACCTACTGCACGCCGCTGGTGAGTTGTCTCCAAGCGCCGCGCTCGAACAGCTGTCGCCGTTGCGAGCGGCGGTCGCTGAAGCTGTTGCTGCTGTCCAAGCCCTCCGGCTTGAGCTGGCTGGTGGCGGAGACTCTCAATGATCCTGAAGGAAATCATTGGGCAAGGGCTGCGATGCGCCGACGAGTACGCCTCGCGCGAGGGCACGGCACACCTGATCGCCACGAACATGGCCGGCCGCACGCCGCGCGAGCGTGCCGTTGAGTTCCGATTTTTGCGCAGTGCCAGGCCGCGCCTCGCCCGCGCGTGTGCGCACTTGATCCTCTCTCATGCTCCGACGGATCGCCCGCTGACCCAAGCCGAGTGGGCGCAGGCGGTGGAGCTTGCCCTTTCAAAAAAAGGCGCGTCCGGGGTTGCGTTTGTCGCCTTCCAGCATCCGCCAGACGCGGACCACGATCACGATCATGTCCACGTCATCTATTGCAGGGTGAAGCCTGACGGAGCCGTCGTTTCCGACTCGAACAGTTACAAGGCCAATACGCGCGCGGCACGGAGCATCGAGCGGACTCTGCGACTCGCTCCATTACCGCGCGTCCACCTTAAGCGCAAGGTCGGTGACCGCCAGGCCGTCGCCAATGCCGTGCGCCGAGCAGTCCGGCGCGGCACCCTTGCACCTGCTCCGGCCGAGGTCATAAAGCGCGCTGGTGCCGCTGAGATGCTCAAGGCGATCAACTGGACTGACCTGCAAGGTCGTTTGCTAAAGGCTGGCATCGAGGCGCGCCAACTCTGCAAAGCCGACGGATCTGTCCAAGGCTGGGCCGTGCGCTTGGCGGGGGCAGAGGAGTGGCTTAAGGCCAGCACGGTTCACCGGTCGCTTTCATGGAAAAACGTCCACCGGCAGCTGGCCAGGAACGCGCGAGATCAAGCCGCTGCGGAGCTGGAGGCTGCGCGGCAGAAAGAACTAGCAGCCGAGCGTGCTGCCCGCGCACGGCCGGTTGCTGTGTATCAACCCGAAAGGCCGCCCATGAACCCAGCCGCACCAACCACCCACGCGCCCGCGCCCCACGCCGCCACTGCTGAGCCCGCTGGACCGCCGGACTTGCTGCGCGAGCTCCGCGCCTGCGACGAGCTCCAGTTGCAGGGCTTGCAGCGCTATGCAGCGGGGCTGCCGATGCGTGGCTCCTCCGCAGAGCTGCGCAGCCGCTTGGCCGACCTCCTGCGGCGTCTGATCGCCATCCTCTTCGGCTGGTTGCGCGGCCAAGGGCGACAGCCACCGTCTGAGGCCACCGGCCGCGCTCAGATAGCCGCCGCGGTCGCCGCCGAACTTGAACGCCGCGCTACGGAGGCGCCCCGCGGCGTTCCCACCATCGAGCGAGAAGCGGCGATCGTGCGGCGGTCTCTACACGCCGCAGAGTCGAACCTCGGCAGCGCAGTTCCAGAGGCCCAGCTTGCTGCCGAAGCCCGTCGCCGTGCTGAGGCATCTCTTGCCCTGCACGACCTCAGGGCGCGCGCCGCGCGCGCCGCTGAGACCGCCCGTGCTGCCGCTCAAGCTGCACCAGGTTCCGGGCTTGCAGCAAGGCTCAGCGGCGCTGCGCGGCGTCATGCCGAAACGTTGGCCAAGGCCGAGAAAGATGCGAAGACCGCCGCCGCGGCCATTGCGCGAGCAGAGCGGCAGCTTCCCGAGGTCACCGCCGAGGCGCTGGCGGCGCTGAAGGACGAGATCGCCACGCTTCAGCGCGACGTGGACTACTGGCGTGCACGTGCGCTACGCCTGGAAGCAGAAGCACAGGCGCGCCGCATCTATGAAGTGGCTGCAGGGGACGGCGAAGAGGCCTCAGCACCTGCACCCGAACCGGAGCTCGAGCGCGATTGGCCGCCGCGGCAGCGAGGTTCTTAGGCCCGTGGGCACCCGCGCTGCGCCGGTCGGGCTCTGGCCCTTCGGGTGCAGCCCGCGAGCGGTCTGCATCGGTTGCCGCCGACCGCCGATCCCTGGTGCGTCGCTCCTGGGGATTGTTGGCGCAAACCCCGCCGCTGGGCGTCCCCAAACGGCTGCACACGGCCGGGGGCCACGTGCCCCAAGGTCCAACAGCCTGACGCGCTGCGCGGCGCCTGGCGGTGCGAAGTGCGCGCCCCATGGGACGCGAGGGGCGCTCGCCGCGCGGCGTCCCCTTAGGGCGCACTGGCCCGGCCGTCCCCGCGTGTTCCTCGCCTTCGCTTGATTTGCGACGGTGCCAGCCACCAGGCGGGTTGCAAGGGTGAAGTGCACCGTGCTCGCCCGGTCCCTCCGCTGCGCCGGGCTGCGGCCTCCGCGCGGCCCTTGCATCCCGCCTGGCGCCCGGCGCCGGTGTCGCAGGCGAAGGCGATGAACTCACGGGAACGGCAGAACAGCCGGGCCAGTGCGCCCGAAGGGGACAGCACAACTGGCTAAGCTCCGAATCTTCAGACCCGGCAGCAGTGAAACCCGGAGCCATCCCCGCCGGCGGGCCGCCGGCTTCCCAAGGAGGGAGAGATCTCATGTCCATCATGCCCATGAGCACATTCATGTCGGCAGTCTGCGAGGCCGAGCAGCGCGACCCGGTGTGGTTCCACCGGTTCGAGAACCAGGAGGCGCTCCGCCTGACGGCCGATGAACTCAACCACCTGGCCGAGACCGCGCCGAGCGAGTTTCTGGCCGGCTGGCTGCACGCCCGTGCCGGCCTGGCGAGTCAGGGTGCCTTGCTTTGGTGAGCGCCGTTGTAATGGCTGCCTACCTGGGCCTCTATTTGCTGCAGCTGTTTCTGCCGCTGGCACTCTGGGCTGCCGCCACTGCCGTGGCGCTGGCGGTTTGGGCCCTCGATGCGCTGTGCCTCTTGGCTGCCTGCTGCTGGACCGTGCTGCAGTGGTTGGCCAACCACTGGCGTCGTACGGCGCCGGCCGTCGTTCTCCTTATCTTTCTTGCCTGGATTACCTGAAACGCCGTGAACCGCCCCGGGAATCGCGGAGGCTGGTTGGGATAAGTGGTCAGCTCTCCGAGGCAGGTTGCCCGGTGAGTTGCCGGTAGTAGTTTGCCTCGGCCTCTGCTGGCGGGATGTAGCCCAGCCCCTCCATCAATCGATGATGGTTGAACCAGGACACCCAGTTCAGCGTGGCGATCTCCACCGCTTCGCGCGTCTTCCACGGCCCGCGCCGGTGGATCAACTCGGCCTTGTAAAGCCCGTTGATCGTCTCGGCCAGCGCGTTGACGCTCCTATGTCAAGAGGCCGTTGCGAGGTGCCCCAGATCGGCAAGGATCAAGGGGTAGAGCTCACGCACGATGTAACGCTTTAAGCAGCGTTGGATTTCCTTCCTCGACATACCCTGGGCGCTGCGTCGCGCCACGTATGCCTGGGTCCGCGGCTCGCTGCGCATGCGAACCATGGCGATGGTCCACAGTGCGTTGTTCGCAGCACGATCACCACCCCTGTTCAGGCGATGGCGCGTAGTCTTTCCAGATGACGCCTGAAGCGGACTCACGCCGCACAGTGCAGCCAATGCAGCTTCGCTTTTGAGTCGTTCGGGGTTGTCACCCGCCACACAGATCAGTACGGCGGCGGTCTGCGCGCCGACTCCAAACTCTGCTCGCAGTTTCGGGGCGTGGTCATTTGTCAGATGTTCGAGCTGGCCATCCAAGACCTTGATCTCGGCGTCCAGTGCCAACCAGCGTTTCGCCAGGACGCGAAGTGTGGCGTTCAGTGACTTCAAAAGGACAGTCTTGCCCAGCGATCGGATCCGTGCGCAACCGTCGACGCATTCTTCGGTTTTTGTACGCAGCAGGCGCTCTCGGATCTCCTGCGGTGCGCTGACCAACAGCCCGCGGAGTTGATTGATAGCCTGCGTGCGCGCCTTCACTGCGCTTCGACGGGCAACCGAGACGGCACGCATTGCGTAGGCAGCGCCAGACTGGTCTTTAGGGATCGCTGTTGCGCGACCGGACAAGACAGCGCAGGCGGCGCTCTCCGCATCGGTTGGGTCAGCCTTCCCACGCGACCTCCTCGTTGCGCGGTCCGGGCGGTTGACTTCGAAGACCTCGATGTTGTTGTCCCGCAGTACCTTCGTCAAGCCAGAACCATAGGTGGCGGTCCCCTCGATACCGGCACGCCGCACATCTCCAAGCGATTGCGCCCAGGCAAGCAACTGCCGATAGCCGGCAGACGTCGTGTCTACGGCCTGCGTCGCCAAGAGTTTGCCAGCGACACTGATGACAGCGCCAACGTGTTTATCCAGATGGGTATCGACCCCAAGAATGACCTCGTCCTGATTCGCTCGCATGTGCCCCCCCGAGTTGATGATGGCATCGCCAACCTCAACAGCCGGACAGGACACTCAGGGTGCAGAACAAAGCTCCTATAAGGTCACATGCGCTGAGCCCGACGGTGCGCGGGGAACGTCCGACTCAGTCGACAGGTCAACGCGAAGGCAGCAAGGCCAGTCGTAACTCGGGTCAGACCAGGTCGGCGTTCAGGGAAGAATTTGAACTGAGTGTCGTAACTGTCGCCGCGGCTTCCCACCGAGGGCTCGATACCGGCTTCGGCCAGTCGCTCGGTGTAGCGGATGCTGACGTATTGCGACCCGCGATCCGAGTGGTGTACCAGTCGGTCCCGGTCGGGTTGCCGCGCATACAGCGCCTGCTCCAGCGCGTCGAGAACGAAGTCGGTGTGCATCGTCTTGCTCACGCGCCAGCCCACGATGCGCCGGGCGTAGACGTCGATAACGAAGGCCACGTACAGCCAGCCCTGCCAGGTCGAGACGTACGTGAAGTCCGACACCCACAACTGGTCGGGTCGATCAGCCGTGAAGTGCCGGTTGACCCGGTCCAGCGGGCACGGCGCGTTCGCATCCGGCACCGTGGTTCGCACCACCTTGCCTCGCATCGCCCCTCGCAGGCCCATGCGCTTCATCAGTCGCTCCACCGTGCAGCGCGCCACCCTCACGCCCTCACGGTTCATCTGCTTCCACACCTTGTCGGCGCCGTAGACCTGGAAGTTGGCGTTCCAGACCTGCTCGATCTTCGTCGCCAGTTCGGCGTCTCGTTGCGCCCTATTGCTCAGCAAGGAAGGATCCCGGGCGCGCGCTGCATGTCGGCGGTAGGCCGACGGGGCAACCTGCAAGACTTGGCAGATCGGCTCGACCCCGAACGCATTGCGTTGCTCGTCGATGAAGGCGTACATCACTTCAGCCGGCGGTCGAGCTCCGCCTGGGCGAAAAACGCGCTGGCCAGCTTCAGGATCTCGTTGGCCCGGCGCAGCTCCTTGACCTCGCGTTCGAGGTCCTTGATGCGCTGTGTCTCATCGGTTGTCACGCCCTTGCGCGCGCCCGAATCGACCTCAGCCTGCTTGACCCACTCCAACAACGTCTGCGGCACGCAGCCGATCTTCGGGGCAATCGACTCGACCGCTGCCCACAGCGACGGGTACTCGCCTCGGTGCTCCTGCACCATCCGAACGGCCCGCTCGTGGACCTCGGGTGAAAACCTGGGTGTCTTTCTCATGGCTCCATCTTCTCAAGTGCTGGAGCCTCCTCAAAACCCGGGGCGGTTCACCGTCGAACTTGACCGCTATCCCTCTGTGTGCGTATGTCGGAGAAAAGGTCCACCCACTCCGACTAGAAGCGGCCACTCAGTCCAATTCAATCCAGGCCAGCGGTCCGTCGGCAACCGGCCATCAACAGTCATTCGAGCCCCCCGCCTCTCCGACTGGTCAAGACTGAGAGCAGCCAGTCCCGTGCAGCCGCTCTATAGCCGCTGTCGGTCCTACAGCGGCCTTTCACTGAGGCGGCCATCATGACCCTGCCTCGTTTCCGCGCTCAGCAAGAAGTGACAAAATTCGAGCGTTTGTACAAACCATGAGAGATCTCGCCCGATCAGGCGGGGACGGACGGGACCGAGGTGATGGGAACTAGTAGTGAGGCCTTCCGCTTCGTCGACCTCTTCGCTGGGCTGGGTGGCTTCCACGTCGCCCTCGATGGGTTGGGGGGACGTGGCGTGTTCGCTGCTGAGAGGGAGCCGACGCTGAAGGCCCTCTACAAGGTCAACTTCGGTATCGACGCTTGGGGTGACCTTAACGACCTGAGCAGCGACGAAATCATCGCCCAGAGCGTGCCCGATCACCAAGTCCTTACCGCGGGTTTCCCGTGTCAGCCCTTCTCGAAAGCAGGAGACCAACTGGGCTTCAAGGACACAGATCAGGGCAATCTCTTCTTCAAGGTGCACGACATCCTGCGCGTCAAGCGGCCGCCACATTTCATTTTGGAGAACGTGCCCAACATCCTCAAGCACGACGGCGGCCGTACCAGGAGCACGATCATCCGCTTGCTGGAGGAGCTTGGCTACTCCGTAGACGTAGAGCACTTCTCGCCCCACGAGTTCGGCATTCCACAGGTGCGAGACCGCGCCTACTTCGTAGGTTCACTCGAGGGTCTCGATGATTTCGAGTGGCCGGCGAAGCACAAGCATCCCACCGAAATCCACTGGGTACTGCGCAACGAAGCGGATTCCAGGCGCGCCATCCCGGAACAGACTCTGCGAGCCATCGACATGTGGGGCGACTTTCTGCGCCGCTCCCCTGATTCGCTGAAGCTGCCTTCCTTCCCAATCTGGGCGATGGAGTTCGGGGCGACCTACCCCTACGAAGACGATACTCCGTCAGGGGTTTGGGCTCGCAGACCTGTGTGGGGTCTTCGCCAGATGGGGTTGAAGGGCAGCTTCGGCAAATCCCTCGAGTGCAAGATCGACGAACAAATCACGAGGATACCGAGCCATGCCAACCGCGCAGGCGACTTCCTTTTCCCACAATGGAAGAGGACTTTCATCAGGCAGAACCGTGAGTTCTACCAAGCCAACCGCTCCTGGATTGATCCCTGGCTAGCTCGGTGGCGCCCTCAATACTTTCCCTCCAGCTTCCAGAAGATGGAGTGGAACGCACAGGGTGAAGAACGCGACATCGACAACTTCGTGCTGCAGATTCGTGCGTCTGGGCTGCGGGTCAAGCGTCCCACGACCTCCCCAAGTCTCATCGCCTTCACGGATACTCACGTGCCTATCCTCGGTGCTAACTTGACCGGTAAACGTCGTTATATGACGCCAGCCGAGTGCGCTGACCTTCAGTGCCTCGGCGGGATCGAGTTGCCCGCTTCCGACCTCGACGCATATAGGGCTCTGGGCAACGCAGTTAATGCCCGCGTCGTCAAGGCGATTGCAGAGCGACTGTTGCACGGGCTCACCCGTTCCACCTCGAGCATCACCTCTGACATCACCTCTGACATCACCTCTGACCTCAAACCTTTGAGAGCTACTGCGTGACTAACCACAGTGAACACGAAGACGACGTTGACGAGGAGGATCCGCGGGTCCAATTGCTGGAGAGCCTCGCCAACGGGTTGGCGAGCCTGTCGGAGGCTTCAGACACCCCCAACGGCGTTACCCCAGTGACTTCGATGTTCAGCAGCGTCGACGTCGACTTCGCTTCCGACGCATGGACGAACCAAATCGCTGAGATTCAAGGCTGGCTGTATCTCAGCGATGACCTCCCGCTCACGGGCGGCAAACCCTTCCTTCAAGCGCTCATCTCTGAACTCGAACTCGACCCCACCGACCTCCTTGCCGCCGAAACCGCCTCCCCGCCGCTGACCATCCGCGCGTTGGAACGTCTGAACGAGCGCGTGGACACCGCCTGTCGGCTGCAGGCCGACTTCCTTGAAGAGCTTGAGGCCAAAGGCACTAGCCGTGCGACGGCCACACAGTCCTGGGCTGACGCGTGGGCCGAGTTCGACGCGAGTGAGGATGCGGTGAGCCCGGAACCGGTCACGGCAAAGGCCGCAGTCTGGCCGATCTTCCAACTCACAAAGAAGCCGCCGAACCTAACGCCGTCGTACCAGCGGGGCGACGTCTGGCGCAACGGTGACCGGCAGTCCCTAGTGGAGTCCATTCTCCGGGGGGTCCCGTTGCCTTCCATCATCCTTCTGCGCACCGGATCTTCCACCCCGCACGAAGTCGTCGACGGCAAGCAGCGGCTCACGGCCATCCTCCGGTTTGTAGGTAAGCATCCTGCCGCCAAACTGAAGGTTGCGGAGGTCACCGCCCGGCACAAAGGGAAGAAGTTCAACGAACAAGGCCGTCTTGACGAGAACGGTGACAGGAATCTGACTGATTTGTTCAACAACGACTATCCGACCTTCCGTCGTGCGTGGAAAGCTCTGGAGGGTTACGCACTCAAGGCCAAGCATGAGGACGACTTCTACTTCCCGTTCAAGCTGCGCACGACCGGAGACGGCGGACTGGTCGGTCCCTACCTTGAGCCTCTCCGCGGTAAGTACTACACGCAGATCAAGGGCCATGAGATCAACGTCGCTGGCCAGCAACTCACCGTCGAGGCTTTGTTCGAGGACGTTGTGGAGTACACCATTCCCGTCATCGAGTACACCCAAGCCACCCAGGCTCAGATTCATGACGTTTTTCGCCTTTATAACAAGCAGGGCGTGCACCTGAACGCGGAAGAGCTCCGCAACGCGATCTACCACGAGGTCGAACTCACCCGCGCGACTCTCGCGGCCGCCGGTGACGCCGACCCGAACACTGATGTCGCTGAAATCGCCAAGTCACTGGCCGGTGTCCCGGGCCTTAGCCGTCTCGGTGACGCTCTGAAGAACTACGGCTTCGGCGACACGCGCTACAAGCGCACTAAAGTTCTCGCGTGGGTCATATCGGTCCTGGTGCACGACGCCGCTGGAAAGGATCTGGCATCGACCGCCCGCAACATCGATCAGTTGCTGATCGCAGTCAAAAAGAATCCGTCCCACCCGCTGGCCCAGTCCTCAACGGTGACCAAGCTGTTTTCGCTGCTGCTGGTCGCTGTCGAACTCCACTCATCGCACGATGAGTTGTGGTCCGCCCAATTTATCGACGGTGGCAAGGGCGTCAAGTGGCAGGAACTCCAACTCGTGGGCACCCTCGTGGGCATGGCCATGGCCTTGGCGGCCTCGCCGCAAGACATTGAGGACCGAATCGAGGCGAAGGGTGACGCTATCCGCATGGCGACAGAAAAATCCGAAGACTGGAAGCGCCCCGGTAAGGCGCAGACCAAGACCCAGTGGGACTTCATTGCCAGGATCAGCAAGAGTCTCCTTGAACACCTAGACATCGACCCTTCTCATGCAGCTGAGGCCGTACGTCAGCAGTTCGGGGCCTGCGGATACGCGTCGTTGCAGCGGATGCGCATCAAACCTAAGAGTTAAGAGTGGTGCCAGGAAGCTCCCCACTCGTCGAGTACGTCTACTTCAACCCACCCGCTCACCAGGCCGCGGACTCGTGGTGGGCCCGCTACAAGGCTCAACTCACCGGCTTGACCGACACGGCGCGTGCCTCAGTTGAAGCAGACTCTCGCTACATTGTCCGGCGCGGCGTCCTGGCGGCCGACACTACGAAACCCGAAGAGTGGTCCTCCCGCCGGTCACGCACCGGACTCGTCATGGGTTCGGTTCAGTCTGGCAAGACCGCATCCATGCTGGGTGTCTCAGCCCTGGCCATCGACTGCGGCGTTGACATCATCGTGGTACTTGCCGGGACCCGTCTCTCATTGTGGCGCCAGACCTACGAGAGACTGGTGCAGCAGTTGGACTCGGGAAATGAGGACGCACAGAAGATCAAGCGCCGCTTGCTGTGTCCACCGCCGGGCATCGCACTGTCGGAGCAGACGCTCCCTTTGACAACCACCTATCGCCTGCCACCGGCTCAGGTTCGGCAACGTCTGAGTCAAGGCAAGCCGCTGATCATCGTGGCGATGAAGCAGACCGATCATCTGCACGCCTTGGCAGCGAGCCTCCGCGCAAACGTATTTAGCGCGGTCAAGGAGCTTGGTCGCACCGCCCATATGCTGGTCCTGGACGACGAGGCCGACGACGGCTCGATCCTCGATGCCGTAGTTGAGTCCTCGCAGGACCCCATCTACGGCAGGCTGAAGCAGATCCCGCGTGCAATTGCCAACCTTTGGGATCCTCCCCAGGGTTCACCTGACAACCTGTTCTCGACCTACATCGCCTACACGGCGACACCCCAGGCCAATCTCCTTCAGGAGGACCACAACCCCCTCGCGCCGCGCGACTTCATCATTGCACTTCGCACTCCGCTCGATGTTGGCCATCCGGTAGACACTACCGACCCCGGCAACCTCAACGCCCCTCGCTCATCTACGTACCCCGAGCCGGTCGGGATGCGCTCTTACTACACCGGCGGTGAGGTCTTTTACCGCCGTTCGAAGGCGGGTGGCCTGTGCGTGCCCACGACGAACTCCGCTCAACAGGACCTCGGCGAAGCCGTTCGGGCCTTCCTTGTGGCAGGCGCCATCCGCCTGCACCGCTCAGGCAAGCTCGGCCCGGCCTCCGTCTTTACAGCCCAGTTCGACACCGAGGACGAAGCCCTTGCGAGCGTGGCTCCGCCGCACTCAATGCTCTACCACCCTTCAGCTGCAATCCTGGATCACTTCCGGGGCGCTGAGGACATCCTGCTCTGGGCGGGCATCCAGGACCGGGCGATGGCTCGGAATCTGCTCGACGCAGGCGACGCCAGGCTCCCCGACGCCTTGGTGAACGACCTACAAGCGGATCCCGCTCCGTGGGCGCAATGGCTCGACAAGTACGTTACCTCCGCCCGAGCAATCGAGGACGAGTTCGACGTCCTGCCGCCGAAGACCTTTCCGGACTGGCAAACCGTCGAAACCCTGCTCCTCGACGAGATGATCCCGGGGACCAGGGTCACCGTGGTCAACAGCGACCCCAAAGCTGACGATCGCCCTGCCTACGCACCGAGCCAGGACCCGGGAACCGGAAAGTGGAGCGCCGCCCGCGATCTCAGCACGATTTTCGTCTCCGGGAACGTCATGGCCCGGGGACTGACGCTGGAAGGGATGACCACGGCGTTGTTTCAGCGTTCGTCCGCTAACCCGCTGGCCGACACCCAAATGCAAATGCAGCGCTGGTTCGGGTACCGCGGGTCATACATTGAGTTGTGCCGCGTGTTCGCCTCCAGTGACCAACTCGCTCTCTTCCGCGCGTACCACGACGTCGACGAAGCGGTTCGCACCGCAATCACCGAGCGCATGATGAACGGTGCCCCTGGGCCGACTGTCCTGCAAGGTCTCAACTTCGAGGCCACCGGAAAGATCGCGGGCGTCGGCAACCTTCCCCTGTCCCCAGGGGCTCGCCCCTTCGTCACCGTCATCAATGACGCTCAGCAGGCGGATCCCAATGCAGACGTCGTGGCGGAACTCTTCGCTCGACGATCCAGCGATGTCACTGTCGCCAACGTGCTGCGGGGGCGGATCCTGGACGTACCACTCGAACTTTCCGAGGCCGCAGAACTTTTTGACCGCCTCACTTTCTCCGGCTACCAGCCCGGGTGCGACGATCTACACGCGGACCTCTGGAACCGCATCGAGGCCCGAGCACACGCAGTCGCTCCACTGTCAGATCCGCCGTTCTACCGGCCGCCAGTGAGGCACGGGAAGGGGGACGTGCCCCGGCGTGCCTGCCCCTATGCCATCGCCGCCTATCTTCGACTCTGGTCGGCGAGCCTCACTCGCTCGATCACAGGGCTCTTTGTCACCGGCCACCCCGGCGACCTGTGGTCCTATGCCGACCTCGCTCGAAAGAGAGTTGAGCAGCCACGTTTCTGGGTCGGCATTCGTTACGGAGATGGAGCCGTCGTGTCCAACGGTCGGCTGGCACGGCTCCCGTTCAACATCTGCGCCACGACTAAGAGGGTGGTCGGAGGCGAACTCAAGACGACATGGGGAGCGAGCGACCCCAACGCTGGCCCGGGCCAGTATCGCGGTGACGTCTACTTCGACTACTACCACCGCAACCTTGCCCCGCCGCTGAGCAGCAACACGGCGTGGCGACCCACCGGCTCTGACGGTCAGATCCTCTTCTACGTCAATCAACATCCAGGCGACCTATGCCCCACGGTCGCAGTTGGAGTCTGCCTGCCTGCGGGAGGTCCCGAGCAGTTCTCAGCTACCCGTGCTGGGATGGCAATCGTCAGGAGGAGCCTTCCATGACCAGCTACGAACAGGTTCTCGAGCAGATCAACGCCGTCCCGGCGGGTGTCACCGGGAATGACAGAACCATCACTTGGTTGACTGACGCGCAGGTGGTCGGTCTCGCACGGAACAGTCGCGGACACCTGGAACTGTTTCTTGCAGGCGAGCAGCTGAAGCCCCGGACCCGCACCGTGAAGTCCGCGATTCACTACCACTCGTGGCACCGTGACTCCCAGCCGCCACTGTGCGCCAACCGCATCCTCTTACCCGCTCTGGGGCACTTCGACCAAGTCGGTGCATTCATTGCCGCTGAACTATTGCGTGAGAAAGCTGACGCCAATCTGGAGCGCGCCTTCGCCGTCACCGAGCCCCTGATCGAACTCGCCATCAAGCGTTTGGAGATTTCGGAGAGCGCCATCCTCGGACTCGTTGGAGAGCTGCTCCTTCTCGACGCTCTCTGTCGCCGCGCAGGCGATGTCCACGTCGGGCCGCTCGTCCAGGCTTGGGATGGCTGGCGCCGCTCCGCTAGGGACCTCACGTGGCAGGGCACTGGCGTCGAGATAAAGACCACAACTCGCACCACTTCAAGTCACGCCATCCATGGCATACACCAGATCGAGCGTGCTCCTGCCACTGATGACGCCCCCGGGGAAGCGCACCTGCTCCTCGTAAGCATCGGTCTGCGCCAGGCAGATCCCAACGTCCCTTCCTTGTCGATCCCCTCGCTGATGGACAGCATCATCGAGCGACTCACCGCGAGCGGGGCCGGTGGCTTGATCGACGAGTTCCTAAGGCGCGTAGCCATGTACGGCTCGGAGTCGGGAATCGGATACGAGCATGCCACGATGGGCAGCGAGGCGCTGTTCACGACCCCATTCACCGTAACCTTCATCCGCGGCTACGACATGGCAGACCCAGCCGTCGAAGTGCTGCGGCGTGACGACGTCGTCGCCCACCAGCATGTGGACGCCCAGTCGCTCATGTTCCGCGTGGAGCTTCCCGCGACGATCAGCTTGAACAACCCCATCGCGGGTGCCCGACTCGTCTCGGAGGCGATCCTGGGCCTGCATAGTTAGGGACGCTCTGCATAACACGCTGAAGGGTAGCTGCGACCTTTCGCGGGAGATCGCCCATCGGTGACTAAGGCCTCGCCACCGTGCAAACTGACATTCCCCGCTTGTGGTCACTGGGCGGGTGGTGCTCTGCCGGGTAGTCGAGCAGCGAGTCGAGCGTCGTCCTTGCGCTTGAGATATGGCCGGATAGACCGAGCGTCGCGGTGGCCACTGAAGCGCAACAGATCCAGTTCACCCGAGAGAGCCTGCTCGGCGGCTGTACTGATGGCCTCGCGACGAAGGTCGTGATATCGGAAGTCCGCTAGGAAGCCGGGGAGCGGCTTGACGCCACGCTCAGCGCATTCGGCCACATACGACCGCATCGCCCAGCGCTTGGCCTGAGTGAACCGACCGACGACGTTCTCCTTGGTCAGAGCGAATACCTTGCCGCCTGCAGGTTGCTCGGGGCGCTGGCGCAATGACTCAAGGGCTTCCATTGCCGCAGAGGACAGCAAGAGAGGCCGGTCATGGCCGTTCTTCGAGTCCCTAGCCATGGCGACCGAGCCCTCGATGTCTGCCCACTGGAGCCGCAGCAACTCGCCCCGGCGCGCGCCCGTTTCCAGGCTCAGTTGGTAGAACGGGAGCAGCTCCGAGTTGCGTAGCCGCTTGATGGCTGCGAGCAGGTGGAACTCCTCGCCGGGAAGGAAGCGGCGATGCCTCTCCGCACCCAGAGTACGACGCTCCTCGGGTGGCAGCTCGAGGACGGGGTTTGGGATCTCCTGGCTGAGCTTGCCTTTGCTCCACTTGAGGCAAGCCGAAATAGTGCTCAGGTACTTGCCGATGGTGCTCGCGCTCAGGCCACCCGCAGACAGCGATCGCATGAACATCCGTACCGTGGGCACCGAAAGCGCCATGACCGGCTGGCGGGCCAGCGGGTAGCCCTGGATCTTGCGAATCTGGTATGTCTCCGAGTACACGTTCGTAAGCGTGGTCTCACCACCCTCTTGATGGTGTGATGGTGAGGGGTGAACATGTGTCCATATGGAAGTCAATGGACACATCCCGATCTGGCAGGGTCTGAGCGTGCTGCGCA
>JAJTDM010000031.1 GCA_021300575.1 Rubrivivax sp.
TCACCTATAGCTTGCCACTACACAATCTGGCGCTCTTGCTGTAAGTTGTTGATTTGATTGGTCGCGCACGCAAAGGAGAGGCCAAAAGAGGCAGTTGGTGTCGAACCCGGGCGGCCACCGTCACCGAGGCAGAACTGGCCCGGGCGCGGGGCATCGGTCGCACCGTGCGCGAGGGCCATGTGCAGGCCGTCGAGCCGGGCGGGCTGCGCCTGCAGGGCGGCATCATGCGCGTGCCGGACCAGGCGCTGTTCATCGATTGCACTGCCCGGGCCCTGTCGCGCGGACTGCACTCGCACGGGGCGGTCTTCGAAGAAGGGCGCATTCGCCTGCAGTGCGTGCGTTTTCCCATGCTGAGCCTGAGCGCGGCGCTGATCGCTGCCGTGGAGGCCCGCGTGGAGGGTGTGGCGGCGCGCAACGGCATGACCCAGGTGTGTCGCATGGTTGACACGGTGGAGGACTGGATCGACCGCATCCTCGTCGGCGGTGAAAACCAACGCGCCTGGGCAGCACACGCCGGCCTGCGCGACTGGCTTTCCACTTGTCGGCTCGACCCCTTCCCCGCCATGATGGCCCAGGTACCCGCTGAGGGTGGTACAGAGGCCGCCGACCTCCAGCGATTGAAGGACCTTGGTCCCGCGGTACGGGAGAACCTGCTGAAGTTACGAGCCCGCTTTGGGAGGTCGCTCGGTCAGTAGCACAGCACCCGGTCGGCCTCGGCCGCCAGGCGCACGAGCATGGTGGGCAGCGCGAACTCGGCCTTGAGGTCGCCCAGCTCGGTCGCATCGAATCCGCGACTCTTGGCGGACATGCCCGAGACGTAGAAGCTCGCCCCGCCGGCGCGCAGCGACTCCAGGTGCGCCTTCAGCGGCCCGGTGCCCAGCCCCTGCAGGTTCTCTATGACGGCGGGGCGCAGCAAGCTGGCCGCATCGGCTGCGAGAAACATCCGCACTTCATGCCCCTCGTCCTGAGCCGCCTTGGCCACCAGGAATGCGAGCGCGGCCTTGGAAGGGTTCTCGGGGCCGCATGTGATGTGGATCAGGAATTTCATCTGTTGCCTCTCCTGGAGCCGGCAGACCGTGCGTGCACGGCCGATGGGCCAAGCCTGCTGATACAGAAAAGCGCGATCATGGCTCGGTCTCGATTCGCCCCGCACGGGACTTTCCCTCATTCGAGGCGAGTCGCGTCAAGCTGGCTGGCCGTGCCAAACTTGCAGGGCTTCAACCCCTTTTCGAACAGGACAACCCATGACCCCCGCCATCGCCCAGAAGTCACCTTATGCCGTTGCTGTGGAGGCGGGCAAGAGCTACTACTGGTGCGCCTGCGGCCAGAGCAAGAACCAGCCCTTTTGTGACGGCTCCCACAAGGGCTCCAGCTTCACGCCGGTGAAATGGAGCGCCACCGAATCGAAGACGGTCTACTTCTGCGGGTGCAAGCACAGCGGCAAGGGCGCGCTGTGTGATGGGACGCACAACAAGTTGTGACCATGGTGTGAGCCGCTCGGCCCTCGGGTCTGATATCTCAAGAAACATGCTTCTTCCGCACCCGCAGCGCGCCGCCCTGGGGCTGTTGGATCGCGGTCGTTCAAAGTCGCTGTCGCAGCCTTTCCAGCGCCTCTCGGTCGATGCGGTCCTTGTCGCGATAGCCGGTCTTGGTCTTCAGGAGGCCGTCGATGTCGAGTGTTCGGATCCTGACGCCGTCGACCTCCAGTTCCCGGACGTGAGGTTGCAGGCTGAAGAAGTCCTCGCCATTGGCCGCAAACAGCAGGTCGATCAGCAGGTTGTCGGCGACGCGGATGTTCTCAGGCTGCTCAGGATCCACCTCGAACCAGGCGGGGTCCAGGTCCTTGCTGGACTTCAGGAAGCCCAGCGCGCGGATCACGCGGCGACCGTTGTCCGCTGAACTGGGCAGCAGGATGTCGATGTCTTCCGTGGCCCGCACGAAGCCATTCAGCCGAACGGCCTGACCGCCAATCAGCACATAGTCCACCCCTTCGTCCTGGAAGCGGCGCAACAGATCAAGTAGCGCGTCATCAGGTGGCATGACGTTCCCGGAATTCGGCTGGGGCTTCACCCGCCAGTGGCGCTGCTGACTTTATGTTCAGCCGCCGCGCGATGGTCAGGTGCCACTCGTCGTCCACCCGGTTGAACTCTTCGTGGCGGGCTCGCCACACGCCCTGGGGCCGCTCAGGCAGGGCCTTGGCGAGCAGGGTGTCGAGCTGCCGGCCCCGATGCCAGGCCTTGACCGGATCGGTCTCGAACTCGTTGCGGTCCTGGTGGCCGACGATGCGCACGCCTGTGTCCCTCAGATGATCTCGAAGTAGCGCTTCAGTTCCCAGTCGGTCACCGCATCCTGCCACTGCCGGTGCTCCCATTCGCGCGTGGCGGCGAAGTGGTCGACGAAGGTGTCGCCCAGCCAGTCTCGTGCGATGTCGCTGCGCTGGAAGATGCGCGTGGTCTCGATGAGTGAGCGCGGGGCGCGCGGGATGTGGTCGGCGCCCTGGTTGGTGCCGGTGATGGGCGCGGCAGTGAGTTTCAGGCCTTTTTCCACCCCGTGCAGACCGGCGGCGATGACGGCCGCCATGGCCAGGTACGGGTTGACGTCGGCACCGGGACAGCGGGTTTCCAGCCGCGTGCTCTTGGGGCTGCCAGCGATGACGCGGAAGCTGGCGGTGCGGTTGTCCACGCCCCAGGTGGGCTTGACGGGCGCCCAGAAGCCGTCCACCAGGCGCTTGTAGCTGTTGATGGTGGGCCAGAACATCGGCGCGAACTCCATCAGGCAGGCCACCTGGCCGGCCAGATAGCTCTCGAACAGCTTGCTCATCGAGCGCTTGGCCTTGGCGTCGAAGAACAGGTTCTTCTTGCCGTCGGAAAGGCTCTGGTGGATGTGGCCGGAGCAGCCGGGCAGGGCCTGCGACCACTTGGCCATGAAGCTGGGCATGACGCCGAAGCGCTTGCCGATCTCCTTGGCGCCGGTCTTGAAGAGGATGGCGCGGTCGGCCTGTTCGAGCGCGCCCGAAAACACGATGGCGGCCTCGTAGACCCCCGGCCCGGTCTCGGTGTGCAGGCCTTCGATGGGCACGCCAAAGGCGGCCATGTCGTCCATCAGCGCATTGAAGAAGCCTTGGTTGTCGGCCATGCGCAGCAGCGAGTAGCCGAACATGCCTGGAGTGATGTTGGTGGGCCCCACGCCCCGCTTGTCAGCCCAGCTCTGCGGCGTCTCGGCGAAGTTGAACCACTCGAACTCCATGCCGGCCATGGGCATCACGCCCAGGCTCTCGGCCCGCTTGAGCACGCGCTTGAGGGTCTGGCGCGGGCAGATTTCCAAGGGGCCGCCCGCGGCGTTGACGAATTCGCCCAGGAAGAAGGGCACCCCGCCGTCCCAGGGCACGCGCCGCGCCGTGCCCAGATCCAGCCGCGCCAGCGCATCGGGAAAGCCGTGGTGCCAGCCGGTGAGCTGGGTGTTGTCGTAGCAGACGTCGTGTGAATCCCAGCCGAACACCACGTCGCAGAAGCCGAAGCCTCCGCCCGGCGCAGGTTGGGCGGCGCCCATGAACTTGTCGATGTGCAGGTACTTGCCGCGCAGGATGCCGTCGATGTCGCTGACGGCGACCTTGACCTTCTGCGCGCCGGACTTGCGCACGTCGGCCAGGGCGGGATGTTCCTTGGGGTTGCGGGTGGACATCAGGGTCTCCTGTTGCGGGGGCGCTCGGTGTTCTGGGCTCGGGCAGGGCGGTGTTGGGAGGCGCGTCAGAGCGCCGGCGTGCCGTCCGGGATGCCCATCTCGGCCAGGGTCTCGCGCACGGCGTTCACCGCCTGACGCATCTCGTGGGGCCCGATGGCGCCGATGCAGCCGACCCGGAAAGTCTCCACCTGCGTGAGCTTGCCGGGGTAGAGGAGGAACCCGCGGGCCTTGGCCGCTTCGTAGAACTTCTTGAAATCGTAGGCGGGGTGCGCCGGGGCGTGGAAGGTGACGATGATGGGCGCCTGAACGGCAGGGTCCAGGAAGGGCTTGAAGCCGAGTGCGGCCATGCCTTCGGTCAGGGCCTGGTAGTTTTGGGTGTAGCGCGCCAGGCGTGCCGGCTGGCCACCTTCTTCGACGAACTGGGTGATGGCCTCGGACAGCGCCACCACCACGTGCGTGGGTGGTGTGAAGCGCCATTGCCCGGTCTTGCCCATGTAGACATGCTGGTCGTGCAGGTCCATGGCCAGGCTCTGGCTGTTGCCGGCGCAATCGTCCAGGATGGCCTTGCGGATGAACACGAAGCCCATGCCGGGCACGCCCTCCAGGCACTTGCCGCTGGCGGCAATCAGCGCATCGAAGCGCGTGCTGCGCGCGTCGATGGGCAGGGCCGCGAAACTGCTCATGGCGTCCACGATCAGACCCTTGCCGTGGCGCTCGCACACCGCCGCCACCGCAGCCAGCGGGTTCTCCACGCCCGTGCCGGTTTCGCAGTGGATGAGGATGACGTGGGTGATGCCGGGGTCGGCCTTGAGTTGCGCTTCAACAGCGGCTGGATCGACAGGCCGGTCTTCAGGCACGGGCATCAGCGTGGCTTGGCGACCCATCATCTGCGACAGCTTGGCCGCGCGCTTGCAGTAAGCGCCGTTGTCGGGCACCAGCACATGGCCGTCGTGCGGCACCACGGTGGCCACGGCAGCCTCCACGCTGAAGGTGCCGCTGCCTTGCAGGGGCACGACCACGTGGCTGTCGTGCCCGTGCACGATGTCCAGCAGGCGGCTGCGCACGCTGGCGGTGACGGCGTTGAAGTCGGCGTCCCAGGAGCCCCAGTCCTTGAGCATGGCGAGCTTGGTGCGCAGCGTGGTGGTGAGCGGGCCGGGGGTCAGGAGGATGCGGTCGCGGTCCATGAGAGCTTCTCTTGTCGGATGGGGTCAGCGGGGTGTGTGGCCGGTGTTCTGCGTGCTTTGTGCGCTTGACGCCCGTTGCATGAGTGGCATTTGTGGCGCTCGCCTCGCGACAGCGGGGGGCCTGAGCGAATGCCCATTCCGGTAGGCGTTCTGGCCTTGCTTCCCTGCATGAGTCCGCGAGGCGGGAGGTGGTGCGTTGCGGCGCGCCTGAGGGTCGCCGAGGAGCGCAGGGGTTGGGGCCTGCGCGCGCAGCGCGCTTCGTGAACTGACTCGCCGTCGTTGTTTGAGCGCAGCGCCCGAAGGGCGCGAAGCGAGTTCGACGGCGGGGCCTCAACCCCGAGCGCCGCAGGGCAGCCGGCCCAGCGGGCCGGCCGACCCGCCGAAGCGCCGCAGCGCACCGCCTCGTGCATCGCAGCGTGCGTCAAGTTGTACGCGCACGCTGCGCCGCGGCGCACCGCCTTCCGTCTCGCAGCGAAAGAAATCACAGCACCCACGAACCACACCCCGTCACGTTCCGCGCTTCCACGCCTGCGTCCTCTTCTCCACCAGCCGCGACAGCAGCCAGAACAGCGTGGTGGCCACGGCCGAGGCGGCGACGATCATCACGGCGCAGGCCGCCGCGGCGCCCAGGTCGCCTGCCTCGTCGAGATTGAGGATGGCAATCGAAGCCACCTTGGTGTCGGGGGAGTAGAGAAAGACCACGGCTGAGATCGTCGTCATCGCATTCACGAAGAAGTAGCGTGCGATGTCCAGCAGCGCCGGCGTGCAGATCGGCAGCGTCACGCGGCGCAGCGTGGTCCAGAACGGCACCTTGAGCGAGGCCGACACCGCCTCGAACTCCGCGTCCAGGCTCTTCAGCGCCGTCACCGCCGTGAGGTGGCCCGTCGTGTAGAAGTGCACGATGGTGCACAGCGTCAGCAGCGTCATCGTGTGGTACAGCCCGTTCAGCGGATTCGCGGGCGCGTTGAAGAAGAAGATGTAGCCCAGGCCGAGTACCAGCCCGGGCACGGCCATGGGCAGCGTCGCCAGCAGCCGCACCCCCGCGCGCAGCGGCGCCGGGCTCGGCGTCTTCTCCATCAGGTAGGCCCCCGTGAACACCAGCACTGAACCGAACACCGCCGTACCGGTGGCCATGGTCAGGCTGTTGACAAAGCCCTCGCCGAACTCCGCGTCGAACAGGCCCATGGCGTAGTGGCGCAGGCTCGGGGTCAGGTTGTAGGGCCAGAAGGTGGCGAACGACGCAAATATCGTCATGCCCAGCATGGCCAGCATCAGAAACGCCACGGTGCCGCAGTAGCCCAGCATCAGTGCGTCGAAGACGGCGGACCGTCGGGGCTTGAGTGGCACGGCGCGGGCGCTCAGCGTGGCCATCTGCCGGCGCTGCACCAGGTGGTCCACCGCGAAGGTGAGCACCGCCGGGGCCAGCAACAGCAGCGCTACCACCGCACCGCGCTGGAAGTCCTGTTGGCCGATGACGAGCTTGAAGACGTCGGTGGCCAGCACGTTGAAGCTGCCGCCGATGACCTTGGGAATGCCGAAGTCCGTGATCACCAGCGTGAACACGACCAGGCTCGCGCTGATGAGCCCGTAGCGCGCGCCGGGCAGCGTGATGGTGAGGAACTTGCGCGCGGCGCTCGTGCCCATCGCGTCGGCGGCCTCGTACAGCCGCGCATCGGCTGCCGACAAGGCGGTGACCAGGATCATCAGCGCGTGGGGAAAAACCGCGAAGATCTCCGCCAGCACGATACCTGGGGCGCCGTAGATCTCGTCGATGCCCACGGCCAGCAGCAGGCTTTTGAGGACGCCCTGGTTGCCGAACCAGTAGATCAGCGAGATGGCCGACAGCAGCGTCGGTGCCAGAAGGGGAATCAGCGTGATGCCGCGCAGCAGCGGTTTGGCCGGCATGCAGCTGCGCGTGAGGGCATAGGCGAAGACGAAGGCCGCCGGCACGGCCACCATCGTGACGAGCGCCGACACCCACAGGCTGTTCCACAGCGACTGCAGCAGCGCCGGGGTCTGGGCGTAGGCCACGAAGTTCGCCAGCCCGACGAAGCGGCCCCCAGCGTCCTCCACCGCCTGCACCAGGATGGCCAGCAGCGGCGACGCCAGGAAGGCCACCAGCACCAGCGCGACGGCGGCCAGCGCTGCGTGGGCGATGCGGTCGCTGCCCGTGGCCTGCAGCCGCACGGCGGCGCCCGCGCTGCGGGCTGGCAGCACGGTGGTGCCCCGGGTCATGCGTCCCCGAAGATCCGCAAGCGGCCCGGCAGCACCGACAGCCTGAGCGGGCGGCCCGTCTCCAGCCCGTGCCGGGTCAGGAAGTCCAGCGACAGCACCACCTGCAGACGGTGCTCTCCCAGGGCCGCGCCGCCCACCCGGGCCAGGCAGTACGCGCCGAGGAACTCGACCTTCTCGACCTGAACTTCGAACGCGTTGACCGATTCCGCGCCGGCCGAACCCGAACCCGCAGTCGGAGTCGCCAACACGTCTTCCGGCCGAAGGTAGACCTTGACCTCGCGCCCCGCCGGCAGCGTGTGACTGCAGTCGAAGGCGGTTTGGCCCACGCGCACCACGCCACCGGCCTCGGTGAGGGCAGGCAGCACGTTCACCCTGCCGACGAAATCAGCGACAAAGGCACTGGCAGGTTCGCGGTAGACCTGTTGCGGCGTGCCCACCTGCTCGATCACGCCGTGGTTCATGACCACGATGCGGTCGGCCACGGAGAGGGCCTCCTCCTGGTCGTGCGTGACCATGATGGTGGTCACGCCGAGTTGGCGCTGCAGGCTGCGGATCTCCTGGCGAAGGTGCACACGCACGATGGCATCCAGCGCCGACAGTGGCTCATCAAGCAGCAGCAGCCCGGGCGAGGTGGCCAGCGCGCGGGCCAGCGCGATGCGCTGTTGCTGGCCGCCTGACAACTGCGCAGGGAACTTGTCCTGGCTGCCGGGAAGGCCCACGAGTTGCAGCAGTTCGGCCACGCGGACGTTGGCCTTCGCCCTGGGCGTCCTGCGGTTGACCAGCCCGTAGGCCACGTTGTCGGCCACGCTCAGGTTGGGGAAGAGGGCGTAGGACTGGAAGACGATGCCGTAGTCGCGCTGCGAGGGCGGAAGCGTCGAGATGTCGCGCCCGGCCTGCAGGATGCGACCCGCGCTCTGCGCCTCCAGGCCCGCCACGATGCGCAGCAGCGTGGTCTTGCCGCAGCCCGATGGCCCGAGAAAGCATACGAACTCGCCGGCCTGCACGTCCAGGTCGATGCTGCGCAGGGCCGTGAAGGCCCCGAACTGCTTCTCGATGCCTTCGAGCTGCAGGAAGGCGGTCACGCCGGAATCAGCGCTTTTCTGATTTCGCGTTGTAGCGCTTGGTCCACTCGGCCAGGATGCGCTCGCGGTTATCCGCGGCCCAGGAGAAGTCCATCTTCACCAGGCGGGCCTCGTAATCCTTGGGGATGTTGGGCAGGGGCGGGGCCACACCAGGCTGCGCGGTGATGGCGAAGTTCTTGCCGTACAGGATCATCGCGTCCTTGCTGGAGGCCCAGTTGGCGAGCTTCTTGGCGGCGTCCAGCTTCTTGGTGCCCTTGTGGATGGCAAAGGCCTCCAGGTCCCAGCCCAGGCCCTCCTTGGGGAACACGAGGTCAATGGGGGCGCCGCGGGCCTTGTTCGCGTTGGCGCGGTATTCGAAGGAAATGCCCACCACGAACTCGCCCGCAGCCGCCATGTTGCAGGGCTTGGAGCCGGAGTGCGTGTACTGCGCGATGTTCTCGTGCAGCGCGTCCATGTATTTCCAGCCGCCGCCCTTGCCGTTGTCATCGCCGAACAAGGTCAGCCACGCGGTGACGTCGAAGAAGCCAGTGCCCGAGGAAGCGGGGTTGGGCATCACGACCTGGCCCTTGTAGGCGGGCTTGGTGAGGTCCTGCCAGGTCTCGGGCTTGGGGATGCCGCGCTTTTGCGCTTCCACCGTGTTGAAGCAGACGGTGGCACCCCAGACATCCATGCCCCACCAGGCCGGCGGGTTCTTCTTGTCACGGTACTTGGACATGATGGCGTCCAGGTTCAGCGGTGCGTAGGGCTCGAGCATGCCCTGCTTGTCCAGCAGCGCCAGGCTCGAGGCTGCCACCCCCATGACCACGTCAGCCTGCGGGTTGGACTTCTCGGCCAGCAGCTTGGCGGTGATCACGCCCGTGGAGTCGCGCACCCACTTGATCTCAATGTTGGGCTCCACCTTGTTGAAGGCTTCCTGGTAGGCCTTGAGCTGGTCGGTCTCCAGCGCGGTGTAGACCAGCAATTGCGTCTTCTGCGCGAAGGCGCTACCAGCCACGAGGCCGAGCAGCAAGCTGGTGACGAGATACAGGCGGGACAGTCGCATGAAAGACTCCTTCGGGAGCGGGAACGTGTTGGACCGAAGACGGTAGCGTCGAGGTGATGACCGCTTGATGACAGCGCCCTCTGCAAGGCTCCACCTTGTCCGAGGTGGTTGCGAGATGGAGCGAGATCGGGCGCAATCGTGCACCGTCGAAGCCTTGCTGTCAACGATTTTGTCGATTGTTGACAATCTGCGATCCTCACGTTCCAATCCTGCGCATGAAGACCCTGGGCGGCTCCAGCCCGCCGGCCGCCAAGCAACCGTTGACGCCGCCTGCCATCCCCGCGCCCATCCCCGCGCCCGCGCAGCCACTGCCGGTGTTGGGTGTGCCGACGATCGCGTTGCTGCAATCCAGTTCTCTGCCCACCCTGGTGCAGGCCGAACTGGAGCGGATGATCGTCTCTGGCGAGCTGCAACCCGGAGCCAAGCTCACCGAGATGACCCTGGCCGCGCGTCTGGGTGTGTCGCGCGGGCCTCTGCGCGAGGCCTTTCGCATGCTGGAGGAAGCCGGGCTGGTGCGCACCGAGAAGAACCGGGGCGTGTTCGTCCGCGATGTGCCACTGGACGAGGCCATGGAGATCTTCGATCTTCGGGCGGCCATGGATGAGCTGGTGGGCAGGCAGTTGGCCCAGCGCATCACCCCTGTGCAGCTCAAAGAGGTGAGGGCCATGGTGGATGCGATGGAGCGCGCCGTGAAGGCGTCTGACCTGCGCAGTTACCACCTGCTGAACCTGCAGTTCCACGACCGTCTGGTGGAGATGGCGGGCAACCGCAAGCTCACCGCCCTGTACCGCAAGCTCATCAAGGAGTTGAGCCTGTTCCGACGCATGAACCTGGCCCATCTGGCCGAAGGCGGACAGCTGCCTCAGTCGGCGGGTGAGCACCGCGCCATCGTCAAGGCCATTGCCTGCGGCGATGGCCAGGCCGCGGGCCGCGCCATGTTTGACCATGTCATGGAGAGCAAGGCCCGCATGGTCAGTCAGCAGGTGGGCAAACACTGACCGGCGAGCTGCCTCGCCCGCCGATTGAGTCCCTCGTTTTTTTGGAGTCCTTCCGTGTCTGAGCAAGCGATCGAAGTCAATGGCCGCCGTTACCGGCTGCCCCAGTCACCTACCGTGGTTGTGTGCGTGGACGGTTGCGAGCCGGATTACCTCGCCCAGGCCACCTTCGGCGGCCACATGCCGTGGATGAAGCGCACCTTGGCTGAAGGCACGGGGCTGGTGGCTGACTGCGTGGTGCCCACCTTCACCAACCCCAACAACCTGAGCATCGTCACCGGCGCCCCGCCCAGCGTGCACGGCATCTGCGGCAACTACCTGTATGACGCCGCCTCGGGCACCGAGGTGATGATGAACGACCCGAAGTGGCTGCGTGCGCCCACCATCCTGGCGGCGCTGGCACAGGCGGGCAAGCGCTGCGCGGTGATCACGGCCAAGGACAAGCTGCGCCGCCTGCTGGGCAAGGGCATGCAGGGCATCTGCTTTTCTTCCGAAAAGGCCGACACCGTGACCGAGGCCGACAACGGTATCACCGGCGTGCTGGACCTGGTGGGCATGGGCGTGCCGGACGTCTACAGCGCAGGCCTGTCGGAGTTCGTGTTCGCCGCCGGCGTCCAGCTCATGAAGACCCGGCGCCCGGATGTCATGTACCTGAGCACCACGGATTACATCCAGCACAAGCATGCCCCCGGCGACGAGGGCGCCAACGCCTTCTACGCCATGATGGACCGCTACCTGGGCGAGCTGGACGCCATGGGCTGCGTGATCGCCCTGACGGCCGACCACGGCATGAACGCCAAGGTGCGCATGGACGCCCAGCCGGACGTCATCTACCTGCAGGACGTGCTGGACGGCTGGCTCGGTGAGGCGGTGGCCCGTGTCATCCTGCCCATCACCGACCCCTATGTCGTGCACCACGGTGCCCTGGGTTCGTTTGCCACGGTGTACCTGCCTCCCGCCACCGATGCGGCGGCCCTGGCGCAGCGCATCGCGGCGCTGCGCGGCATCGAGGTGGTGCTGACGCGCGAGCAGGCGGCCGAGCGTTTTGAGCTGCCGGCCGACCGCATCGGCGACCTCGTGGTGGTGTCCGAGCGCTCGGTGGTCCTCGGCACGGCGGCGGCGCGCCATGACCTGACGGCCCTGGAGGTGCCGCTGCGCTCGCACGGCGGCATCTCCGAGCAACGCGTGCCGTTGATCCTGAACCGCCGCATCGACGGGCTGGACCCGCAGCGGCGCTGGCGCAACTTCGACGCCTTTGACCTCGCGCTGAACCACGCGCAGTGAGCGCGCCTCCCTTCGCCCGGACACCCTCCTTCACGTACCCGGAAGACCTCTCCCATGATCCAAGAGCAACTGCGCATCGCCGGCCAGAAGGTGGCTTGTGACCGCCACATCGAAGTCTTCAACCCCTTCACCCACGCGGTGGTGGGTACGGTGCCCAAGGCCAGCCTGGAGCAGGTGCGTGAGGCCTTTCGCATCGCGCAGGCCTACAAGCCGCGCCTGAGCCGCTTCGAGCGCGCCAACATCCTGAACAAGGCGGCGGCCATCGTGCGCGAACGGGTGCCACAGATCGCGGCGCTCATCACCGCAGAGTGCGGCCTGTCGATGAAGGACAGCACCTACGAGGCGGGCCGCGTAGCCGATGTGCTGATGTTCGGCGCCAACGAGGGCCTGCGCGACGACGGGCAGATCTTCTCCTGCGACATCACCCCGCACGGTCGCAAGCGCCGGGTCTACACGCAGCGTGATCCGCTGCTGGGCGTCATCACCGCCATCACGCCCTTCAACCACCCGATGAACCAGGTGGCGCACAAGGTGGTGCCTTCGGTGGCCACCAACAACCGCATGGTGCTCAAGCCCTCGGAGAAGGTGCCGCTGTCGGCCTACCTGTTTGCCGACATCCTGTACGAGGCGGGGCTGCCCGGTGAGATGCTCAGCGTGGTCACCGGGGACCCGGCGGAGATTGCCGACGAGCTGATCACGAACCCCGCCGTGGACCTGGTCACCTTCACGGGTGGCGTGCCGATTGGCAAGTACATCGCGGCCAAGGCCGGTTACCGGCGCATCGTGTTGGAGCTGGGCGGCAACGACCCCATCATCGTGATGGAAGACGCCGACCTGGACGAGGCCTCGACGCTCGCGGTGCAGGGCTCGTACAAGAACTCGGGCCAGCGCTGCACGGCGGTCAAGCGCATGCTGGTGCATGAGTCGGTGGCGCAGCGCTTCACCGATCTGGTGGTGGACAAGACCCGTGCTTGGAGCTACGGTGACCCGTCAAACCCGAAGGTGGAGATGGGCACGGTCATCGATGAAGCCGCGGCCCGGCACTTCGAGCAGCGCGTGGACGAGGCCCTGGCCCAGGGCGCGCGGCTGCTGGCGGGCCACCAGCGCGAAGGCGCCCTGTTCGCGCCCACGGTCATCGACCGGGTACGCCCCGAGATGCTGGTGGTCAAGGAAGAGACCTTCGGCCCCGTCTCGCCCATCGTCACCTTCGCCCACATCGACGAGGCCATCCGCATCAGCAATGGCACGGCCTACGGCCTGTCGTCTGCGGTATGCACCAACCGCATGGACTACATCACCCGCTTCGTGAGCGAGCTGAACGTGGGCACGGTCAACGTGCGCGAGGTGCCAGGGTACCGGCTGGAGCTCACCCCTTTTGGCGGCATCAAGGACTCGGGCCTGGGCTACAAGGAAGGCGTGCAGGAGGCCATGAAGAGCTTCACCAACGTCAAGACCTACTCGCTGCCGTGGGCCTGAGCGCTTGCGCCCTGACCGATCAACCTGCTGTAAGTCAGCCCCCCGTTCGTAAGGGTGGCGCGTATCGGCTGACCATTGGAAAGACCCCTGCCGTGCTGACCCTCCAAGACATCGAATCCCTGTTCATCCGCCGCGGCGCAGAGCAGTACAGCGGCGAGCCCGTGACGCAGCTGGAGCACGCGCTGCAGTGCGCCGCCCTGGCCGAGGCCGAGGGCGCTGACGACGAGTTGGTGACGGCCGCCTTGCTGCACGATCTGGGGCACCTGCTGCAGGACCTGGGTGAGACCCCTACGTTGCGCGGGGTGGACGACGTGCACCAGTACGCCGCGCTGCCCTTCTTGCGCGGGCTGTTTGGCGAGCGGGTGCTGGGCGGTATCCAGCTGCATGTGGACGCCAAGCGCTACCTCTGCGCCACGCGGCCCGGGTACCACGAGGCCCTGTCCGAGGACTCCAAGCGCAGCTTGAAGCTGCAGGGCGGCACCTTCAGCGATGAACAGGCCCAGGCCTTCATCGCCCGTGCAGGTGCGCCCGACGCCGTGCGCCTGCGCATCTGGGACGATCTGGCCAAGACGGCCGGTGCGCCCACGCCGCCGCTGTCGCACTTCCTGACCCGCGCACGGCGCTGTGCGCTGGGCGCCGGCGCCGCGTGACACTCACCTGGCCCGTGGTGCTCGCCGTCTTGTGCGGCGCGCTGTTGCACGCGGGCTGGAACGCGCTGGTCAAGTCGTCAGGTGATAAGCAGGCGGACACCGCGCTGGTGCACTTCCTGGGTGCTGTGGTGGCGCTGCCCGTGGCGCTGTGGGTGGGGTTGCCCCCTGCGCAGTGCTGGCCCTTCATGGCAGCGTCGCTGGTCATCCACGTGGGCTACTACGTGGCGCTGGCCGGGGCCTACCAGCATGGTGAATTCGGGCTCACCTACCCCATCATGCGGGGGGTGGCGCCGCTGTTCGTGGCACTCGGCAGCGCGGCCGTCATCGGCGAGGTGCCTTCGGCCGGCGCCTGGCTGGGCATCATCGGCATCACCCTGGGCGTGGCCCTGGTGGGGCTGGCGCACCCGGGTCAGGCGCTGCATCACGGCAAGGCCCTGGCCTTCGCCTTCGCCAACGCCGCCATCATCGCGGCCTACACCTTTGTGGATGGCCTGGGCGTACGCCAGGCCGGGCCGTCGATGACCGAAGTGTTGAGCTACGTGATGTGGCTCTTCGTCCTTGATGGATTTCCCTACCCGCTGCTGCTGTGGTGGCGGCGCGGCCCGCTTGGCCGCAAGGTGCTGGTGGCTTACGCCCGCGAGCGCTGGCCCTTGGCCACTCTGGGCGGCGCGGCCTCCATCGGCTCTTACGCCATTGCCCTGTGGGCCATGACCCGTGCTCCCGTCGCCAGCGTGGCCGCGCTGCGCGAGACCTCGGTGCTGTTTGCCACCGTGCTGGGCACGCTCATGCTCAAGGAGCGCTTCGGTGCCCAGCGGGCACTGGGGGCGGCTGTGATCGTGGCGGGGGTGATGGCGTTGCGGTTGGGGTGAGGCCTGAACCTTCTGGTACCCAGGACACGTTTGCTATTTGCCCCTGAAGCCCTGCCTCGGCTGAAGCCTCCCCCCCCTTTCTGGGACGCCAACGATCCAGGGTGTCAATGATTCACGGCTACAAGGGAGGAAGTCCAAAAGGGTTCTCCGGTGGGATGCCCAGGCCCAGAAGAGCCAACTCAGCAGGGTTCAGTGCCGAGGTGTTTTCAAGCCCCAACGAGCCCGAAGCCAACGCAGCGGACAGAGCTTGCAAGCCTTCCGCGGTCACTGAGGTGTCCGTCTTCAGATGCGTCACGCCGCTGGCGGCCAACGCATCCAAGGCGCCTGTCTGCCCGAGCAGAGCAGTCAGGTCATCCTGATCCAGCAGCACCGTGACGGTCTGATCGGCTCTGTGCACGAAGAAGGGGCCGCCTGTGGTGCTTGGCAGCGAGGCCGAATCCCCTGAATCGCGCAATGCAATCACCACCGCTTGCGTTACATCCGGCGTGAGCACCCGGTCAATGCCGACTTTCTGGAGATCCAACAGGGAAGCTTGGAGGTAGGCCGTCGTTCCTTCGCCCGCGTCCGGTCTGGCGGTCACCTGCAGTGCAGAGCCCAGAGGGCTGGCATCCAAATCAATGTCGGCGCTGCCCAGCGCATCCACCAACGCCTCGTCCAGTTCCAGCACGTCAATACCTGCCGATGCCAGTCTGGGCAGAGCACCGGTAGTGGAACTCGTGAGGAGACCATCAACCTCTCCCAGGGTTTGCGCCCCGCTGCTGCTTACCAGAGCCTGCACATGCCCGAGATCGATCTCGGTATAGGCCGTCGCCGCGCCGGCGACAGACTGCAACAAGGCCGCGTTGTTGCCACCGGCTGCTGCCGACAACACCTGGCCGGCATCGAAGCTCGTGCCTTGCTGGTACACCCGGACGTAGTCCACTTCCATCGTGTACTGGAAATCGTCACCAGGCACCGCGCCTCCCATCGTCCCGCCGATGGCGAGGTTCAGGATGATGTCCATCGCGTTGCCGAAGGGCCACCACGATGTCGTGGCGTTGCCAGGCTTCAAATACTCAAAGTGCGCGGTGTTGACGTTTCCGTCCACCCCGATACGGATCGACTCCGGGGTCCACCACAGCTGGTAGGTGTGGAACGTGTCGATGATCGAGGACAAGGTGGTGGAAGCCTTGTAGGACGTGTCGCCGTAGGTCTTGACCGTCTGGTTGTTGTCGCCCTTGAAGTGGAGGGCGGCTTGGGCTTTAGTGTCTGAGAACATGCTGGCCCACTCGACGATGTCGATCTCGCCTGTGTCGGGCCATGTACCGTTGCCCAGCAGCCAGATGGCTGGCCAAGCGCCCAACTCCGACGGCAGCTTGGCTCTGATCTCCATGTAGCCGTACGGGTCCAGGTCAGGCAGATCGGACTTCAAGCGGGCCGAGGTGATGGAGCTTCCCGTCTTGTTCGCCACGATGTGCAGCGTGCCGTCCTCGACGAAGGCGTTGGACAGGTTGTTGGTGTAGACCTGCAATTCGTTGTTGCCCCAACCGTTGTTGCCGGTGCCGGTTTCGCGCGTCCAGTGTGCTGCTGGTGCAGCCGCTGCCGAAGCGCCGTCATGCACGGCACCGCCGAATTCGTCGCTGAAGACGAGGGTGCCAGGCGTGGCGAGCGCATTGGCGCTGTTGAGGAAGCTGACGTTGTCGAAGTAGAACGTCTTGCCTGAGCCGGTGGTGCCGAAGTCGAAGAAGACGCTGGCCTTGGCCAGGCTGAGAGCGTGGTTGGCGCCGCTGAAATCGAAGCTGAGTGTTTGCCAAGCGCCTGCCACCGTGGTGGTGGCTTCTACTTCGGCGTTGTTCGGGCCGCCGGGGGCGTTGTCCAGGGTTTCGAGTTTCAGCAGCACCTTGGTGCCGGCTTCAGGGGACCACACACGCATGGTCACCAGTGGCTTCTCAGCTGTGGCCAGTTCACCAGATGGCAGGCTGAGGAATGTGGTGCCAGCATAGGTCAGGGCGCCGTTGACCTTGACGACCTGCGCCACGGCGCCGGAGGCGCCTTGGGGCGGGTTAGTGGCGATGGACGAGCCTGCGCCACCGAAGTCGCTGTCGGGTTGGCCTTGTGGGTGGCCGAGGGTGAAGCCGGTGGCGTCGATGGACTCGAAAGTAACGTTGATTGGCCTGGTTGGATTTGGCTCAGGTGTTGGGACTTGGGCCAGCAGTTCGATGTCGGTGAAGTAGAAGGTGAACTGGTTGGCGCCGTTGTCGCCGGGCATGCCGATGAGGTAGCCGGAGTGGTTGGCGATGTTGGCTGGGTTGGTGAAGTCGGTGAAGGCGATGGCCACGTTGAACCAGCCGTTGCCGAGATTGGTGGCGCCGGCGTAGGTGGCGAGTTCGATGTTGGCAACGCTGTCGGCGCCGCCGCCGATGAGCTTGACCTCCAGGCGGCCGTTGGGCGTGTTGGCGACCTTGATGCTGAAGGCTTCGTAGCCGTCGGCAAAGCCGGCGCCCAGGGCGGTGAAGGCGGCGAAGGCGACGTTGATGTCGTTGCCATAGCCCTCGCCGGAGACGACGGAGCCCACGCGTGCGTAGACGTCGTGGGGATCGTCGGCGGTCGCGAAGTTGAAGGTGGCTCCGTTACCAAAGGTCTCCACGCCGGTGAACTGGGAGGCGAAGTCTTCAGACGCTGCGGTGCTGGAGAACAGTTGGAGGTCGGTCAGCTCGGGTGGCGGTGGTGGGGCGACGGCGTCGAGGAACTTGACGTCGTCGAAGTAGAAGGTCTTGCCTGAGCCTGGGGTGCCGAAGTCGAAGAAGACGCTGGCCTTGTTGAAGGTGTTGGCGTGGTTGAGGGGGTTGGTGCCTGAGGCGGGGTTGGCGAAGTTGAAAGTCAGGGTCTGCCAGGTGTTGGCCTGGGTGGTGGTGGTGGCGTTGGTCTCGACGGTCTTGGTGCCGTCGGTGGAGTCCTCGAGCTTCAGGCGCACGATGGTGCCGGCCTCAGGCGACCACACGCGCATGGTGGCGGTCTGGGAGGAGGGGGTGATGAGCTCACCGGCGGGCAGGCTCAGGAAGGTAGTGCCGGCCCAGGTCTCGGCGCCGGTGGACTTGACGACCTGCGCCACGGCGCCGGAGGCGCCTTGGGGCGGGTTCTGTGCGATGGACGAGCCTGCGCCGCCGAAGTCGCTGTCGGGCTGGCCGTCGGGGCGGCCCAGGGTGTAGCCGCTGGTGCCGCCGGCGTCGAACGAGACGGTGACGGTGGTAGGCGCCGGAGGAGGTGCCGGGGGAGGTGGGGGGGGGGTTCCACTCCCCTCGTTGAGGAAGGTGACGTTGTCGAGGTAGAAGGTCTTGCCGGAGCCAGCGGTCCCAAAGTCAAAGAAGACACTGGCCTTGGCCAAGCCGAGTGTGTGGTTGGCGTTGCTGAAATCAAAGCTCAGGGTCTGCCAGGCCCCTGCCACCGTGGTCGTGGCTTGCACCTCGGCAAACTTCGGGCCGCCGGGCGGGTTGTCCAGGGTTTCGAGCTTCAGCAGCACCTTGGTACCGGCTTCAGGGGACCACACGCGCATGGTCACCAGTGGCTTCTCGGCTGTGGCCAGTTCACCGGTTGGCAGGCTGAGGAAGGTGGTACCGGCCCAGGTCTGGGCACCCGCAGACTTGACGATCTGGGCGACGCGGCCAGATGAACCTGTGGGCGGGTTGACGGCGATGGACGACCCCGCACCGCCGAAGTCGTAGTCCAGTTGTCCTGTCGGGTTGCCCAGGGTGTAGTTGCTGGTGTCGTCGACCTCGAAGGTGACGCGTACTCTGTTGGACGCTTGCGCGCCCTCGACTTTCAGGCCGGCATCTTCCACCGCAGCAGCTTGTGCGGAGGTCAGTGCCAGGCCTGCGGCCGTGAGCGACAGCTTGTCGATGCCGGCGTTCACCAGGGTCTGGGCGTTCGCCACCACCTCTTCGAGTTCGTCGGCATTGGCAACCCGCAAGGTCACCACATAGTCCGGGCCGGGGCTGGTCGAGCCCTCGGCGATGTCGCCGTCGGCGAACAAGTCTGAAGACAGCTCTTGGCCTTCGAACCCTTGCAGGCTGCCGATGCTGAGGCTGAGGGTCTTGTTCGCGCCGACCAGCTTGACCACCCGCACGTTCTGGGCGGCGAGGTCTGACAAGGTGATGGCCTCGACCGCTGTGGCGTAGTCCAGGACGGCCTTGGCAGTGGTGTTGGCACTGCCCGGCAGATCGGCCACCAGAAAAGCGGGCAGACCGTCCACCAGGAGATCCTGCCCAGCGTCCATCGAGAGGCGGTCCTTGTAGTCGGACTTCTGCTCTTCAATCGAACTGCCCAGGTCGTTGTCGAAGGCTGCTGCAGCCGCAGCGGCAGTGATCGACCCCTTCGCCACGTCTTCCATGGCCGTCAACAGCAGCGTCTGGCTGGCAGAGGCTGCTGCCTTGGCTTCGGCCAGTTGTTCAAGTGCCGCCGCACGGTCGGCCTGTGATGCGGCACCCGGGTTGGCTGCTACACGCCGGGCTTGCCAGAGCGCCATGTCACCGGTGGTGGACTCGTACGCATCGGCCACTGCAGTGGCTGATGCAAGCACCATCTGCTTCATACTCGCCAGCGATGTCTCGTCGGCCTCGGCGTTCTGCAGGGTGTCTGTGACGATCGACCCGAGCCTGTCGCTCAGCGGTGCAGGCGCACTGGTGCCGATGGAGGCGGCAGAGTCTTTCAGGGCGGCGCCCATGGCAGCCACGGCTTGGGTCAGTGAAGTCGCGGTTGCATCGCCCTGGCCGGCGACCACCGCCACTGCCTGCACCACGGCCAGGACTTGCTGCTGTACCGAGAAGACAGTCTGGCCGAGGGCGGCCTG
Source organism: Rubrivivax sp. (assembly GCA_021300575.1). Lineage (GTDB taxonomy): Bacteria > Pseudomonadota > Gammaproteobacteria > Burkholderiales > Burkholderiaceae_C > Rubrivivax. The sequence goes on from JAJTDM010000031.1 coordinate 19,324, forward strand.
GGAGGCGTCACCCCGGTCCATGGCGGCGATGGGATCGAAGGTTTCGATATCCAGGTTTTCGGGAAGCCCCAGTGCGACCTTCAGTTCCTTCTCCGTCAGGTCCGGATTCAGGGCCAGCACAAGTGTCAGCGGTGAGACGACTTTGACCGTGGGGTCACCAGAGGCCATCAGGCGGCCTACGGGATTGCCGGTCTCGATGTCCGTCCCGCCTTCCAGAACCACGATGCGCCCGTTGGAGCTGGGCGTGACCCCGGTGAGCTGGAAGTTGCCGTTTTCGTCCGTGACCGTCGAGACCTCTCCAGCATCCAGCACTCCGTCTGCGTCCGCGTCATAGAAAACCGTCGCACCCTTTACATAACCGTCTACCACCTTGGCGTTGAAGCTCAGGGGCTGGGGTGCGGCCGGGGCGGGTGGTGCGGCAGTGGGGCCCGGGGCGGGAGCCGGTGAAGGGGTCGCCACGGTGAGCCCCCCTCCTCCGAGGCCGGCCATGGCACTGATGCCCGCCACGGCGCCGATCAGCGTGGGCATGGACAGGCCTGCCGCCGCAGCGGGCGCGGCGCCGGCTGAAGAGGATCCCGTTGCCGCCGTTGAACCAATCGGGCTGACGGCTTCCGCGGGATTCGGTGCGGCTGCCACCGTCCAGGTCTGTGTGCTGTTCAGCGTGCTGGAAGTGGTATCCACCGCAGCCGTTGCCGAGCCTGAGGCGCCTCCCCCGGATTCCGTGGATGTCGAGTTCGCGGCGTCAGGTGCGCCCATGGTGGGGCCGGAGTCACTCTCTCTTTGAAGCTTCTCAGACGCAGCGGGGGCCGCGAGTGCGGTTTGCGTTGCGTTGTTGACAGAGGATCGTTCAACCGACTCTGCTTGAAGGCCTTCCACCAGGGCCTCCAGCGTGCTTTCGATGGCGTGCTTGCCGCCAGTGCTGGCCGCTTCTTTGCCCGCCAGGCCGGGACCTTCAGCCGATGTCAGCGTGGCCTGAGCGGTTTCTTGGGCGCTGTGCTGCAGTTGCTCGGGCGATTCGCCTTCCGCTTCAGCCTGTTGCCGGTCCTGCCTGGGCAATTGGGACGCCTGGGCTGCCATCGTCCACAGCGCTGCCAAGGTCAGGGACCCCAGGGCAGTTCGGCCCGACTTGGGCGTGTTCGTCTGCCCGTCACGCAATGCGGCGTTCAACTTGCGGTTCGAGGGGTTCTTGGACATGGTCGGGTTCCGAAGGTGGAAGGGGTATTCGAGTCAGCTGCGGCGGCGCACAGGCTGCCGAGGAGTGGCGTTCAAGGCGCAGGGCCCTCGCGCATGCCCAGGCTTCGAGACGGCACTTGGATCACGGTGCCATCACTGAACGCGACGGTTCTTTGCTCAGGTCCGGCGTTGTAGGCAAGGTAGGTGCGCTGACCGCTCTTGCGGCGCAGCACCGTGTACAGCGCCGTATCGGCGGTGACCTGGAAGTCTGGTGTGCCAAGGTGTTGAAGTGTGAGCATCCAGTGAAGTGCGTGGCTGCGGGTGTCACCGAACTCCACCGAGCCCCAGCGATCCCAACGCTTGAGTGCCTCCTCAGGATCGACCAGCGCCAGATACTTGGCGAAGATGTCCTGCCAGATGTCCGCGGGCTTGGCTGCCTTGCCGCGCGCAGCGTAGATCCGGCTTTCCTCTTCCAAGGTGCCCAGGCTGCGGCGTACGAAGGCAGGATTGAGGCCGAGGTAGGTGGAGGCCGTGGTGATGGGCAGCAGGTTGATGCCCTTGATCTGCCTGGGCTCATCGGTCCACCAAGTGTTGTGCGCGATCTTGCCGCCGAACAGCATGCTGACTTCCGCGCTGCGGTATTCGGGCGGCAGGACCAGGCGATGGATGTCGAACCAATAGTGCTGGATGGCTTCGATCTCGGTGGTGTAGAGCCAGATCCCCAGATCCCGAAGGTCTTTGCGGCCTTGGACCTCTCCCCACAGGATCAGCCCCACCCACGCATTGACGGCTTCAGAAGAACTCTCCTGGTTGTTTCCCCAGCCCCCCATGGCGTTGCCTGATGCCCAGGAGTGGCCTTCGTAAGGGTCGAAGTTGCGCAGAAAGGGGAATTCCCGGCTTCCACGCTGGGTAGTGGCGATGTCTTCGATGAGCAGATCGACGACCCCACCCCACCGGTGCGGCGCGGCCCACTCGGGGTCCCGTAGCGCAATCTCGGCGGCACTTCGGATCCAGTACCCGTAGTGGAAGTGGTGGTCGTTCATCTGTTCGACGCTGAAGTACTCCTCCGGGTAGGCGAGCAATGTCCCGATGGTGGTGTCGCGCAGGAAGTAGGTCTTGCGGTCGGCGCCCGAGAACCAGGACTCCATGCGCCGGCGTACCAGGTCGATCAGCCGGTCGCGCCCGCGAACATCGCCTTGAGCTTCGAAGACATCGGCCAGCTTCAGAATGCGCTGCAGGCCCTTGCCTTGCCAGTAGGACCCTTTGCCGATCTCCAGCATCATGCGGCGTGCGTTGGTCATGTCGCTGTCCATCACGCCCGGCAAATCCTTGCCTGCTGGTGAGACGCTGAGTTGGACACCCGGCCACCGGGGCACGAACCCTTGGTAGGTGGTCTGGGTGGTGAAGGTGTTGTCCGCCAGCAGCCTGATGCGCCCACGCAAGGTGTCGAACGCGGGCCCGAGGCGGCCTTCGACCAGCGGGTTGCGGAACCAGTGATGAGGGTACAGACCCAGCAGCGGCCTGCGCTCTTCGCCTTCCATGGGCCGGGTGCTGGCCGTGAAGCGCGTGGTGACGCGACTGTCGCGGCTGTCATAGGCCCAGTCCACCTTCGTGCCGTTCAGGAAGGCGAACGCGTGGCGCGTCATCAGTTCGAAGGTCTCGGGCCGCTCATCGGGCAACGCGGCCAGGGACAGGTAACCGCGACCACTTGGCGGCAAGGCTTGCCATGTGGATTCGCCATTGCGGCTCCATGGAGTTCCCGAGGGCGCGAAAACAGCGTAGGCGGTGGCACCGACCTTCACCCGAAGAGCATGCGGCAGCGCAGGGTCGGGAGCAGCGTTGGCGCCTGGCGGCAGCGCAACCTGGAACCCTCCAGTGGACAAGATGAACTGCACATAGGGGCTGCCGTGAGCCACCCGCGCACGCAGACGGTCATCGCCACGGGCCCAATCAATCTCGATCGACCAGTCATCATGGTCCGAAAGCCGGTGCGTGCCGCTTGTGAAGGCCGTTGGCGTCACGACGATGGGGTTTCGGTGGGCTGCGTGGATTTCCGTATCCCTGCGCTCGGTCTCCACCGCGATACGTACCGGCAGCGCCACCTCCAGACCCTGTGGCAAGGCACGCACCGAAAGCGGGTGCGCGAAGACGGGCTCGGGCTTGCCCGGGTACATCAGGTTGGAATACCACTGGTTCGTCGGCGCAGCACGCCTGAGCATGTCAGGTGTTCGAAGAGGTGCTGGATCGGGCAACCTGTCAGCGCCTGATCGCACCGTGGTGTGGACGACCGCGCTGCCCACCCGCATGCCTTCAGCGCAAGCCTGTCCCACAGCGAAGCCCGCTACGGCCAGCAACGCGCACAGGACACGGTGAGGATTCATGGGGCGAGCCGACCTGGAGTTGCCACGCGAGTATGATAATGAAAGCGCTTTCAAGAGGTCAATGTCAGGACTTACCCTTGTCAGAACTTACCCTCGATCCGTGTCGACGGGCCTTGCGGAGCGCGCGTCAGCGGTTGACCGTGTCGTTGCCGGTGCGCTATGCTGTGAAAGCGCTTTCAAGTTGTGGGCTTGCGAGCCTGGCTCGCTTCAAGTGCGGACGATTCTTATGGATCGACTGATCAACACAAGCCTGCACAGCTGCACCAGCATCGAGGCGCAAGCCGTCCGAACCCTGACCACAGGACACGACATGGGTGAACCCTACGCATCAAGCCAGACTTCTTCGCGCGGTGCGCGCGCATTGACCGAACGCGTCTTCGCGATTCGTGGTCGAACCGGGAGCGCCGGCGTTGCCCTGCTGGGCGCCCTGTGGTGTCCTGTGCCCGCTGCGGCCCTTGACTTTGGTCCCTTCGTGTTGAACGGGTTCATCAAGAACGAATTCGTTTACAAGACCCGGCAATGTCCTTCATGCCAGGTGGAGATCGGCGAAAGCAAGCAGAAGGCTTGGGCCGATGCCCTGGCCTCAGGTGCGCCGTATGAAACCCGCACTGTCCAGACGGTGCTGTTTCAACCGTGGCTCGGGGCCAACTTTGATCTGGGCCAGGGTGTTCGCTTGTCGGGCCTGCTGAGCCAGAGACGCCGGGACGGCGACAGCGACATCCCCGGCTTCTTCTACGAGCGCAACGTCGCCGTCTCGCATGAGAAGTACGGGCGGCTTGCCATTGGTGCGATGCCCACGCGTTCGTGGGCGGTTGCAGACTACCCCTACGGCAGCAACGTCGGGCAGGCTGAACCATGGTCTTCCAGCGGGGCCGGATACGGCTTGCTGACCAAAGCGGTTCGGTACACCAGCCGTCCCTTCGATGTGGCCGAAGGTGACCTGGTGCTGGAGATGACGCTTGATCGGGGCGACACGGGTTTCCGCGTCAACAAGCCGCGATTGGTGGAGCTTTACGGTCAGTATGTGAAAGGTGACCTGGTGGTGGACACCATCTTGCAGCACGCCCGCAACGGTACCCCGTCAGCGTGGGGGCATGGACCCTTCACTGGTCTCACTCCTTTTCCGGCTGACGATGCGTTGCTGAGGTCCTCCAGCCAGGCCATCGTGATGGTGATGGCGCGCTACCAGATCGACGCCCGGTGGGAGGCCTCCGGTGGCATCCGACACAACCGCTGGAGCGGCGCCAATGCGGTGATGACCGCGCCGGCCACGGCCACTACCGGTGCGCAGTGGAACTCGATGTTCAACGTGGACTGGAACGGCGTCCGTGATGGCATGACCGACCCAGGATACGCTGCCCGTTCATTGGACTTGATGGCGGGTGTCCGCTACCGGATGGGCCCCTGGACCTGGTCTGCCGGAGTGACCCATCTGGGCAAGGCGTCTACAGCGAACCCGAGTGAGCGTGGCCAGCGCAACACAGCCACGATCGGGTCGCTGGGGCTCAACCACGATTTCGGCAACGGACTTCAGGCCTATCTGCTCGCAGGGGCTGTTCGCTACGGGCGGCTTGGTTTGTCTCCCATGTCGATGCCCGACAACGCTGCCTTCAGCGGTGTGGATTCACGCGCCCACCGCAGCGGTCAATCGATGGGCCTTGGGGTTGTCTACACGTTCTGAGGTTGCCGATCATGATCAGCTTGAGCTTCTATTCGCGGTGCCTGAACTGGGTGGCCGCCGCCTTGGGCAAGTTCCTGCCTGCCTTGGTCGTGGTTCCACTCATCGTTGCTTGCGGCGGTGGTAGCGGTAACCTGCCGGTCACTGGGGTGGAGCGCCGGGCGCTCGATGCCGATTTTCTGCAGCGCCAGGCAGTCAACTACGCCCCATTCCGCAGCAACAATCAGGATACTGAATCCGTACCCAAGGCCAACATCGAGCAAGACCTGCGTCTCGTCGTGCGGGCAGGGTTCGGATTGATCCGCCTTTTCACCAGCAGCGACAAGGTGGGCCGCCAGACGCTGGAGGTGATCCGCGACACGGGGCTGGACCTGAAGGTGCAACTGGGCATCTGGATCAGCCCTGACGAACAAGCCAATCAAGATCAGATTTCCCGCGGCATCGCGCTTGCCAACGAGTTCCGGTCGATCGTGTCCACCGTCAGTGTTGGCAATGAAGCGATGGTGTCCTGGAGCGGACATCGCATCACGGTCCCCAGGATGCTGGGATACATCCGGCAGGTTCGGGGGGCGGTGCAGCAGCCGGTGACCTCGGATGACAACTGGGCCTTCTATGCCGGTGTGGACGGCTCAGACCCCCGCAGCATCGTGGATGCCGTCGACTACGTGGCCATCCACACCTACCCCTTGATCGACACCAAGTACGCGCTCTGGGAGTGGCGGCGCACAGAAGCGGCTGAAAACGTTCGGGCGATGGCCATGATGGACAGTGCCCTGGCCAAGGCTCGAAAAGATCACGACGCGGTTCGCACCTATCTGCGCAAGGCAGGGCATCCCAGCTTGCCTGTGGTGATAGGGGAAACGGGTTGGAAGGCGGAGCTCGCCGACGGCGAAGTCTTCCGGGCCCATCCGGTCAATCAGAAGCTGTACTTGGACCGGTTGCGCGCCTGGGCCGCCGAGGGCAGCGCCGCGGCGCCTGCGAAGATCTTCTGGTTCCAGGCGTTTGACGAACCCTGGAAGAGGAGTGACGACAAATGGGGGCTCTTTGACGTCAACCGCAAGGCCCGGTATGCGTTGCAGAGTCTCTTCCCCCAGGAGGACTGGACGGCTGAGCGTTACAGCGACGCCGATGCCGTCTTTCACAAGCCCTTCACGGTCGGCGCCTCGGTGGTGGCAACGCGATATTCGCTCTTGACCGAGACGCCGGTTGCTGGCGAGGCCGCTCCGGCCGCTGCACTGACCCCCCTCGCATGGGCTGGCGGCTCTGCTTCAACGACCACTGTGGGCGCAGCCGATGCTGTTGAAGGCACCCAAATCGTCCGCGTGACCCCAGGGCCTGCCTCATGGGGCTGGGGCTTTGCCTTCGCGTTGTCCGTCGACGCCCTCGTGGCCGAGGACCTTTCCGCCTTTGCCACCGGCGGCGTGCTGAACCTGTCGATCCGCACCCTCTATCCCGGCAAGCTGGAACTGGGCTTCATGACGGGCAGCAACGGCGATGAATCGGCCTTCCTCAAGCTGCTGGTGCTCGACCCGCAAGCCAACGCCTACGGCTACCGCAGCGACGGTCAGTGGCACACGCTGCGCATCCCTCTGAGCGACCTGAAGGGTGAGCGCGCCTCAGGCATGCAGGTCTCGGTTCTCGACATGAGCCGGGTGACCCAGCCCCTGGTGATTGCAGACCGCTACGCGACCACTGGCAAGACGGCGGGCTTCGCAGGCGCGACGGCAGCCATCGATATTGACGCCGTCTTCTGGTCGCGCTAGGCGCATTCGGCCGGGCCTTCGCCAGGCCGAACTGCCTGAGCTTGCTGGTGATCGGCAGGTAGCAGCGAGGCGCGGTGTCAGGTCAGACGCCGGCCTTGAGCATCGAACGAGATCGCAGCTCCCTTGACGAGGCTCAGTTGTACGCGGCTGCCTTGCTCCAGCCGCTGCCCGCTGGTTTCCACTTTGGCGCGCAGCATGCTGTCAATCCCGTCCACACGAACGTGCGCGACGGCGGAGTCTCCCAGGTGCTCCACCAGCGAAAGTGTGGCGGGCACACCGGCGCCATGGACGGACACCAGGAGTTGATCAGGACGGACTCCGCAGCTGGCCACGCGGTCATTGTCATCATGTGACAGCACAGCCCACAACGTCTGGTGGTCTGGTGATGACCCTGCAGCGGGACGTTCGACGGAATTGATCTTGGGCGATCCCATGAAGCCGGCCACGAATCGATTGACGGGCTTGTTGTACAGATCGAGTGGGGTGCCTACCTGCTCAATCCGTCCTTCATTGAAGACAGCGATCCGGTCGGCCAGCGTCATGGCCTCGACCTGATCGTGCGTCACGTAGATCATCGTGCTGCGTAACGTCTGGTGCAGGCGACGCAGTTCGATACGCATCTCCACTCGCAAGGCTGCATCGAGATTGGACAGAGGCTCGTCGAAAAGAAAGACCTTGGGCTGACGAACGATGGCCCTGCCGATGGCCACACGTTGACGCTGCCCGCCGGACAATTCCCGGGGGTAACGCCCCAGCAGGTCGTCAAGGCGCAGGGACTGGGCAGCGCGGTGAACCTGGGTATCACGCTCCTGTCGCCCCACGCCTGCCATGCGCAAGGCGAAACCCATGTTTTCAGCCACCGTCATGTGGGGATACAGGGCGTAACTCTGGAACACCATGGCGGCGCCGCGCTCGGCGGGATGGATGTCGTTGCACCGTACTCCGTCGATCAGGACATCGCCCTGCGTCGGGCTTTCCAGGCCGGCGATCATGCGCAGGGTGGTGGTTTTCCCGCAACCTGAAGGTCCGACGAACACCATGAATTCGCCATCGGCCACCTGCAGGTCGATGCCCCGAATGACTTCCGTGTCCTTGAAGCGCTTGGTCAGCGCCTTCAGGGTGACGGCAGCCATGTCACCCTCTTCCCTGGCTGTGCAAGGCCGATTGTCGAGCCAGCATGTCACGCCACCACAGAGCGCTGTCCTTCAGGGTTCGAGCTTGTGAGGCGTAGTCCACATGGACGATACCGAAGCGCTTGGCATAGCCACTGGCCCATTCGAAGTTGTCCATCAGGCTCCACACCATGTAGCCTGCCATCGGTACCCCTTGGCGCATCGCCATTGCCAATGCGGCGATGTGCTGCTTCAGATACTCCGTCCGGTCGGCGTCACGCACCCTGCCGTCAGCATCCAGGCGGTCGGGGAACGCCCCGCCGTTTTCGGTGATGTAGGTGGGGGGCAACGTGTAGTCGCGGTGCAGGCGCAGCAGAAGCTCCGTCAGGCCTTGTGGAAAGATCTCCCATTCCATGTCGGTCAGTGGCCATTCACTGGATTTCACGTCGAACGGCTCGCCTGCGCTCACCACTGAGCGCGAGTAGTAGTTGATGCCGAGAAAATCTATCGGTGTCTCGATCACAGCCATGTCGCCGGGCTGCACCCGAGGTGCGTCTTCGCCCAGGTGCTGCAGGACGTCGGTGGGGTACCCGCGGCCAAACAGCGCATCCATGTACCAGCGCAGCAGGAGCCCGTCCTCGATTCGGGTCTTCGCGATGTCTTGTTCAGACGGCGTGGCCGGCATCAGGGGCGCCAGGTTGAGCACGATGCCCAGCGGCTTGCTGAATCCCTGGGCGCGCAACGCGCGCAGCGCCAGCCCGTGGCTCAACAGCAGATGGTGGGCCACCTGCATCGCAGTGGCCCTGTGCCGGATGCCTGGCGCGAAGATGCCACTGTCATGCCCCAACATGGCAATCACCCAGGGTTCGTTGTGGGTGGTCAGCGAGCTGAGGCGGTCGCCCAGATGCTGGGCCATGCCCAGCGCGTACTCCACGAACCGATCGACGGTCTCCCTGGCCTCCCATCCGCCTTGGTCTTGCAGGGCCTGTGGAAGATCCCAGTGATTCAGGGTCGCATGCGCCTGGATGCCGCGGGCATGCAGGCCCTCCACCAGGCGCCTGTAGAACGCGATACCGGCTTCATTCCACGGGCCGTCCCCCGCAGGACGTACCCGCGGCCATGAAACCGAGAACCGGTAGGCGTTCACTCCCAGCGACGCAATCAGATCCAGGTCTTCCTCAAGCCGGTGGTAGTGGTCGCAGGCGGTCCGCGGAGAGCTGCCGTCGGCAATGTGGCCGGGCGTCAGGCAAAAACGATCCCAGATGGATTCCCCTCTGCCGTCCAGTGCGGCCGCGCCCTCGATCTGGGTGGCGCTGGTGGCCACTCCCCAGACGAAATCCGCAGGGAAGACCATGGTCGGATCCAGCAGAGGTTGCAGGGCTGGGTGTTCGGATGGGGCGTTCATGGCGTCTTGAGGTCAGACCAAGGTCTTGACGAGGTGGATGGTGATGACGAGCGGCTTGCTGTTTGTCTCAAGCTTCACTTGACTGCGCCGGTGGTCAGGCCGGAAATGAGCTGCCTGGAAGACAGCGCGAACAAGATCAGCAGAGGAATCGTGGCGATGGCCGAGCCGGCCATCAACGCGCCCCACTCGGTGTTGACCGGGCTCTGCAGGCTGCGCAGCGCAAGGGGCAGCGTGTACTGGTCTGCGCTGCGCATCACGATCAGGGGCCCGATGAAGTTGTTCCACGAGGCAATGAAAGTGATGAGTCCCAGCGTGCCCAGCGCAGGCTGAAGCAGCGGCAGCACGATGCGCCAGTAGATGGTGAACTCTCCGCAGCCGTCCATCCGCGCGGCCTCGATCAGGTCGCGTGGTATCGCGCTGGCGGCAAACTGCCTCATCAGGAAGATGCCAAAGGCGCTGGCCGCTCCGGGGATGTACAGCCCGCGGTGCTGGTCGATCCAGCCCAGCGCGTCCATGATCAGGAAGGTGGGGATCATGTTCATGAACGAGGGCAACAGCATCGTGGCCATGACCAACGTGAACAGGCTCTTCTTGAATCGGAACTCCATCAAGGCAAACGCGTACCCGGCCATCGAGCAGAACACCAGCGTCAGCGCGGTGGAGGCCAGCGCGACGTACAGGCTCCAGCCGAGGTTGCGCCAGAAGGGCAAGCGCGAGGTCAGGATCTGCAGGTTGTCCAGCAGGTCCGCGCCGAACCACATCGGTGGCGGCATGTTGAAGATGGCCGTTCGCGAGTGCGTCGCAAAGACGAACATGAAGTAAAACGGCGCCAACATGATGAGCGCCCCCACCAGCACCATCAGCTTGGCAGCCCATGGGGCCATGCGTTGCGGATTCATCTGGGGCAGCCTGGGTTCACGCCGGGCCGCCGCGGGGGCGGAAGGCACGGTTGGTCAACCAGGTGAGCACGGCCACCACCGCGAACAGCAGCCATGACATCGCGCTGGCACCACCGAAGTCATTGAAGTCGAAGGCCATCCGGTAGAGGTAGACCGCCGAGGTCATCCCGGACTGGTCCACACCGCCTCTGCCGCCTGTGAGGATGAACGGTTCCTCGAACAGTTGCAGCCCGCCGATCACGCTGAGGGTGACGCCAAAGAAGATCATGGGCTTCAGGTTCGGCAGCGTGATGCACCAGAACTGTTGCCAACGCCCGGCACCGTCCATGGTGGCGGCCTCGTACAGGTCTTTCGGAATGGTCTGCAGCGCGGCCAGGTACAGCACCACGTTGAAGCCCAGGTAGCGCCAGAACACGACGAAGGCGATGGCTGGCTTGATGTTCTCTGCCTGCCCCAGCCAATCGACACGTTCGGCTCCGAAGACTGCTTGGAGCGTCGCGTTGATGAGACCGAAGTCCTTGGAAAACAGCGAGCTGAACATGATGGCGATGGCCACCGTGGACGTGATGTAGGGCAGGAAGTAGGCCCCGATCACCCCATCTCGAAGGTGCTTGAACGAGTGATGGATGAACACCGCCAGCGGGATGGCCACGAGGTGCTGCGGTGCGCCTGACACCACGGCCAGCCACAGGGTGTTCTTCAGCGACTTCCAGAACCACTCGTCCTGCAGCGCGAAGGCAAAGTTCTCCAGTCCCACGAAGCTCATCGAATCCAGACCGCTGGTGGGCTCCCAGGACTGGAACGCCAGGTGCACGGAGAACAGCAGGGGGAACACCCCGAACACCGCGAACAGCACCAGAAAGGGGCTGATGAAGACGTAGGGTGCCCAGCGCGGCGACAGCCGCAGGGTCTGGCCAAGGGAGCGTTTCATCGGTGGGCCCTGCGCTCCAACAGGCGCTGTGCATCGGCCAGGGCTTGGCCAATGTGCTTGCCGCGGTCCAGCACGTTGTCCAATTCGGTGCTGATGACTTCATCTGCGAAGTTGTTCTGCTTGTGCACTTCGGTGGAACTGATGCGGCGCGCCGCTTCACGCCACACCACACGGGCCGGCTGACCTCCGAGGAATGCCACGGGCTGCTCGAAGAAGGGGTCCTGGTGCGTTTCCACCAGCGCTGGAAAGGCGTCCTGGGCCTTGAAGGCTGCCAGCTGCAGCGCGGGGTCCAGCGTCAGAAGTTGTATGAGCTCCCAGGCCAGCGCCTTGTTCTCGGCGCGGGCCCTGCGTGGGATGGCGTAGAAGCTGCCGCCGTAACCGACGAATGTGTTCTCTGGCAGCTGTGCAGCGCGCCACAGACCCTTGGTACTCGGAGCCACCCAGTTGGCCATCTGCCCCACCATCCAGGCGCCTGTGAGATCGGTGGCAATCGAGCCCCGACGGAACCCTTCAGCCCATTCGTTGGACCATGCGCTCACCTTGGCGTCAAGTTGGCGCTGCCGCACCTGCCTGGCAAGCTCGAAGGCCCGGTGGAAGCGCGGTGAGTTCACCAAGACCCTGGAGTCCTTGTCGAAGTACAGCCCCTCGCCTGGGCGCAGGCCGCTGCGGATGACGATGTCCTTGAGCGACTGGGCGTTGCCGACCAGGTAGGCGCCCGTGGCAGCCTTGATCCTGGCGCCCGCTGCCACGTAGGCCTCCCAGGTCGGTGTCAGATCCGCTTCACTGAGCCCGGCCTTGGCCAGCATGTCGGCGCGGTACAGCAAGGTGCCGGGCCCGATGTCCGTGGGCACCGCCACCCGTGCGCCGCGGCGGTTGCGTGTCTGTTCGAAGGCGTAGGGTACGAATCGCGGGTTCAAAGCTTCCGCTTGGAACGGTGCCAGGGACAGATCCTGCAGGCCCTCTCCTTGCGAGAAACGCCCCACGTAGCTGGCTTCCAGGGCCATCACGTCAGGCAGGTAGACCGAGGTGGACAGCGCGGTGGTCATGGCGGTGTGGTGGTCCACATACTGCCGGCTCACCACTTCCACGGCCACATCCGGGTGGCGCTGGCGCCACCTGGGCAATGACGCCTTGATGATTTCATCCAGCAGGGGAAACGCCGCAACCGTGAGCTTGCGCCCGCTCGAGGCGTGCAGCGCATCCGTTGTCGCCAGTCCCAGGGCGGCCACGCCGACCATCGCATGACGGCGGCCCATGGTGGCGAGACGCTTGCTGAACTCGGTCATCGCGGTGCTCGTGGGGGTGGGCCGATTCCTGGCGCGTTGCGGTCGCGGGAGATCTGGATCGCACATCCCTCGGCGTCAAGGTGGGATGCACGTCAACTGTTGTAGTGGAAGTATGAAAGCGCTTTCAAATTATCTTGACGCATGTCATCTCTGTCAAATCAGGGTATCTGCTGATGTGCCTGCCTTTCAGGGCCGCATGCTGGGAGCCGCTGTCGACTCGCGAGCGATGACCCGCGGGCCAGGCAGGGTGAAGCCAGGTTTTTCGCCCCGCAACAGGCACAGCATGGCCGTTGCCGCCCCCTGGCCGAGTTCGTAGGCCGGGTGGTGGACGGTGCTCAAGGGAGGAATGCTGTAGCGCGAGATGGCCAAGTCGTCAAAACCCATCACCGACACATCTTGCGGCACTTTCAGGGAGCGCCGCTGCAAGGCCAGACATGCACCCAAGGCCATCTGGTCATTGGCTGCAAACAAGGCCGTGAAGCGTTGGCGGGTGTCCAACAGACGCTCAGCAGCCAACATCCCGCTCTCCTCGTGAAACAGCCCGGCGGCCACCAACTCCGCATTGAAGGTGATGCCCGCGGATTCCAGGCCCGCCCGGTACCCGCGCAGGCGTTCGTTTGCATCCGGATGCTCCGCGTTGCCCGCAATGAACGCGATGCGCTGATGACCGAGCGAAGTCAGGTGCTCCGTGGCCAGGCGTGCACCTTCAAAGTTGTTGAAGTCCAGGGTGTACAGGTTGGGGGCCTTCAGGCGCCTTCCCGTGGCCACCATGGGCAGGGCCTTGGCATAGTGCTTCAGTGCGGTGTCGCTGAGACGGCCTGTCAGCACAATGATGCCGTCCACCCGACGCGAGCGCAGCATGTCGATGCAGCGTGCTTCTTCGGTGGCGTTCCAGTGGCCGCTGACGAAGAGCGGGCTGTAGCCGGCTCGGTCCAGTTCGTCCTCGATGCCTCTGAGCGCCACCCCGTAGAACGGGCTGTCGATGGACTGCGTGACCACGCCGACGCTCAGCGTGCGGCCGCCAGCCAGTCCTCGTGCCACGGGGTTGGGTACGAAGCCCAGCTTGGCAATCGCGTCGTCCACGGCCTGTTTCTTGGCCTCACTGACCACCGCCGTTCCATTCAGGATCCGTGACACGGTACTGGCCGAGACGCCTGCTGCCCGGGCCACCATGCCCAAAGTCGAGGTTGCGGTCGTCTTGGGAGAGGAGGTCTTGGCCATAGGGTTTTCAGGCAGAGCGCAGTTCCTGCAACGCTGCGCATTGTCGGCTCCCGCGGGCATGGGTTAGCCTGACAAGGTCTGCGATCAACAGCGCTTTTGCCCTTGCACATCACCGCCATGACCCTTCCCACCCACGCCCAGATCGTCATCGTTGGCGGCGGCATCGCTGGCTGCTCCACGGCCTACCACCTCGCCAAGCTGGGCCTCACGGATGTGCTGCTGCTGGAGCAGGGCCAACTCACCAGCGGCACCACCTGGCACGCTGCGGGCCTGATCGGGCAGATGCGGCCCAACCGCAACATGACGCGCATGAGCAAGTACGGCATCGAGCTGTACTCGACGTTGGAGCAGGAGACCGGCCTGGCCACGGGCTGGAAGCAATGCGGCAGCGTGAACGTGGCGCGCACGCCCGAGCGCATGCAGGTGCTGCGCAAGCAGGCGGCGCTGGCGCGCAGTTTTGGCGTGGAGGTGGAGCTGATCTCGCCGCAGCAGGCCGGGGAGCTCTACCCCGTGATGCGCATCGACGACCTGCAAGGCGCGATCTGGATCCCGGGCGATGGCAAGGCCAACCCGGCGGACCTGTGCATGTCGCTGGCCAAGGGCGCGCGCAACCGCGGCGTGCGCATGGTGGAAGGCGTGGAAGTCACCGGTGTCCTCACCGCCGAGGGCCCAGGCGGCCCGCGTGCAGTGGGCGTGCGCACCGCGCAAGGCGATGTGCACTGCGAGACGCTGGTGAACTGCGCCGGCCAGTGGGCGCGGCAGTTCGGCGCGTTGGCCGGGGTGACGGTGCCGCTGTACCCGGCTGAGCATTTCTACATCGTCACTGACAAGATCGAGGGCGTGCACCCCATGCTGCCGGTGATGCGCGACCCCGACGGCTTCATCTACTACAAGGAGGAGGTGGGCGGCCTGCTGATGGGCGGCTTCGAACCCCAGGCCAAGCCGTGGACGGTGGACCCGATTCCCAGCAGCTTCCAGTTCCAGCTGCTGGACGAGGACTGGGACCAGTTCGAGATCCTGATGACCAACGCCATCCACCGCACGCCCTGCCTGGAGACGGCCCGCATCAAGATGCTGCTCAACGGCCCGGAGAGCTTCACGCCCGATGGCAATTTCATCCTGGGTGAGGCGCCGGAGCTGCGCAACTATTTCGTGTGCGCCGGCTTCAATTCGGCGGGCATCGCCAACTCCGGCGGCGCAGGCCAGTTGATCGCACAGTGGATCGCCGATGGCGAGCCCCCCGGCGACCTGTGGGACGTGGACATCCGCCGCTTCGGCCCGCACAACGCCAACCGCAAGGGCTTGGCCGAGCGCACGGGCGAGACCCTGGGCCTGCACTACGCCATGCGCTGGCCGCGCCAGGAGCTGCAGACCACGCGCCCGCTGCGCACCAGCCCGCTGTATGACCTGCTGGCGGGCTCTTCCCGTCCTGGCCCGCACGGCACACGCAACGCCGAGTTCGGCAGCAAGAACGGCTGGGAGCGGGTGAACTACTTCCGCCCGCCCGGCGTGCCACGACCAGCGGACACCCTGGGCCGCCCGGGTTGGCTGGACTGGGTGATCGAAGAGCAGCGCGCCACGCGCGAGGCCGTGGCCCTGTACGACCAGACGTCCTTCGGCAAACTGCTGCTGCAGGGGCGCGACGCGCTGGCGGTGCTGCAGCGCTTGTGCGCCAACGATGTGGACACGCCCGTGGGCCGCATGGTCTACACCGGCCTGCTCAATGCACGGGGCGGCTTCGAGAGCGACCTGACCGTCATGCGCCTGCCGGCTGATGCTTCGGGCGAACGCTTTCTGTTGGTCACCGGCTCGGCCCAGCCGGTGCGCGATGCCGACTGGATCCGCCGCCACATCAACGCCGACGAACACGCGGTGCTGACCGATGTGACGCCGCTGTGGAGCGTGCTCAGCGTCATGGGTCCGAAGGCGCGCGAGCTGCTGGCACGGGTGTCGCCTGATGATCTGTCGCCGCAGGCACTCAAGTTCTCGCACACCCGCGAGATCGATCTCGGCCATGCCCGGGTGCGCGCCGCGCGCATGGCCTACGTGGGCGGGCCGGGCTATGAGCTGTACGTGCCGGTGGAGATGACGCGTCACGTCTACCTGGCGCTGATGAACGCCGGCCAGGACCTGGGCCTGCGCGACGCCGGCTACTACGCGCTGGACGCCCTGCGCATCACCGCTGCGCAAGAAGCTCGTCACCATCGTCCTCGACGACCCCGCAGCCTATGCCTGGGGCGGTGAGACGGTCTCCATCGGCGGTGAATCCGTGGGCGAGCTCAGCTCTGCTGGCTGGGGCTGGGCCGCCTGCCGCTGCGTCGCGCTTGGCTACCTGCGCGGCCCTGCCGCGGCCGCGCCCCACGCGGGCACGCCGGTCACGGTGGACCTGTGGGGCGAGGCGGTGGGGGCGAGGGCTTGGGATCGGTGGAGCCCTCAGAGCCGTTGAACGAAGGCGCCCATCCTCGGGTTGGGCGGACCCTCGATCGGCATCCCCCATCGGGGTGATCCACACGGGGGTGGGCATGCCCGGCGATCCGAGCGACGCTGTGCGGCCCCGGACTGCGCCGCACCCCCACCGTGTCGATCGCCCGCCGGCAGCCTGCGCGCGCGGGATCTTGCGCGGTGCGGCCCGCCCAACCCCACCGGCTCCGCCACGAGCGCCACCGCCCCGAGCAGACCACGCTGTACCGCCTGGTGCAGCAGCATGCGGCCAGTTTCATCGCCCATACCGAGGCCAGCACCGGGGCCGAGTTGCCCCGGTTCATCAAAGCTGAGCCCGGACACAAACAGTCCGGGGGACTGTTTGTGCCTGGCGAGGAGCCGGGCCGCTGGCCCGGCGCGGCCTGCAAGGCGAGTTCGAAACCTTCCTCGAATGCGGCATCCTGGCCCACGGCTTCCTGCGCCTGCGCCGCGGCGTGCTGGTCGAGGATATGGGCCAGGCCTGGCTGGACGAGCTGGATGCCGACGGCGAGGAGCGCGCACACTGCGGCCGCTGCATGCCGCGGTGCGTGTGGAAGCGCACGACCGCAAGCGGCTGGAGCAGTTGTGCCGCTGCATCACCCGCCCCGCGCTGTCGGATGAACGGGTGCAGCTCAACGCCGCCGGGCAGGTGGCGCTCAAGCTCAAGGCACCTTGGCGCGACGGCACGACGCATTTGGTGATGAGCCCGCCGGAGTTCATGCAGCGGCTGGCCGCCTTGGGTAAGCGTCCGGCCACCACCATCTTGACGGCGAGGGCCGGACTTGTTCAGCGACAGCCGGTGCTCAGCTTCCAGCGATGTGGCAGCAGCTCCTCGACACGGCTAGCCGGGTGAGTAGGCAGGCGCGCCAAGACGTCCTTCAGATACGCGTAGGGGTCGTGGCCGTTCATGCGCAGCTGCGCATAAGCGCAAGAACTGCCTCTTCATGGGATCAGACGCGGGGGGGCGAGCGCGCGGCGGCGCTGTACAGCCTGGTGGAGACGGCCAAGCTCAACGGCATGGATCCGATGGCTTACCTGACCGAGGTGTTGACCCGCATTGCCGACCACCCCATCAACACGCCATTGATCGGCGCAAGGCGGCAGTGGAAGCTGCCGTACACGGCGGTTGAAATGCCACAAGGGCCAGGCAAGCAGAACGACGAACCACCTGCGCCTCTCGCGCCACAGCGGCCAACGCGCAACGACTTCCGGTGCGGCGACAAAGTGGCCTTCGAGGACAAGTACCTTGAGACGGTGGTGGGCACCGTCGTGCGCATCAACCAGCGAACAGCCAGCATCGACCCAGGCGACGGAACCACCTGGCGGGTCGGGTTCGCGCTTCTCAGACCAGTTGTCGACCTCTGACCCCCACCCTCGTCAAGAGGGTGTTCAGCCCACGCTCACGCAGGGGCGCGTGCGCGTCGAGTTTCGCGCGCGCCTGAGCGCGCGCGAGCTGCGCCTGCTGAAACTGCTGGCAGGCGGCCTGTCAGAGGGCGAGGCCGCGCAGCAGCTCGGCCTTGGGCCCGCGGAGGCCGCACGCAGCTGCGACCGCATCGCGCAGAAGCTGGGCCTGGTGCAGGCGGAGGACTGGCAGCGCTACGCTCAGGCCCACGGCCGAGCTGGACCGCGCGTCAGTAGGCCACCGCGCGCTCGGGCCCGGCGCTGACCGTGGCCATCATGGCGTCGAGGTGGGCCTTCAGGCGCTCGAACTTGAGCTCGCGCGCGCCGGGGGCGTCCCAGAGGTTGTCGAACTCGCCGGGGTCGGCTTCGGTGTCGTAGAGCTCGCCGACGCGGTGCCCGTGGTAGACCACGCTCTTGTAGCGCCCGTCGAAGACCATGGAGCCGTGGCTGTGGTCGGCGTGCTGCGGGCCGCCGATCGAGTCCTTGAACTCGCTGACGACGCAGTCCTTGTGGCGATGCGGCTCGACCTCGCTGCGCATCAGTGGCAGCAGCGAGCGCCCCTGCATCGACGCCGGCACTGGTAGTCCGGCCGCCTCCAGCAGCGTCGGCGCCACGTCCACGGTCTCGACGAGCGCGTCGCTGCGCAGGCCCTCCCGCAATTCGCCCGGCCAGCTGAAGATCAGCGGCACCCGCACCAGACCGTCGAAGAAGCGGCAGCCCTTGAGGATCAGGCCGTGGTCGCCCAGCAACTCGCCGTGGTCGCTCATGAAGACGATGATGGTGTCGTCGAGCTGGCCGGTGGCGCGCAGCGCGTCCAGGATACGGCGCAACTGGTCGTCGATCAGCATGATCATCGCGTAGTAGTTCGCCTTGACCTCAAGCGCGTCGTAGGCGCGCGGCGGGGCCGAGGCCACGAGGTCGTGCTCGGTCTCGACCACCGTCTGCACCTTCTGGCGCAGGCGCGGGTCGACCGCGACCTTGGTTTGCTGGTCGATGGCGGCGAAGGCGCGCTGGCGCTCGATGTCGCTGTCACGGAACACCGGCATCGGCAGCGACTCGGCATCTACCCGGGCCAGGTACTCTGGTGGCGCGTCGAAGGGCGCGTGCGGGTCGAAGGGGTTGAGCGACAGCATCCACGGCCCCTCGCGCTGCTCGGTGATGAAGCGGATGGCCATCTCGCTCGTCCAGGTGGTCTGGTGGTACTCGGCCGCCACACCCGGCCCGCAGAAGGCGTTGTGCGGGGCGTACAGCTCCACCGGGTCGACCTTCTTCTCGTGCCGCAGCCAGTTCTCGTAGTCGTGGCCGCGCATGAAATCGGGGTGCGGGTGGTGGCTCCAGTGGAAGACGCGGAAACCGTCGTCGGGGCGTTTCTCGTAGTATTTGGCCGCGCTGAGGTGCAGCTTGCCGACGAGCCCGCAGTCGTAGCCGGCATCGGCGAACAGCCGCGTCACCAGGGTCTCCTGCGCAGGGAACCAGGCGTTGCCGTTGCGGTAGACGTGGTGCGAGGCCGGGTAGCGCCCGGTCAGAAAGGACGCGCGCGCGGGCGTGCAGATGGGGCTCTGCGTGTAAGCGCGGTGGAAGGCCACGCCGCGCTCGCACAGGCTGTCGAGCGTGGGCGTGGTGATGTGCTGCTGCCCCAGCGCGCGGATCGTGTCCCAGCGCTGCTGGTCGGTGCAATACCAGAGGATGTTGGGGCGGCGCCGGCTCATGGGCATCAGCCGAGCTTGATACCGGCGGACTTGATGACACCGCCGATCTTGTCGGTTTCGGCGCGCAGGAAGTCGCCGAACTGCGGTGGGGTGCTGTGGCGCGCCGCGAGGCCGAGGGCGGTGAGCCGCTCCTGCACGTCCGGCAGGGCGGCAATCGCGGTGAACTCCTCGTTCAGGCGGCGCACCACCTCGGCCGGGGTGCCGGCCGGTGCAAGCATGCCCCACCAGTTGGTGAACTCGAAGCCCCTGACCGTCTCGCCGATGCCCGGCACGTCGGGCAGGGCAGGCAGGCGCGGGCCGGTGACGGCGATGGCACGCAGGCGCCCGCCCTTGACCTGGGCGAACGCCGATCCGTCGATCATCAGGTCCACCTCGCCGCCGATGGTGGCCGTGGTCGCCGCCGCGCCGCCTTTGTAGGGCACGTGCAGCAGCTGGATGCCGGTCATCGAGGCCAGCAGTTCGTAGGCCAGATGCGCTGGGCCGCCGATCCCGCCCGTGCCCAGGGTCAGACGTCCCGGTTGGGCGCGTGCGCGGGCGATCAGGTCGGCCATGTCGCGGATGGGCGAGTCGGGGCGCACGCACACGACGATGGAGACCGAGCTGACCAGGCTGATCGGCGCGAAGTCCTTCAGCGGCGCGTAGGGCAGGTTCGGATTGGCCAGCGCGGCGATGATGAGCGAGCCCGAGTCGCCGATGACCAGGGTGTAGCCGTCCGCGGGCGATTTCGCGGCCGCAGCCGCGCCGATGGCCCCCGCCGCGCCGCCGCGGTTGTCCACCACCACCGGCAGCTTCAGCCGCTCGGCCAGCTTCTGCGCGTACAGGCGGCCCACGATGTCGGTGTTGCCCCCCGGCGGGTAGGGCACGATCAGCTTGAGCGGCTTGTCGGGCCAGGCCTGCGCCCGCGCCTTCGGCAGCCCGGCCATGGTCAGGCCGGCGCCCAGCATCAGTTGTCTGCGGTCCATCGTCGTCTCCTGCGGGCTTTCACCCTGATGTGTTGTGTGCGTGACGCGCCAGTGCGACGCGCTTCAATGGTCGGTGAAGGCCGCGCGCACCTGGGCCTCGAGGTCCTCGCCCGGCCCGGGGTCGACCTCGACGACCACCTGGCGCAGCAGCCCGGTGAAGCGGAAAGGCGCGTCGTAGTCCTCGGTCACAGGCAGGCCGCTGTCGTAGCCGCAGCACTGGCCTTCGCCCGAGGTCTCGATCACGGCCGGGATCGTGCGCGGGATCTCGCCCGCGCCGACCTCGCGTCCGTCGATGAGCAGGCGGCCGTGGCCACGGTGCTCGCCGGTGCGGGTGAAGGCGAAGGCGAGCGTGCAGTCGCCGCGCGGCAGCGACCCGGCCGAGGTGATGCGGTACTCCTGCAAGCCCAGGTAGTTGTGCACGTAGACCAGGCGGTCGCCCTTGAGGTAGAGCGAATAGCCCGAGAACCAGCTGCCGTGGGCGAAGAGCACGCCCTCGGCGCCCTCGGGCGGGATGCGCACGTCGGCCGTGATCGTGTGCGAGCGGTTCTTCAGGTTCACCGCCGTGTACTCGAACTGCGGCGCGCCGCCAGGCTCGAACACGTGCCGCCGCGCCGGTGCGCGGCTGCCGGGCTTGCGCTCGCCCATGCGCAATTGCATGCGCGAGTCCAGCGGCAGCACGTTGTACTTGCCGGCCTCGGCCCACCACAGCTCGACCAGACGCGCCAGCTTGTCCGGGTGCTCGGCGGCGAGGTCGCGGGTCTCGGAGAAGTCCTCGGCGACGTGGTAGAGCTCCCACTTCTGTTGCGAGAGCATCTCGTCGCTCAGCATCTCGCCCTGCGGCTGCTCGACCACGGCCTTCCAGCCGTCAGCCCAGATCGCGCGCGAGGCGATCATCTCGTAGTACTGCACGCGCTTGTTCGTCGGCGTTTGCGCGTCGGTGAAGGTGTGGGCGAAGCTCACGCCCTCGAGCGGGCGCTGCGGCACGTGGTTCAGCACCGCGGGGGGCTGCAGGCCCAGGGCCTCCAGGATGGTGGGCGTGACGTCGACCACGTGCACGTACTGCGAGCGCACCTCGCCGCGGGCGGCGATGCCGCGCGGCCAGTGCACGATCAGCGGGTCGCTCATGCCGCCCTGGTGCAGGTAGCGCTTCCAGCGCCGCAGCGGCGTGTTCCCGGCCCAGGCCCAGCCCCAGGCGTAGTTGGCGAAGGACTTGACGCTGCCCCACTCGTCCAGGTGCTTCAGGTTGTCGGCCACCGTGGGCTCGACGCGGTTCGGGAACTGGCACTCGTTGAAGGAGCCGTGCTCGCCGCCCTCGGCCGAGGCACCGTTGTCCGAAGCCAGCAGGATCAGCGTATTGTCGAGTTCGCCGCGGCGCTCCAGGTCGGCGATGACGCGGCCGATGTGGTGGTCGGTCTGCTCCATGAAGCCGGCGAAGACCTCCATCTGCCGGGCGTACAGGCGGCGCTCGTCGGCCGACAGGCTGGCCCAGGCACGCACCCAGGGCGGGCGCTCGCTGAGCACGGTGCCGGGCGGCACGATGCCCATCTCGAGCTGACGCGCGAACACGGCCTCGCGCCAGGCGTCCCAGCCGGCGTCGAAGCGGCCGCGGTAACGCTCGATCCACTCCGGTTCGCACTGGTGCGGGGCGTGCCCGGCCCCGAGGCAGTAGTACATGAAGAAGGGCTTGTCGGGCGCCACCGTCCGCAGGTCGGTGATGTAGCGCATGGCCTGGTCGGCCAGGTCGGCGTTGAGGTGGTAGCCCTCCTTCCAGCTGCGCGGCGGGTCGATGTAGTGGCTGTCGTGCACCAGCGTGGGCGACCACTGGTTGGTCTTGCCGCCGAGGAAGCCGTAGAAGCGCTCGAAGCCGCGCGACAGCGGCCAGCGCGCCTTGGACGCGCCCGAGGCGTACTCGGCCGCCAGCGTCAGGTGCCACTTGCCGATGGCGAAGGTGGCATAGCCCTGGGCCAGCAGCATCTCCGACAGGAAGCCGTTCTCCTTAGGGATCATGCCGTTGTAGCCCGGGTAGCCGGTGGCCATTTCCTGGATGATCCCCACGCCGTTGGAGTGGTGGTTGCGCCCGGTGAGCAGGCAGGCCCGCGTGGGCGAGCAGATCGCCGTCGTGTGGAAGTCGCGGAAGCGCAGCCCGCCGGCGGCCAGGCGGTCCATGTTCGGAGTGCGGATGTCCGAGCCGTAGCAGCCGAGCTGCGCGAAGCCGACATCGTCGAGCAGGAAGACGATGACGTTGGGCGACCCGGGCCGGGCCTTCGGCGGCTGCGGCCATGCCGGCTCGGACTGCCCGGCGGTGCGCTCGATACGGCCGTTGAAGCGGCCGCCCTCGGGGTAGGTCTTCATTGCACCGTCACCTTGGCCGCCTTGACTGCGGCCGACCAGCGCGCATGCTCGGCGTTCAGGAAACGGCCGAACTCCTCGGGCGTGTCGGCGGCCACGTCGGCGCCCAGGTTCTTCAGGCGCTCGACCATGTCGGGCTGGCGCAGCACGGCCACGATGTCGGCGTTGATCTTCGCGACGATGTCCTTCGGCGTGGCCGCGGCGACGACGACACCGAACCAGGCATAGGCCTCGTACTCGGGGTAACCCGACTCCTTGAGCGTCGGCACCTGCGGCCAGTAGGGCACGCGCCGGTCCGAGGTCATCGCCAGCGCCTGCAGCTTGCCGGAGGTGACGTGCTGCATCACCTCGAGCGGGCTCGCGAACATGAAGGACACCTGGCCGGCGACCAGGTCGATCACCGCCGGGCCGCCACCCTTGTAGGGCACGTGCAGCGGCTGGATCGCGGAGTGCAGCTGGAACAACTCCACCGCCAGATGCGGCAGGCTGCCGTTGCCCGGCGTGCCGTAGGCCAGCGCGCCGGGGGTCTTCTTCGCATGGTCGACGAACTCGGCCAGCGTGCGCCCCGGCACCTTGGCCGGGTTGGTGACCACGACCAACGGGTTGGTGACGAGCAGCGTGACGGGCGTGAAGTCGCGCCGGCTGTCGTAGGGCAGCTTCGGGTAGGCGTACTGCGTGATCACGAAGGGCGCGGGCGCGAGCAGCATCGTGTAGCCATCGGCCGGGGCCTTGGCGACGATGTCGGCGCCGATGGTCGTGGCCGCGCCCGCCTTGTTGTCCACCACCACCGGCTGGCCCCAGCGCACGGCCAGCTTCTCGGCCACCATGCGGGCCACCACGTCAGACTGGCCGCCGGGCGCGAAGGGCACGACGAAGCGCACGGGCTTGTTCGGGAAAGCCGGCTGGGCCTGCACCGCCGTGACGGTCAGGGCGAATGCGGCATACAGCGTCGTGGCAGCGCGAATGAGCGTCTTCATGGGGGGTCTCCTCGTGGGCCGTTCGGGGCTGCCACGCGCCCGGGTCGGCGCAGGGGCTGTCTGGTCTGAATTTCAGACCAATTTATCCGTACGCGGCGCCGGTGTCAATGCACAGTGAACCGAACGCACGCGGCCTCCGCCAACGGCCACGGGAATGCTGCCCCCCTTGCGGCACACTCCCGCGCATGTCGATCCAACCGATCCGAGCGCCCCGCCTGCACGAGCGCATCGCGCAGGAAATCGCGCAGCTGATCGTCGCCGGTACCTTCAAGCCCGGCACGCGGCTGCCGGCCGAGCGCCAACTGGCGCAGTCGCTGAAAGTCTCGCGCAGCTCGCTGCGCGAGGCACTGAGCGCGCTGGAACTGCGCGGCCTGCTGGAAATCCGCCTCGGTTCCGGCGCCTACGTGCGGCGGCGCGCGACCGGGCCTGTGCCGGGCCGGTCCGCGGACGAGGCGGCCGACGGCTGCGGCACCCCGGCCGAAGCCGCCGCCGAGAGCGAACTCTCGCCCTTCGACGTGTTGCGCGCGCGCCGCATCGTCGAGCCCGAGGCCGCGGCGCTGGCGGCGCGCCAGGCCACGCCGGCG
>JAJTDM010000032.1 GCA_021300575.1 Rubrivivax sp.
AGCCCCGCACGCCATCACCGTGGCGGCGGTTCAGTCCAACGAGGTTTATCCGACGCCAGCGGTATCGGCACGCTTGGCCAGCAGCGGTGCGGCGTCGGATAAACGCTTGCCGTTGTGCTTCTCAGCCAGCAAGTTGGCCATCGCATGGCAAGCCGCCACATTCGGAAGGAACCAGAACGCGTGCTGCAGGTAGGGCAGGAGGCGCACATCGGAATAGGGAAAAGGCGGGCGCGTGCCGGCCTTCAACAGCTCCGCTGCCTGCGCCAGGTGGCCGCCCCGGATGATGTCCAACCATTTCTGCACATCGCCCGCGTGCTTGAAGCGTGCAGACGCGCCCGTACCCTGGGCCTCGAAGAAGGCATTGAGGTCGAACTCGTCGAACTCGCCGCCGCTGGCCACGGCCAGCAGCTCATCCGGCATCTGGTAGGTGAGCAGCCGCATCTGCGGCAAGCTGGCGTAGGGGTTGCGCTGGCCTGGATGCCGAATGGCAAAAGCCTCTTTGGCGCGCTGTTCGTCGGTGTAGGTCCAGTTGAAGATCTGTTCCTCGATGAATTCACCCGTGGCCAGTGCCTTGAACGGCGTACCCGACAGGTACAGGTAAGCCCGCGTGGTGATGGGCAGGAACTCGCTCTCCTGCTCGGCCAGCACGTTCAGGTCTTCGTTCACGCCTTCCAACTCCGCCGCGTATTCCAGCTTGGCTTCTTTCTTGGCGTCCTGGTCATCCTCCCCTTCGAACAGCTCCTTGGCGGTGTCGCGCCAGGCGCCGAAGTGGTATTCGTCAAACACCACAAGGTCCCAGTTCAGGGTGTGCAGCCACTCGTTGCGGGCCTTGATGTTGCCCTCGGCATCGCGCCCCAGCAGGTCTTGGAAGGAGCCGAAGTACACCAGCGGTCGATGTCGGTCCGCCTGGCTAGGGTCGCCCCCCGTGGCGCGTGACAGGTACTGCCAACCGTCAAAGTCTTGATGGCTTTCCAGGTCGGCCTGCCAGGCGTCTTCCACCGCTGGCTTGAAGGTCACCACCAACACCCGCCGGGCCTTGAGCTTGCGGGCCAACTGATAGGCGGTGAAGGTCTTGCCGAAACGCATCTTGGCGTTCCAGAGAAAGCGCGGCGCGGCATTCGGGTCTTCAGCCCAGATCGACTGGAAGTAATCGAAGGTCTTGTTCACCGCCTCGGCCTGCTCAGCCCGCAGTCCGAAGCGCTCGTGATGCGTGCCGGACAGGCGCTGGCCCGTGCGGAGTTCGGCCAACACGGTGTGCACATCAGCCACCGTGCAGCGCATCCATTCCAACTGGGCCTTGTCAAACCCTTTCTTCAACAAGGCGGCGCGCACGTCGTGGTCGGAGAACACGGTGCCATCGTCGCGCTCGGCGGGCACGTCCAGTTCAATCGTGTAGTTCTGGATGGCCGCCGTCTTCAACTGCTCCGCCACCCGCTGCTGCACGTTGCGTGTGGTCTGCCCCACCTTCAGCAGGCCTTGGTGCGCGCTGTCGGCAATGGTGTACGCATAGATGCGCGGCCGCGCCTCGGGCTTGGGCGCCAGGATGTCTTCGATGGTGGGCTTGCTCACTCGGACCCCTTGCCAACTTCCCAGCTGCCGAGCGAAGTCCGTCCAACGGAACCAAAGTCAAGTTCCAGCAGACGGGGCAGCTCGGCGGCGGGACGCGGGCTCATTCCTCACCGGCCTCTGACAGTTCACTGTCATCGAAGAGTTCTCCATCATGCGCTGCCACCTGAGACTCGATGAAGGCGATTTCCTCCGGGCCCAAACCGTAGCGCTGGTAGAGCTTGGCGTCGGTCCACTCCTGATCCAGTGGCACATCAGGCACAAAGGCATACACCCCGCGAGGGGCATCTTGCGTCGACTTCCGTAATGAGACCAAGAAGCGAACGAACCGTGTACGTAGATAGCTGGCGTAGTTATGGGCTTCGGTTTCAGTCTCGAAAACCCCAGCGACCAGATAGGTCTCGGTACAAGCCGTACCGGGCTCGGCGACGATGGGCTTGCTCAGGAACTTCGTCTCAATGGCGGCACTGGTCCCTTGAACGCGAGTCATGAGTACTTTCCATTTGTCGATCCAAGCGACATTGGAAGGCACATCCGACCTCTCTACCCACGTGATCTTCTGAGATCCAAAGAGCTTCACTGGATCTTTCAGTCGCTTGGATTCTGGCTTCCCGTGGAAAAACGTTCGGAGGCCAAACGGCTTTTGACTTGAGACTCGGGCGTCAAGAGTCTTCTCCTTGCGAAGCCTGATCTTCTCCAGTATCGACACTGCCTCGTTCCGCCGCACAAGCACATCGAAGGTATCCAGGTGCCGGCTCATGGCCGGCCCAGTCGGCTGGCCATCCCAGATGGTCTGGAAGCTGCAGGGGCCGTGGTGCTCCCGGTCCCACAGAAAGTAAGAGACCCCGCCGCGAATCTTGACCCCCGGAAACCCCTCGTAGAGCTTGGGGTAGTCCACGATGCTGCGCAGACGTTTGTCTGCCAGCATCTTCGCCCGGTAACTGTCGAGACCCTTGCCGCCCGCCATCCAGCGTGAGGGCGTGACGAACACCGCGTAGCGTGGTTCCAGGTTCAGCGCGTTCTGTACGAACAACTGGTAGATGGGTGCAGCACTGGTGCCGTAGCCTCCGTCATCCAGTTGGTACGGCGGGTTGCCGATGACCACATCGAACTGCATAGGCGCTCCAAAGAGCTCGGTCAGCCGAGCCTTGATGTCGTGGGTGTGTATGAAGGCGTAGGCGTGGGTTTCCAGGCCCTCGCCCCGGTCCAGCGCGGCCTGGCTGGCGCCGCAGAAGGTGCACTTGCCCTGGGCCCAGGTGTGCTCGGTGCGCTCGAACCAGATGTTGCCCGCTTCACTGCCCGAAGCCGTGACGATGGAGTGCGGGCCGTTGGCGCGTTTGGAGCAGTACACGCTGCGCCGTGCCAGCAGACTGGTCAGCCGCGTGATGCCGATGCCAAACACCTGCTGCGTGAGGATGTGGTTCACGCGCTCTTGCAGGTTCGGGAACTCCTGCGCCAGTCCGTCGGTGAGCCGGCTGGTGATCTCCCGCAGGAAGACGCCTGACTTGGTGCACGGGTCCAGAAACCTCACGGTCTTGTCCGCCCAGAGGTTGGCGCCGTGGTGGTCATCGGCCCAGGCCTGCGCCACCGCGTCCAACATGCGCTGCGCCAGTTCAGGAGGGGTGAACACTTCGTCGTTCGACAGGTTCGCAATGCAGGTCAGCACATCCGGATTGCGCCCGCGCAAGGTGAAGGTGGCTTGCGGGGTCATGCCCGGGTGCCCAACACAAACCGGGCCTGCTCGGTGCGCAACATCTGGTACGGGGTCATGAACCTGACACCGAGGCCCACGCAAACGTTGGGGATCTTGATGCGGTAGGGCGAGTTGGCAGGCACCTCGTGTGTCACCAGCACATGCTGGCCGGCCAGGGCGTGGGCCACCAGGTAGAAGTCCGCTGCTTGAAGGAAAGCGTTGATGGCCGCAGGGGTGTACTGCTGCGAATTGGCCCATGTGGCCACCTGACCAAACTGCGCAGCCAAACTGGGCGGGGTTCGTCGAAACAACGATGGGCCGCTGCTCCTGGCCCAAGTGGCCAAGTTGTCTTGCCCGGCCTCGATCTCATCGGCCACCTTGTCGATGCTGAAGACGGCCCCTTGATGGCCCTTGTGCACCAGCCAATCCCAGAACGCAGGGCAGAAGTCCAGGCCGTAGTGCAGGTTGTTGGCGGACATGAAGACGTTGGCGTCCAGCAGGTAGCTCATACCACCACCCCCAGTTCCCTGGCCGCTTGATGGAAGGTTGATGTCTTGCGCACACCCAACAAGCGGTAGGCATCGGGGAATGAGGTCAATCCCTCCAAAGCGCTGCCGACGATGGCACGGGCAAAACGCTTGCTGGTTCGGGCGCCCAAGCTTCGATAGAAGTCACCGCCGCCGCCGCTGCGCTCTTTGAGCGTACGCAGCCGCTCCTGCTCGGCGCGGTAGTGCTGCCACAGCGCATCGCGGGTGAGGGCACCGGCATCGAACAGCCGGCGAAGCACGACCAGGCTGCTGACCTTGAACTCCCGCGCCAAGCGCTGCACCTCTTCGGCAATGGGCGCTTCGGGCTGACGGGCCGACCGCAGTTCCGCCAGGGGCACCAGGAGTTCGGCCGCCACCTGGTTGCACCAGCGCTCGGCCTGAAGCTCGGGCACGCGGCCGGCTTGCACATCAGACACACCTGTAGCCCCAAGCCAGATGTGGGCCAGTTCATGCGCCAAAGTGAACATCTGGGCGGCCTTGCTGTCAGCGCCGTTCACGAAGATCAGTGGCGCCAAGCTGTCGGCCAAGGCAAAGCCCCGAAACTCACCGACATCCAGCAGACGGTGGCTGTTGCTGCCCACCACCGAACTCACCATGACCAGCACACCGGCGTCTTCAGCCTGGGAGATCAGGACCCTGAGCGCGTCGGTCCAGGTCGGCAGTTCACGCCGCTTCTGCGTGGAGAGCGCCAAGGTCTGGCGAAGACGATGGGCGACGGAGACCGGGCCATCACGGAGCGTGACGCTGCCGACGAAAGTCAATGGCGGCAGGCCGGACACACGGGCGTGGTCGCGAAACCAGTCTTGTCGCTGCTGGCAGAGGTAAAGCGTATCCAGCAGGTCCGCACTGGGTTGGGCCAGTTGCTCGTCACGCAAGGTACGGAAGTCCGGTACCGGGAGGACCTCCTTCGGGGGCTGTGGCAGAAAGAAGTAGCCAAAGGGCGTATGGGTCGCCTGGGCGAAATCCTCCAGTTGCCTGAGCGTGGGCAGGGCCTCGCCCTTGAGCCACTGGGGCCACTTGGGAAAGCGGGCTTCGAGGACACCATCGCCCATACGAGCGCGCTGCGCCGCCCAGCGCAGCACAGGAACGGAGGCTGCAATCGACGTCATCACTCAGCCCTCAAGCTCAAGCGCGGGGTACGCATCGGTCTCAACAATATCCATGTCACTTCACCTGCAAGGCAGCCAACTCGCGCACCGTCATGGGCGGGTGCGTCTTGATCGGCGTGAAGATTTCATGCTTGCCCAATTCGGCAAACAGCGAACCTTCGTGACTGTAGGCCGACGAGCCCGTGAGAACGTCCAGACGGAAGTCACGCCGCTGGAACTTCCCCCTGCCCAGGTAGCCCCATTCCGCGAAGGTGATGGGGTGGCCGTCATGGGCCCGCATGGTTAGCGCGTCGCCATGCACCAGGTTAAGTCCCAGCACGTGCTCCGCGGCGAGGAACAAATCGTCGGCTTCGGCCAGACCGAGGTAATCGGCAAAGACTTCCAGCACATTGGCGCGGCACTCGTTGATGTTGTCGTCCAGCAGCTCAATGCCGTAGATGCACATGAGTCCCAGCAGGGCGTAGTGTTGACGCTCGAATTCGGCCTTGCCGTACTTGAGTTCCACGGCAGCGAGCTTGCGCTGCAGGATGCGCACGATGAAGTTGCCGCTGCCACAGGCGGGCTCCAGAAAGCGAGCGTCAATGCGTTCGCACTCGTCATTCACCAGATCCAGCATGGCCTCCACCATCCAGGCAGGGGTGAAGACCTCGCCATGGTCGGCTACACGCTGTTTGGACTTGACGAGGGTCATGGTCGGCGAAGTGTTCTGCGAGGGCCGTGTTCCGGCAGTGGGAGAACTCCAAAACTGTCTCACACCAGCAACCTGAGGATACCGGGACGGTCTGCGGAGCAGCCATTCAATGAAAACGCCCGCCGCGCGATGGCGTTGCGCGGCGGGCGGGAAGGCGGATCAAGCTGAGGGCGGAAGGGGCCCTCGGCCGGGGTTCAGTCGGCCTGTTTGCGCAGGAAAGCCGGGATTTCGATCTCGTCCATGCCGCTGCTGGCCAGGGTCTCCACCTTGGTGCGGGCACTGCGCCAGACGCTGGGGGTTTCCCTGGAGGCGTAATCCGCCTGCATCGGTTGGGCGGCTGCGGTGGACGCACCGGCAGAGGGCGCCACCGCCATGGCCTGGCCCAGGATGGGGATGTTGTCGGTGCCGGTGCGCAGGATGGGCTGCACGGCCACGCTGGTCTGCACCACGGTCAGCGGCGCTTGCTGCCGGCGCGTGGCGCCCGACAAGCCGGTGGCGATGACGGTCACGCGCAGCTGGTCGCCCAGGCTCTCGTCGTAGGCCGCGCCAAAGATCACGTGGGCGTCATCCGCGGCGTACATGCGGATGGTGTTCATCGCCGTGCGCGACTCGCTGAGCTTGAAGCTCGAGCGGGAGGCCGCGATCAGCACCAGCACACCACGCGCGCCGGACAGGTCGATGCCCTCCAGCAACGGGCAGGCCACGGCCTGCTCCGCCGCCTTGCGGGCGCGGTCCGGACCGCTGGCGATCGCCGTGCCCATCATGGCCTTGCCGGGCTCGCTCATCACCGTCTTCACGTCCTCGAAGTCCACGTTCACGAAGGCGTCCATGTGGATGATGTCGCTGATGCCGCCCACGGCGTTCTTCAGCACGTCATTGGCATGGGCGAAGGCGGCCTCCTGGGTGACGTCGTCACCCATCACCTCCAGCAACTTCTCGTTGAGCACGACGATGAGGGAATCCACATTGGCTTCCAGCTCCGACACGCCCTGCTCGGCCTGCTTGGCGCGGCGACCGCCCTCGAACTCGAAGGGCTTGGTGACCACGCCCACCGTCAGGATGCCCATCTCACGGGCCACGCGGGCGATCACGGGCGCTGCGCCCGTGCCGGTGCCGCCGCCCATGCCGGCGGTGATGAAGAGCATGTGGGCGCCGTCCAGGGCGCCACGGATGGTCTCGATGGCGGCCTCGGCTGCCACACGGCCGGCCTCGGGCTTGGCACCTGCGCCCAGGCCCGTGCTGCCCAGTTGCACCAAGGTGCTGGCGTTGCTGCGGTTCAGTGCCTGCGCATCGGTGTTCGCGACGATGAAGTCCACCCCCTGCACGCCCTGGCTGATCATGTGCTGCACGGCGTTGCCGCCGCCGCCGCCGACACCGATCACCTTGATCTGCGTGCCTTGGTCGAACTCTTCGATCATCTCGATTGCCATCTTCACTCTCCTTGCCTTCCAGCAGTTGCCATCCAAGTTGCCATCACATGACGCCGGGCGGGTGGTTGTTCTCCGATTCCGGCGCCGCCTTCGAAACTAGAAATTCCCCAGGAACCAATCTTTCGCGCGGCCCAGCACGGTCTTGACCGACCCGGCCTGACGCGCCGCCTTCTGGCCGCGGCTGCGCGCGATGCGGGCCTCTTCCAGCAGGCCCATCACGGTGGCCGAGCGCGGGTTGGCCACCATGTCGTGCAGCGCGCCGTGGTAGAGGGGCAGGCCCTTGCGCACGGGCTTGAGGAAGATGTCCTCGGCCAGCTCCACCATCCCGGGCATGACCGCCGAGCCGCCGGCCAGCACGATGCCGCTGGACAGGCGCTCCTCGAAGCCGCTGTCGCGGATGACCTGCTGCACCAGGGAGAAGATCTCCTCCACGCGCGGCTCGATCACGCCGGCCAGCGCCTGGCGGCTGAGCATGCGCGGGGCGCGGTCGCCCAGCCCGGGCACTTCCACCTGCTCGGACGGGTCGGCCAGCAGCTGCTTGGCCACGCCGTACTCGACCTTGATCTGCTCGGCATCCTTGGTGGGGGTGCGCAGCGCCATGGCGATGTCGCTGGTGATCAGGTCACCGGCAATGGGGATCGTCGCCGTATGGCGCACCGAGCCCTCGGTGTAGATCTGCACGTCCGTGGTGCCCGCGCCGATGTCCACCACCGCCACGCCCAGTTGCCGCTCGTCTTCGGTCAGCGTGGCGCAGGAGCTGGCGCTGTGGTTGAGCATCAGGCGTTCGACTTCCAGCCCGCAGCGGCGCACGCACTTGACGATGTTCTCGGCCGCGCTCTGCGCGCCGGTGACGATGTGCACCCGCACCTCCAGCCGGCTGCCGCTCATGCCGATGGGCTCCTTGACCTCGTGTCCGTCGATGATGAATTCCTGCGGCTCCACCAGCAGCAGGCGCTGGTCGTTGGGGATGTTGATGGCCTTGGCCGTCTCGACCACGCGCGCCACATCAGTGGGCGTGACCTCGCGGTTGTCGCGCACGATGACCATGCCCGTGGAGTTCTGGCCGCGGATGTGGCTGCCGGTGATGCCGGTGTAGACGCTGGTGATCTTGCAGGCGGCCATCATCTCGGCCTCCTTGAGCGCCTGCTGGATGCTCTGCACCGTGGCGTCGATGTTGACCACCACGCCGCGCTTCAGGCCGCTGGTGGGCGACACCCCCAGCCCCGCGAGCCGCAGCTCACCACCGGCCACGATCTCGCCCACCACCACCATCACCTTGTGGGTGCCGATGTCGAGCCCGACCACGAGGTCTTTGTACTCTTTAGCCATTCAGTTTCTCCGCGGTGCGGTGGCCGGCGAGGCGATGGTGACGTTGCGCAGGCGCACGGCGTAGCCGTCAGGGTGGCGCAGGTCGGCGTGCAGGACGGGCGCCTTGAAGTGGCCGGTCACCTGGGTGATGGTGTCGACGAAGCGGCTGGCCCGGGCCAGCACCTCGTCGGCGCTGCCGCGGCCGAGTTCGATGGCCACGCCACCGTCCAGCTCGGCCCGCCAGGACCCGCGCCCGCTCAGGCTCAAGCGCTCGACCGAGCGCTCGTGGCGGCTGAACAGGGCCTGCAGCTGCTCCAGCATCCGCAGCATCTGCGGCGCACTGCCTTCGGGGCCGGCCAGGGCCGGCAGGTCTTCGTCCTCAACGTCGCCCACGTTGGCCTCGAACACCTCACCCGCGTGGTTGACCAGCTTTTCGTGGTCCTGCGCGCCCTTCCACAGGGCCACGGCACGGTGTTCCTCCAGGCGCACCGCCAGGCCGTCAGGCCAGACCCGCCGCACCACGGCCTTGCGCACCCAGGGCACGGTCTCGAAAGCCTGCCGGGCCTGCTGCAGGTCGGCGCCGAAGAAGTTACCCGACAGGCGCGGCATGGCGTTGGCCCGCACGGTGGACACGCTGTTGCGCTGCAACTCGCCTTCCAGCTGGATGAAGCGCACCGGGAACCACGTTGTGCGACCCACCCACAGGGCTGCCGCAGCCAGGATGGCGCCGGCGGCCAGGGCAAAGACGGCCGTGGAGGCGCCGTTCATCAGGCGCACATCCAGGGGCAGGCTGAGGTCGGCGGCCATCAGGCGGCTCCTTGCGCACCGAGGGCGGCTGCAGCGGGGGTGCTGTCCAGCCGGGCGTCCGCCAGCAGACGCAGGCAAAGATCGGGGTAGGAGATGCCCGCGGCCCGTGCCGACATCGGCACCAGCGAGTGGCTGGTCATGCCCGGCGAGGTATTCATCTCCAGCAGGAAGGGCTGGCGGTCACGGGCGCGGATCATCAGGTCCGCACGGCCCCAGCCACGACACCCCAGAGAGCGGTAGGCCTCCAGCACGATGCGCTGGATTTCGGCCTCTTCGGCCGCCGCCAACCCGCTGGGGCAGCGATAGATCACGTCGTCGGTGAAGTACTTGTTCTGATAGTCGTAGGCGCCGTCAGGCGCCTGGATGCGCACCACCGGCAACGCCTTGGCCGAGGCGCCGCTGCCGAGCACGGGGCAGGTGACTTCCTCGCCCTCGATGAACTCCTCGCACAGCACGTCCGGATCATGGCGGGAGGCCAGCCGCACCGCATCCTGCATCTCCGAGTATCCCGCCACTTTGGTCACGCCGATGGAGGAACCTTCCCTAGGTGGCTTGACGATCAAGGGCAGGCCGATCTCGTCAGGCACGGCCATCACCACCTCGGGCTGCTGGCGCTCGGGCGCCAGCCACACCCAGTGCGGCGTGGGCAGCCCCTCGGAGCGCCACACCCGCTTGGTCATCACCTTGTCCATCGCGATGGCGCTGGCCATCACGCCCGAGCCGGTGTAGGGCAGGCCCAGCAGTTCCAGCGCGCCCTGCACCGTGCCGTCCTCGCCGTGGCGTCCGTGCAACGCAATGAAGACACGGTCGAATCCTTCGGTCTTCAACTCCCCCAAGGGACGTTGCGCCGGGTCAAAGGCATGGGCGTCCACGCCGCGCGAGCGCAGGGCCTCCAGCACGCCTGTGCCGGACATCAGCGAGACCTCGCGCTCGGCGCTGTCGCCGCCCATCAGCACGGCCACCCGGCCGAGCCCGGAGTCAAGCACCGCAGGAGCGCTCAAGAGAGACCTCCCGGCAGCGTGGCCGCCGCAGCGGCCGGGGTGGAGGCGGCGCCGGCCAGCAGGTCTCGCACCTTCCGCGGCACGGTACCGATGGAACCCGCGCCCATGGCGATGACCACGTCACCATCACGCACGAAGTCGGCGATGGCCTGCGGCATGCGGGCGATGTCGTCGACGAACACCGGGTCCAGGTGGCCGGCCACGCGCAAGGCGCGCGCCAGGGCCCGGCCGTCGGCCGCGACGATGGGCGCTTCACCTGCGGGGTACACCTCGGACAGCAGCAGGGCGTCGGCCGTGCCCATCACCTGCACGAAATCTTCGAAGCAATCCCGGGTGCGGGTGTAGCGGTGCGGCTGGAAGGCCAGCACCAGGCGCCGCCCAGGGAAGGCGCCGCGCGCCGCGGCGATGACGGCCGCCATCTCCACCGGATGGTGGCCGTAGTCGTCGATGAGGGTGAAGCTGCCACCACCCTGGCCCGCGGCCACGGGCAGTTCGCCCCAGCGCTGGAAACGCCGGCCCACGCCACGGAAGCCCGCCAGCGCGCGCAGCACGGCCGCGTCGGGCAACTCCAGCGCCAGTGCCACGGCAATGGCCGCCAGGGCGTTGCGCACGTTGTGCACGCCGGCCAGGTTCAGCGTCACGGCCAGGTCCGGCAGCGGAGCAGCCGCCCCGGCCCCCGGGCTGGGCAGGCGCCGGCAGGTGAAGCGCATCTGCCCGCCCGGCACGGCCTGCACGTCCAGGGCGCGCACCTGCGCGTCCTCGCCCAGGCCGTAGCCGATGACGGGGCGCGAGATCATGGGCAGGATGGAGCGCACGCCGGGGTCGTCGGTGCACAGCACGGCTGCGCCGTAGAACGGCAGCCGGTGCAGGAACTCCACGAACGCCCCGCGCAGGCGGGTGAGGTCGTGGCCGTAGGTGTCCATGTGGTCGGCGTCGATGTTGGTCACGACCGACATCACCGGGCTCAGGTGCAGGAAGGAGGCGTCGCTCTCGTCAGCTTCCACCACGATGAGGTCCCCGGCGCCCAGGCGGGAGTTGGTGCCCGCGCTCTCGAGCTTGCCGCCGATGACGAAAGTGGGGTCCACGCCAGCCTCGGCCAGCACGCTGGCCACGAGCGAAGTGGTGGTGGTCTTGCCGTGTGTGCCGGCGATCGCGATGCCCTGCTTCAGGCGCATCAACTCGGCCAGCAGCACGGCGCGCGCCACCACCGGCACCTTGCGGGCACGCGCGGCCAGCACCTCGGGGTTGTCAGGCTTCACCGCGGTGGAGGTGACGACGGCCTGGGCACCTTCGATCTGGCCCGCCGCGTGACCGATGAAGACGCGCACGCCCAGGCCGGCCAGACGCTGGGTGACCGGGCTCTCGGCAGCGTCCGAGCCCGAGACGCGGTAGCCCAGGTTGTGCAGGATCTCGGCGATGCCGCTCATGCCAGCGCCGCCGATACCCACGAAGTGGATGTGCTTGACGGCGTGCTTCATGCGCGCTTCCCCCACAGTCGTTGCAGCTCGTCGGCCACACGGGCCGCCGCCTGCGGCTGGGCCAGGCTGCGGGCGCGCCGGGCCATGGCCAGCAAGGCCTCGCGGTCCAGCGCCTGCAGGCGCTGCGCCAGGGCCTCGGGCGTGAACTCGGCCTGCGGCAGATGCACGGCCGCGCCTTGCCCGGCCAGCCACTGGGCGTTGTCGCGCTGGTGCGAGGTGGTGCTCACCACCAGCGGCACCAGCATGCTGGCCACGCCGGCGGCGCACAGCTCGCTCACGGTGACGGCGCCGGCACGGCACAGCACCAGGTCACAGTGGGCCAGCTGTGTGGCCATGTCGTCGATGAAAGGCCGCACATCCGCCTGCAGGCCTGCGGCCGCGTAGGCAGCGCGCACCTCGTCGGCCTGCGCGGCGCCGGTCTGGTGCACCACCCGGGGCCGCGCGCCCGCCTCCATCAGCGCCAGGGCCTGCGGCACGGTGCGGTTGAGCACCTGGGCGCCCAGGCTGCCCCCCACCACCAGCAGGCGCAGGGCGCCGCTGCGCCCGGCAAGACGTTCAGACGGCTCGGGCAAGGCCTCGATCTCGGCACGCACCGGATTGCCCGTGACGACGCCGGCCTTCACCCCCTTGACCGCCGGGCCGTCAAAGCCGAAGGCCACGCGGTCGGCCACGGGCAGCAGGCTCTTGTTGGACAGCAGCAGCGCCGCATCGGCGTTCACCAGCATCAGCGGCTTGCTGAGCAGGCTGGCCATCAGCCCGCCAGGGAAACAGACGTACCCGCCCATGCCCAGCACCACATCGGCCCCGCGGCGCCGCAGGATGCGCAGGCAGTCCCAGAAGGCTTTCAGCAGGCGCAGGCCGCCCGTGGCGGTGTGCAGCAGGCCCTTGCCGCGCAGGCCGCTGAAGGCGATGGTGTCCATCTCGATGCCGGCAGGAGGCACCAGACGGTTCTCCATGCCATGCGAAGTGCCCAGCCAGCTCACGGTCCAGCCGCGGCTGCGCACCTCGCGCGCCACGGCCAGGCCCGGCATGATGTGCCCGCCCGTGCCCGCAGCCATGATGACCAGATGCGGCGCGCGCGTCATGTGCGGCCTCCACGCATGAGCGTCCTGTTCTGGCTTCGCCGGAGCAGCCCTGCGGCTGCCGCCGCATGCCGCCTCACGGTGTTCGGCGGCATCCTCATGCTCGGCCTCCTCGCATGAGGGCTCTGTTCTCCACATCAACACGCAGCACCAGGGCCAGCGCGATCAGGTTCATCAGGATGCCCGAGCCGCCGAAGCTCATGAGCGGCAGCGTCAGGCCCTTGGTGGGCAGCACGCCCAGGTTCACGCCCATGTTGATGAAGGCCTGGCCGGCGAACCAGATGGCGATGCCCTGCGCCATGAGGCCGGCGAACACGCGGTCCAGGGCGATGGCCTGGCGGCCGATGTTGACGATGCGGCGCACCATCCAGAAGAAGCCGACGATCACTCCCAGCACACCCACCAGCCCCAGTTCCTCGCCAATGACGGCCAGCAGGAAATCGGTGTGGGCCTCCGGCAGGTAGTGCAGCTTCTCCACGGACGAGCCCAGCCCCTGGCCGAACAGGCCGCCCCGGCCGAAGGCGATGAGCGAATGCGTGAGCTGGTAGGCCTTGCCCTGGGCGTTGGCGGGGTCCCACGGGTCCAGGTAGGCCAGGATGCGGCCGCGGCGCAGTTCGTCGAAGGCGATGATCATGGCCAGCGCCGCGATGGCCATGGCGGCGATGAGGAAGAACATGCGGGAGTTGACGCCCCCGAGGAACAGCACCCCCATGGAGATGGTGGCGATGACGATGAAGGCGCCCATGTCGGGCTGGCGCAGCAGCAGCAGGCCCACCACCAGCACGGCCATGGCCATGGGCCAGACGGCACGGACAAAGTTCTCACGCGCATCCATCTTGCGTACCATGTAACCGGCCGCGTAGATCGCCATGGCCAGCTTGGCGTACTCCGAAGGCTGGAAGTTCATCACCCCCAGGGGAATCCAGCGCCGCGAGAAGTTCACCACCTTGCCAATGCCCGGGATCAGCACCAGCACCAGCAGCACCAGCGCCAGGATGAAGAGGTGGCCGGCGTACTTCTCCCACCAGGCCAGCGGAATCTGCAGCACCAGCAAGGCCGCCACCGTGGCGATGCCGATGGACAGCAGGTGGCGGCTGAGGAAGTGCGTGGCGGCGTAGCGCGCGAACTTGGGGTTGTCGGGCAACGCCACCGAGGCCGAGTACACCATCACCACGCCCAGCGCCATCAGGGCCAGGACCACGGCCACGAACGCCTGATCGAACCCGGTGACACGCGTGACGCCAGAGGATCGCAGTTCGAAGCGATCGCGCACGGGCAGGGCCTGCGAAGAGCCCTCCAGACCTGCAGGGGAGCGCCCGGGAACGACGGACGACAGGCGCCCACGCAGGTGGGAGCGAAGCATGGCCCAGGCGGCGTGCACCCGGCCGCCGCGGTGGGCGTGTGCCGTCGTGGAAGCGCTGCGCGCGCTCATGCCAGCACCTCACCCTGCTCGGCCGCCCAGTCCCGCACCGCCTGGACGAAGACCTCGGCCCGATGGCCGTAGTTCCGGAACATGTCCCAGCTCGCGCAGGCCGGGCTGAGCAGCACCGCATCGCCGGGCCGCGCCTGCGCGAAGCACCAGGCCACCGCCGCCTCCAGCGTTTTGTGGGTGGCCCGCGGCACGGCGGCAGCGTCCGGGTCCGCCAGGAGGGCCGCATCGATGATGCGGGCATCGCGCCCGATCAGCGCTACCGCCCGCGCGTGCTGCGCCACCGCCGGGGCCAGCGGGGAGAAATCCTGCCCCTTGCCGTCGCCACCCAGGATGACCACCACCCGCGCCGGGGCACGATCGGCGCCCAGCCCCTTCAGCGCGGCGACCGTGGCCCCGACGTTCGTGCCCTTGCTGTCGTCGAAGGCCTCGACCTCGCCGATGCGGCCCACCAGTTCCACCCGGTGCGGCTCGCCGCGGTACTCGCGCAGGCCGTGCAGCATGGGCGCCAGCGGGCAGCCTATGGCCGTGGCCAGGGCCAGCGCGGCCAGGGCGTTGCTGGCGTTGTGGCGCCCGCGCAGGCGCAGGGCATCGGCCGGCATCAGGCGCTGCAGATGCAGTTCCTCGGGCTCGGCTTCGGCACCGCGCTTGCGCCGCACGCCGGTCTCGTCAC
This sequence comes from Rubrivivax sp., assembly GCA_021300575.1. GTDB lineage: Bacteria > Pseudomonadota > Gammaproteobacteria > Burkholderiales > Burkholderiaceae_C > Rubrivivax. The sequence continues at coordinate 14,816 of JAJTDM010000032.1, forward strand.
CCGGCAGGGCGCGCACCAGCCAGGCCATACCGTTCTCTGTGACCAGACCGAAGTCGCCCGCACGCTGCGGCGCCTGCAGCCCGAAGCGCAGCACGTGGCGGGGCTCAGGGCGGACTTCGCCCTTGGCCGGCTTGCCGCTGAACGCGGGCGGCTCCATGGCCGCCACCAGCGGGTCGTCCACATTGACCACCATCCACGCCTGCTGGCCGTAGATGCGCGCCTTGTCGGCGGCGTATACGGCCATGGTGCCGTGCCAGTCCAGGTGGTCCTGCGAGAGGTTGAGCACCACCGCGGCGGCGGGGTCGAAGCCCTGCGCATCGTGCAGCTGAAAACTCGACAGCTCCAGCACCCACACCTGCGGCAGCGTGCCCGCGTCCAGGCGCTCGGCCAGGGTGTCCAGCATGGTCGGGCCGATGTTGCCCGCCGCCACGGCCGTCCGCCCGGCGCGCTCCACCAGCAGGGCCGTCAAGGCGGTGGTGGTGGTCTTGCCGTTCGTCCCGGTGATGGCCAGCACCTGCGGCGCGTAGGCCTGCGCCTGCTTCAGCGCGGCCAGCGCCTGGACGAACAGGTCGAGTTCGCCGCTCACCCTCAAGCCCTTGTCGCGGGCGGCCTGCAGCAGGGGCGCGATGGCGGGATCTTGCGGGGCCAGGCCCGGGCTCTTGAGCACCCACTGCACGGCGGCCAACCGGCCCAGCGGCCCTTGCAGGTCATCGGCGGGTAAGGGTCCGCCAACGAGCTTCGCTTCCGGCACCTGCTCGGCCAGCGCCTGCGCCTGGGGCGGCTGCTCGCGCGAATCCCACACCGTCACCTGTGCCCCCCAGCGTGCGCACCAGCGCGCCATCGCCAGCCCGGATTGACCGAGGCCGAGGATGAGCACATGGAGGCCGGTGAGTTGCTGCATGTCCAGGTCTTCAGCGCAACTTCAGGCTGGCCAGGCCGATCAGGCACAGCAGCATGGTGATGATCCAGAAACGCACGACCACCTGCGTTTCGGTCCAGCCCTTCTTCTCGAAATGGTGGTGCAGGGGCGCCATCAGGAAGATGCGGCGGCCTTCGCCGTAGCGGCGCTTGGTGTACTTGAACCAGCCCACCTGCAGGATCACGCTCAAGGCCTCGGCCACGAAGATGCCGCCCATGATGGCGAGCACGACTTCCTGTCGGGTGATGACCGCGATCGTCCCCAGGGCCCCGCCCAGCGCCAGCGCGCCCACGTCGCCCATGAACACCTGCGCCGGGTTGGCGTTGAACCACAGGAAGGCCAGGCCGGCGCCGGCCATCGCGCCGCAGAAGATCAGCAGTTCACCCGCGCCAGGGATGTGCGGGATGAGCAGGTACTTCGCGTACACCGCATTGCCGGTGAGGTAGGCGAACAGGCCGAGGGCGGAGCCCACCAGCACCACGGGCATGATGGCCAGACCGTCCAGGCCGTCGGTGAAGTTCACCGCGTTGCTGGCGCCCACGATGACGAACCAGCTCAGCGCAATGAAGCCGTAGACCCCCAGCGGGTAGCTCACGCTCTTGAAGAAGGGCACCATCAGATCGGCCTTGGGCGGCAGTTCATTCGAGAAGCCGCTGGCGATCCAGTTGAAGAACAGTTCCAGCACGCGCAGGTTGGACACCTCCGACACGCTGAAGGCCAGGTACAGCGCGGCCACGAGGCCGATCACCGTCTGCCAGAAGAACTTCTCGCGCGAGCGCATGCCCTCCGGGTCCTTGTGCACCACCTTGCGGTAGTCGTCCACCCAGCCGATGGCACCGAAGCCGAAGGTCACCAGCATCACCACCCAGCAGAAGCGGTTGCTCCAGTCGAACCACAGCAGCGTGGACACGCCGATGCCGATGAGCACCAGCACACCGCCCATGGTGGGGGTGCCGCGCTTGCCGAGATGGGCCTGCACACCGTAGCTGCGGATGGGCTGGCCGATCTTCATCTCGGTCAGGCGGCGAATGACCCACGGCCCGAAGGCCAGGCCGATGAGCAGCGCGGTCATGGCCGCCATGACTCCGCGGAAGGTCAGGTACTGGAAGACGCGCAGGAAGCCCAGTTCCTCCGGGAACAAGGTCAGCAGCCATTGACTCAGGCTCAGCAGCACGACGGGCTCTCTGGCGCCGCCGGGGGCGCCTGTGGAGGGGTGTGGGAGGGGGCCGCTGGAGAAGCCACCGCAGGGGCCGCAGACCCCGACGTCAGGGCGTCGATCACGCGTTCCATGCGCATGAAGCGCGAGCCCTTGACCAGGATGCCGGCGGCTGGCGGCAAAGCTTGGGCAGCAACGGTGCCATGCCGGTCTGCCCGCAAGGCAGCCAGCAAGGCGTCGACTGTCTCGAAATGGCGCACCGCGCCCGGGGCGGTCGAGGGGGCTAACGGCCCTGCCTGGGCTGACCGCGCCGCCTGCGCCGCATGCGCCGCAAGAGGGCCGACGCACCACAGGTATTCCAGACCGGCTTCACGGGCCCGCGCGCCCACCTCGGCGTGGAAGGCCGGACCTTGCGAACCCACCTCGCCCATGTCACCGAGAACCAGCCAACGCGGCCCAGGCAGACCGCACAGCACCTCGATGGCCGCGAGCACGGAGTCGGGGTTGGCGTTGTAGCTGTCGTCCACCAGCGTGGCCATGTGGCCGGCCCAGGGCAAGGCGCGCACCTGCGACCGGCCCTTGACCGGGCGGAACGCCTCCAGCCCCTGCTGGATGGCCGACAAAGGTTCACCGGCAGCCTGCGCGCACACGGCGGCGGCCAGCGCGTTGCGCACGTTGTGCAGCCCCGGCACGGCCAGGCGCACGCGCAAGCGCGCGGCGTCCAGCCGCAGCTCCACCTCCCAGGCCTGGGCCGCGGCGTCCCAGTCCGCCTGCGCGCTGGCGTAGGCTTGCCCTTGCAACGCGAAGGTGCGCACCTCGCGGGTGCCGGCCATCTGGCGCCACACTGCGGACATCGGGTCGTCGGCAGGAAACACCGCGATGCCCGAGGCCGGCAGGGCCGGCAGCACGGCGCCGTTCTCCTGCGCCACGGCCTCCACGCTGGCCATGAACTCCTGGTGTTCGCGCTGGGCGTTGTTGACGAGCGCCACCGTCGGCGCGGCCAGGCGGGCCAGCAGCGCGATCTCCCCCGGGTGGTTCATGCCCAGTTCCACCACACCCACCCGGTGCCAGACCGCGTCGTCCTGGCGCATCCGCAGCAGGGTCAGCGGCAGGCCGATGTGGTTGTTCAGGTTGCCCTGAGTGGCGAACGCCCCGGCGCCGTGCCCGGCACGCAGGATGGACGCGATCATCTGCGTCACGGTGGTCTTGCCGTTGCTGCCAGTCACCGCGATCAGCGGCAGGTGGAAGCGGTGCCGCCACGCGCCGGCCAGCGTTTGCAAGGCCACCAGTGCATCGGACACCTGCAGGCCGCTCAGGCCCGCCTGGGCCAGACCGCGCTCGGCCAGGGCCGCCACGGCGCCCGCCTGGCGCGCCGCAGCCAGAAAGTCATGCGCATCAAAGCGATCGCCGCGCAGGGCCACGAACAGGTCGCCCGGCTGCAAGGTGCGGGTGTCGGAATGCACCCGCTCGAACGCGACCGCGCCATCGCCCACCAGCACCGAGCCGGGCAGCAGCGCATGGGCCTGGGCCAGGGTCATCATGGCTGTGCCCCCACAGCCTGCGAGGAAGCTCCCGCCGGGCGCGCCTGCAAAGCAGCCGTGGCCTCGGCCACGTCGCAGAACGGATGCTTCACGCCCGCAATCTCCTGGGTCTGCTCGTGGCCCTTGCCCGCGATCAGCACCACGTCCTCGGGCGCGGCCTGGCGCACAGCGTGGACGATGGCCGCGCGGCGGTCCTCGATGGCCTGCAGGCTGCGCGTGGCGGCGGCCGCCTGCGACTGCCGGGCCCCGGCCATCACCTGCGCCAGGATGTGCGCCGGATCCTCGCTGCGCGGGTTGTCGCTGGTCACCACCACATGCGCCGCGCCGCGCACGGCGGCCTGGCCCATGAGGGGGCGCTTGCTGGCATCGCGGTCGCCGCCGCAGCCGAACACGCACCACAGCTGCCCGCCTCGCGCCTGGGCCAGCGGCGCCAGGGCCTGCAAGGCCTTGTCCAGGGCATCGGGTGTGTGGGCGTAGTCCACCACCACGGCAGGCTGCGGGCCATCTCCCACTGTGGCCACCGCGGCCACCCGTTGCAGCCGCCCCGGCACCGGCGTCAGCGTCGCCAACGCGCGGGCCACCTCGGCCAGCGGGATGCCCAGGGCGCGCAGACAGCCAGCCACGACCAGCAGGTTCTCGACATTGAAGCCACCGATCAAGGGGGTGCACACCGCGTGGCCGCTGACCGCAACACTGGCCGTCCCACTGCCCGTCGTACCAACCGTTGCGCCAGCGCCCTCGCGCTCGCACAGCATCATCTCCAGGCCCTCGGTGGTGTGTCGCACCTGCCGGACCCACAGCCGGGGCGACGCTGCGGCACCGGGTTCGGCCATGCCGGGCGCGGGCTCGCCAAGCGCGCTGGCCGACACGCACCACACCGTCAGTGCCTGCGGGCCGCGCCTGTCCTGCAGCTCCGCGGCCCAGGCCCGGCCGTGGGCGTCGTCGACGTTCAACACGGCAGCCCTCAGGCCCGGCATGTCGAAGAGCGCCCGCTTGGCCGCGCCATAGGCGACCATCGTGCCGTGGTAGTCCAGGTGGTCCTGCGTGAGGTTGGTGAAGGCCGCCACGGCCAGGGAAGTGCCTGCCAGGCGGTGCTCAGTGATGCCGATGGAGGAGGCCTCGATGGCACAGGCCGACAACCCTGCGTCCACGAAACGCCGGAACGCGGTCTGCAAGGCCACGGCATCGGGGGTGGTCAGGCCCGCGGGCTCCAGATCGTGAAGGTTGGTGCCCGGTCCACGCACGCCCAGCGTGCCGACCACCCCGCAGCCGCGGCCCAGGGCGCCCAGCGCCTGCGCCACCCACCAGGTGGTGGAGGTCTTGCCGTTGGTGCCGGTCACCGCCACCACGTCCAACGCCCGGCTGGGGTGACCGAGGAAAGTGTCGGCCACCTCGCCGGCCTGGCGCTTCAGGTCCGTCAAGGCAGCCATACGGCCCGCGCCTTCTCCCGCGCCTTCAGCCTCGGGCACCTTCTTCGTCAGGGCAGCCAGGGCGGCCCGACCTGGCCCTTCGGCCTGCAGCCCTTGCGCCTCGATCAGGCAAGCCGCTGCACCGGCCGCCAGCGCTGAAGCCGTGTGCGCACGACCGTCATGGCGGCGCCCGGGCCAGGCGAGGAAGGCATCGCCAGGTCGAACCTGGCGGTGGTCGGTGCGCAGCGCGCGCACCCCCCGGGCGTGGAGCCAGGCTGCGGCCGCCGTGCTGGAGCCCAGGTGCTGCATCAGAAGCTCTCCACCTCGGCAGCACCCGGCTGGAACACGATCTGCGGCTTGACCTCGATGTCGGTGGGCACGCCCATCATGCGCAGCGTCTGCTGCACCACCTCGCTGAACACCGGCGCGGCCACGTCGCCGCCGTAGAACACGCCCTTGCTGGGCTCGTCCACCATCACCGCGACGACGATGCGCGGATCGCTCACCGGGGCCAGGCCCACGAACCAGGCCCGGTACTTGTTGGAGGTGTAGGACTTGCCCTCCTGCTTGCGCGCGGTGCCGGTCTTGCCGCCCACCGAATAGCCGATGGTCTGTGCCTTCTGCGCCGTGCCGCCCGGGCCTGCGGCCATGCGCAGCATCTCGCGCACGTCGATGGCGGTCTTGGGGGAGATCACGCGCAGGCCGGCCACGGGCTCCTGCCGCTTGAGCATGGACACCGGGATCAGCTCGCCATCGCGCGCGAACACGGTGTAGGCCCGGGCCAGCTGGAACAACGAGGATGACACACCGTAGCCATAGCTCATGGTGGCCTGCTCGATCGGGCGCCAGGTCTTGTACGGCCGCAGCTTGCCCGTCACCGCGCCCGGGAAATCCAGTTGCGGCTTCTGTCCGAAGCCCACGCCGGCGTACAGCTCCCACATCTCGCGCGGGGACATCTGCATGGCCAGCTTCACCGTGCCCACGTTGCTGGACTTCTGGATGACCTCGGCCACCGAGAGCACGCCGTGCGGGTGGGCATCCTTGATGGTGGAACCGGTGATGGTGATGGAGCCGGGCGCCGTCTGGATGGGTGTCTGCGGGGTCACGCGCCCGCTCTCCAGCGCCCAGGCGGCGATGAAGGGCTTCATCGTCGAGCCAGGCTCGAAGATGTCGGTCAGGGCGCGGTTGCGCAGCTGCCCGCCGCTGAGGTTCTGCCGCTGGTTCGGGTTGAAGCTGGGGTAGTTGGCCAGGGCCAGCACCTCGCCCGACTTGGCGTCCAGCACGACCACGCTGCCGGCCTTGGCACCGTGCTGTGCCACGGCGTCGCGCACGCGCTGCCAGGCGAAGAACTGCACCTTGCTGTCGATCGACAAGGTGACATCACGCCCGTTCACGGGCTCCAGCCGGGCGCCGGTGTCCTCGACGATGCGCCCCAGGCGGTCGCGCACCACGCCGCGCGAGCCGGGCTTGCCCTGCAACTCCTTCTGGAAGGCCAGCTCGATGCCTTCCTGCCCGGCCTCCTCCACGTCGGTGAAGCCCACCACATGGGCCGCGGCCTCCCCCTCGGGGTAGCGGCGCTTGAACTCGCCATGCCGGTGCACGCCCTTGATGCCCAGGGCCTTGACCTCGTTCCAGACGGCATCGTCCACCTGGCGGCGCAGCCACGCGAACTCGCCCTCGCCCGCGGTGCGCTCCCTCAGCTCCTGCAGCGTCATGCCCAGCAGCCCCGACAAGGCCTTGCGCTGGGCCACGTCAGCCTCGAAATCCTTGGGAATGGCCCACACCGACGGCGCCGGCACGCTGGTGGCCAGCACCACGCCGTTGCGGTCCAGGATGCGGCCCCGGCTGGCCGGCAGCACGAGGGTGCGCGTGTAGCGCATTTCGCCCTGCTTCACGTAGAAGTCGGTGCCCACGGCCTGGATGTACACGGCGCGGCCGGCCAGCACCAGGAAGGCCAGCGCCACCACCACCAGCATGAAGCGTGAGCGCCAGGGAGGCGTCTTGCTGGCCAGCAGCGGGCTGGTGGCGTAGTTCACGGCGCGCGCGCCGGTCTGCACGGTCGGCTTCATGGCCGTGCTCCTGCGGGGGGGCCGGCGGGGGCAGCGGTCGCAGTGCCCGGGTTGCCCGAGGTGCCTGGGCTGGGGAGCGCCGCGTCGGACGGGCGCTCGTTCACCCAATGCGTCACCGCCGGAGTCACCGTGCGCATCTGCAGGCGCTCGCGCGCCACGCGCTCCACCCGCAGATGGGTGGACTGCACCTGGCGTTCCGCGTCCAGGCGCTTGTATTCGCTGTCCAGCTGGCGCTGCTCGGCCTTGGCGCGCTCCAGTGCCGAGAACAGGCGCCGCGTCTCATAGGCGCTGTTCACCAGCAGCAGGCTGCTGCCGATCAGACCTGTGGCCAACAGCAGGTTGACCCGGGTCACCGACGCCCCCTGGCGCGTACGGTGCGTGCGGCACGCAGGGGACGCGCGCCCGCACCAGCCCGTGGCGCTGCGGCCTCCACAGACTCGAAAGGCACCTCGGTGCGCTCGGCCACCCGCAGGATGGCCGAGCGGGCGCGCGGGTTGGCCGCCACCTCGGCCTCACTCGCCCGCAGGCGCGCCAGCGCCCGCAGGCGCACCGGCCGGGCCGGGGCGAAGGGGGCGCGGCGGTCCACCTCGTCGCGGCTTTCGCGAGCGATGAAGGTCTTGACGATGCGGTCTTCCCGGGAGTGGAAACTGATCACGGCCAGCCGCCCGCCAGGGCGCAGGCACTGCAGGGCTGCCTTCAGCCCCTGCTCGAGTTCTTCAAGCTCGGCGTTGACGAGAATCCGAAGAGCTTGAAACGTGCGCGTTGCAGGGTCCTGGCCCGGCTCTCGGGTCTTGACCGCACGAGCCACGACCGCGGCCAGCTCGCCTGTGGTGCGAACGGGACTCCCGCCCTCGCGGCGAGCGACAAGCGCCTTTGCAACCGGAACAGCAAACCGTTCTTCGCCATAGTCTCGGATCACCTCTGCAATGCGGCGCTCGTCGGCGTGCGCCAGGAAGTCCGCGGCGGTTTCGCCGCGGGTCGTGTCCATGCGCATGTCCAGCGGCGCATCGAAGCGGAAGCTGAAGCCACGCGCAGGGTTGTCGATCTGCGGGCTGCTCACCCCCAGGTCCAGCAGCACCCCGTCCACGTGCGGCAGCCCCAGCCGGGCCAGGGCTTGCGCCATGCTGGCAAAGCTGTCGTGCACGATGGAGAACCGCGGGTCCTGCAGCGCGCCGGCGGCCTGCACCGCTTCCGGGTCCTTGTCAAAGGCCACCAGGCGTCCAGCGGGCGACAGGCGCTGCAACACGGCACGGCTGTGCCCGCCGCGGCCGAAGGTGCCGTCCACGTAGGTGCCGTCCACCCGCGTCACCAGGGCCTCGACGGCTTCGGTGAGCAGGACGGTGGTGTGCTGGAAGGCCGCGCCGGCATCGCTCAAGGCACTCACCCGATGAACAAGGTGTCGAGCTGGCCGGTCATGTCCTGCTCCAGGACGGCGGCTTCATGAGCGTCGTAACGGGCCTTGTCCCAGAGCTCGAAGCGGTTGCCCAGGCCCATGAAGACGACCTCCCGCTCCAGGCCCGCCCAGGCGCGCAGTTCGGGCGGCAGCAGCAGACGCGACGCGCCGTCGATGGCCGCCTCCGTGGCACTGCCGATGTACAGCCGGCGCAGCCCGTCGGCCGATGCAGGCAGGGCGTTCAGGCGGGTCTCGAACTGGTCCCACACCGGGCGCGGGAACAGGGACAGGCAGCGCACATGGCTCTTGCTGACCATCATCTGGCCTTGCACGGCGGACACGAGCACATCCCGCCAACGGGCCGGGACGGTGATCCGCCCCTTCCCGTCCAGCGTGAGCACCGGACCACCCTTGAACGCAAAAGCCGACACAAAAACCCACTTTCCTGCACTTCCGCGCACTTTAGCTCAGGCCACAGGGGGGGTCAATCCACGGAATCGAAAAAAGTTCAATGGAATCAAGCACTTAGACTCGAATTAGGTGGCAATCCTTGGAAAAAAATCGTTCAGAACCAAGCACTTGCAAGGGGCAGTGAAACTGCTTTGTGAGCAAAAGGAGGGTGTCACGGGGGCACCCTCCTGGCGCGAGTCTGCGGGTTTTGCTGGACCAGCCAGCCCCGGGCGCGCTGATAAATTTCTGCGCAAGGGGCTTGCACCCGACGCCACACCACCCTGAGCACCCACCCATGACCCTCACCGCCGCCGCCCTGGCCGACACCCGGCACCACCTCCACCCCTACACCCAGCTGCGCCAACTTGAAAAGGACGGGCCGCTGGTCATCGTCAAAGGCGACGGCGTGCACGTCGAGGACGAGCAGGGCCGGCGCTACCTGGAGGGCATGGCGGGCCTGTGGTGCGCCTCGCTGGGCTTCTCGGAGCGACGCCTGGCCGACGCCGCCGAACGCCAGATGCGCACCCTGCCGTATTACCACTCGTTCTCCGGCAAGGTACCGGGGCCGGTGACCGAGTTGGTGCAGGCGCTGGACCGCTGGTCGCCCATCCCGGGCGCCCGGGTGCTGTTCGCGAACTCCGGCTCAGAGTCCAACGACACCGCCGTCAAGCTGGTGCGTTACTACAACAACGCCCGTGGCCGGCCGCTGAAGAAGAAGATCATCGGCCGCGTCAAGGGCTACCACGGCGTGACGGTGGCCGCCGCCTCGCTGTCGGGCATTCCCACCATGCACCAGCACTTTGACCTGCCCATGGACGGCGTGGTGCGGGTGAGCTGCCCGCACGCCTACCAGTTCGCCCGTGACGGCGAGTCACCGCAGGCCTTTGCACAACGCCTGGCGCAGGAACTGGAAGACACCATCCAACGCGAAGGGCCCGACACCGTGGCGGCCTTCATTGCCGAGCCGGTGCAGGGCGCCGGCGGCGTGATCGTGCCGCCGCCAGGCTACTTCGACCTGATCCAGCCCATCCTGAAGAAGCACGACGTGCTCTTCATCGCCGACGAGGTCATCACCGGGTTCGGTCGGCTGGGCCAGGCCTTTGGCTCCCAGGTCTACGGCCTGAAGCCCGACTTCGTGACGGTGGCCAAGATGATGACCTCGGCCTACGTGCCGATGTCGGGGCTGTACGTGGCCGACCACGTCTACCAGACGATTGCCGACGCCAGCGCCGAGATCGGCGTGTTCGGCCACGGCTACACCTACAGCGGCCACCCGCTGGCCTGCGCCGTGGCGCTGGAGACGCTGCGCATCTACGAAAGCGACCGCGTGGTCGAGCATGTGGCGCAGGTGGGCCCCCGCCTGCAAGCGGGGCTGGCCCGCTACCGCGGGCACCCGCTGATCGGGGACGTGCGCGGGCTGGGCCTGATCGGCGCCGTGGAACTGGCCGCGGACCCGGCTGCCCGCAAGCCCTTCGACCCCAAGCGCGGCGTGGGTGCGTACCTGGTGCGGCGGGCGCAGGAGCACGGCCTGATCCTGCGAGCGATGGCCGGCGACATCGTCGCTTTCTCACCGCCGCTGATCATCACCGAGGCCCAGATCGACGAGTTGCTGGAAAAGTTCGATAGGGCCCTGGCCGACACCCAGGCCTGGGTGACCGGCCGCTGAGAGTGCGCGGTCGCCTCCTCCAGCACCTCCATGAACGACAACGACCCCCTGTGGCGCCTGCGCCATGCCCTGGCCGGTATCGGGCTTGCGCTGGCCTGCTCGGTGCTCATCGCCGCCGTCGCCGGCAGCCTGCTGGGGGACGCGCTGGGCGGCACCTACGCCTGGCGGGCAGGTGTGTATGCGGCGCTGCTGCTGTACGTGCTGGTGGGCGCCGTGGTGCTGTTCGTGAAGGTGGCACAGCACGAGACGCGGCCCCTGAACGCCGGACGGCTGGCGCGCTGGGTGTTTAGCCTGTGGCTGTGGCCCGCCCTGTGGTGGGCCAGCCGGGGCGGCAGGCCTGGGGGCTGACCCCGCGCAGCCTGGCAAGCCGGCGGCCCGCCCGGCGTCGAGTTCAGCGTGACTGCTTGATCACCCGTCCATTCAGCGGCTGAATGGGCCGTGCGTTCATCGGATGCAGGCGGGCGAAGATGGCCAATTGCTGAGGAGAAACCTGTATGGGCTGTTGCATCACGATCCACAGCACGCCCTCGGTACAGGGCGGCGTGTTCAGCGATCCCATGTAGGTGTAGTAGCCCCGACGCGCGGGCAGCAGCGCCGTGGGATCGAACTCCACCGACGCCGCCACGAACTCGCCCCGCTCCAGGGGCAGGTTGTTCCACACGGCCTGCACGGCCGGATGCTCAGGGCCCTCATCGGCCACCAGGGCCACCACGGCCATGCGGCCTTGAGGGTCTCGGTGCACCAGGTGGATGGACATGGCGAAAGACCGCCCGTCCACCAACTCCTCGCCCGGCAGGTGGAAGTGGAATCCGGTCAGCTCATAGCGACGCGCGCCGACTTCGATGGCATTGCCCCCACCCACCTGCACCTGCACGGTATGCCCGTTGTCGGTGACGGAGAAGAAACCCGGCCGGTACTGGAACTCCACTTCTTCCAGGTCCACCGGCAAGCCATCACGGATGTCCACGGGGCTCTGGCGCTGCCCGCTGCCGCACAGGGAAAACGAGGGGTGCAGGGAAGCCCAGGCCTGCGGGCCCAGGCTGCCGGAGTAGCTCCAGGCCGGCCCATGGGCGCCGGCACCGGCACCGGCCGCGTGCTTTGCCTCAGCCCCGGTGGCGGCTGCGGCGGCTGCGGCGCCGGCCGCCATCGCCCCACGCGATGCCGCTGAGGCCGTACGGGTGGTTCGGGCTGTTGACGTCGAGCCTGCTGGCGGCGCCTTGATGACGAATTCCCCGGAGGCCCGGTTGTCGACCTTGATCTCCGGCGTGCCGCGTGAGCCCGGCTTGGCCGCCCCATCCGCAGCCACCCCGCGTGCCAGACGCTCGCGCAGGCGCTCCAGCGGATCGCCAGGGCCCAGCTTGATGGGGGTGCCCAACAGGGGTTCCCCTGTGGCGGCCGCGGGCGTGCCCGGGGCGCCGGGGCTGATGGGAGGAGCCGCGCCGAAGGAGGCGCCAGGGCCGGCCGGAGCGCCACCCGCGCCTGCAGTGCCTCCGCCACCAATCGGGCCGGGCTTGCGGGGCCGGTAAGGCGTGCGCATGGCCGTCGGCCCGCGAGCCGCCGAGGCCGCAGGCGCGGCAGCCTCAGGGGGTGCGGCAGCGGCGGGGGTCGCGATGGCAGCAGGTAAGGCTGCAGCGTTCGGAGCTGCAGGCGCAGGGGCCACCGCGGGACTTGCAGGCTTCTGCGCTTTGGCAGCGGGTTCTGCCGCGTGCAAGGGCCCCGCCAGGCTCGACAGCACAACCAACGCCGACAGCGCCCGCGGCGCCCGCGGCGCGCGCAGGGCAAGCAACACCGACAGCGACAGGAGCGCTGTGGGTGCCGGTCGAACCGGCAGCAGTCGTGGGGCAGAGTCGGTCATCGCGGCGGCATCCTGCCTCGATTTCGGCGCACGCGGCGCAAACTTGAGTCCCGCAGCGGCCGGCATCAGGGCCCACCCGTCAGCGCAGCCTCCTCAAGGCGGGCCTTCAGCGCCATCACCTTGGCGATGTATTCGGCCGCCAGCGCATCGTCCACCCGGCTGCCGCCCAGGTAGAAGCGCAGCCCGTCTTCCACCGAGCCGCCCGTGAGCTTGATGCAGTCGTGCAGCACGCGCGCGCCCACCCGCAGGTTGGTCAGGGGATCGAAGGCCGTCATCGGCCCGCCGTGCTCCTCGAAGCGACGGGCATGCACCTTGGGCATCACCTGCATCAGGCCCTGGGCGCCGGCCGAACTCTCGCTGAAGGGGTTCAGGCTGGACTCGGTGGCCATCACGGCCAGGATCATGGTCGGCTGCAGCTTCAGCCTGGGCCCGACGAAGTGGGCCTCTCGCACCAGCGCGGCCACGGGTTCCGGCGCCACCTTGTAGGTGCTGGCCAGCCAGCGGGACATGCGCGCCTGCGGCGGCGGCAGGGAGGCGGGATCGATGGCAGTAGCACGCTCGGCGGCCTGCGGATCCGGCGCGGGCAGCACCAGATCTTCGAACGAACGTCGCTCCAGCCAGACCAGCAGGCGGTCCTCGCCGGCGGCACGCCAGGAGGGCACCAGCCACAGGCACAGGCCGACCAGGGCCGCCAGCAGGCCCAGCGCAGCCAGCCCATGGCGCAGCCAGGTGCTTGCGCTGCGCAGGAGGCTTCGGAAACCAGACACGTTCTGCATGGTAAGGGCCCGATGAAGCGTCTTTCAGATGGTCAGAGCGTCTCCGACCTGAGTCGGGTGCGGACCCAGGCCCAGCTCAGCAGGCCGACCAGCATCAGCGCGGCGGAAGCCAGGGACAGGTGCAGCGAGGAATGCATCACCAGCGGCGCCAGCACACCGGCCACCAGCCCGTTCATGATGCCCGAGGAGAAGGCCTGGACGGAGGAAGCCATGCCTCGCCGCTCGGGCACCAGGTCCAGCAGCAGCAAGGTGACCGAGGGCGTCATCACCGACCACCCGAAGGAGTACACCGCCACCGGCCACAGCGCCCAGCCCGGGTGGGGCGGCAGTACCGCGCTCAGCAGCACGTTCAACGCGGAGATGCCCAGCATGATGAGAAAGCCCAGGCGGATCTGCGCCGCCGGACGGATGCGCCCGGCCAGGCGGCCGCTCATCCAGGCGCCGGACATGATGCCGGCCACGCTGAGGGTGAAGAACCAGAAGAACTCGGTGGGCTGCAATTGCAGAAGTTCGCCCAGCCACACGGGGGCCGACAGCACATACAGGAACATGCCGTTGAAGGGCAGGCTGCTGGCCAGCGCCAGGGCCATGAAGCGCGCGCTCGCGCCCATCTGCCAGTAGCCGCGCAACAGGTGGGCCACGTGCAGCGGTTGCCGCTGGCTGGCGTGCAGTGACTCCGGCAGCTTTCGCCACATCACCGCGCACAGCACCGCCCCCACCAGCGCCAGGAACCAGAACACCGAAGTCCAGCCCAGGGCAACGAAGAGCCAGCCGCCCACCAGCGGCGCCACGGCCGGCGCCACGCCAAAGAAGATGGTCACCTGCGACATCACGCGCTGGGCCTGCGCAGGCGGGAACAGGTCGCGGATGATGGCCCGGCCGATCACCATGCCGCCGCCGGCCGACAAGCCCTGCACCGTGCGCCAGAACAGCAGCCAGCCGATGGAGGGGCTGAGCGCGCACCCCACGGAAGCGAGGGTGAACACCGCCATGGCCACCAGCACCACGGGGCGCCGGCCCAGGCTGTCGGACAAGGCGCCATGAAACAGGTTCATCAGCGCAAAGGCGAACAGGTAGGTCGACAGGGTCTGCTGCATCTGCACCGCAGACGCCGACAGGTCGGCGGCCATGCCGGGAAACGTCGGCAGGTAGGTGTCGATGGCGAAGGGGCCGAGCGAACTCAGGCCGGCCAGCAGCAGGGCCAGGGTCCACAGAGGGCCGCGCCACAGGGTCGCGGCTTGGGGATGCATGGTCGGGGCGTCCTTCGTGCCTGGCCTGTGCCGCAATGCGCCGCACAAGCTGTCAATAGTGTGAAGCAGACCGATAGGCCGGATTCTGTGCACCCGTGTGTCTTGCGACCCCCGGGCGTGACCGCCATTCCTCTGGGCCGGGGGTCACCCCACCGGCTCGGTGCCACCTACCCGCCGGCTCCGCGGAGCCACGTCAACGCCGGCCTACTTGGTGTTGCTGCGCGCAGAGATTGCCCGTTGCACCCTGCGCGGGGCTTCCGCCCCGCGCAGGGTGGCTGAGGGGTCTGGATGCTTGCGCATCCAGGGCCCGCTGACGCGGCCCGCGCAACTTTCGTCGCGCACCCCACAGAACACCCTGACTGGGACCATCCACCCTGCGCAGACTCGTCTCTGTTGCTCTGATCCTCACCTCGCGGTGGAGAGCCGTTAGCTCCTGCGCTGCCCTGTGCAGTCCGGACCTTCCTCCAGGGCCGTGTTTCCACGCTCGCCCCAGCGGCGGTCTGGCCTGCTTCACATCTGCATTGTCCCACCCATCACCGAAAGGGCTGCCGCGTGTCCCGGCCGTGCGATGAATTGACCCGGCCCTGAGCAAAGAGTTTCTAGCCCCGCTCCAAGGTTCAGTCCAAGTCTAAGTACAGCTCAAGCGTAGAAAGATATCAATCAATTACTTTTCTTCTCTTATCATGTAGCGCATGGTCCCTTCCGGCCTCAGCGCCGCTTCGCGTCGCGAACTCAGTCGCCTGTTGCGAGATAACCCGCCTCTCGTCACCACGAGCCTGGCGGTGTCAACGCTGGGGCTGACGCCGGCCGCCGCTTCGCGCCGGCTGACCGCCTGGGCGCGCGCTGGATGGCTGGCGCGCGTCCGGCGCGGCGCCTACGTCCCCGTGCCGATCGAATCGCCTTCTGCCGACGTGGCGCTAGAAGACCCGTGGTCGGTCGCCATGACCATGTTCGCGCCGTGCTACATCGGCGGCTGGTCTGCCGCGGAACACTGGGGGCTGACCGAGCAGATCTTCCGCTCGGTTTGCGTGATGACGCTGAAGCGCCCCTACGACCGCCAGCCAGTCTTGCGCAAAGTCCGCTTCGACCTGCACACGGTGGCCCAGTCACAGCTCGTCGGGTTGAAGACGGTGTGGCGCGGAGGCACTCGCTTGCAGGTGTCCGACCCGGCCCGGACCTTGGTCGACATGCTGACGTCACCAAGCCTCGGAGGGGGCATTCGCCATGTGGCGGAGATGCTGAACACACTGCTTCACGAGCAGCCCAAAGAAGCCCCCAAGCTGTTGCTCTACGCAGAAAAGCTGGGCGTCGGTGCCGTCTACAAGCGCCTGGGCTACTTGACGCAACGTGATCACCCTGACCTCGCCGAGTTGATCGCCACCTGCCGCCAGCGCATGACGGCAGGCTATGCCAGCCTGGATCCGGCACTCCCGGCAGACCGCCTGGTGACGGCATGGAGGGTATGGGTCCCGGACAGTGAACTGCGGGAACCAGCGTCATGATCCCCAAGCAGGAAATCATGGCGCTTGCAGCCGAACTACAGCTCCAGGCCCATGTGGTCGAGAAGGACTACGCCCTCGGCTGGTTCCTGGCCGGCATTTCGGCCCACCCGGTGATCGGCCCGCGCTGGGTGTTCAAGGGCGGCACCTGCCTGAAGAAGTGCTACTTCGAGACCTACCGCTTTTCGGAAGACCTCGACTTCACGCTGCAGGATGCCGAGCATCTGGACGAAGCATTTCTGGCCGAGGTCTTCGAGGAGATTGGCGAGTGGGTCTACGACGCCTGCGGCCTGCAGCTTCCGCCCGAAGCGCGCAAGTTCGAGGTCTTTACCAATCCGCGTGGCACGCAGTCGGCCCAAGGCCGCGTGGGCTATCGCGGGCCGCTCGGTCGCGCGGGCGATCCGCCCCGCATCAAGCTCGACCTGGCCGCCGACGAGGTGCTGGTGCTGACGCCGGTGCAGCGCCCGGTTCACCACCCTTACACCGACCGACCGGCAGAAGGTATCCACGTCCTCAGCTACTCGTTCGAAGAAGTCTTTGCCGAGAAGATGCGGGCACTGGCAGAACGCCAGCGCCCGCGGGACCTGTACGACGTGGTGCACCTCTACCGCCGGCAAGACCTGCAGCCTGATCGCGCCGTCGTCCGCAGCACGCTGGCCCGCAAATGCGAGTTCAAGGGCATCGCGGTGCCCACCTATGCCGCACTGACGGACCGCCCCGAGCGCGCCGCCATCGAGGTGGAGTGGGAGCAGATGCTCGCCCACCAGCTGCCGACCTGCCCGCCCTTTGCCGAGTTCTGGCAAGAGCTTCCGGAAGTCTTCGAGTGGCTGAACGAAGCCATCGCCGCGCCCACCTTCGCTGCCGTGCCGGGTGGAGCGTTCGGGCTCGATGCGCTGGACGCTACCTGGCGTTTGCCGCCGATGGTTCAGGCCTGGGGTGCCGAGGCTGGATCCCTGGAGACGATTCGCTTCGCCGCGGCCAACCGCCTCTGCGTGCAGCTGGACTACACCAAGATCAACGGCGATCGCACATCGCCCACGATCGAACCCTACTCGGTTCGCCGGACGAGCGCCGGTCACCTGCTGTTGTTCGGCGTGAAGGCAGACACCGGCGAATCGCGCAGCTACCGGCTGGACCGCGTCAACGCAGCCACGGTCACGCGGCAAGCCTTCCGGCCCCGCTACGTCGTCGAGCTGACGGCGTCGGGTCCGCTGGCCGCACCCTTTCTGGAGCGCCCGGCATCGACCGCCGCTGCCTTTACACCGGCATGGCCATCCGCCCGCAAGAGCCCGGCGCCTGCGCGCCGCGCCGGCCCCAAGCCCTTCGGCCAGACCGGGCTCAGCTACACCTTCGCCTGCACGGTCTGCGGCAAGACTTTCAAGCGCAGCACCTACGACGCCACGCTGAACCCGCACAAGAACAAACAGGGATGGCCGTGCCCTGGGCGAATCGGCTTTCCGAAGTGAACGAGAACCTATGAATCTGCAAGAACTGCTGACCAAGCTCGAGACGCCGATCGTCATCCGCCCCACGCGGCGCATGACCCAGGGCGAGCTTGAAACCTACCTCGACAAGGCCGCCGACATCCTGCGCGGCAACGCCGACCACTCCGAATTTCGCGGCTATGTCTTCGCTCTGCTGTTCTACAAGCGCATCAGCGACTGCTACGAGGAGGAGGTCCGCAGCCAGGCTGACGCACTGGCCAAGGCCGGCATGCCCAGGGACCAAGCCATCCTGCTGGCCCGTGACCCACAGAACCACCACTTCACCGTGCCGGAGCACGCGGCCTGGGCCGATGTGGCGCGCACCGCGAAAGGCCAGCTCGGGCAGGCGCTCAACGACGCGATGCTGTCCATCGAGCGCGCCAACGCCCACCGCCAGAACAACTTTGACGGCATCCTCACCGGCAAGATCGACTTCAACAAGCAGGACGAGCTGCCGCGCGACAAGCTGGTCAATCTGATCAACCACTTCGGTAGCCAGACCTTCGACCGGGCCCACGTGTCCGACGATCTGTTCGGCAACGCCTACGAGTACCTGATCCGCAACTTCGCCAGCAAGGCGGGCAAGTCCAGCGGCGAGTTCTACACGCCGGCCGAGGTGGGCTTCCTGATGGCCGAGGTGCTGCAGCCGCGCGCCGGCATGTCCATCTGCGACTGGGCCAGTGGCTCGGGCGGCCTGCTCTTGCAGTGCATCCGCCACGTCAAGAAGCACGGCGGCGATGTGCGCCAGCTGCAGCTGCACGGGCAGGAATCCAACGTCGCCACCTACAACATCTCACGCATCAACATGATCCTGCACGGCATCCCCGTGTGGGACCACAAGCAGGGTGACAGTCTGCGCGACCCGCGCCACCTCACCGCCGAAAGCCGCCTCAAGCAGTTCGACCGCGTCATCATGAATCCGCCCTTCTCACTGGAGGACTGGGGCTACGACACCGTGGTGGCCGGCGACAAGTTCGGCCGCCTGTCCTACGGCATGCCACCCACGAGCAACGGCGACTGGGCCTGGCTGCAGCAAATC
This sequence comes from Rubrivivax sp., assembly GCA_021300575.1. Classification (GTDB taxonomy): domain Bacteria; phylum Pseudomonadota; class Gammaproteobacteria; order Burkholderiales; family Burkholderiaceae_C; genus Rubrivivax. The sequence goes on from JAJTDM010000032.1 coordinate 33,322, forward strand.
GCCAAGTCGCTGAAGGACGCCGACCCGGATACCGGCGCCGGCGGTCAGGGCATGGTGGTGATGTCGCAGGGCGTGCTCTTCCGCGGCCAGCCCGAACAGACCGAAGAAGAAGATGGCCAGAATCAGAAGGCCGATGCCGAATACGTGATCCGCCGTGGCTTCATCGAGGCCGACCTTATCGAAGCCATCGTCGTGTTGCCGGGCAAGCTGTTCTATGGCAACAACGTGCCCGGCTGCCTGCTCCTGCTGAACAAGACCAAGCCCGCGGCGCGCAAGGACAAGATCCTGATGATCTGGGCCTCGCGCCACTTCCACAAGGGCAACCCGCAGAACCTGCTGCGCCCCTCCGACCTGATGCGCACGCTGGTGCCTTGGCGTGCCTTTGGCGATCTGCAAACCGCGCGCCACCTGGTGCCCGAGCACGAGGCCCAGCTCATCCGTGAAGTGGAGCAGCAGCGCGACGGCCGCATGGCCGACATCGGGGACGCCTACGGCCCCGTGCTGGAGCCGCTGCCGCGGCTGGAGGCCGAACTTGCGATCCTGGACGCGCTGGACCTAAAGGTGCAGGCCGTCAAGGATGCCATCGCGCCCGAGCACCCGTACTTTCACCCGTTGGCACCATTGCAGGCGGAGGTCGAGCGCATCGAGGGTGAGATCGCCGGCGCCGGCCGCGGCGACAAGGTCGCACTGAAGGCATCGCTCGTGGCACCGAAGGCCAAATTCGACGACGCGCGCAGGAAACTCGTCGACGCCATCAAGGCACGCCACAAACAGGTGACTCGTGCCGTCAAGGACCTCGGCAAGCTCAAGGAAGAGCGCGACGCCCGCGAGCAGGAGGTCAAGCTCGCTGCCGCGCGCGAAGTCACCCACCTGCACGAGGCGGCGGCGGACCTGCTGCGCATCTGTGGCAGCGACGATGAAGCTCGTCGCTACTTCTCCGTGATCGCCCGAGCCGAGATCGAGGAGAACGAGTTCAACCTCAACCTGCCCCGATACGTGGACACGTTCGAGCCCGAAGAAGTGCTTCCGCTTGCCGCAGCCACGGCGCAACTAGCGTCGACCACCGCGGCGGCAGCGGCCGCCCAAACTGCGCTGCAAACGCTCCTGGCGAAGCTCATCGCGCCCGAGGCAAGAGAAGGGGGCGCCTGATGTTGACGCACCGGTCCAGAACCATTCTGGGCGACATCCCGCCTGATTGGCAGGCCAGGCCTGTCAGACAGTTGATCACCGATCAGTTTGCCGGCGACTGGGGCGATGACGAAGGCGAGCAGGCCGTCTCGGTCATGCGCTCGACCAACTTCACGAACGACGGGCGCCTCGACATGAGCGACGTGGCCACCCGCTACTTTCCCAAGGACAAGGCCGCGCAGTTTCAATTGAAGCGAGGCGATTTGCTCGTTGAGCGTTCTGGAGGTGGGCCTGAGCAACCGGTCGGCCGCATCGGCTTCATCGAGCAGGACATGCCAGGCGCCACGGTCTCCAACTTCGTCCAGGTGCTTCGGCCGGATGCCGAGAAGGTGGATGCCGCGTACCTTGGCTGGGCGCTGTTCGAGCTGCAGCGCACAGGCATCATCGAACGGGTGCAGCAGCAGTCCACCCAAATGCGCAACTTGAACTGGCGCGGCGATGTCCCAGGCGTAGTTGGAACTTCAGGCGGCGGTTTCCGCCGGTGAGTTCGAGAGAATCGAGCTTGCCAACTTGAAACCCTGAACCTGAAGGATGGAAACCGCCATGA
>JAJTDM010000078.1 GCA_021300575.1 Rubrivivax sp.
TCACGGTCAAGCTGATTGCGCCGATCGCCATGGAAGAAGGTCTGCGCTTTGCGATCCGCGAAGGCGGCCGCACCGTGGGCGCCGGCGTCGTGGCCAAGATCATCGCCTGATCGATGTGTGACGTCCCTGCCGCGTCAGCGGCGGGGTTTCCCTTTCCGGTGCCGTGCACCACGGCACATCGCTCTTTCAAGGACACGTCATGCAAAAGCAAAAGATCCGTATTCGCCTCAAGGCCTTCGATTACAAGTTGATTGATCAGTCAGCGCTGGAGATTGTCGACACCGCCAAGCGCACGGGCGCCATCGTCAAGGGGCCGGTGCCTCTGCCCACGCGCATGCAGCGCTTTGACATCCTGCGCTCGCCGCACGTCAACAAGACCAGCCGCGATCAATTCGAGATCCGCACTCACCAGCGTCTCATGGACATCGTCGATCCGACCGACAAGACGGTCGATGCGCTGATGAAGCTGGACCTTCCCGCCGGTGTGGATGTGGAGATCAAGCTGCAGTAAGGCCAAACAGCGGTCGACAAGGCCGCAGAAACAGCTATACTAGAAGGCTTTCCCGGGTTCGGTACGCCGAACCACGGGATCCAACCGCCCCGGCCAATCGATGTCGGGGGAGTGCAACAAGGTCTGCCAAGGGCTCCGGCGAGGGGTTTGGCGTGGACTGGAGAAACAATCATGACGACCGCAGATGCGAGCTACAAGCTCGGTTTGCTGGGGCGCAAGGTGGGCATGATGCGCATCTTCACGGACGATGGCGACGCCATTCCTGTGACGGTGCTTGATGTGTCGAACAACCGCGTTACCCAGGTCAAGACCGTTGAGAATGACGGTTACACGGCCCTGCAAGTGGCCTACGGCCAGCGCAAGGCCTCCCGCGTGAGTAAGCCCGAAGCCGGGCATCTGGCCAAGGCCGGTGTCGAGGCCGGCGAGGTGATGCGTGAATTCCGGGTGCCGGCCGAAGTGGCTGATCAATATGCGCCCGGCGCCCAGGTTCCCGTGACGCTGTTCGCAGCGGGCCAGATGGTGGACGTGCAGGGTACGTCCATCGGCAAGGGGTTTGCCGGCACCATCAAGCGCCACAACTTCAGCTCGCAGCGTGCATCTCACGGCAACAGCCGGTCGCACAACGTCCCGGGCTCGATATCGATGGCCCAGGATCCTGGCCGCGTGTTCCCGGGCAAGAAGATGACCGGTCACATGGGTGACGAGACCGTGACGACGCAGAACCTGGATGTGGTTCGCGTGGACGAGGCTCGGCAGCTTCTGCTGGTCAAGGGCGCCGTACCGGGCTCGAAGAACGGCCACGTCGTCGTTCGCCCGGCGATCAAGGTCAAGGCGAAGAAGGGAGGCCAGTGATGCAGCTCGAGCTACTGAACGAGCAGGGCCAGGCCACCTCCAGCGTTGACGCGCCGGATACCGTGTTTGCCCGTGAGTACAACGAGGCGTTGGTGCACCAGGTGGTCGTGGCCTTCCAGGCCAACGCGCGCCAGGGCACTCGCGCGCAGCTGGACCGTGGTGAGGTCAAGCACAGCACCAAGAAGCCGTTTCGCCAGAAGGGTACGGGTCGCGCCCGCGCTGGCATGACTTCCTCCCCGCTGTGGCGTGGGGGCGGTCGCATCTTCCCGAACCGCCCTGACGAGAACTTCTCGCACAAGGTCAACAAGAAGATGTACCGCGCGGGGATGGCCTCCATCCTGTCGCAACTGGCCCGTGACGGTCGTCTGGCCGTGGTGGAGTCGCTGTCGGTCGACGCCCCCAAGACCAAGTTGCTGGCGCAGAAGTTCAAGGCCATGGGGCTGAATTCCGTGATGGTCATTGCCGACCAGATCGACGACAACCTTGCCCTGGCCTCCCGCAATCTGGCCAACGTGCTGGTCGTAGAGCCCCGTTACGCTGACCCCTTGTCACTGGTCTTCTACAAGAAGGTGCTGGTGACCAAGGGAGCTATCGAGCAGCTCAAGGAGATGTTCGCATGACCGCCACCACAAAATTCGACGAAGGCCGTCTGGCGCAGGTGCTGGTTGCTCCCATCATCTCCGAGAAGGCTACGCGCCTGGGCGAGAAGCAGAACCAGGTACTTTTCAAAGTGCTGCGCAGTGCCACCAAGCCCGAGATCAAGGCGGCGGTGGAGTTGATGTTCAAGGTCGAGGTTGCCTCGGTCTCGACGGTCAACCAGAAGGGCAAGACCAAGCGCTTCGGGCGCAGCATCGGGCGTCGCGACCACGTCAAGAAGGCCTTCGTGGCCCTCAAGCCGGGTCAGGAGCTCAACTTCTCCGGGGAGGCCGCGTAAATGGCCGTCATCAAAGTCAAGCCGACTTCGCCGGGCCGCCGCGCCGTGGTGAAGGTCGTGCACAGCCACCTGCACAAGGGTGCGCCCGAGGCGTCGCTGCTGGAACCGCAAAAGCAGAAGTCCGGCCGCAACAACAACGGTCACATCACGATGCGCCACAAGGGCGGTGGTCACAAGCACCACTACCGCGTGGTCGACTTCCGTCGCAACAAGGATGGCATCCCGGCGAAGGTGGAGCGGATCGAGTACGACCCGAACCGCACGGCCCACATCGCATTGCTGTGCTATGCCGACGGTGAGCGCCGCTACATCATCGCGCCGCGCGGCGTGGAGGCGGGCGCCACACTGCTCAGCGGTTCAGAGGCCCCGATCAAGGCGGGCAATACCCTGCCCATTCGCAACATCCCGGTGGGCTCGACCATCCACTGCGTCGAGATGTTGCCCGGCAAGGGCGCGCAGATCGCGCGCTCAGCCGGCACGGCCGTCACGTTGATGGCTCGCGAAGGGACTTACGCCCAGATCCGACTGCGTTCCGGTGAGGTGCGCCGCATTCACATCGACTGCCGTGCCACGATCGGCGAGGTCTCCAACGAGGAGCACAACCTGCGCCAGTACGGCAAGGCTGGTGCGATTCGCTGGAAGGGCATCCGCCCGACGGTCCGTGGCGTGGCCATGAACCCGGTTGATCACCCGCACGGTGGTGGCGAAGGCCGCACGGGCGAGGGTCAGCCTCAAGTCTCGCCGTGGAACACCCTGACCAAGGGTTATCGCACCCGCAATAACAAGCGCACGCAGACCATGATCGTCTCGCGTCGCAAGAAGTAAGAGGAGCGTGCCATGACTCGTTCTCTCAAGAAGGGCCCCTTCGTTGACCACCACTTGATCGCCAAGGTCGAGAAGGCGGTGGCGATCAAGGACAAGAAGCCCATCAAGACCTGGTCCCGTCGCAGCACCATCCTGCCCGACTTCATCGGCCTGACGATCGCCGTGCACAACGGCAAGCAGCATGTGCCGGTGTATGTGACCGACCAGATGGTGGGCCACAAGCTGGGTGAGTTCGCGCTCACCCGCACCTTCAAGGGCCACCCGGCCGACAAGAAGGCGAAGAAGTAAGGGGAATGGACGTGGAAACCAAAGCAAGCGTTCGCGGTGTCCGCCTGTCAGCTGACAAAGGTCGGCTGGTGGCTGACCTGATCCGCGGCAAGAAGGTGGACCAGGCCCTGAACATCCTGAACTTCACCCAGAAGAAGGCGGCCGGTATCGTCAAGAAGGCTCTGGAGTCGGCGGTTGCCAACGCAGAGCACAACGACGGTGCCGATATCGATGAGTTGAAGGTCAAGTCGATCTACGTGGAGCAGGGTACCACCCTGAAGCGTTTCTCCGCCCGTGCAAAGGGCCGGGGAAATCGCATCAGCAAGGGCACGTGCCACATCTACGTCACTGTCGGCAACTGAAGGCCAGGAACACCATGGGACAAAAGATCCATCCAACCGGCTTCCGCCTGCCCGTCACACGTGCATGGACATCGCGCTGGTTTGCCAACAGCAAGAACTTCAGCCGGATGCTGGCTGAAGACCTGGACGTACGCGAGTACCTCAAGGCCAAGCTCAAGAGTGCCGCGGTGTCGCGCATCCTGATCGAGCGTCCGGCCAAGAACGCCCGTATCACCATCTACTCCGCTCGGCCCGGTGTGGTCATCGGCAAGAAGGGCGAGGACATCGAGAACCTCAAGGCCGAACTCACCAAGAAGCTCGGCGTTCCGGTAGCCGTGAACATCGAAGAGGTGCGCAAGCCTGAGATCGACGCGCAGCTGATCGCTGACTCGATCACGCAGCAGCTTGAGAAGCGCATCATGTTCCGCCGCGCGATGAAGCGCGCCATGCAAAACGCCATGCGTCTGGGTGCCCAGGGCATCAAGCTGATGTCTTCCGGTCGCCTGAACGGCATCGAGATCGCGCGCTGCGAGTGGTACCGTGAAGGGCGAGTGCCTCTTCATACCCTCAAGGCCGACATCGACTACGGCTTCTCCGAGGCCAAGACGACCTACGGCGTGATCGGCGTGAAGTGCTGGGTCTACCGCGGTGACAACCTTGGTCGCGGTGAGGCTCCCGGAGCGCTCAAGGCAGATGAAGGACAGGACGATCGTCGCGCGCGTCGCGGCCCGCGTCCCGGAGCCCCTGCCGGGCGTGGACGTCCCGGTGCCGATCGTGCGCCCCGTGCAGATGCCGCGCCGCCCGCGGGTGATGCACCGAAGACCCCGGCCGTCAAGCGTGTGCGCCGCGCTGTGGCGCCGGCAGCCGAGTCCAAAGGAGAGTAAGCATGCTGCAACCTTCCCGGAGAAAGTTCCGCAAGGAGCAGAAGGGCCGCAACACCGGCATCGCCACGCGTGGCGCGGCGGTGTCGTTCGGCGAGTTTGGCCTCAAGGCCACGGAACGTGGTCGTCTGACGGCGCGTCAGATCGAAGCCGCCCGCCGTGCCATCTCGCGCCACATCAAGCGCGGTGGCCGAATCTTCATTCGTATCTTCCCCGACAAGCCGATTTCGCAGAAGCCGGCGGAAGTCCGGATGGGTAACGGCAAGGGCAACCCCGAGTACTACGTTGCAGAGATCCAGCCCGGCAAGGTGCTGTATGAGATCAACGGTGTGCCCGAGACGCTGGCGCGTGAAGCGTTCACGCTGGCCGCAGCCAAGCTGCCGCTGCGCTGCACCTTCGTGGCACGCCAGGTCGGTGCCTGATTGGAGACTTCGATGAAAGCATCTGAACTCAGAGCCAAGAGCGTGGCCGAACTTGAGAAAGAGGTCTCTGACCTCCTGAAGGCTCATTTCGGTCTGCGCATGCAGAAGGCGACGCAGCAGCTGACAAACCATACACAGCTGGGCAATACCCGCCGAGACATCGCCCGCGCCAGGACCATCCTGGCCCAGAAGAAGAAGGAAGGTGCCCAATGAGCGAAGCTCAGGTTGCCGAAAAGAACACCCGCACGTTCGTCGGCCGTGTGGTCAGTGACAAGCGAGCCAAGACCGTGACGGTGCTCGTTGCGCGCCGTGCCGCGCACGAGCTCTACGGCAAGATCGTGGCCAAGTCGCGCAAGTACCACGCCCACGATGAGAAGGGCGAGTACAAGATGGGCGACATGGTGGAGATTTCCGAGGGTCGCCCCATTTCCAAGACCAAGTCCTGGACGGTGACGCGACTCGTCGAGAAGGCTTCTCTGGTCTGATCACGTCCAGGTTCAACATCGATTGAGTCGGGCCGCCAGTGCAGGCCCGCACCGCAAAGGATTTGCAATGATCAAGGTTGGCGACAAGCTCCCTACGGGCACCCTTCAGGAGTTCATCGAGGTAGAAGGCGATGGATGCTCTGTGGGCCCCAACTCATTCGACATCCACAAGGCCGCTGCCGGCAAGACCATCGCACTCTTTGCGTTGCCAGGTGCCTTCACGCCGACCTGCTCTGCCAAGCACGTGCCGGGTTATGTGGAGAAGTTCAACGAGCTCAAAGCCGCCGGGGTTGATGAAATCTGGTGTGTCTCGGTGAACGACGCCTTCGTGATGGGCGCTTGGGGTCGGGATCAGAAGACAGCGGGCAAGGTTCGGATGATGGCGGACGGCAGCGGTGACTTCGCTCGCGCGACGGGCTTGACGCTCGACCTCACTGCGCGCGGCATGGGTGTGCGCTCGAACCGCTACTCGATGTTGGTCGTGGACGGCGTGGTCAAGACGATCAACATCGAGGCGCCAGGCAAGTTCGAGGTGAGTGATGCCGGGACTATCCTGAGCCAGTGCAAGAGTGCTTGACGCGCAGCCTGTTGCGCGGCTATACTGATAAGCTTTCCCGGTGACGGTCCAGGACGCAAGCGCCTGAAATGTTACCGGGTTCCGCCCAACCGGCGGTGCAAGTCGCAAGGCTTGCGTCGTTGACGGGCCCAAGACTGAGCAGTTCACTTGGTGAGTGCTCAAGTTGGGGATGAAACATGATCCAAATGCAATCGCGGCTTGATGTCGCGGACAACACGGGCGCGAAGTCCGTCATGTGCATCAAGGTGCTTGGCGGCTCAAAGCGCCGCTACGCCGGCATTGGCGATGTCATCAAGGTGAGCATCAAGGAAGCTGCACCCCGTGGGCGCGTCAAGAAGGGCGAGGTCTACAGCGCCGTTGTGGTGCGTACGGCCAAGGGTGTGCGTCGCCAGGACGGTTCCCTCGTCAAGTTTGATGGCAATGCGGCTGTCCTGCTCAACGCCAAACTCGAGCCGATCGGCACCCGCATCTTCGGACCGGTGACCCGTGAACTGCGTTCCGAGCGGTTCATGAAGATTGTGTCGCTGGCACCTGAAGTGCTTTGACGCGCTCGAGCCAATCCTCACAGGATCGATCATGAACAAGATTCGCAAAGGCGACCAAGTCATCGTACTGACGGGTCGTGACAAGGGCAAGCGTGGCACCGTGACGCAGCGCGTGGACGAAGAGCGCATCGTCGTCGAGGGCATCAACATGGTGAAGAAGCATGTGAAGCCCAACCCGATGAAGGGTACGACGGGCGGCGTGATCGACAAGACCATGTCGATTCATCAGTCCAACGTCGCGATCTTCAATCCTTCCACGGGCAAGGCGGACCGCGTGGGCATCAAGGTGCTGGCCGATGCATCCAAGGTCCGTGTCTTCCGCTCCAGTGGCGACGAGATCAAGGCCTGAGGCCAGACCTGACTGCAGGAAACACTCACATGGCTCAACAACAGACAGCGCGCCTCCAGGCGCATTACCGCGACAACATCGTCCCAGGCCTGGTGGCCAAGTTCGGCTACAAGTCGACGATGGAGGTTCCGCGCCTTACCAAGATCACCCTGAACATGGGTGTCAGCGAGGCCGTCTCCGACAAGAAGGTCATGGACAACGCCGTGGGCGACCTGACCAAGATCGCGGGCCAGAAGCCCGTGGTCACCAAAAGCAAGAAGGCGATTGCCGGCTTCAAGATCCGCGACGGTGTTCCCATCGGCTGCATGGTCACCCTGCGAGGCCAGCGCATGTACGAATTCCTGGACCGCTTCGTGACGGTTGCGCTTCCGCGTGTGCGGGACTTTCGGGGTATTTCGGGGCGCTCGTTCGATGGCCGTGGCAACTACAACATCGGCGTCAAGGAACAGATCATCTTCCCGGAAGTCGACTACGACAAGATCGACGCGATCCGCGGAATGAACATCAGCATCACCACCAGCGCGAAGACGGACGACGAGTGCAAAGCCTTGCTGGCTGCCTTCAAGTTCCCCTTCAAGAACTGACGTACCGAACGAAAGCAACAAATGGCCAAAATGTCATTGAAGCAGCGCGAGGAAAAGCGCGAAAAGCTCGTCGCCAAGTTCGCCAAGAAGTACGCAGAACTGCAGGAAACGGCCCGAAACGCCAAGCTCAGTGACGAGGAGCGGTATGCGGCGCGTCTCGAGTTACAGAAGCTGCCTCGCAACGCCAACCCGACCCGCTTGCGCAACCGTTGTGAGCTCACCGGACGTCCTCGGGGCACGTTCCGAAAATTCGGCCTTGGCCGCAGCAAGATCCGTGAACTGGCGTTCAAGGGCGACATCCCCGGTGTCGTCAAGGCCAGCTGGTAAGCGTCAGGGCAGATCAGGAGTCATCCCATGAGCATGAGTGATCCCATCGCGGACATGCTGACGCGCATTCGCAATGCGCAACTCGTCGAGAAGGCCAGCGTGGCCATGCCGTCTTCCAAGCTGAAGATTGCCATCGCGCAGGTTCTGCAGGACGAGGGCTACATCGAAAACTTCAAGGTATCGAGCGATGCTGGCAAGAGCCAGCTCGAGATCGGCCTGAAGTACTACGCCGGGCGCCCGGTCATCGAGCGTATCGAACGTGTGAGCCGGCCTGGCCTGCGTGTGTACCGCGGCCGTGATGCCATCCCGCAGGTGATGAACGGCCTGGGTGTGGCCATCGTCACCACGCCACAAGGCGTCATGACTGACCGCAAGGCGCGGCAGACAGGCGTCGGTGGTGAAGTGCTCTGCTACGTCGCCTGACAGGAGAGGAACGATGTCCCGCGTTGGAAAAATGCCGGTCGCCCTCCCCAAGGGTGTCGATGTCCAGGTGACGGCTGACCAGATCACGGTCAAGGGTTCGAACGGTACGCTCGTGCGTCCCGTACATGCCTTGGTGCAAGTGCTCAACGAAGGCGGCGTGCTGAAGGTGGCTCCGGCCAACGACAGCAGCGAAGCCAACGCCATGAGCGGCACGATGCGCGCTCTTTTGGCCAACATGGTCGAAGGAGTGGGCAAGGGGTTCGAAAAGAAACTCTCGCTGGTCGGCGTGGGATTTCGTGCCCAGGCTCAAGGTGCCAAGCTCAACCTGCAGGTCGGGTTCTCGCACCCGGTCGTCAAGGAAATGCCCGAAGGCGTGAAGGTCGAGTGCCCGACCCAGACCGAGATCGTGATCAAGGGCGCAGACCGTCAGGCGGTGGGCCAGGTGGCGGCCGAGGTTCGGGCTATCCGCCCGCCAGAGCCGTACAAGGGCAAGGGGATTCGATACGTCGGTGAGCGTGTCGTCCTCAAGGAAACGAAGAAGAAGTAAAGAGGTCCGCCATGCTGAACAAGAAGGAACAGCGCCTGCGTCGTGCACGGCAGACCCGCGCCAGGATTGCGATCCAAGGCGCGGCCCGGTTGTCGGTCTTCCGCTCCAACCTGCACATCTACGCCAGCATCATTTCCGGTGACGGCAGCAAGGTGCTGGCCACGGCCTCCACCGCCGAGAAGGATGTGCGTGCCGAGTTTGCCAATGGTGGCAATGCCGCAGCCGCCTCAGCGGTGGGCAAGCGCATCGCCGAAAAGGCCAAGGCCGTTGGCATCGAGAAGGTGGCGTTCGACCGCGCCGGTTTTGCCTATCACGGTCGGGTCAAGGCCCTGGCCGAAGCCGCGCGTGAAGCCGGCCTGCAGTTCTGACGTCCGAGTACCAAGGAAACCCACATCATGGCAAAGTTTCAACCCCGGGTTGCCGATGAAGGTCGCGACGACGGCCTGAAGGAAAAGATGATCGCGGTCAACCGCGTCACCAAAGTCGTCAAAGGCGGTCGTATCCTGGGATTTGCCGCGCTGACCGTTGTTGGTGATGGTGATGGCCGTATCGGCATGGGCAAAGGCAAGGCGCGTGAAGTGCCGGTGGCCGTGCAGAAGGCCATGGAAGCAGCGCGTCGCGGTATGTTCAAGGTCTCCCTGCGCAACGGCTCCATCCACCACAACGTCATCGGCGAGCATGGCGCGGCACGTGTGCTGATGGCGCCCGCGCCCGCAGGTACCGGCATCATCGCTGGCGGCCCGATGCGTGCTGTGTTCGAGGTGATGGGTGTGACCGACATCGTCACGAAGAGCCACGGCTCCACCAACCCCTACAACATGGTGCGTGCCACGCTCGATGCGCTCAAGCGCTCGACCACCGCCGGTGAAGTGGCTGCCAAGCGTGGCAAGACGGTTGAAGAAATCTTCAACTGATCTTGCCCAGGAGAAGAACATGTCTGAAAAGAAGACCGTCACCGTCAAGTTGGTGCGCAGCCCGATTGGTTGCAAGTCGTCCCATCGCGCCACCGTGGTGGGCTTGGGTCTGCGTCGGCTCAACAGCGTATCCGTTCTGGAAGACACGCCGGCGGTGCGCGGGATGATCAACAAGATTGCCTATCTGGTGAGTGTGCAGTGATGAATCTGAACAACATCAAGCCCGGCAGCGGGTCCAAGCATGCCAAGCGCCGCGTCGGCCGCGGTATCGGCTCCGGCCTGGGCAAGACGGCAGGCCGTGGCCACAAGGGCCAGAAGTCTCGTGCGGGCGGGTTCCACAAAGTTGGTTTCGAAGGCGGCCAGATGCCTCTGCAGCGTCGCCTGCCCAAGCGCGGCTTCAAGTCCGCTTCCCTGAAGTACAACGCTGAAGTGTCCCTGAAGGATCTCGAGTTGTTGGCTCTTGAAGAGGTGGATGTGCTGGCCCTCAAGCAAGCAGGACTGGTTCCCCAATTGGCCAAGGTGGTCAAGGTGATCAAGTCCGGTGAGATCGCCCGCAAGGTGGTGCTCAAGGGCGTCGGCGCCACGGCGGGCGCACGCGCGGCCATTGAAGCGGCCGGCGGCAGCTTGGCCTGATTCGGATTGCCCGTCTTCACCGACCCTACGTCCAACTGAGCCTGTGGCAACCAACGCAGCACAACTGGCCAAGAGCGGCAAGTTCGGCGACCTTCGTCGCCGGCTTGTCTTTTTGCTGCTTGCTCTGGTGGTGTACCGCATCGGTGCGCACATCCCCGTGCCGGGCATCGATCCGGGCCAGCTCGAGCAGTTGTTCAAAAGCCAGAGCGGCGGCATCCTGAACCTGTTCAACATGTTCAGTGGTGGCGCGCTGTCGCGCTTCACCGTGTTTGCGCTGGGCATCATGCCCTACATCTCCGCATCGATCATCATGCAGTTGATGACCTATGTGGTGCCCACGCTCGAGGCCCTGAAGAAGGAAGGTGAGTCCGGACGACGCAAGATCACCCAGTACACCCGTTATGGCACCTTGCTGCTGGCGGTTTTCCAGTCCCTGGGCATTGCCTACGCGTTGGAGGGGTCGCCGGGATTGGTGTTGAGCCCTGGTTTTGGCTTCCGGATGACGGCGATGGTCAGCCTGGTCGCCGGGACGATGTTCCTGATGTGGCTGGGTGAGCAGATCACGGAGCGTGGTCTGGGCAATGGCATTTCGATCATCATCTTCGCCGGCATCGTCGCCGGGCTGCCCAGCGCCATCGGCGGCTTGTTCGAGCTTGTGCGCACAGGGGCCATGAGCATCATCGCCAGCCTGTTCATCATTGCCCTGGTGATCTTCGTGACCTTTGCCGTGGTCTTCGTGGAGCGAGGTCAGCGCAAGATACTGGTGAATTACGCCAAGCGTCAGGTGGGGAACAAGGTTTACGGTGGACAGTCGTCGCACCTGCCGTTGAAGCTGAACATGAGCGGCGTGATCCCGCCCATCTTTGCCTCTTCGATCATCTTGCTGCCTGCCACCGCGGTGGGCTGGATTGCCACGGGTTCTGGCGAAGGCTGGTTCACGCGCTTCCTGAAGGATTCATCGGCGCTTCTGCAGCCCGGCCAGCCGGTCTACGTGATGCTGTACGCGGCGATGATCGTGTTCTTCTGCTTCTTCTACACGGCGCTGGTTTTCAACAGCCGCGAGACCGCCGACAACCTGAAGAAGAGTGGCGCGTTCATTCCGGGCATCCGTCCTGGGGATCAGACGGCCAAGCACATCGATCGCATCCTCGCCCGCCTGACGTTGGCCGGTGCCATCTACATCACACTCGTGTGTTTGCTGCCCGAGTTCCTGGTGTTGAAGTACAACGTGCCTTTCTACTTCGGTGGAACGTCCCTTTTGATCATCGTCGTGGTGACGATGGACTTCTGGGCCCAGGTGCAAAGCTATGTGATGAGTCAGCAATACGAGTCGCTCTTGAAGAAGGCCAACTTCAAGGGTAGTTGATGACAAGTCCGATGTTCAGGTCATTCCGATGCAAAGCAGGTTCGTCGAAGATCGTTTCGATGCTGCATCTGGGTGAAGTCAGTTTGAGTCGCGCGCGGATCGTGTTCTGCGCCAAGTGAAAAGGTCAAGGAGAAGACCATGAAAGTCGCCGCTTCGGTTAAGAAGATGTGCCGTAACTGCAAGATCATCCGCCGCAAGGGCGTGGTTCGTGTGATTTGCACCGATCCTCGCCACAAGCAACGTCAGGGTTGATCAGGGCCAACTGAAGGACATACACCATGGCACGTATCGCCGGCATCAACATTCCGCCGCACAAGCACACCGAGATCGGGTTGACCTCGATTTACGGCATTGGCCGCACCACTGCGCAGAAGATCTGCACAGCGGTGGGCGTGCCGTTTTCGAAGAAGATCAAGGACCTGACCGACTCCGATCTGGAGAAGATCCGCGACGAGATTGGCCGGATGACCATCGAGGGTGATCTGCGCCGCGAGATGTCCATCAACATCAAGCGTCTCATGGACCTGGGGTGCTACCGTGGTATCCGCCATCGCAGGGGCTTGCCCATGCGCGGCCAGCGTACACGCACCAATGCGCGCACCCGCAAGGGCCCGCGCAAGGGCGCTGCGGCACTGAAGAAGTAAGCCCTCGCACTTCGAATCAGAGAGAATCAAGACATGGCCAAGGCACCCGTCAACACCGCTGCGCGTCGCGTGAGCAAGAAGATTCGCAAGAACATTGCGGATGGCATCGCGCACGTGCACGCGTCGTTCAACAACACGATCATCACCATCACCGATCGCCAGGGTGGCTCGCTCGCCTGGGCCTCCAGTGGTGGTCAAGGCTTCAAGGGATCGCGCAAGTCCACACCTTTTGCGGCCCAGGTGGCAGCTGAGGTGGCGGGTCGTGCCGCGCAGGAGCAGGGCATCAAGAACCTGGATGTGCGCATCAAGGGCCCCGGCCCTGGCCGTGAGTCGAGCGTGCGTGCCCTGGCCTCCCTGGGCATCCGGATCAACTCGATCTCGGACGTCACCCCTGTCCCCCATAACGGTTGCCGCCCGCAGAAGCGTCGCCGTATCTGATGCCCGAGGCCGGCGGGGTGGAGTTTTCCGTCCCCGTTGGCTGTTTGGCATGAGGCCTGGCGTCCGCCGGGCCTTTTGAACTGGTGAGGCTCCTGGCTTTCAGGGCCGCCCACCGCAAGCCCACCGTCTGCAGGTGTCCTCGGACATCATGACAGACTCGCGCGGGATGGCCCAGAGAGCCTCGCCGCGTCAGACAGACAGAACCGAAAAAGGACTCTCTCGTGGCACGTTATCTCGGCCCCAAGGCCAAACTCTCCCGCCGTGAAGGCACTGATCTGTTTCTCAAGAGTGCCCGTCGGCCCATCGCCGACAAGGCCAAGTTTGAGAGCAAGCCAGGTCAGCACGGCCGCACCAGCGGTTCGCGCACCTCGGACTTCGGCTTGCAACTCCGCGAAAAGCAGAAGGTCAAGCGCATGTACGGCGTGCTGGAGCGTCAGTTCCGTCGCTATTTCGCCGAGGCCGAGCGCCGCAAGGGCAACACGGGTGCCAACCTGCTGATGTTGCTGGAGTCTCGCCTGGACAACGTGGCCTACCGCATGGGGTTCGGCTCCACGCGCGCAGAGGCCCGCCAACTGGTGTCTCACAAGGCCCTGACGGTCAACGGCCAAGTGGTGAATATCCCTTCCTATCTGGTGAAGGCCGGAGACACCATCTCCATGCGCGAAAACGCCAAGAAGCAACTGCGCGTTCTGGACGCTCTCAAGCTGGCCGAGTCCATCGGCATGCCGGCGTGGGTGCAAGTGGACGCTGCCAAGATGGAAGGCGTGTTCAAGAAGACGCCTGATCGCGACGAGTTCGGCAGCGACATCAAGGAAGCGTTGATCGTCGAGTTGTACTCGCGTTGATGAGTTTCCAGGCGGTGGGTCTCGCCGGCTGAGCTAGCCCGAGATCTCCACCGTTTTGTGGTTCATGGTGCTGCGTCTGCCGGGCGAACAGCATCCCATCCATAGCCCGGCGCGGTCCATCAGCCTTATCGGTGTGACGAGCCGAGGGTATTGAGAGGTACACGACTTCATGCAAACAAATCTGCTGAAACCCACCAAAGCCATTCAGGTCGAGCCCCTGGGCGGGCACCGTGCCAAGGCCGTGCTCGAGCCTTTCGAGCGCGGCTACGGCCACACGCTGGGCAACGCGCTTCGCCGCGTGCTGCTGTCCTCGATGGTGGGTTATGCCCCCACGGAAGTGACCATCGCAGGCGTGCTGCACGAGTACTCCACGATCGACGGCGTGCAGGAAGACGTCGTGCACGTGATGCTCAACCTCAAGGGTGTGGTGTTCAAGCTCCACAACCGTGACGAGGTTACCCTGGTGTTGCGCAAGGAGGGCGAGGGCCCGGTGCGCGCCAGTGACATCCAGACGCCGCATGACGTCGAGGTCATCAACCCCGACCACGTGATTGCCAACCTGTCGCAAGGCGGCAAGCTCGACATGCAGATCAAGGTGGAAAAGGGCCGCGGCTATGTGCCGGGCAATGTCCGCCGCCTCGGTGACGAGTCCACCAAGAGCATCGGCCGCATCGTGCTGGACGCCTCGTTCTCGCCGGTTCGTCGCGTCAGCTACGCCGTCGAGAACGCACGCGTCGAGCAGCGTACCGACCTGGACAAGCTGGTCATGGAGATCGAGACCAACGGTGCCATTTCCCCGGAGGAGGCCATCCGCGCTTCGGCCAAGATCCTGGTGGAGCAACTGTTGGTGTTCACGCAGCTCGAAGGCGCTGGCGTGGTCGACATCGGTGAACTCGCGCGCTCGCCTGAGGGCCCGGAGCCCCCGGCCATCCTGATGCGTCCTGTGGACGAGCTGGAGCTGACCGTGCGCTCCGCCAACTGCCTCAAGGCCGAGAACATCTACTACATCGGCGATCTGGTGCAGCGCAGCGAGACCGAACTGCTCAAGACGCCTAACCTGGGCCGCAAGTCCCTCAACGAGATCAAGGAAGTCCTGGCCTCGCGCGGCTTGACCCTGGGCACCCGGCTGGAAGGCTGGCCGCCCAAGAGCCTGGAACGTCGTTGACGTTCAGGCGCGGCTTCTGATCAGCTGTTCCCCAAGAGACCTTCACGAGCGCCCCTCCGGTACCTGATACGGCCGGAGCTTTCATACAAATCTACGGAGTTACAAGATGCGCCACCGTAACGGGCTTAGAAAGCTCAACCGCACCAGCGAACACCGCGCCGCGATGCTGCGCAACATGTGCAATTCCCTGATCCAGCACGAGGCCATCAAGACCACGTTGCCCAAGGCGAAGGAATTGCGTCGCGTGGTCGAGCCCCTGATCACCCTGGCCAAGCAACCCACGCTGGCCAACCGTCGTCTGGCTTTTGACCGCACGCGTGACCGCGACGTGGTGACCAAGCTGTTCAACGTGCTGGGCCCGCGCTTCCAGGCGCGTCCAGGCGGCTACACCCGCATCCTGAAGATGGGCTTCCGTGTGGGTGACAACGCCCCCATGGCGTTCGTGGAACTGGTGGATCGCTCGGAAGAGGCCACCGCCCCCAGCGACGCGTCCGCCGAGTGACCTGATGAGACGGGCTTCAATCGCAGGCTCCGTGGCGTCAGGCCCGCAACGACAGGCGTTGAACCTCAGGCCCTGAGTTTCAGAGCAAGGTCCGTCAAGCTCAGCTGCCCCGCCGTGCATCGTATGCACGGGCGGGGCTTTTTGCTTTCTGAGCATCCGCCACCGGGATCGCCGAGCCCTTCGGGTCAGGAATGGCCTGCGCGACGCGCGACGCACAGGCACGCCGCTGTCACAGAACTCATACAGACCTCGCACAAGGCCTCCACAGACGCGTAAGGCCCGGGTTTCTACAGTCCTGTTCATCGACTTCATCGACGTAAGCGTGGCCTGAACACCCTCTTGACGAGGGTTTCGTCTCAGACGTCGACCACTGGTCGCAGCAGCGCGAACCCGACCCGCCAGGTGGTTCCGTCGCCTGGGTCGATGCTG
>JAJTDM010000141.1 GCA_021300575.1 Rubrivivax sp.
CGGGTGCTGGGCAGCGACGGCCGGGAATGGCTGGGCCCCACCGTGCTGAGCCAGTACCGCGACATGACCTACAACGAGACCGACGCCCTGGCCAAGGAACTGGAGGAGGGGCAGCTGGTGCGCGACATGGAGACCGACATCGCCCGGCAGGTGGTGCTTCAGTTGTCCACCCTGCGACGGCCCTGACATGCAACTGCGGCCCGACCAGCTCAGCGCCCACCTCGCCAACGCCGCGCAGGACGGCCTGAAGCCGCTGTACACCGTGGTCGGCGACGAGCCCCTGCTGCAGCAGGAAGCCGCCGATGCCCTCCGGGCCGCGGCACGGGCAGCAGGCTGCAGCGAGCGCGAGGTCTTCAACGTCAGCGGGGCGCACTTCGACTGGAGTGGTGTGCTGGGCGCAGCCCAGGAAAGAAGCCTGTTCGCCGAGGCCAAGATCATCGAGATCCGCATCCCTTCAGGCAAGCCGGGCAAGGAGGGCAGCGAGGCCCTTCAGCGCTATGCCGAGCAATTGCCCGAAGGCGTGGTGACCCTGGTGCTGCTGCCCACCGTGGAGTACGCACAACTCAAGAGCGCATGGTTCACCGCCCTGCAAGCGCAAGGCGTGATGATCAAGGTGGAACCCGTGGAGCGCCCGGCCCTGCCCGCGTGGATTGCGCGGCGCCTGGCCGCGCAAGGCCAGCGCGTGCGCGAGGGTGAGGAGGGCCAACGCACGCTCGCCTTCTTCGCGGACCGCGTGGAAGGCCACCTGCTGGCAGCGCACCAGGAGATCAGCAAGCTGGCCCTGCTGTACCCCCCCGGGGAACTGTCAGCAGAACAGGTGGAATCCGCCGTGCTGAACGTGGCGCGCTACGACGTGCGCCAGCTTTGTGAGGCGGTGCTGGCCGGCCAGGTGGGCCGGGCCTGGCGCATCCTGGACGGGCTGAAGGCCGAGGGCGAATCGCCCGTGGCGGTGCTCTGGCCGTTGGCTGACGATCTGCGCGCCCTGCAGCGCGTGCGCGCAGCGCTGGACCTGGGCCAGCCCATGCCCATGGCCCTGAATGCCGCCCGGGTGTGGGGGCCACGGCAGCGCTCGATCGAACGCGCGGCGGCGCTGTTGAGCCAGCGCGCCCTCACCCGCCTGGTGGGCGCGGCCAGCCTGTGCGATGGCATCACCAAGGGGTTGCGGCAACCCGACTGGCCCGATGACCCCTGGGAGGCCTTGCGGCGGCTGATCCTGATGACGCAGCACTTCACCGCACCGCGCCAGACTGCCGGCCGCGCCACCACCGGCACAGGCGCCACATCCAAAGGCGGCCGGCCGGCCTCCCTGGTGCTGAGCGTCTGACCGCAGGGGGCTCGCCATGCCCCCGCTCAGCCTTCAGCCAGCGATCGCGCAGCGCCGGTCAGAGGACCCTTCAGTACCCGCGCGCACGGTCCACCAGGTGCAACAGGGGCTGGCCCGCCTGGAGACGGGCCAGGTTCGAGGCCACCACGTCGGCGGCGCTGCGCAGATCGGTCAATGCCGCGACATGCGGCAGCACCGTCACGCGAGGGTGTTGCCAGAACGGGTGGTCGGCAGGCAGGGGTTCGCTGGCGAAGACGTCCAGCACGGCATGGGCCAGCCTGCCGGCGGCCAGCGCAGACAGCAGGTCCGCCTCCACCACATGGCCTCCGCGACCGAAATTCACCAGCGCGGCGCCAGCCTTCATGCGGCCCAGGAAAGCGGCGTCGATCAAGCCGCGCGTGTGCGGCGTCAAGGGCAGCAGGTTTAGCACGACCTCGGCCATGGCCAGCCCTGTCTCCAGACCCTGCGCGCCGTGCAGAACTGTCACCCCCGAAGACCCCAGGGGTCCTTCACGGCGCCGCCAGGCCGTCACCCCATAACCCTGCGCCGCCAGCGCGGCCGACACCGCTGCGCCCATGGTGCCCAGGCCCAGCACCAGCACCTGCACCTCATCGGCCCGGCGCTGCGGGTGCTGAACCCACTGGGCCTGCTGCTGCTGCCGCGCGTAGGTGAAGAAGCCGCGGTGCAGCGCCGTCACCGCCCACAGCGCAGACTGGACCATGGCGGCGGTCATGGCCGGGTCCACCATGCGGGCCAGGGGCACCTGCGCAGGCACCGTGGCATCGGCCATCAAGCGGTCCACCCCCGCCCAGAGGGACTGGATCAGCCGCAGGCCCCGCAGACGCGACAGCGAGCCCGGCTGCGGATTGGCCACGACGGCCACGTCGGCTTGAACGATGTCGTCATCGCGGCGGCCTGCCGCGTGGACGATCCATTCATGGCCACGCGCTGCGGATCGCAAGGCCTCCCGCCAGGCCTGAGCTTCCGCGGGTTCCAGTTGAGCAGCGAAGAAGATGCGCATGGGATTCAGGATGACAGGCTCGGCAGGTCGGCAATGCCCTGCGTGCAGATGATGAGGCGACGAATCGCCTCGCGGACGGTGGCCTCGCGCACGGCGCAACGATCGCCCGGGCAGTGCAGCAGCACCGATTCGGGCTCGCGCCCCTTGAGGGCCGTGGCCAGCCACACCGTGCCCACGGGCTTGCCCGGCACCGCGCCGCCTGGCCCGGCGATGCCGGTGACAGCCACCGCCAGGTCGGCCGCAGAGTGCCGCAGCGCGCCCGCGGCCATGGCACAGGCAACTTGCTCACTGACGGCGCCGTGGCGCGCGATGAGCGCCGCGTCCACCCCCAGCATCTGCACCTTGGCTTCGTTGCTGTAGGTGACGAACCCGCGGTCGAACCAGTCGCTGGAGCCGGCCAGCGCCGTACACGCGGCCGCGATCAGCCCCCCGGTGCAACTCTCGGCCGTGGCCAGGCGCCAGCCTCGTGCCCGCAGGGCCTGCGCGAGAGCGCTCACGTCGTTCGTCACGTTCAGGGCCCTCCCCACCACCAGGACTGCAGCACGGGTGCCGCCTGCAGGCCCAGGGCCAGCACCAGCAAGGTGCAGCCCGCCGCCACCAGATCATCGAACAGGATGCCAAAGCCTTGGGCCCACCCGATCGGCTGGCCCGGCCGCAGCTTGAACAGGGCGTCCGCCCAGCCGACGGGCCCGGGCTTGACGGCATCGAAATAGCGGAACAGCGCGAAGGCCAGGCATTGCGTCCACCAGTCTGACGGCGTCACCAGCCACAGTACCAGCCAGAAGGCCACGATCTCGTCCCAGACGATGGCCCCAGGGTCGGACATGCCGAGATCACGCGCCGTGCGGGTGCAGGCCCACACGCCTACCCCGAACGCCGCGAGGATGAGGACAGCCCAGTCGGCGGCGTGCAGCCAGGGGGCCAGCACCAGGAACGAAGCCCACGCCCAGAGCGTGCCCACCGTTCCCGGGGCCTTGGGCGACAGGCCGCTGCCCAGGCCCAGCGCAAGCCAGCGCGCCGGGTGGCCCAGCATGAAGCGCACGCTCGCGCGGCCCGCAGCCTTTGGTGGCGCCGTCATGACTTGAAGTGGTCGAAGGCCTGCAGCCGGCCCAGGTCCAGTGGCCGGCCGGCCTCGTCCAGCACCCGCAAGCCGGGCTCTGCCGTGATGCGGCCGATGCACTGCACCGGCACCTGCGCCCCAGCAGCGGCCTGCAGCACCGCCGCGCGGCGCGCAGGGGGCGCACAGAACAGCAGTTCGTAGTCATCGCCCCCGGCCAGCAGGCACTCCTGGCGCAGCGCGGGCGGCTGGCCGGCCAGCACCTCACTGTGCGGCAGCCGATGAAGCTCCACCTCCGCACCCACGCCGCTGCGCTGCAGGATGTGACCCAGATCGCCCACCAGGCCGTCGCTCAGGTCGATGGCCGCCGTGGCCACCCCGCGCAGCGCGAGGCCCAGGCCCACGCGGGGCTGGGGCAACTCCATTGCGGCGCGCACCTGCTCGAACTCGGCCCCGTCCAGGGCCACCCGTCCGCGGAAGACCTCCAGCGCCAGGCGGGCATCGCCGAGCGTGCCGCTGACCCAGAGCTCGTCCCCAGGGCATGCACCGCTGCGCAGCAGCGCCTGCCCCGCAGGCACCTCGCCCAGCACCGTGATGCACAGGTTCAGCGGGCCGGCCGTCGTGTCGCCGCCCGCCAGTTCGATGTCATGCGCCTGCGCCAGCGCGAACAAGCCTTCGGCCAGTCCGGCGACGAAGGCCTCGTCAGCCCGCGGCAAAGACAAGGCCAGCGTGAAGGCAAGGGGCCGCGCGCCACAGGCGGCGAGATCGCTCAGGTTCACGGCCAGGGCCTTGTGTCCCAGGCGCCGGGGCTCCACGGTGGACAGAAAGTGGCGACCTTCGACCAGCATGTCAGTGGACACGGCCAGCTGCATGCCGGGAGCCACCCCGAGCAAGGCGCAATCGTCGCCCACCCCCAGCGCGGCCCGGCGCACCGGGCGGTCGAAGTAGCGACGGATCAGGTCGAACTCGCCAGGGGCCGTGCTGCCCGGCGCATGGTCCTGCGCGGTCTGCGGCGACGGTTCACCGGCCTTGGGGCGATGCCGGGTCATGCAGCCCCCCCATCGTGTTCCCACAGCCGGCTGGCCAGCTCCAGCGCAGGCTTCACCCCCATCTTCTCGAACATGGAGGCACGGTGCACTTCCACGATGTAGGCGACCGACAGGCCAGCAGGGGAGTCCGGGGCAAGCATCAGGGCACGGTTCAAGTTTCAGACATCTGGAAGGGTAAACCGGAACGCGGTGCCGGGACACCCGGAGTCTTGTCCAACGAGGTTTGAGCCTGGAGGCGGGCCCGTGATTCCAGCGAGGAATGAGCCTGGAGGAGTGCAGAGGGGGGTGGTTTGTTGCGGCCCGT
>JAJTDM010000009.1 GCA_021300575.1 Rubrivivax sp.
CGGCCCCACCCCCATGCAGCGCATCAATTGCCAAATTGACGGGCACGCGCCCCACAAAGGCCAGCCAAATCGCGCCTGCGAACCCTCCAGGGCTCCACTCGTGAAATATCCGGGTTAGAGCGATGGTCAGGGACTTGAACATGTGGGCACTCCTTGGTCAGGATAACGACGTCACCGCGCCATACCGGACAACCCGGTATGACCAATTTAGTGTAGACACGATCGTCCTCCAACGCACGGACCTCGCTCAAGTCGTGCCCGAAGTTGACGACCTGTTTGGTGTATCCCAGGTCGCCAGGGTATCGTTGCGGTTGAGCAAGCTAACAAGTTCCGAGATGTCCAACGAGTATCTTTCCGTGCGGGTCTGGGACCTGCCCACCCGCGTCTTCCACTGGGTGCTGGCCCTCAGCGTCGTGGCCTCGATCGTCACGGCCAAGGTGGGCGGTGCGGCCATGGTCTGGCACTTCCGGCTGGGGTATCTGGCCCTGGGTCTGCTGCTGTTTCGTATCGTCTGGGGTCTCGTCGGGGGGCGCTGGTCGCGCTTTGCCAGCTTTCTCCATGGGCCAGGCCGGGTATGGGCCTATCTGCGGGGACAGCGCGACCCGCAGGGCCGCGACGAGGTGGGCCACAGCCCGCTGGGCGCCTTGTCGGTGTGGGCGCTGCTGGGTCTGTTGTTGGCCCAGGTGGCCAGTGGCCTGTTTGCCGACGACGAGATCGCGAACGTGGGCCCGCTCAACCGGTTTGTCAGCGGGAGCACCGCGCAACTGCTGACCGGCTGGCACAAGGAGGTGGGTGAGTCGGTGCTGATCGCGCTCCTCCTGCTGCACGTGGCGGCGGTGCTCTTCTACCGCTGGGTGCGGCGCAAGGACCTGCTCACCCCCATGATCACTGGCGACAAGCCGCTGCCTGCTGACACCCCCGCGTCGGCCGACGGCTGGCCCCAGCGCTCAGGAGCCTTGGTGCTCGCGCTGCTGGCGGCCATGGCCGTGTACGCGGTCGTGCGCCTGGGTGGGTGAGGTGATCGCATGACGGTACCGGGCCCGACGATCGAACTGCGCGTTCCTGAAGGCGCGGCCATGATCGACGACACCCGCATCATCTTCCGCGAGTACGCCGCCCAGTTGGGCGTGGACCTGTGCTTCCAGGGTTTCGAGGAAGAACTCACCGCGCTGCCGGGCGAGTACGCGGGCCCCGACGGCGCCTTGCTGCTGGCCTTCGTGGACGGCGCGCTGGCCGGTTGTGGGGCCTTCAGGCCTTTGCGCGACGTGGACTACCCCAACGCCTGCGAGATGAAACGGCTCTACGTCCGCCGCGCCTTCCGCCGCTTTGGTTTGGGCCGGGTGCTGGCCCGCCAGTTGATGGACCGCGCCATCGAAGCGGGTTACTCCACCATGCTGCTGGACACCCTGGACGACATGGAGGCGGCGCGCAATCTGTACCAGACGCTGGGCTTCGAGGAAGTGCCGCCCTACTACTTCAACCCGGTGCCAGGCGCGCACTACCTCAAGGTCGACCTCCGCTTTCCCGGCATGGGGTGATCTGGGGGCGGCGGATGGTGCCTTGGACGCGGCGGACAGAAGGGACCGGTCTGCAGGCCCGGATAGGATCGGGTCATGACCCAAGCCCATCCTGAACTTCGTGCCGGCGAGCTTCGCCTGGCCCTGCGGCCTGACCTGGGCGGCAGCATCGCCGGCCTGTGGTGTGGCGGCCTGCCGGTGCTGCGCAGCACCGAGCCCGCCGCGCTCGAGGGCCCGCGTCAGTCGGCCAGCTACCCGCTGGTGCCGTATTCCAACCGCCTGGGCTACCGGCGTTTCCGCTGGCTGCACCGCGACCACACCACCCAGCCCAATTTCGACGACAGCCCGCACTCCGTGCACGGTGTGGGCTGGCTCAGAGCCTGGGAGGTGGAGTCGTGCAGCGCGGCCGAGGCCGTGCTGCGCCTGGACCACGCCGGCGACGCCCACTGGCCCTTCGCCTTTGAGGCCCGTCAGTCCTTCGCGCTGGACGAGGAGGGGCTGCATCTGACGATGTCGGTGCGCAACGACGCACCCCACCCGGCGCCCGTGGGGCTGGGATGGCACCCCTACTTTCCCAAGCGCAGCCGCAGCCGACTGCACATCGAGCTCAGCGAGCGCTGGGAGTCCGACCCCGGCACGCAACTGCCCACGCGCCGTGTGCGCCAGCCCGGCATCGACGCCGACGTGGCGCACCTGGACTTCGACCACTGTTTCGAAGGCTGGCCTGGCTCGGCGCGGGTGCGCGACGAGAAGCTCAAGATCGGCATCTCGTCTTCGCTGCCCTATCTGGTGGTGTACACGCCGCCGCAGAAGGATTACTTCTGCGTCGAGCCGGTGAGCCACGTGAGCAACGCCATCCACATGGCCGAGCCGGCGCAGCACGGCCTGCGTACCCTGGCCACGGGCGAGACCTTCGAGGCCTGGATGCGGCTGGACGTGGCCCGGGTCTGAGGAGCTGTGGGCGTTCCCGTCATCCAGCCGCTGCCGGTGGAGGCCTCGCTGCTGGGCGAGTCCCCGTTCTGGCACCCTGACGAGCGCGCGCTGTGGTGGTGCGACATCCCTGGCCACCGCCTGAACCGCTACCACCCGGCCACGGGCGAGCACCGCGCCAGGCGCTTCGACACGGACGTGGCGTGCGCGGCCCCGCTGACGGGCGGCCACCTGCTGCTGGGCATGCGTGACGGGCTCTGGCGTTTCAACCCGGCGAGCGGTGCCGGTGGCGTGACCGTCAGCAACGGTCTGGCCTTCAGCCCTGACGGCCGCACCTTGTACTGGAGCGACACCAAGGCCCACACCGTGTTCGCCTTCGACTTCGACGGCCAGGACGGCTCGCTGTCGCGGCAGCGGGTGTGGGCGAGCTTCCCGGCCCGCGCGGCAGATCAGCCGCTGGCGTCCTACGGTGGCCGGCCCGATGGAGCCGCCATGGATGCCGAAGGCTGCTACTGGGTGGCGATGTTCGAAGGCGCCCGCCTGCTGCGCCTGTCGCCGGCAGGCGAAGTGCTCCGCGAACTGCCGCTGCCAGTGCGCTGCCCGACCATGCCCTGCTTCGGCGGCGACGATCTGCGCACGCTGTACATCACCACCTCCCGCCAGAACCGCCCTGCCGAGGAACTGGCACGCGAGCCCTGGGCCGGCCAGGTGCTGCACTGCCGGGTGGAGGTGCCCGGTCTGCCGGTGAATTTCGCTCATGTCTGAGGCGCGCTCGCAGGCCCTGGCCCGGCTGCGCGAGCCGCGGCGCTGGGACGTGGTGGTCGTGGGCGGCGGGGCCACCGGCCTGGGCGTGGCGCTGGACGCGGCCGTGCGCGGCCTGCAGGTGCTGCTGCTGGAGGCAACGGACTTCGCCCAGGGCACCAGTTCGCGCGCTACCAAGCTGGTGCATGGCGGTGTGCGCTACTTGGCGCAGGGCCACCTGGGCCTGGTGCGCGAGGCCCTTCGCGAACGTTCGGCGATCCTGTCCAACGCCCCCCACCTGGCGCAGCCCCTGGCCTTCGTGGTGCCGGGCTACCGCCTGTGGGAGCTGCCCTTCTACGGTGCCGGCTTGAAAGCCTATGAATGGCTGGCAGGGCAGCGCAGCCTGGGGCCCACGCAGGTGCTGTCGGCCCGTGCCACGCGCCAGGCCTTGCCCACGGTGCTGGAGCGGGGCCTGCTCGGCGGCATCCGCTACTGGGACGGACAGTTCGACGACGCCCGCCTGGCGGTGGCGCTGGCGCGCACTGCTGCTGCCCACGGCGCGGTGGTGGTCAATCACCTGCGGGTCACGGGCCTACGGCTGGAGGGGACACGCGTGCGGGGTGTCCACGCACGAGATGCCGAGACCGGCGAGGTGTTGGAGATCGCGGCCGGCTGCGTGGTCAACGCCACCGGGGTGTGGGTGGACGGACTGCGCCGAGAGGCGACCTTCCCGACTGCGGACGAGGGTACGGGCGGCGATGCGGGTCAGCAGACGGGCCAGGAGACCGGCCAGGAGGCGGGCAGGGCGTCGGGCCAGGAGACGGCGCCCCTGGTCACGCCCAGCCAGGGCGTGCACCTGGTGGTGGACCGGGCTTTCCTGCCTGGGTCCACGGCGCTCATGGTGCCCAAAACGACTGACGGTCGGGTGCTGTTCGCCGTGCCCTGGCTGGGCAAGACCCTGCTGGGCACCACCGACACGCCGCGCAGCGACATCGTGGCCGAGCCCCGTCCGTTCGCCCACGAGGTGGACTTCATCCTGCGCGAGGCGGCGCGTTACCTTTCGCGTCCGCCCACCCGCGCCGATGTGCGCTCGGCCTGGGTGGGTCTGCGCCCGCTGGTTCGCGCTTCCGCCCCGCCCAGCGCCGAAGGCGGGCCGGCTGCCGCGACGCGCAGCCTGTCGCGCGAGCACACGGTGGAGGTGGGCGCCACCGGGTTGGTCACCGTCACGGGTGGCAAGTGGACCACCTACCGGGCCATGGCCGAGGACGTGCTGGCGGCCTGCATGGCGCAGGGCCTGCTGCCCCAGCGCCCGGGCGGTGCTACCGAGCATCTGTCGCTGGTGGGCGCGGCGCCGGGGCGCGCGCTGTGCGAGCCCCCGGGCGAGCACCTGTACGGCTGCGAGGCCCCGATCCTGCGCGCCCTGCCGGGTGCTGATCGCTGGCTGGCCCGGGACCAGGAGAGCGGCCAGGGCCTGCTCAGCGAGGCCATGGTGCGCTTCGGGGCGCGGTTCGAGATGGCGCGCACCGTCGAGGACATGCTGGCCCGGCGCAGCCGACTGCTGTTCGTGGATGCGCAGCAGGCCGCGGCTTGTGCCGACGAGGTGGGGAAGATCCTGGCGGAGGAACTGGGCCCTGCATCCGCGCCCCAGGACCTCGAAGCTTTCAAGGCCCTGGCGGCCCGGTACGCTGAAGTGCCTTGATCCGCCTGGCCCCGTCCAGATCGGGCCGGAGCCGAAAGAAGGCGGCCTGCGCCTCGCCGGCCCGGGATGCCCTCAGGGCAGCGCGGCCAGCGCCTCTCGCACTTCACCTACCGACAGCACCTCGCTCAGCACTCGCGGTGCAGCACTGCTCGGCGCCTGCAGCAGGTACACCGGCACCCCGTTGCGGCCGAGCTGGGCCAGGGCGGCGGTGATGGCCGGGTCGCGCCGGGTCCAGTCGGCACGCAGCAGCACCACCCGCTTGGCGGCGAAGTCGGCGCGCACCTGGGCGTCGGCCAGGGTGGTGCGCTTGTTGAACTGACAGGTCACGCACCAGGCCGCCGTGAAGTCCACGAACACCGGCCGGCCGCCGGCCAGCGCGGCCTGCATGCGTTCGGGCGACCAGGGTTGCCAGTCTGTTTCGCGGCCTTCTCGGCGGCCTTCTTCGCGGTTTGATCCGCCGCTGCGCGGGGCCTCCGGGCTGCCGACAATGCCGCCCGTGCTGCCTGAAGTCGTGACTGAGCTGATCGGCGCCGTGTGGAAGGACGGCCAGGCCCAGGCGATCGTGGCGGCCAGCAGCAAGGCCGAGGAAGACCACCACAGCGCACGCGTGGACGGCCGCCGCGCCGGCAAGCCCCAGGCCCAGGCGGCAAAGGCCAGCGCGAGCAGCACGCCCAGCAGCCCGGCGACGGCGTCCACGCCGGCCTGCTGGCCCAGCACCCACGCCAGCCACACCACCGTGGCGAACATGGGGAACGCCATCAGCGTCTTGAAGGTCGCCATCCAGGGCCCGGGCCGCGGCAGGGCGCGTGCCAGCGCCGGCCAGGCGCTGGCCAACAGGTAGGGCAGCGCCAGCCCCAGGCCGAGCGCGGCAAAGATCGCCAGCGCCTGGCCGGTGGGCAGTGTCACGGCCAGGCCCAGCGAGGCCCCCATGAAAGGCGCGGTGCACGGTGAAGCCACGGCCACGGCCAGCACCCCCGTCAAGGCCGAATCCACCACGGGATGCCGCGCGCGCGCCGCGGCCCAGGAGCCCGGCAGCAGGTTGCCGATCTCGAACACGCCGGCCAGGTTCAGCCCGATCAGGCTGAACAGGATGGCCAGGCCCGCGACGAAGCCGGGGGACTGCAACTGGAAACCCCAACCCAGTTGCTCGCCCCCCGCGCGCAAGGCCAGCAGCAGCCCCGCCAGCGCCAGGAAGCTCACCACGACGCCGCCGGTGTAGGCCAGCCCACCGGCCAGCAAGGCGCGCCGGTCCCGCGCATGTGCGGTGAAGCCAAAGACCTTGAGCGACAGCACCGGGAAGACGCAGGGCATCAGGTTGAGCAAGGCGCCGCCCGCCAGGGCCAGCAGCAGCGCCCAGGCCAGGGACATGGCGCTGGCCCCCGGACCGCTGCCCGCACTGGCGAGGATGGTGGCATCGCCGTGTGAAGGCGCCGGCGTGCCCGAACCTGCCGCCGGCCACGCGCCACTGACCGAGACCGTCAACTGCACCCCCGCGGCCTCGCCTTCGCGCGTCAGCACGGCGGGCAGCAGCGCCGGGCTCTCGCTGCGCTGGGCCGACAGCGGCACCGCCGCTACCCAGGTGCCATCCTGCCAGCTGGCGGTGGGCGGGGCGGCGTTGTCGATCACGCCGGCGGTCTCGGGGAAGAAGCGGAGCTTCTGGCCTTGCCACGCCGCAGGCAGCCCCTGCACGCGCAATTGCAAGGCCTGGGGCGCGGCCGGTTCGCCCACCATGGCCTGCGCCTGCACGCCGGCCACGCTGCGTGGGGTGGCGGCCCGAGCGGCGTCGAACAGCGCGGTGTGGGCCACCGTGGCCGCCTGCGCCGGGATCTCCAGCGCGAAGTTCCCCGACTCCGGGATGCAGACGTCCTTGCACACCAGCCATTGCGCCTCCAGGCGCACGGGCAGCGAAGCACCTCGGAAGTCCACGGGCACCGTCACCGGCACGGGCAGCAGCAGCGTGCCTTCGTAGCCGAAGTTCATCAGCGGCCCCACAGGCAGCTGCTTGGGCGTGGGCCAGACGATCTCGCCTGCCGAGAAGCCTGCCGGCAGGGTCCAGTTCAGACTCGTGGCCAGTCCTGAATCGCCAGGATTCTTCCAGTAGGTGTGCCAGTGCGGCTGATGCTCGATGCGCAAGCCCAGCCACACCGCCTTGCCCGCGGCCACGCCCTGCGGGGCATGGGCCACCAGCTCGGCGCGGACCTGCTCGGTGCGCACAGTGGCCGTTGCAGCGTGGGCGGCCTGGGCCGCCAAACCCGCCAGGAGCGCGACCCCCAGTGCCCGCCACGCCATCAGACCGAAGGCGTGCTGCACACCGGGCACTGCCCTGGATTCAGAAGTTGTCATCCTGGATACCGTAGCGCAAGAAAGGGCCAAAGGATACGCCCTCGGGTTTCCACGTACACTCCTGCGGTTTGTCCCAAACGCCGCATCCGCGCACCAAGCCATGTCCGACCGGACGATCCGATCAGACCCCTGGCCCCACGAAGGAGATGCGGCGGGGTACGAGGGCTTCAAGCCCTTGACCCAGCAGGAAGCGCAGGCCCTGCGTGCAAAGGAACGCCCCGTCTCACCATGGCGGGTCGTTCGGTTGCAGGCGGTGGCGGGCGTCGTGGTGGCCGCCTTGGTGTGGGTCATCATGGGTGAACGATCGGCGGGATTGTCGGCTCTGTACGGAGCGGCAGTCGCGGTGGTGCCGGGGGCCTTGATGGCGCGCGGCATGACCAGCCGGTTCTCGAGCATGTCGCCCGGTCACAGTGCCGTCAGCTTCATGTTGTGGGAGATGCTGAAAATTGCGGTCTCTGTGGTCCTGCTGATGCTGGCGCCGCAGATCCTGCAGCCCTTGAGCTGGCCGGTATTGCTGGTCACTCTCCTGGTCTGCATCAAGGTGTACTGGTTCGCGCTGTTGTGGCGCGGCCGTTGAAGAAGACGAGAACCTGGACGAGCTTTTCTGATGGCAGCAGCACAAGGTCAAGGCCCCACCGCCGGCGAGTACATCGTCCACCACCTGCAACATTTGCAGAACGAGAAGCAGACGGCGGTCGTGGACTTCTCCGTCTTCAACTTCGACTCGATCTTCTACGCCACCCTGCTGGGCATCGTGGGTTGTTTCCTGTTGTACCGCGCGGCGTCTCGGGCCACCTCGGGGGTGCCGGGGCGTTTCCAGGCAGCGGTGGAATTGCTGGTCGAGATGGTGGACTCGCAAGCCAAGGGCATCGTGCACAACGCCAGCAGCCGCAAGCTGGTGGCGCCCCTGGCACTCACGGTGTTCGTCTGGATCTTCCTGATGAACGCCATGGACTTGCTGCCGGTCGATCTTCTGCCCGCGATCTGGCATGTGGCCGGCCCGGCCATGGGCGCGCCTGACTACATGCGCGTGGTTCCCACCGCTGATCTGTCGGTCACCATGGGGTTGTCGGTGTCGGTGCTGTTGATCTGCCTGTTCTACAACGTCAAGATCAAGGGCTTGGGCGGCTGGGCCCACGAACTCGTCAGCGCACCTTTCGGGACCAGCAAGAATCCTGTTCTGGCGATGGTGCTGGGGGTGGTGAACCTGGCCATGCAGATCATCGAGTTCGTCGCCAAGACCGTGTCTCACGGCATGCGGCTTTTCGGCAACATGTACGCGGGCGAGCTCATCTTCATGTTGATCGCCCTGATGGGCGGCGCGTGGTCGCTGTCGGCCACGGGCATCGGTCTGGCCATCGGTCACATCATCGCCGGCAGCGTCTGGGCCATCTTCCACATCCTGATCATCACGCTGCAGGCCTTCGTCTTCATGATGTTGACGCTGGTGTACGTCGGCCAAGCGCACGACGCGCACTGATCCTTCGCCGCATTCTTTCCCCCGCTTTCGACCTTTCCCTTTCCCAAACCCAACGACCTTAGGAGTCATCATGGAAGTCATCAGCTTTGTTGCCATCGCCGCCGGTCTGATCATCGGCCTGGGCGCGCTAGGTGCCTGCATCGGCATCGGCATCATGGGCAGCAAGTACCTCGAAGCCGCCGCCCGCCAGCCCGAGCTGATGGGCGAATTGCAGACCAAGATGTTCCTGCTGGCCGGCCTGATCGACGCGGCCTTCATCATCGGTGCGGGTATCGCTCTGTGGTTCGCCACGGCCAACCCCTTCCTGGGCCAGATCGCCAACCTGCCGAAGTGATCTTCGGCCGCGCGGGCTGCGGCATCCCTTCCGGGCGACGCTGCGGCGTCTCCCTGTGAGCACCCCAAGACGAGGTTCCTGAAGTGAGCATCAACGCCACCCTGATCGTCCAGATGATCGTGTTTGCGATCCTGGTCTGGTTCACGATGCGATTCATCTGGCCGCCGCTCACGGCGGCACTGGACGAGCGCGCCAAGAAGATTGCCGAGGGCCTGTCGGCAGCCGACAAGGCCAAGGCGGACCTGGCCGCGGCCAACCAGCGCGTCGAGCAGCAGTTGTCTGCGGCCCGCAACGACGCCGCCAAGCGCCTGGCCGATGCCGAGCGTCTGGCCCAGCAGACGATCGAGGAAGCCAAGGCGCGCGCTGCCGAGGAAGGTTCCAAGATCGTGGCTGCCGCCCGCGCCGAGGCGGAACAGGAGTCCGTGAAGGCCCGCGAGGCCCTGCGTGAGCAGGTGGCCGCGCTGGCCGTCAAGGGTGCCGAGGCCATCCTCAAGCGCGAAGTGAACGCCGGCGTCCATGCCGAGCTGCTCACCCGTCTGAAGACCGAGCTCTGAAAGAGCTGTCCGGCCAGGTCACACGACCCTTCTCCACTCCGACACCCCGAGCCCCACGACATGGCTGAAATCGCCACCATCGCCCGGCCCTATGCCGAGGCCCTGTTCAAGGCTGCCGGTGCGCAGGCTGCCGTGCTGTCCGCTGAGGTGGGCGCGCTGGCGGCCGTGGCTGCCGACGAGCAGCTGCGCCAGTTCGCCGACAACCCCAAGACCTCGTCCGATCAGGTGCTCGGCGTGGTGCTGGGAGTCGTCAACCAGCCTCTGTCGGCTGCTGCGCAGAATTTCCTGCGTGCGGTGCTGGACAACGGCCGACTGGCGGCGCTGCCCGAGATCGCTTCGCAGTTCCATGCCCTGGTGAACGCGCAGAGCGGCGTGTCCGACGCGCTCATCGAAAGCGCTTTCCCCATCGAGCCGGCGCAACTGCCTGACGTGGTGGCCACGCTGGAGCAGCGCTTCTCGCGCAAGCTCAACGCCCGAGTGGAGCTGTGCCCTGAGCTGATCGGCGGCATTCGCGTCATCGTGGGTGACGAGGTGCTGGACGCCTCGGTCAAGGCCCGGCTCGATCACATGAAGGTGGCGCTCACGGCCTGAGGCGGTTTGCGCCCACGCCAGCACCCACAGCCCGAACTCATCCGCCTGCAAGACGTCAGGAGAGACACATGCAACTCAATCCCGCAGAAATTTCCGAGCTGATCAAGAGCCGCATCGAAGGCTTGCAGGCCAGCGCCGACATCAAGAACCAGGGCACCGTGGTCTCCGTGACCGACGGCATCGTGCGCGTGCACGGCCTGTCCGACGTGATGGCCGGTGAAATGCTGGAGTTCCCGGCCACGGCCAGCGGCCAGGCGACCTACGGCCTTGCGCTGAACCTCGAGCGTGATTCGGTCGGCGCCGTGATTCTGGGCGAATACGAGCACATCTCCGAAGGCGACACCGTCAAGTGCACGGGCCGCATCCTGGAAGTGCCCGTGGGCCCCGAGCTGATCGGCCGCGTCGTGAATGCGCTGGGTCAGCCCATCGACGGCAAGGGTCCGATCAACGCCAAGATGACGGACGTGATCGAGAAGGTCGCCCCGGGCGTGATCGCGCGCAAGTCGGTGGATCAGCCGGTGCAGACGGGCCTGAAGTCCATCGACTCCATGGTGCCCATCGGCCGCGGCCAGCGCGAGCTGATCATCGGTGACCGCCAGACCGGCAAGACCGCGGTGGCCGTCGACGCGATCATCAACCAGAAGGGTCAGAACATGACCTGCATCTACGTCGCCATCGGCCAGAAGGCGTCGTCGATCAAGAACGTGGTGCGTGCGCTGGAGCAGAACGGCGCGATGGACTACACCATCGTCGTGGCCGCCTCGGCCTCCGAGTCTGCCGCCATGCAGTACGTGTCGGCCTACTCCGGCTGCACCATGGGCGAGTACTTCCGCGACCGCGGCCAGGACGCCCTGATCATTTATGACGATCTGTCCAAGCAGGCTGTGGCCTACCGTCAGGTGTCGCTGCTGTTGCGCCGTCCGCCGGGCCGCGAAGCCTTCCCTGGCGACGTGTTCTATCTCCACAGCCGCCTGCTGGAGCGTGCCGCCCGCGTGAATGCCGACTATGTCGAAGCCTTCACCAAGGGTGAAGTCAAGGGCAAGACAGGTTCGCTCACCGCACTGCCCATCATCGAGACGCAGGCTGGTGACGTGTCCGCCTTCGTGCCGACCAACGTGATCTCCATCACCGACGGCCAGATCTTCCTGGAAACCAGCCTCTTCAACGCCGGCATCCGTCCCGCCATCAACGCCGGCATCTCGGTGTCACGGGTGGGCGGCGCCGCCCAGACGAAGCTGATCAAGAGCCTGTCGGGCGGTATCCGTACCGACCTGGCGCAGTACCGCGAGCTGGCCGCCTTCGCGCAGTTCGCCTCCGACCTGGACGCGGCCACCCGCAAGCAGCTGGACCGCGGTGCCCGCGTGACCGAACTGCTCAAGCAGGCCCAGTACTCGCCCCTGCCCATCAGCCTGATGGGTGCCACGCTCTATGCCGTCAACAAGGGCTTCATGGACGACGTGGACGTCAAGAAGATCCTGGCTTTCGAGTCCGGCATGCACCAGTATCTGAAGTCCAGCCACGCCGCGCTGCTGGCCAAGCTCGAGAACGACAAGGCCATGGACAAGGATGCCGAGGCCGAACTGAACGCCGCCATCACCGCGTTCAAGAAGTCCTTCTGAACCTCGCCTGACTTACCTGCTTAGGAGCATCCGTCATGGCGGTCGGTAAAGAGATACGCGGCAAGATCAAGTCGGTGGAAAACACCAAGAAGATCACCAAGGCCATGGAGATGGTCGCCGCCTCCAAGATGCGCAAGGCGCAGGAGCGTATGCGCCAGGCGCGGCCCTACAGCGACAAGGTCCGCAACATCGCGGCCAACCTGTCGCAGGCCAACCCGGAGTACCGTTCGCCGTACATGCGCACGGACGGCACCTCCAAGGTGGATGGTTTCGTGGTGGTCACCACCGACAAGGGCTTGTGCGGTGGCCTGAACACCAACATCCTGCGTGCGCTGACCAACCGCATGCGCGAGTCCCAGGATGCCGGCCGCTCGGTGCAGACCGTGGCCATCGGCAACAAGGGCTTCGGCTTCCTCAACCGCATCGGAGCCAAGCTCATCAGCCACGCGGTGCAGTTGGGTGATGCGCCGCAGCTCGAGAAGCTCATCGGCCCGGTGAAGGTGATGCTGGATGCCTTCGTGGCGGGCAAGGTGGATTCCGTTCACCTGTGCTTCACCAAGTTCATCAACACGATGAAGCAGGAACCGGTGATCGTCAAGCTGCTGCCGCTGTCGGCGGAGAGCCTGGCGCAGTCCGAGGCGGAAAAGGCCCAGTACGGCTGGGACTACATCTACGAGCCCGACGCCCCCAGCGTCATCGACGAGCTGCTCACCCGTTATGTCGAGGCCCTGGTCTACCAGGCGGTGGCGGAGAACATGGCCTCCGAACAGAGCGCCCGCATGGTGGCGATGAAGGCGGCCACCGACAACGCAGGCAGCCTGATCGGCGAACTCAAGCTCATTTACAACAAGACGCGTCAAGCGGCGATCACCAAGGAATTGAGTGAAATCGTCAGCGGCGCGGCAGCGGTCTAAAGCAACGAATCCGAAGGAAGCTCAAACATGACTACTACTCACGCACAGGGCAAGATCGTTCAATGCATCGGTGCTGTGGTTGACGTGGAGTTCCCGCGCAACGACATGCCGCGCGTGTACGACGCGCTCAAGCTCGAAGGCACGGCGCTCACGCTCGAGGTGCAGCAGCAACTCGGCGACGGCGTGGTGCGCACCATTGCGCTGGGTTCGTCCGACGGCCTGCGACGCGGTCTGATGGTCACCAACACGGGCAACTCCATCCAGGTGCCTGTGGGCAAAGCCACACTGGGCCGCATCATGGACGTGCTGGGTTCGCCCATCGACGAGCGCGGCCCGGTCGACCAGGCCCTCACCGCCAGCATCCACCGCAAGGCACCGGCCTACGACGAGCTGAGCCCTTCGCAAGAGCTGCTGGAAACCGGTATCAAGGTGATCGACCTGATCTGCCCGTTCGCCAAGGGCGGCAAGGTGGGCCTGTTCGGTGGCGCCGGTGTGGGCAAGACCGTGAACATGATGGAGCTCATCAACAACATCGCCAAGGCGCACTCGGGCTTGTCCGTGTTTGCCGGCGTGGGCGAGCGCACCCGCGAGGGCAATGACTTCTATCACGAGATGGCCGACTCCGGCGTCGTGAACCTGGAGAACCTGGGCGAGTCCAAGGTGGCCATGGTCTACGGCCAGATGAACGAGCCCCCGGGCAACCGTCTGCGTGTGGCCCTGACCGGCCTGACGATCGCCGAGTCCTTCCGCGACGAAGGCCGGGACGTGCTGTTCTTCGTGGACAACATCTACCGCTACACCCTGGCCGGCACCGAGGTGTCCGCGCTGCTGGGCCGCATGCCGTCGGCCGTGGGCTACCAGCCGACGCTGGCAGAGGAAATGGGCCGCCTGCAAGAGCGCATCACCTCCACCAAGGTGGGCTCCATCACCTCCATCCAGGCCGTGTACGTGCCGGCAGACGACCTGACCGACCCGTCGCCTGCCACCACCTTTGCCCACCTGGACGCCACCGTGGTGTTGTCGCGTGACATCGCCTCTCTGGGCATCTACCCGGCGGTGGATCCGCTGGACTCCAACAGCCGCCAGGTCGACCCCAACGTCGTGGGCGAGGAGCATTACTCCACCACCCGTGCCGTGCAGGCCACGCTGCAGCGCTACAAGGAACTGCGCGACATCATCGCGATTCTGGGCATGGACGAGTTGTCTCCCGAGGACAAGCTGGCCGTGGCCCGCGCCCGCAAGATCCAGCGCTTCCTGTCCCAGCCTTTCCACGTGGCCGAGGTCTTCACCGGCTCGCCCGGCAAGTACGTGCCGCTGAAGGAAACGATCCGCGGCTTCAAGATGATCGTGGCCGGCGAGTGCGACCACCTGCCGGAGCAGGCGTTCTACATGGTCGGGACGATCGACGAGGCCTTCGAAAAAGCCAAGAAGATTCAATGAGCTTCGCATTCGGGCCGGGTCCGTCGTTGCGCTCCTCGCCGTACGGGAGTACGTCTGCGGGGCGCGCCTAGGCCGCGACCCGACTGCTCGCTCCTTGAACCTCCTTGTAGAACTGTAGGACCCGCAACATCATGGCCACCATCCACGTCGACGTCGTCTCTGCCGAGGAAAGCATCTTCTCGGGCGAGGCGAAGTTCGTTGCGCTGCCGGGCGAGAACGGCGAGTTGGGCATCCTGCCGCGCCACACGCCGCTGATCACGCGCATCAAGGCCGGGGCCGTGCGCATCGAGCGGGCGGACAACGGGGAGGAAGAGTTCGTCTTCGTGGCCGGTGGCATCCTGGAAGTGCAGCCGGGCACCGTGACGGTGTTGGCCGACACCGCCATCCGCGGCCATGACCTGGACGAAGCCAAGGCCAACGAAGCCAAGAAGGCGGCCGAAGAAGCGATGAAGAACGCCAAGAGCGACATCGACCTGGCTGCCGCGCAGAGCGAGTTCGCCGCCATGGCGGCCCAGTTGGCCGCCATCGCCAAGCTGCGAAGGAAGTAGGCCTCCTGTCCTGATGCCGGTGCTGCTGCACCGGTGTCCCTGTTTCCCACACCCGGTGCGCGGCGAGCCCACCGGGTGTCGCGTTTCTGGAGGATGCTGGGCGCTGTGCCCCCCCCTGTTTACCCTTAGGGGGTTTGCGCTGGCCTGGGCTGGCGCCATGCACCTTTACGAGGGAAGCTGCCCTGGTTTTGCACGGGTCTGGCCCGTGAAGGACAAAGCCCGACAAGGCAGCACGGATTGGTGCTTCTCCAACAATGCGCAACGGCTAGGCAGCCCGCTTCGGGTAGCTTGGTGTCACGGAATGCAGGAGCACCGCATGATTCCTCCGAGTTTTGATTACCACGCGCCGAAATCGGTTGGTGAAGCCGTCTCGCTGCTGGGCAGCCTGGGGAGCGACGCCAAGCTCCTGGCGGGTGGCCACAGCCTCCTGCCGATGATGAAGTTGCGCTTTGCGCAGCCGGCGCACCTGATCGACATCAACCGCATCCCCGAGTTGCGCGGCATCTGCGAGGACGGGCCGGACGTCGTGATTGGCGCCATGACGGTGGAGAACGAGCTGATCCGCTCTGCGCTGCTCCAGTCCAAGGTGCCCTTGCTGGCCGAGGCACCTCGGCTGATTGCCGACCCGCAGGTGCGCAACCGCGGCACCATCGGCGGCGACATCGCCCACGGGGACCCGGCCAACGACCATCCGGCACTGGCCTTGGCCCTGGACGCCACTTTCGTGCTCGAGGGCCCCAAGGGCAGGCGCAGCGTCAAGGCCGATGACTTCTTCTTGGGCACCTACGCCACAGCGCTGGCCGACGACGAGATCATGGTCGCGATCCGGGTGCCCGCCTTCGCCGCGGGCACGGGGTGGGCCTACGAAAAGCTCAAGCGCAAGACCGGCGACTGGGCCACCGCCGGCGCTGCTGTGGTGCTGCGCATGAGTGCAGGTACCGTCACCCACGCCCGCATCGGCCTGACCAATGTCGGCCCCACGGCGCTGCGCGCCACCGGGGCCGAGGATGCCTTGCTCGGCAAGCCGCTGAGTGACGCCAGCATCAACGCCGCCGCTGATGCCGCCATGGCCATCTGCGATCCGGCCGAGGATCTGCGAGGTGACGTCGAATACAAGACGGCGATGGCCGGCCAGATGCTCAAGCGTGCCATCCGCGCTGCCGCCGCCCGCTGCGCCTGACCCCGCCGACACAGGAGAAACCTCATGGCAAAGAAACTGATCTCGGTGACGGTCAACGGCCGCACCCACGAAGAGGCTGTCGAGCCCCGTACCCTGCTGGTGCACTTCCTGCGCGAAAAGCTCAACCTCACCGGGGCGCACATTGGCTGCGAAACCAGCCACTGCGGCGCCTGCACCGTGGACGTGGACGGGCACTCGGTCAAGGGCTGCACCCACCTGGCCGTGCAGTGCGACGGCTCCGAAGTCTTGACGGTCGAGGGCCTGGCCCAGGCGGGCGTGCTGCACGCGGTGCAGGAGGGCTTCTACAAGGAGCACGGCCTGCAATGCGGCTTCTGCACGCCGGGCATGCTGATGCGGGCCTACCGCTTCCTGCAGGAGAACCCCAACCCCAGCGAGGAAGAGATCCGCGCGGGCATGAGCGGCAACCTGTGCCGCTGCACGGGCTACCAGAACATCGTGAAGTCGGTGCAGTACGCGGCGAACAAGCTTCGCGATGCGGCCACTGCCGCGGCGTGACGCCTGCTGCGTGACGCCGACTCCCCACGAACCGACACCGTCCGCCTACCAGGAGACGACCGCATGAACGCACCCACCGACCCGAAGCTGCTCGAGCGCAGCGCTGCGCTGCAAGGCATGGGCGACAGCCGCCTGCGCAAGGAAGACGCCCGTTTCATCCAGGGCAAGGGCCACTACGTCGATGACATCAAGATGCCCAGCATGCTGCACATGGACATCGTGCGCAGCCCGCTGGCCCATGCCCGCATCAAGAAGATCGACAAGACCGAGGCGCTGAAGGTGCCCGGGGTGATCGCCGTGCTCACGGCCGAGGACCTCAAGCCCCTGAAGCTGCACTGGATGCCCACGCTGGCTGGCGACGTGGCCGCCGTGCTGGCTGATGGCAAGGTGCACTTCCAGATGCAGGAAGTGGCCGTGGTCATCGCTGAAGACCGCTACGCCGCGGCTGACGGCGTGGAAGCGGTGCTGGTCGAGTACGAAGAGCTGCCGGTGGTGATCGACCCCTACGAGGCGCTCAAGCCCGATGCGCCCGTCATCCGCGAGGACCTGGCCGGCAAGACCAGCGGCGCCCACGGCCCGCGCGAGCACCACAACCACATCTTCACCTGGGATGCGGGCGACAAGTCTGCAGCGGATGCGGCCTTCTCCGCCGCGCCCGTGACGGTGAAGGAGCACATCTTCTACCCGCGTGTGCACCCCTGCCCGCTGGAGACCTGCGGCTGTGTCGCCAGCTTCGACCCGGTGCGAGGCGAACTCACCACCTTCATGACCTCGCAGGCGCCCCACGTGGTGCGCACGGTGGTGTCGCTGCTGTCGGGCATCCCTGAGAGCAAGGTGCGCATCGTGTCGCCTGACATCGGCGGTGGCTTCGGCAACAAGGTGGGCGTCTACCCCGGGTACGTGTGCGCCATCGTGGCCAGCATCGTGCTGGGCAAGCCGGTGAAATGGGTGGAGGATCGCATCGAGAACATCTCGTCCACCGCCTTTGCTCGCGATTACCACATGGACGGCGAGATCGCCGCCACGGCCGACGGCAAGATCACCGGCCTGCGCGTCAACGTGGTGGCCGACCACGGCGCCTTTGATGCCTGCGCCGACCCGACGAAGTTCCCCGCCGGGCTGTTCCACATCTGCTCGGGTTCGTACGACATCCCCGCCGCGCATGCCAGCGTGAAGGGCGTCTACACCAACAAGGCGCCGGGTGGCGTGGCCTACCGCTGCAGTTTCCGTGTGACCGAGGCGGTCTACCTGATCGAACGCATGGTGGACGTGCTGGCGCAGAAGCTCGGCATGGACAAGGCCGAGATCCGCGCCAAGAACTTCATCCGCAAGGAGCAGTTCCCCTACACCAGCGCCTTCGGCTTCGAGTACGACTCGGGCGACTACCAGACGGCGCTGGACAAGGTGCTAAACGCGGTGGACTACAAGGCACTGCGCGCCGAGCAGGCGGCCAGGCGGGCCGACCCGAACTCACCCACGCTCATGGGCATCGGCCTGGTCACCTTCACCGAGGTGGTGGGTGCCGGCCCCAGCAAGATGTGCGACATCCTCGGCGTGGGCATGTTCGACTCCTGCGAGATCCGCATCCACCCCACCGGCAGCGCCATCGCCCGCATGGGTACCATCACCCAGGGCCAGGGCCACCAGACCACCTACGCGCAGATCATCGCCACCGAACTGGGCATTCCCAGCGAGGTGATCCAGGTGGAGGAGGGTGACACCTCCACCGCCCCGTATGGCCTGGGCACCTATGGCAGCCGCTCCACCCCGGTGGCGGGGGCGGCCATCGCGCTGGCTTCGCGTAAGATCCACGCCAAGGCGCGCAAGATCGCGGCCCACCTGCTGGAAGTGGGCGAGAACGACCTGGACTGGGAGATCGACCGCTTCAACGTCAAGGGCGACGCCTCTCGTCACAAGACCATGAAAGACATCGCCTGGGCCGCTTACAACAACGTGCCGGCCGGGCTGGAGATGGGCCTGGAGGCGGTGCACTACTACGACCCGCCCAACTTCACCTTCCCCTTCGGCATCTACCTGTGCGTGGTGGACATCGACCGCGCCACGGGCGAGACGAAGATCCGGCGCTTCTACGCGCTGGATGATTGCGGCACCCGCATCAACCCGATGATCATCGAGGGCCAGATCCACGGGGGCCTCACCGAGGGATTTGCGGTGGCGATGGGTCAGCAGATGCCTTTCGATGCGCAGGGCAACCTGCTGGGCAACACCCTGATGGATTACTTCCTGCCCACCGCGGTGGAGACGCCGAAGTGGGAGACGGACTTCACGGTCACGCCCAGCCCGCACCACCCCATCGGGGCCAAGGGTGTGGCCGAGTCGCCGCACGTGGGCTCCATCCCGACCTTTACCTCGGCGGTGGTGGACGCCTTTGCCCATGTGGGCGTGACCGAGATGACCATGCCGCACACCAGCTGGCGGGTGTGGAAGCAGCTCAAGGCCACCGGTTTGGCGCTCTGAGGTCCACGCGGGCGGGACGGTACCGCCCCCTCGTGCCCTCAGGGTGATGAACGTCTTGGGCCGCGACCATCGCGGCCCTTTGTATTGAGTGCCGCGTTTTGGAGCAAGGACCCCGATCCATGGAAGTCAAACTCGACAAGCAGTACCCCCTTGAAGTCTCGGTGGAACAGGCCTGGGCTGTGCTGTCGGACATCCGCGCCGTGGGCAGTTGCATGCCTGGCGCGCAGATCACCGAGCAACTGGACGACACCCACTACAAAGGCACGGTCAAGACCAAGGTGGGCCCGGCGTCCATGCAGTTTGGGGGCGAGATCGAGGTGCTGGGCGTCGATGCGGCGGCCTACGCCATGCAGATGGTGGGCAAGGGCGCGGACCGCGGAGGCTCCTCCGCCTCCATGAAGCTGTCCGCCCACATCGAGCCCGGAGCCACGCCCCAGACCTCGGTGCTTGTGGGGCAGGCCACGGTCACGGTCAGCGGCAAGCTGGCGCAGTTCGGCAGCCGCTTGCTGGTGCCGGTGTCGGACGCCATGCTTGCGCAGTTCGCTGACAACTTCCGCGCCGCTGCGGCGGCGGTGCCGGTGGCTGCGGCCGCGGCAGCTGCCACAGAGGCCCCCGAGGCCGAAGGTGCTGCAGTGACGCAAGCTGGTGAAGCCCCGGCAGCACAAGCGCCGGCCGGTGCTGCGGGCGCCGTGCCTGTTCGCGCCGCCATGGTGCACGCACCCGCACCGATGGCCCCGGTCAAGGAGCTGAACGCGCTGGCGCTGATGTGGACGGTGTTCAAGTCCTGGCTGGGCGGCTTGTTCGGCAGGAAGTCCTGATGGACGAGGCCGGCCTGCGTCAACGCCTGCACGAGGCGGGCTACATCGCCGACGAGGCGATGGCCACCACCTTGTGGCTGGCAGGTGAGCTCCAGAGGCCCCTGCTGCTGGAAGGCGACGCTGGCGTGGGCAAGACCGCGCTGGCGCTGGCCATGGCGCGTGCCGGGGACCGTCGGCTGGTGCGGCTGCAGTGCCATGAGGGGCTGGACCTGTCGCAGGCGGCCTACGAGTGGAACTATGGACGCCAACTGCTGGCCATACGGCTCAGCGAGGCGGCCTCCTCCAGCCCGCAGGCGCTGCGCGAGGCCGATCTCTTCTCCCGCGACTACCTGCTCGAGAGGCCGTTACTGGCTGCCATCGACAGCGAGCAGCCCTGTGTGCTGCTGATCGACGAGGTGGACCGGGCCGACGAGGCCTTCGAGGCCTTCCTGCTGGAGGTGCTGGCCGACTGGCAGATCACGGTACCGGAGTTCGGCACCGTGCAGGCGCGCCATGTGCCGGTGGTGGTGCTCACCAGCAACGGCACGCGCGAGTTGTCGGACGCGCTGCGCCGCCGCTGCCTGTACCACTGGTTGGACTACCCCACGCTGGCGCGCGAGATCGACATCGTGCGCCACACACTGCCGGGGGCCGAGACCGCGCTGGTGGAACAGGCGGTGACCTTCGTGCAGCGCCTGCGCCGTGAAGACCTGGGCAAGACACCGGGCGTGGCCGAGACGCTGGATTGGGTGCGCGCCCTGCACCGCCTGAACTGGCGCGAACTCGCCGACGACCCGACCGCCATCGTCTCCACCTTGGGATGCCTACTCAAGACACGCGAAGACCGCTTCCAGATGGGCCCCGAGCGCGTGAGGCAGCTGGTGGAAGGCCGTCGCAGCGTGGGAGTGGCGGAGAAGGTGGCCGCGTGAGTGTGTCGCCGCTGCAGACCATCGCCGGGTTTGCGGCACTGCTGCGTGACCATGGCATGAAGGTCGGCGTGGCCGAGCAGCAGGCTTTTGTTCGCGCGGCGCTGGCCCTGCCGCTGCAGCGCTGCGCCCAGCTGGATCCGGCCTGGCGCGCCATCGCCTGCCGCGACGCCCGCGACTGGCGGCGCTGGTCGGAGCTGTTCCAGAGCTACTGGCATCCCCACCGGGTGCAGGGCTCGGTGAAGGTCAGCGGCCAGACCCGGCCCTCGCGCGATCTTCGGCAGGTGGTGCAGTCCCTGCAGGATTCGCTGACCCAGGGCCAGCGTCCGGGCGCGGCGGGGCAGGGCATGGACACCGCGCTGCAGACCGTGCCGCCCGATCTGTCCTCCTCCCAGGAGGCGGGCGTGGCACGTGCCCAGGGCGGCGCCAGCCAAGCCGACGCCTTGCACGACCGCAGCCTGTCGCAGTGGCTCCCTCAGGATCTGGCCCAACTCAACCAGCTTGCCGAGCGCATTGCCCAGCGCCTGCGCGAACGCGTCACGCGCCGCTGGCACGATCACCCCCGGGGCCGACGTCTGGATGTGCGCCGCACCCTGCGCTCCTGCCTGCGCACGGGCGGCGTGCCGTTCAAGCCCGCGTGGCGCCAGCCCCGCCGCGAGCGGCCTCGCCTGTTCATCCTGGTGGATGTGAGCCGCTCGATGGAAACACACGCGCAGTTGTTCCTGCGCATCGCGCGGGCCTTTGTCGGTGTCGCGCAGGCGCGGGTCTTCGTTTTCCACACCCGCCTGGCGGAGGTCACGCCGCTGCTGCAGCGCGACTCGGCCGCCGTGCAGGAGAAGGTGAACGCCGTGACCGCGGGATTTGGCGGCGGCACCCGCATTGCCACCAGCGTCGCTGACTTTCACCGGGTGCACGCGCGGGCGCAGTTGCAGCGCTTGGCCCGTGTATGGGTGCTGTCCGACGGCTTTGATGCCGACCCCCCGCAGGCCCTGGCCGACGAGTTGCGTGCGGTGCGCCGTCACGGCGCGCGCATCACCTGGT
The DNA here is from genome assembly GCA_021300575.1 of Rubrivivax sp. Taxonomy (GTDB): domain Bacteria; phylum Pseudomonadota; class Gammaproteobacteria; order Burkholderiales; family Burkholderiaceae_C; genus Rubrivivax. The sequence goes on from JAJTDM010000009.1 coordinate 21,649, forward strand.
TTCACCCGTCTGCGCAGCCGCCGGCGTCCGAGGCCCTGCGCGAGGCCCGGCCGCTGATCGACCGCTTCGTGCGCCTGAACAGCCTGCGTGACCTGATGCAAGCCGCCGAAATCCTGCATTGAATCCCCTCCCTGCCCACCCCACTGCGTCGGAGCGACCCCTCATGAGCACTGCATCCATCGACTTTCTCCAAGCAGCCTTGCGCCTGCAGCAGCAGGACCGCCCGCATGCCATCGTCACCGTGCTGCGCGTGCAGCCGCCGGCCTCGGCCCGGCCGGGTGACAAGGCGCTGGTCACGGCCGAGGGCATCGAGCTGGGTTGGATAGGGGGTGGCTGTTCGCAGCCGGCGGTGCTGAAGACGGTGCGGCTGGCGCTGGCTGACGGCCGGGCGCGCGTGGTGCGCATCGCACCTTCGTCCGAAGGCGAGGTGCGCGAACTGGACGACGTGCTGGAATTTGGGATGTCCTGCCACTCCGGCGGCACGGTCGAGCTTTTCGTCGACCCCATGCTGGCGCGGGCGCGCCTGACGGTGGTGGGCGATTCGCCGCTGGCGGTGGCCCTGTCGTCCCTGGGCCCGCGGGTGGGCCTTCCCGTCACCGTGGTGGCCCACGCCACCGATGCGGCGCGGTTCCCGGACGCCGAACGGGTGCTCGACAGCGACGACGCCGCGGCGGTCGCTCAGGCGCTGACGCCTGGCAGCTTCGTGGTCGTGGCCACGCAGGGCCGCCGGGACGTGCAGGGCTTGCGCGCTGCGCTGGCGGCGCGGGCGCGGCAGGTGTTCTTCGTGGCCAGCCACCGCAAGGCGCAGGTGCTGAAGGCGGCCCTGGTCGAGGCCGGCGAAGACGCCGCAGCCGTGGCAGCCATCGTGGCGCCGGCGGGTCAGCCCATCGGTGCGCAGACCCCTGAGGAAATTGCGCTGTCGGTGCTGGCGGCTGTGGTGGCGGCGCGTCGCGGTCAGGAGGCCCCAGCCCAAGTTCCGAACCTGACCCCGACCCCGGTGCAGACTTCAGCTGCCCAGGAGCCATCGCCGCGCGCCGAGCACGCCGCAGCCGCCGCTGCGTCGGCGCCCTCCGCGCTGCCGGCGCAGGCCGAGACCCCAGCCTGCCCCCCGGCTGCGGACGAGGTGCCGGAGTTCGTGGTGCGCGCAGGGCCCATGTCCTGCTGCGGCATGTGACGAAGGAGCCCGGCGCGGAGGCAACACACGATGGGATGCATTCTCAAAGGCGGCGGCGGTCTCTACAGCCGCGTGGTGGTGGGGGCCGTGCTGCTGGCTGCCGGCAGCGGCTCGCGCATCGGGCACCGGCCCAAGAGCCTGCTGGAGCTGGGCGGCGTGCCGCTGATCAGGCGCCAGCTCATCGCCCTGTCCGGGGCCGGGGTGGACGAGGTGGTGGTGGTGCTGGGTCACCACGCCGACCTGATCGAGCCGGTGGTGCAGGCCTTTCCGGTGACCGTGGTGCGCAATCCCAGTCCTGACGACGGGCAGGTCTCCTCCCAGCGCATCGGCCTGGCGGCCCTGGCGGGCAAGCTGGATGCCGTCGTCGTGGCCCTGGCCGATCAGCCGCTGATCCAGGCCCAGGACATCAGCGACCTGATCGGCGCCTTCAAGAAGCGGCCGGCCGGCACTTCCGTCGTATTCCCGCAGGTGCATGGAGAGCCCGGCAATCCGGTGATCTTCAGCGCCGAGGTGCGCGATCAGATCCTGACCGGCGGGGCGAACGTGGGCTGTCGTCAGTGGCGAGGCGCCCACCCTGAGGCGGCAGCGCCGTTCGTCACGGACAACCGCCGCTACCGCCTGGACATCGACACCGAAGAAGACCTGGCAGCCTTCCAGCGAGACACCGGACACCGTCTGTACTGGCCGGCCAGCGTGGCGGCGCCCGCGTGAGTCCTTCCGGCGCGACGCCTGGATTCCGCAGCCTGTGGCCCACGCCCTTGGGCGTGCACCGCTACGCCGAGGCCGCGGAACTGAACCCGCTGCTGGTGCGGGTGTTGAGCGCCCTGCGCATCGCCCAGGTGCAGTCGCGGGTGCGAGGAGGTGAGCCGCCACCGGCGTCCGCGTTCTTTGCCAGTGACGACGATCTGGTCGACCGTATCCGGCTGCCCGAGTGGCAGGGATTTCTGCGCTTCGTGGTGGAGTCGCTGCGCGACACGGTCAAGACTGCTAACGCGGGGGTCTGGCCTGCGCAGGGCCTGGACCTGCGCATCAGCCTGGACGGCATGTGGTTCCAGATGTCCAACGGCGGCGCGTTCCACGACGTGCACAGCCACGGCAACTGCTCGTGGTCCGGGGTGTACTGCGTGCAGGTGGACCCGCAAGAGCGCCGGGTCTCCCATGCCACCTACGGGTCCGCCAATGGCGTGACGCGCTTCTTCGGGCCGCGCTTCGAGCGGCTGGGCGGCGCCCGCATCGACCTGGGCAACGCCTATCTGCAGGACGCCCACCTGGACGTTGACCCGGTGCCGGGTCAGTTGCTGATCTTTCCCTCCTGGCTGGCGCACCAGGCGCTGCCCTACGCGGGTGAGCAGGAGCGCGTGATCATTTCCTTCAACGCCAGCGTGCACGCCGCGCAGGGTACCCACCCCTTGCACCGCTACGCGGCCACTTGAGCCCGCGGACCTGGGGGGCTGTCAAGTTCTCAGGCCAGGTAGGGGCGATTGGGCAGCTCATTGGGGTTGCCCTGCCCCTGCCTCTGAGGAAAGTGCTGGAGCATCAGCGCTTCCACCGCCCCGATGGCCTGCATCAGCCCGGGCTCGAAGCGCCCCGCGCGGAACTCCTGTCGCATGACGTCGACCATGGATTCCCAGTGGCCCGGCGGTGCGTGGCGCGCGATGCCTCGGTCGGCGACGATCTCGATCTGGTGTTCGGCCAGCAGCAGGTAGATCAGCACGCCGTTGTTGGCTTCGGTGTCCCACACGCGCAGCTTGCCGAACATGGACACGGCGCGTTCCCGCGCGCTGGCGCCGCGCCACAGGTAGCTCAGGGGCAGGCCAGCCTCCACGCAGACGCGGATCTCGCCCGTGTGGAGCTTCTCGCTTTGCGCGATGCGCTCCGCGATACGCGCCAGCGCCTGCGGGCCCAGGGCGCGCCGCGTATCGGATTCATCGAACCAGCGATGACGCATCAGGCGTGCCAGACGTCTCAGGCCAAGGCTCATCACCAACTCCCTCCTGCGCCGCCGCCGCCGAAGTCGCCGCCGCCTGAGGAGAATCCCCCAAAGCCGCCCCCCCGCCTGCGAAACCACCGCCTGACCCGCCGCCGCGGGACCAGCCCCCATCACCGAAGACCACAGGCCCGCTCCGGCCGGTGCCGCCGCGCCGTGCACCCAGACCTCGAAGTGCCGAGCCCAGGCCCAGCACGCCTACGACAAACAAGGCGGCGAGTCCCGCGCCAACCCCCAGCAAAAGGCTTTGGGTGACCCACCAGACCACACCGCCGGCCGCACCACCCGTCAGCACCGCGCCCAGCTTGCGGCCCACTATCGCACTCAGCACGCCACCGGCCACAGGCACGGCCACGAACAGAAAAGCTAGCAGGTCTTCGGCCTGGAAACCGTCTTCGGCGGCACCGCCTCGGGCGCGCTCGGGCTGGGGCAGACCTTCGCCGCGAATGCGGGCCATGAGCGCGTCCAGGCCCTTGTCCAGGCCGCCGGCGTAGTCCCCGGTCTTGAAGGCCGGTGTGATGATGTCGCGCACGATCTGGCGTGCTGCAAGGTCAGGCACCGCGCCTTCCAGCGCCTTGGCCGGGGCGATCCACAGCCTTCGGTCGTTCTTGGCCACCACCAGCAGCAGGCCGTCGCCCACGTCTTTGCGGCCGATCTTCCAGGTTTCGCCCACGCGCTGCGTGAAGGCCGCGATGTCCTCGGGCTGGGTGGTGGCCACCATCAGCACCACGATCTGCGGCCCGGCCTGCGCCTCGAAGGCCGCGAGCTTGGACTCCAGGGCCTCGCGCTGCGCCGTGGACAGGGTGCCAGTGGCGTCCATCACGCGCGCCGTCAAGGCCGGGACGGGTTGAAGATCCTGCGCCCGCACCGGGCCACTGAGCAGGGCCACCAGGCCCCAGATCGTCAACAGCTTGAGGGCGACCAGCAGGCCCCAGGCCGCCAGCGTGCGGACTGTATGTACCGCACGCACCGAAAGCACCGTACGTACCGTGGGGCCAGGGGCGTCCGGGGCCAAGCCGTTGACAGGGCGCATGGTTCCTCGTCAGCGCATCACTTCGAGGCTGCGGGTGCCGGGCTGGCCGGTTGCTTGTCGAAACTCACCGCCGGCGGCGCCGAGATGGCGGCTTCGTTCTGCACGGTGAAGCTGGGCTTGACCGCATAGCTGAAGACCATGGCCGTCAGGTTGGACGGGAATCGGCGCACCAGCACGTTGTATTCCTGCACCGCCTTGATGTAGCGGTTGCGCGCCACGGTGATGCGGTTCTCGGTGCCCTCCAACTGCACCCGCAGGTCCTGGAAGCCTTGGTTGGCCTTCAGGTTGGGGTAGCTTTCGCTCACCACCAGCAGCCGGGCCAGCGCGCTGCCCAGTTCGCCCTGCGCTTTCTGGAAGCGCTCGAACGCCTGCGGGTCGTTCAGGGTCTGCGGCGTGACCTGGATGGACGTGGCGCGCGCGCGCGCCTCCACCACCTTGGTCAGCGTCTCCTGCTCGAAGTTGGCTTCGCCCTTGACCGTGGCCACGATATTGGGAATGAGGTCGGCGCGGCGCTGGTATTGGTTCATCACCTCGGACCACGCGGCCTTGGTCTGCTCGTCCAGGGTCTGGAACTGGTTGTAGCCGCAGCCCGACAGCAAGGTGGCGGCGGCCAGCATCAGCGCGGCCAGCCAGCGCCGCGACAGGGAGGTTTCAGGACGTGACCACATGGGGGGCTCGCTTTCCGGTAAGGCGTGGGACAGAACTCGCAAGATGGGGACGGCGCGGGAGATTCAAGCCCCGGACGGCGGGTGAAGTTGCGCCCATCGGCCTCACCTCGAGGCTTCTCATGCCACCCCCAGGCATACGCCCAGACCGCGAGCGGCCTCCACCAGCGGGTGGTCCGGGGGCACATGGCGGCTGCGGCCCGCCACCTCGCTCAGCGGCACGCTGATGCAGGCATCGGCCTGCAGGGCCACCATGTGGCCGAACCCGCCCTGCACGGCCAGGCGCGCCGCAGCGTGACCGAAGCGCGTGGCCAGCACGCGGTCGTAGGCGGTGGGGGTGCCGCCGCGCTGCACATGGCCCAGCAGCGTGGTGCGCACCTCGGACTGCAGGTGCGGTTCCAGCAGGGCGCGCAAGCGTTCGCCCACCCCGCCCAGGCGCACCGGGTCCGGGCTGTCGGCCAGGGTGTGCGCCACGGTCATCGAGCCGCCGGCCGGCGCGCAGCCTTCGGCGATGCAGATCAGGGTGCTGCCGTCGCGTCCGGCCGCGCCGGCGGCGGCCTCGCGCTGCTGGCAGCAGCGCAGCACCCGTTCCGGCTCGAAGGGCAGTTCGGGCAGCAGGATCACGTCGGCCCCGCCGGCGATGCCGCCCTCCAGCGCGATCCACCCGGCGTAGCGCCCCATGGTTTCCACGATCATCACCCGCCCGTGGCTGCGCGCCGTGGTGCGCAGCCGACCCAGCGCTTCGGTGACGATCGCCACGGCGCTGTCGAACCCGAAGGTGCGCTCGGTCAGGGCGATGTCGTTGTCGATGGTCTTGGGCACGCCAATCATCGGCAGGCCCAGGGCATGCAGCCTGGCGGCGATGTCCATGGTGCCGTCGCCGCCGATGGCCAGCACGCCGTCCAGCCCCGCCTGGCGGGCGCAGGCCAGCACCTGGGCGGACACGTCTGCACCTCCCAGGGCGAAGTCGTGGAAGGGGTCGGCCCGGTTGTGCGTGCCCAGGATGGTGCCGCCCTGGTCCAGGATGTCGTCCACGTCTGCCACCTGCAGCGGGCGCATCCGGTTGCGCATCAGCCCCAGGAACCCGCGCTCGATGCCGGTGACCCGCACGCCGGCGTGCAACAACTCCAGCGTGGCCGCACGGATCACCGCGTTCAGGCCCGGACAGTCGCCGCCGCCAGTGAGGATGCCGATGTGCATGGGTCTATATTGTGCGAGCGGTTGCAGTGCCGGCCCGCTGAGGTCGCGCAAGTCCGTCCGATGGTCATGCCGTGCGGGCCGCGCGGGGCCCGCAGGCTGTGGAGGCCTGGGCCGCGCCGCAGGTTTGACGCCTGGACACTTGGGAATGTCAGCCGCCGTGGCCATAATCGACGGATGTTCGCACCGCTCCAAAACGACAGCTTTCTGCGCGCCTGTCTGCGCCAGCCCACGCCCCACACGCCCGTGTGGCTGATGCGCCAGGCCGGGCGCTACCTGCCCGAGTACTGCGCCACGCGCGCCAAGGCCGGCAGCTTCATGGGCCTGGCCACCAACGTGGACTACGCCACCGAGGTGACGCTGCAGCCCCTGGAGCGCTACCCGCTGGACGCCGCCATCCTGTTCAGCGACATCCTGACCGTGCCCGACGCCATGGGCCTGGGCTTGAGCTTCGCGCAAGGCGAAGGCCCGCGCTTCGCGCATCCGGTGCGCGACGAGGCGGCGGTGGCGGCGCTGCAGGTGCCCGACCTGGACAAGCTGCGTTATGTGACCGACGCCGTCACCTCGATACGCCGGGCGCTGAACGGCCGCGTGCCGCTGATCGGCTTTTCCGGCAGCCCTTGGACGCTGGCCTGCTACATGGTCGAGGGCGCTGGCTCCGACGACTACCGGCTGGTCAAGAGCATGCTCTACGGCCGCCCGGACCTGATGGAGCGCATCCTGCAAGTCAACGCGCAGGCCGTGGCGGCCTACCTGAATGCGCAGATCGATGCCGGCGCCCAGGCGGTGATGGTGTTCGACAGCTGGGGCGGGGTGCTGGCTGACGGCGCTTTCCAGCGCTTCAGCCTGCGCTACACGCAGCAGGTGGTGCAGGCGCTGCAGCGCGAGAAGGACGGCGTGCGCATCCCGGTGATCGTCTTCACCAAAGGGGGCGGGCTGTGGCTGGAGCAGATCGCCGGCATCGGGGCCGACGTCGTGGGCCTGGACTGGACGGTCAACCTCGGTGCCGCCCGTGCACTGGTGGGGGACCGCGTGGCCCTGCAAGGCAACCTCGACCCGAACGTGTTGTTCGCCCCGCCCGAAGCCGTGGCGCGCGAGGCGCGTGCGGTGCTGGACAGCTTTGGCCGGCCGCAGCGTGCCGATGGCACCTGGGACGGCCACATCTTCAACCTGGGCCATGGCATCAGCCAGTTCACCCCGCCAGAGCACGTGACGGCGCTGGTGCAGGCGGTGCACGAGCACTCGCGGACGCTGCGCTGAGCCGCTCGGCCAGCGCCGTCGGGCGAGCACGGCATGACGCCGTGTGCGCGGTGAGTGAGCACTTAGCATCGCAGTTATCCCCATTTTTCGGGCCTTCCCAGGGGGTGGGTTTTTCCGGGTCGCCGGGTCGCCTCCAGCGGGGGCAGACTGCGCTAAGTTGTTGATTTTTCGAAGGGCTGGGGGTTGCTGATAAATGAGGCAATCCAGCGGGAGACCGCATGAATCAAGGGTTTGGCGAGTTCCAAACCGGGTTGCCCACAAAGTTATCCACAGAATCGGTGGACAGGCCAAAAACCCTATGCACATCATGAACTTGGGTGCGAATTCTCAATCCTGGACGAAGACCTTGGCGCAAGTTGAGAGTGCGCAGTCTGGGGTGGCGTGAAGGCTGGCAGAGCGTTGTCCGAAACCGTGAATGCTGTCGTGGAAGGCCCGTTTGAGCGTCTGTCGGTGGCGGTGGAGACACCGCAGCATGCGGGCTTGGGTGGGCTGCTGGACTACCGGGCGCCATCGGTCCTGGCGGCCGGTACCCTGGTGCGCTGTCCGCTGGGCCGGCGCACCGTGCCCGGCATCGTGTGGGGCGAGCAGGAAGGTGGGCACACACCCAGCGATCGCCTGCGCGACGTGGCCGAGGTGATGCACAGCCTGCCGCCGCTGCCGGCCGCCTGGCGGGCTTTGGTGGATTTCGCTGCCGGCTACTACCAGCGCGGCGTCGGCGAACTGGCCTTGTCGGTGCTGCCGCCTGAACTGCGCAAGCTCAGCGGGCCGCAGGTCGCCAAGCGGGTGGCCCGCCTGCTGAAGAGCCCGCCTGCGGCGCCGGGCGGCCCGGCTCCCGAGTGGCCGGCCCTGACGGCCGAGCAGGCCGCAGCGCTGGAGGGGCTGCCGCTGGTGGGCCCAGTGCTGCTGCACGGCGCCACGGGCAGCGGCAAGACCGAGGTCTACCTGCGCGCCGCTGATCGGGCCCTGCGTTCAGGTCGGCAGGTCCTCGTGCTGGTGCCCGAGATCAACCTCACGCCGCAACTGGAGGCGCGCTTCGCGCAGCGTTTTCCGGACCGCGTGCTGGTGGCCCTGCACAGCGGCCTCACCCCCGCGCAGCGGCTCAAGCATTGGCTCACGGCCCACCTGGGGCTGGCCGACCTGGTCCTGGGCACGCGGCTGGCCGTCTTCACCCCCTTGTCGCGGCCCGGGCTCATCGTCGTCGACGAGGAGCACGACCCGTCCTTCAAGCAGCAGGAGGGCGCCCGTTACTCGGCGCGTGACCTGGCCGTCTACCGCGCCCGGCTGGAACAGGTGCCCGTGGTGCTGGGCTCGGCCACGCCGTCGCTGGAGAGCTGGCAGCGCGGCCTGGAGGGGCGCTACCGCCGCTTGTCCATGCCCACGCGCATTGGGAGCGGCGTGATGCCCGAAGTGCGCCTGCTGGACATGTCGCAGCAGCCGCGCGAGCGAGGCGAGAACGCCCCCGCCCTGGCCGCGCCGCTGCTGAGCGCCATCGAGGAGCGCAGGGCCCGGGGCGAGCAGAGCCTGCTGCTGCTCAACCGTCGCGGCTACGCCCCCGTGCTGCACTGCGGTGCCTGCAGCTGGAAGAGCCAGTGCCCGCACTGCAGCGCCTGGCGCGTCTTCCACAAGCAGGACCGCACCCTGCGCTGCCACCACTGCGGGTTCACCGAGCGCGTGCCGCGCGCCTGCCCCGACTGCGGCAACCTGGACATCGCGCCCGTGGGTCGGGGCACGGAAAAGCTCGAGGAGCAGATGGCCGCCCTGCTGCCCGGTGCGCGGGTGGCACGCATCGACGCCGACACCACGCGCACCAAGGGCTCGCTGGATGCGCAGTTGGCCGCCGTGCATGACGGCGAGGTGGACGTGCTGGTGGGCACGCAGATGGTGGCCAAAGGGCACGACTTCCGCCGCATCACCCTGGTGGCTGCGGTCAACCCCGACGGCGCGCTGTTTGCCAGCGATTTCCGCGCCGCCGAGCGGCTTTTCGCGTTGCTGCTGCAGGCCGCGGGCCGGGCCGGGCGTGACGCGGCGGCCGCGCACCGCAGCCAGATGTGGCTGCAGACCTGGCACCCCCACCACCCGCTGTACGCGGCGCTCAAGCGCCACGACTTCGAGGCCTTCGCGGCCCAGCAACTGCTGGAACGGCGTCAGGCCGGCCTGCCCCCGTTCAGCCACCTGGCCCTGTTGCGGGCCGAGGCCCGAACACCACAAGAAGCGCGGGCGTTTGTGGAAGCCGCCGCCGCCGCGGCTGCGGCCCTGGCGTCGGCGGCGGGTGTCACCTTGTACCCGGCGGTGCCGCCGCCCGTGGCCCGGGTGGCCGACGTTGAGCGCATGCAGATGTTGCTGGAGTCGCCCTCGCGCACCGTCCTCCAGCGCCTGCTGGCGGACTGGACCCCGGTGCTCCACGGGCTGCGCAGTGACCACCGCGGGGTGCTGCGCTGGGCCGTGGACGTGGACCCGCTGGCGATCTGAAGCGCGCCCGTGTCGGGCCGCAGGGTCAGCCCGGTGGCCGCACGTCGAACCACCACACCAGGGCGGACAGCGTCACAAAGGCCAGCACCGTGCTGGCCATGATGATCCGCGCCACCCGGCCGTTGTCCGCGCCGTAACGCTCGGCCAGCAGCGAGACGTTGCTGGCGCTGGGCAGGGCGGCCACCAGCGTCAGCACCAGAATCTGGAAGCCCGTGAGCGGCACGCCCAGGGCGCGCGCGGCCGCCCCCACGCTGAACACCAGCAGCGGGTGCAGAACCAGCTTGATGGCAGCCACTGGCAGGTACAGCGCGGGTGGGGTGCGGCCGTGCGCGTGCTGACCGGCGCGCCACAGCACAGCCCCAATGGTGAACAACGCCACCGGGGAAGCCGCGTCTGCCAGCATGCGCACCACCGTGTCCACCGGCCCGGCCAGATGCAGTCCGGTGGCCTGGCTGGCCGCGCCCAGGGCGATGGCCCAGGGCAGGGGGTTGGCCAGCGTGCCCTTGAGCGCCTTGACCATGGCCGTGCGCGCGCCCTGGCCGGAGGCCTCGTGCGCCTGGGCCAGGCCGATGCACAGCGAGCTGGTGATGAAGATGTCCACCAGGATGGTGCAGATGGCCGGGCCTGCCGCGGCCGGCCCCAGCAGCGCCACCAGCAGCGGCACGCCCATGAAGCCCGTGTTGGGAAAGGCCGCTACCAGGGCGCCGAAGGCGGCGTCCTTGAGGTGCACCCGGCGGCTCCAGGTGACGGCCACGGTGAAGAACACCAGCAGCAGTGCACACAGCATCCATACGCCGAACATGCCCGGGTGCAGCAACTCCAGCACCGGCGTGTTCGCGCCAAAGCGAAACAGCATGCAGGGCAGCGCGAAGTACAGGACGAAGCTGTTCAGCCCGGTGATGGCGCTCTCGGGCAGCACCTTCTGCCGGCCAGCCAGGAAGCCGCACAGCACCAGTGCGAAGAACGGGGTGGTGACGGACAGGATCGCATCCATGACGGTTCCGAGTATCGCCACAATCATCGAATCCGCAATAGCAGAGGAACTGGGCATGTCGCGAGAAAAGAAGGGCTTTTTGCGCCTCTGGGCCGGCCGCTTGTGGGCGCTGGTGGACGGCACACGGCGGGCCGTGTTCAACCTGCTGTGGCTGGCCTTGCTGATCGGCGTGCCCGTGGCCCTGCTCATGGGCCGCGCCGAAAAGCTGGAGGACAAGACCGTGCTGGTGCTGGACCTGGCCGGCCCCTTGGTCGAACAGGGCGCTGGCGGCACGCGCGATACCTTGCTGCGCCAGGTGCAGGGTCAAGACCAGGGCCAGGTGCGGCTGCGCGACCTCGTCCGCGTGCTGGACGCCGCCGCGCGCGACCCGAAGATCGAGCGCGCCCTGCTGCTGCCGGAAGAACTGTCGGGCGGGGGGCTGTCGGCTCAGCGCGAGGTGGCTGCGGCGCTCGAGCGCTTCAAGGCCTCGGGCAAGCAGGTGGTGGCCTGGGGCACGCGCCTGGACCAGCGCCAGTACTACCTGGCCGCCCACGCCAGCGACGTCTACATCCACCCCATGGGCACCGTCACGCTGCAGGGCTACGGCCGGCTGCGCAACTACTACCGCCAGACGCTGGACCGGGTGGGCGTGAGCGCCAACGTGGTGCGTGTGGGCAAGTACAAGAACGCGGCCGAGCCCTTCTTCGCCAGCGCGCCCTCCAAGGAGACGCTGGAAGCCGAGGCCTACCTCTACGACGCGCTGTGGAGCCTGTACACCCGCGGGGTGGAGAAGGCGCGCAAGCTGCCGGAAGGGGCCATCGCTCAAGGCATTGCCGCGCTGCCCGGCAGCCTGCAGGCCCTGCAGGGTGACACCGCGCGCCTGGCACTGGAGAGCCGGCTGGTGGACGGCCTCAAGACTCGCGACGAACTGCGGGCGATGCTGATCGAGCGCGGCGCCGAGGACCCCAAGGCCAAGACCTTCCGGCAGATCGGCTGGCGCGAGTACCTGTCGCGGCAGAAGCCTGCCGCCAGCGGCCCGGCCATCGGCGTGGTGGTGGCCGAGGGCGAGATCGGCGAGGGCAGCGAGCCGCCCGGGCGCATCGGCGGGCGCTCCACGGCCGAGCTGATCCGCAAAGCGCGCAATGATGACGAGGTCAAGGCCGTGGTGCTGCGTGTGAACTCCCCTGGCGGCAGCGCCCTGGGCTCGGAGCTCATCCGCCGCGAGCTGGAACTCACGCGGGCGGCGGGCAAGCCCGTGGTCGTGTCGATGGGCGATGTGGCGGCCTCGGGCGGCTACTGGATCGCCCTGGCGGCCGACGAGGTGATCGCAGACCGCGCCACCATCACCGGGTCCATCGGCGTGTTCGGCATGCTGCCCACGGCCCAGGGCCTGATGGACAAGCTGTCGGTGGGCACGGGCGGCCACGCCACCACCTGGCTGGCCACCGGCTACGACCCACGCCGTCCGCTGGACCCGCGCTTCGAACAACTGGTCCAGTCGGTCATCGGCCGCACTTACACGGACTTCATCGCCAAGGCCGCGGCGGCGCGCAAGACCACGCCCGGCAAGATCGACGCCGTCGCGCAGGGCCGGGTTTGGACCGGCACCCAGGCGCTGGAGCGTGGGCTGATCGACCGCAACGGCGCCTGGAGCGACGCGCTGAAGGCGGCCGCAGCGCGTGCCAAGCTGCCCGAGGATGCCCGTCTGCGGTGGATGGAACGCGAGCCCGGCCGCCTGGAGCAACTGGCGGGGTTCTTCAAGTCCACCGTGGCGGCCTCGGTGCAGCAGGCGCTGGGGTTGGGAGCACCCGGGCTGCCCGTGTCAGGGTTGTCAGGGGCCGCTCCGGCGGGCGGCCTGCTCGATGCGGGCACCCAGGCCTTGCAGGATCTGGTCTGGCTGCACGACCTGGCCCAGCGCCGCCGGCCCTTCGATGCGGTGGTGCACTGCCTGTGCGCGGCTGACTGAAGCCCGACCCGGACAGGGCCGATTCAGGCCCGCTGCGGCCCGGGCCGACCCGCTTCCACCACGAAGCGCGCTGCGCTGCGCACGGCGCTGTCCGCCTCGCGCGGACGGTCTACGGCGCGCAGGTCGGCCTGCAGCGTGCGTGCGTCGAGCCGGAACAGCACGCTGCCGCGATGGCGGGCGTTGCCGTAGAGCAGGTGCGGATTCAGCGGCAGGGCGGCATCCAGGCGCGACTGCGCCGGGCCGCGGCTGGAGATCGAGGTGCCGCAGAACTCTGCCCCGACCACGGGGCTGCGCGGGTCGTCGTAGCTGGTCTTGAGTTCGCTCACATAGTGCGCGTGCACGTCACCGCCCAGCACCACCAGCCCCGGCACCTGGCGCTGCGCCGCCGCGCTAAGCAGCCGCTGGCGTGACGGGGCATAGCCGTCCCAGCCGTCGGTCCAGTAGGTGGGCTCCTGGGCGGGGTCGGTCCAGCTCAGGCGTGACATCAGGGTCTGCTGGGCCACCAGATTCCAGGGGCGGTCCAGGCTCCAGTTCTGCGCCAGCCAGCGCTCCTGCGCCGCTCCCAGCAGGCTGCGCCGGGGGTCCAGCAGTGCGGGGCAGTCCTTGAGCGAGACCGTGTGCGAGCCCACCAGGCGCCCCGGCCGCGGGCAGACCTGCGGATCACGGTACTGGCGGTTGTCGAGCAACTGAATGCGGGCCAGGCGCCCCCAGTCCAGGTGGCCGTAGATGCGCATGGCGTCCCCGGTCGGCCGGGCCGACTTGGGAAAGGGCATGTGCTCCCAGTAGGCCTGGTATGCGGCGGCGCGCCGACGGCCGAAGTCCCCCAGCAAGGCCCCCAGCGAGTGACCCAGCAGGCCCCCGCCGACCCCGGCCGCGTAGTCGTTCTCCACCTCATGGTCGTCCCACACCATGACCCAGGGCGCACAGGCGTGAGCGGCCTGCAGCAAGGGGTCGGCCCTGTATTGGGCATAGCGGTCCCGGTAGCCGTCCAGCGTGGTCACCAGGCCGCCGCTGATCGGGCGCACCGGGTCGTTGGCCAGCAGCGGGTATTCGTAGATGTAGTCGCCCAGGAAGACGATCAGGTCGGGCTCCGAGGCCGTGATGTCGCGCCACGCGGCATAGTGCCCGTACTCCCAGCGCTGGCAACTGGCGATGGCAAAGCGCAGGGTCGCCTCGGCGCCGGGGTCGGGGGCCGTGCGGGTGCGGCCCGCCCTGCTGCGGTCGCCCAGGGCGGTGAAGCGGTACCACCAGGGGCGCCCGGCGGCCAGGCCCCCCGGTTCCGCATGCACGCTGTGCGCGGTCTCGGTCTGCGCCAGCTCCACGCCGCGGGCGGCGATCTGCGTGAAGCCCTCGTCGTGCGCCAGTTCCCACTGCACCGGTACGCTGTCGGGCAGGCCGGGGCCTGTCAGCCGCGTCCACAGCACCATGCCGTCCGGCCGGGGCTGGCCCGAGGCCAAGCCCAGGCTGAAACGGGGGGTGTCGGCTGCGCTGGCATGGCGCACCCAGGCCGGCAGGGCCAGCGCGCCCGCGCCGCTGAGCCAGTCGCGGCGCTTCAAGAGGGGTCAGCCCGGGATGGTTTGGGAGGCGGGGTGCAGGGCCAGCAGCGGTGCCAGGAACGGCGTGGCCGGAAGCACCTGGCAAGGCTGTGCGCGCTCATCAACGAACAACCGTTGGGCGGCCCGCCACCACCCTGAGGGCCAGCACCACCGCCAGCAGCACGAGGAAGTAGGTCACGGCAGCCGCGGTGGAGCCACTCTGGCCGTCATCACGCAGGTAGGCCAGGCCCACCCCGGCAATGCCCATGGAGTTGCCGATCTGTTGCAAGGTGGACGCCATGCCCCCGCCCACCGAAGCCCACTGCGCCGGCACTTTCGCCAGGGAGGTGCCCACCAGCTGGCCCATGATCAGGCCGATGCCCAGGCCCTGCAGCAGCACTGCAACGGCATAAGCCGACAGTTGGGCCCAGGACGAGGCGCCAGTCAGGGTCGACGCGGCCCACATCACCAGGTGCCCCATGGCCAGCATGCCCAGCCCGGTCTCGGCCCACCAGGCGCCCACACGCGCCTTGACGCGCCGTGATGAGGAGGCAGTCACGAAGGATGCCGCCATCACGCACAGCATGCCGGCAACCCCCAGCGGCGTGAGGCCTGCCTTGTCCCGCAGCTCCAGGGCGATCACGAAGTACAGGCTGGCCACGCCTGCGTAGAAGGCGGCGATGGTCACCAGCGCCAGCCAGAAGCGATTTGCGCCCAACACGCCCGGCGGGATGATGCGGTGGTGACCCAGCCTGCGGCCCAGGGCCTGCCAGGCCCACAGCGCCACCGCGCAAGCCGCTGCCATCAGCAGGGCCCGCTTCGACCACTCAGGCCAGCCTTGCTCGTACCCCAGCGTGAGCGCCGAGCACAGGCAGGCCAGCAACGCCCCCAGCATCAGCGCGCCCACCAGGTCGATACGCTGGAACAGGCCCAGCCCGCGGAAGGGGCTGGTGGTATGGGGCGACGGAGCTGCCGGTGCTGCCACCTGGTCTGCAGCGGCCACGGGTCGTGAGGGATCGACCACACCTCTCACCCACCAGGCCGAACCCAGGCACAAGGGCACGGACAGCCAGAAGCAGGCGCGCCAGCCCATGTCCGCCGACAGCAGGCCCACCAGCGCCCCCCCGATCAACTGCGCCGCCACGGCGGCAAAGCCCATGGTCGCAGCGTATAGATCGAATGCCCTGGTCCGCCCTGCGCCTTGGAAGGACACCGACAACAAGCCCAGCACCTGGGGTTGCATCAGGGCCCCGGCAGCGCCCTGGGCGGCCCTGAACAGGATCAGCACCGCAGGGTCGGCCGCGGTAGCGCACCCCACCGAGGCCAGTGTGAACAGGGCTAGGCCCACGTGCAGGGTGCGCTTGCGGCCAAGCAGATCGCCCAGCCGACCGCCGACGATCAGCAGCGCAGCGTTCGCGATGGCGTAGGCGCCCAGCACCAGTTGCAACTGTGCCTTGGACGCGCCGATCGAGGATTCGATGGCAGGAAGGCACGCCAGGACGACGAAGAAGTCCAACACCACCGTGCAGGACGCCAGCAGCAAGCCCCAGGTCCAGGTGGACCAGGCAAACCACAGGGCCCGCGACGGCGCCGCTTCAGCCTCAGGGGCCAAGTTGGACGTGCCGGTGCCGGCAACTTTGGACATCCGAAATGCTACCTTGCGCTGAGGACGGGATGTGTGTTGTCAGGCCCGACGCAGAGGCCTCAGATGGCGAAGGGGTCAGGGCCCGCCACAGCGGGTCGGCTGGCGGCAAAGGCGCGGAACTGTGGCAGCGGCATGGCCGGGGCCACGGCAAAGCCCTGCACTGCGTCGCACTTCAGGCGTTGCAGTTGCACCAGCTGGTTCTCATCCTCGGCGCCCTCAGCCACCACGTCCAACCCCAATGAGTGCGCCAGGCGCACGATGCCCTTGACGATCTTGCGGCTGGGGCCGCTGCCGCTCAGGCCGATGACGAAGGAGCGGTCGATCTTCAGGGTGTGGACCGGGAACTGCGCAAGATAGGCGAAGGAGGAGTAGCCGGTGCCGAAGTCGTCGATGGACAGGCGCACCCCCATGTTGGCCAGGGCCTCCAGCGTGCGCACACTGGCTTGCACGTCGGCCATCAGATCGCCTTCGGGAATTTCAATCTCCAGCATGCTGGCCGGCAGGCCTGCGGTGGCCAGGTCCCTGATGAGGCGCTCGGGCAGCATCACATCGCCCAGGGCATCGGCCGAGAGGTTGATGCTCAGCGGAAAGGTGGCCCCGAAGTCGCGCAGCTGCGCGCACAGGCTGATGGCCTGGCGCAGCACCCAGGCGTCGATGGTACGCATGGCGCCGATCTCGCGCGCCAGCGGCAGGAAAGCGCCTGGCGAGAGGATGCCTCGCTTGGGGTGGACCCAGCGGATCAGCGCCTCGGCCCCGACCACGGCCCCGGTGTTCAGGCACACCTTGGGTTGCAGCAGCAATGTGAACTGCGAACCGTCCAGGCACTGTCGCAACTCCTGCTCCAGCACCAGCCGGTGCTTGGCGGCCAGTTCCAGATCCATGCGAAACGGCATCACGGGCAGGGCCTGGGAGGCCACGCGCTTGGCCTCGCCCAGCGCCAGGCCCGCGCGCTTGAGCAGGAGACCGAAAGCATCGCCGTGCACCGGGCTGTTGACCGTTCCTACGCCGACGGACACTGGGATGCGCAGACCCTCGATGACGACGGGCGGATGCAGCAAAGTCAGCAGAAGACGAATACGCTCGTGGGTCGACTCAGGGCTTGGACCGTTTACCACCAGTGCGAACTCGTCGCCGCTGACCCGGAAGACGGCTTCGGTACCTCGGGTGGCGCTCTGCAGACGCGAGGCCAGTTCCATCAGCACCAGATCGCCCGTGGCATAGCCGTGGGTCTCGTTGATCTCGCGGAACCGACGCAGGCCCAGCAGGGCGAGCGTGAAGGGCTCCATGCGGGTCGCCATTTCCTCGACACGCTGCTCCAGAGCCAGCTTGTTGCCCAGACCGGTGAGTTCATCGCGGACGGCGGCTTGGGCCAGGTGGTAGGCCTTGACCACGCTGTCCGTGGCGTCATTGGCCAGCAACAGGCCGCCCCCGCGCACAGGGTAGGCACGGATCATCAGCCACCGGTTCAGGACTGTGGAGAAACCGACTTGGCTGGTGGCTTGACGCTCCACCACGCACTTGTAGCAAGCGTCATAAAAGATGGAGCGTTTGAAGTCGGTAGGGGTGTACTCAAAAGGGGTACGCCCAATGATCTGGTTTGGCGCCAAGCCCAAGTTGGATGCGAACGTGGCGTTGCAATACCTGGCGATCCAATCGCCGTCCACAAAGACCACAGCCTCCGAGGCATCGTTCAGCAGGGTCTCAAGGTTGAGGCCCCCACCGGTCTCCAAGGCCAGCAATAGGTCATTCGGGTCGAGCTTCATTCAATCTACTTGTTGCGCGTACAAGATCACGCGGCAGCGTTGGGATGCGGGTCGATACCGCTGACCATTCGAACCTTAGCGCCTACGCTTGCTGCGAGCCTGTGACGCGGGGTCGCGGGCTTCATCATCGACCACCGGAGTTCCAAATGCAAATCGATTTCGAAGACTTGGCCACCGAACTGCAACTTGTTCACACTGCGCGACTTGCGCTCAGGCCGCTGGCGCTGGCCGACGCCTGGCCGCTGTGGACTGCGACGAAAAACCCAGCATTCAATGCTGGATTGCTCTGGGAGCAGCCAGACAACGAGATACAGGTGTTTGAAAGAGTGGAAGCAATAGTTCAGGCGGCGCATCGCGGCCGGCTGGCCGCTTTGAGCGCAGTGTGCAAGGAGACCGGGCAGTGGGTAGGACTCTTCAGGTTTCAGCCCTATGCCGCTGCCCCTTCGGGCGTCGAGATGGGCCTGTGGATGCACCCCACCTTCTGGCACGGCAGAGTCAGTCTTGAGCTGGGAAAAGCGTGCGTTAACGCGGCCTTCAGCCTGTCCGCAGTTCAGTTGCTTGTTGGAGCTGCTGCACCTTCGAACCGCGGAGCCTGCCAGCTGAACCAACTGTGTGGCATGGTTCCGACACGCAATATCTGGCGCAAGCACGAAACCCTGGCTGACGTCGAACTCATCGAGCACGAGATCACCCGCGCGCAGTGGCTGGCGCAGCAGGCGGACCAGGCGCCGGGCAAGCGCAAGGCCTTCGAGCAGGTCGTGCTTCCCAGCCGCATTGGCGCCGCCGCCCCGGCCGTGGTTCAGCGGCAGACCCGGGTCACGCCGTTGCTGCCGCCTCAGCCCGCGCCACTGGTGGAACACCTGCTGCCCGTCAACGAAACCGCAGCGGCTGTTCCGCTGCGGCAGGCAGCTTGAATGCCGCGCTCGGGCGCAGACCCGCGGGCCAGGCGGCGTGCCCTGGCTTGCGGGTTTTCTCGGGGTTGTCGCCAGAGCCGGATGTCCTGCAGACTTATCTTCCGGCTTTGGGGCGACCCCATCCACATGCACCGAAGCCGGCGGAGGATGGCGTGCTGCAAACAGTGATCACGGAGCGCAGAGCTCATGTTCGACAACCGCTTCGCACCAGCGCAGCGTTGATCCTGCCTGACGGCCGGTTGATGATCGCGCGCACGCTGGACATCGGTGCCGAAGGGGCGGCCATCGTGGTCGACGTGGACCCGGGAAGTGCGTCGATGCTCACGGTGAAGATCCGGCTGCCGGCCCGGCCCGAGGGCAGCCGTCTGTTCCAAGCCCGGGGCCGTGTGATCGCCAGCGTGCTGACGGGGCGGGAGGACGGCTTCCGTCTGAGCGTGAAGTTCGACGCGCTGGGCGTGAATGCCTCCCGCGCGCTGGCCGGCTACCTGGCCCGCGACCCCGTGGCGGGCTTGTCTTTCGTGCGTTGGTGACCCACCGGCGTCCCTGACGCCCTCTGCTGCAGCTACTCGCCTGCGCCCCAAGCCTCTGCCCTAAGCCTCCGCCCCGCGCTTCCACACCGCGCTGCCCGCACGCGGCCACCCTATTGAAGGTCTGGCGCACGGTCCCACACGCCGCATTGCGCGCTGCTGCTTCGCAGCCAGCGCCGGCGACTGCAACCGATGCTCCCCTGGTGTCCGGGTGGCTATGATCCGCCCCCCATGTCCGACGCCCCCGCCTCGCTCAACCCGGCCCAGACCCAGGCCGTGCACCACCTGAACGGGCCGTGCCTCGTGCTGGCCGGCGCTGGCTCAGGCAAGACGCGCGTCATCGTGCACAAGATCGCCAAGCTGCTGCACACAGGGCTGGAGCCCAAGCAGATCGCGGCCATCACCTTTACGAACAAGGCCGCCGCCGAGATGCGCGAGCGCGCCAAGGCCCTGGTGGGTCCGCGTGCGGCGCGCGATCTGGTGGTCAGCACCTTCCACTCGCTGGGCGTGCGCATGCTGCGCGCCGACGGCACGCGCCTGAACCTGAAGGAAAACTTCTCCATCCTCGACAGCGACGACGTGCTGGGCGTGCTGCGCGATGCCGGTGGCACCACCGACGCCAAGACCGCGCGCGGCTGGCAGTGGGCCATCAGCCTGTGGAAGAACCAGGGCCTGAACGCCGCGCAGGCCGCGGCAGTGGCCAAGGATGACCTGGAACTCACGGCGGCCAAGGTGATGCAGCGCTACGAGGAGCGCCTGAACGCCTACCAGGCGGTGGACTTCGACGACCTGATCGGCCTGCCGCTCAAGCTGCTGAGCACGGACGCCGAGGCCCGGCGCAAGTGGCAGGACAGCTTCCACCACCTGCTGGTGGACGAGTACCAGGACACCAACGCCGTGCAGTACGAACTGCTCAAGGCGCTGGTGGGTGAGCACACGCCCTTCACCGCCGTGGGCGACGACGACCAGAGCATCTACGGCTGGCGCGGCGCCACCATCGACAACCTCAAGCGCCTGCCGCAGGACTATCCGCGGCTGAAGGTCATCCCGCTGGAGCAGAACTACCGCTCCACCGGCGCCATCCTGCGCGCGGCCAACCAGGTGATCGCCAAGAACCCCAAGATCTTCGAGAAGAAGCTGTGGAGCGAGTTCGGCGAGGGCGAGCCGGTGCAGGTGGTGGAGTGCGACGGCGAGGAGCACGAGGCCGAGCGCGCGGTGGCGCGCATCACGGCGCTGCGCGCGCGCGGCGGCACCGTGAAGTTCAGCGACTTCGCCATCCTGTACCGCGCCAACCATCAGGCACGCGTGTTCGAGCAGAAGCTGCGCGCCGCGCAGATGCCCTACAAGGTGTCGGGCGGGCAGAGCTACTTCGACCGCACTGAGATCAAGGATCTGTGCGCCTGGCTGCGCCTGCTGGTCAACCAGGACGACGACCCCGCCTTCCTGCGCGCCGTCACCACACCCAAGCGCGGCATCGGCCACACCACGCTTGGGACGCTGGGCGAGTTTGCGGCGAAGTGGAAGACCAGCCTCTTCGAGGCGCTGTTCTCGCCCAGCCTCAGCACCATGCTCAAGGGCAAGGCGGTGGAAGCGCTGCAGGACTTCGGCCGCGAGGTCAATGAACTCGAACACCGCGCCCGCCAGACCACCGGCGCCGAGGACGCCAAGGCGCTGCTGCTGGGCTGGCTCAAGGCCATCGGCTACGAGCAGCACCTCTACGACGGTGAGGACAGCGAGAAGCTCGCCGCCTCACGTTGGAGCAACGTGCTGGATTTCGTGGACTGGATCGCCCGGCGCTGCGGCGGCGAGCTCACCCAGGAAGGCGGTACCTTCGAGACCGAGAAGCAGAGCGTGCTGCAGGTGGCGCAGACCATCAGCGTCATCATCAGCCTGGCCGAGCGCGGTGACGAGCAGGACGTGGTGACGCTGTCCACCCTGCACGCGGCCAAGGGCCTGGAGTGGCCGCATGTGGTGCTGACCGGCGTCAACGAGGGGCTGCTGCCCTTTCGCTCGGGCGACGACGACATGACGCCAGAGCGCCTGGAAGAAGAACGTCGCCTGATGTACGTGGGTATCACCCGCGCCCGCACCACGCTGGCGGTGAGCACCTTGCGCAGGCGCAAGCGTGGGCGCGAGACCGTGGCCGGCGTGCCCAGCCGCTTCATCGCCGAGATGAAGCTGGGCGAGGGCGTGGCCAAAGAAGACCCGCGCGAGCGCCTGCGCAAGCTGCGCGAGCAGCTGGCTGCGCGCCCGGCGGTAGTGGTGGACCGGGGCTGAGCGGCGCCGCAGCCCGGTTCCGCGTCACCCCTGGCTGGCGGCGCTCAGCGTGCTCAGGTCGGCGTCGCTCAGCGCCAGCTCGGCGGCGGCGCGCAGCTCCGCCCACTGTGCCAGGGAGGTGGCGCTGGCAATCGGTGCGGCAATGCCCGGCTGGCGCATCTGCCAGGCCAGGGCCAGCTGCGCCGGTGTGGCCTTCAGCCGGGCGGCCATCTCGTCCAGGGCCGCCAGCACGCGCCAGCCGCGGTCGTTGAAGTAGGCCGTCTTCACGCCGGCACCGCGCGGACTCTGGGCCACGTCGGCCTCGCCGCGGTATTTGCCGGTGAGAAAACCGCGCGCCAGGCCGAAGAAGTTGATGACCCCCAGGCCTTCGCGCACGCACAGCGCCTGCAACTCGGCCTCGTAGGCGCTGCGGTCCAGCAGGTTGTACAGCGGCTGCAGCGTCTCGTAGCGCGGCAGGCCCAGGCGCGCGCTGGTATCCAGGGCCTGCTGCAGCCGGGCCGCGCTGTAGTTGCTGGCGCCGATGGCGCGCACCTTGCCGGCCCGGATGAGGTCGGCAAAGGTGCCCAGCGTGTCTTCCAGCGGGGTGTCCGGGTCGTCCATGTGGGCCTGGTACAGGTCGATACGGTCGGTCTGCAGCCGGCGCAGCGAGTCGTCCACGGCCTGGCGGATCCAGGCCGGCTGCAGGCGCCGGCCGGGATCGTCCGTGGGGTGGCCCACCTTGGTGGCCAGCACGATGCGCTCGCGCATGCCGCTACCCTTGCGCGCGGCCAGCCAGCGCCCGATCACCGTCTCGGACTCGCCACCCTGGTGCCCCGGCACCCAGCGCGAGTACACGTCGGCGGTGTCGATGAGGTTGAAGCCGGCCTCGACAAAGGCGTCCAGCAGGGCGAAGGAGGTGGGCTCGTCGGCCGTCCAGCCGAAGACGTTGCCGCCCAAGGCGATGGGGGCGGTGGAAAGGCCGCTGCGGCCCAGGGGTTTCATCTGCATGGCGGGGGTGTCCTGGTCATGGAGCAAGGTGGTGGGATGTGGGTGGCGGAACGCGGGGGGCAGCCTACCGCAGACGCTGCATCGCGTCGCGCAGCGCCTGCCCGGGCGCCAGGCCCAGCGCCTGGGCGGCCGCGTTGACATGGGACAGCACGCCGTGCTCCCAGGTGTCGCGCGCATCGCCGATGCGTGCACTGGTGTGCGCCACCGTGACCGCGGCGCAGCCGCGTGTCTGCAGCATGGCCAGGGCCGCGATGCCGGCACCCTCCTTGCCCACGCCGGCGTCATTGAACATGGCCACCTTCGTGATGGTGTCCATCAACCAGACACTGCAGCCTGCCTGACCCGCTGGCGCAGCCTGTTGCGCCGGCGCGCCGAGCGCATCGGTCACTTCCTGCCGTTCGATCATGTCTGTGTCCTGGTCGGCCTGGCCTCAGGCGTGCGTGGGCCGCGCCGTGGCTGGCCCGACGGCCTCGGCAAAGACCTCGTCCAGCCGGGCGCGCCAGCCGGCTTTCACGGGCTCGGGCGCGAAACTGGCGTCCAGGCTGTGGCGTGCCAGTTGCCAGGCTTGAGGCGGCCCCAGGCTGGGATGGGCCTCGAACAGGGCGCGGTAGTTCTCGCCCACGTAGCCGCCGAAGTAGGCGGGGTCGTCGGAGTTCACCGTCACGCACAGCCCGGCCTGCAACAGCTGCGGCAGACGGTGCGCGGCCATGTCGGGGTAGACGCGCAGCTTGACGTTGGACAGCGGGCACACGGTGAGCGGGATCTGCCGGCGTGCCAGCTCGGCCACCAGCGCGGGGTCGTCCACGCAGCGCACGCCGTGATCGATGCGCTGCACCTGAAGTTGCTCCAGCGCGGTGCGGATGTAGGCCGGGGGGCCTTCTTCTCCCGCGTGGGCCACCAGGTGCAGGTCCAGGCTGCGGCAGCGCTCGAAGACGCGCGCGAACTTCTCCGGCGGATGGCCGCGCTCGCTCGAATCCAGGCCCACGCCGATGAATTGTTCGCGCCAGGGCAGGGCTGCCTCCAGCGTGGCGAAGGCGTCGTCTTCGCTCAGGTGCCGCAGGAAGCACAGGATCAGCGCACTGCTCAGGCCCAGCGCCCGCTCAGCCTCCTGTCGGGCCCGTGCCAGCCCCTGGATCACCGTGCCCATGGCAACGCCGCGGGCCGTGTGGGTCTGCGGGTCGAAGAACACCTCGGCATGCACCACGCCATCGGTTGCCGCCTGACGGAAATAGGCCATCGCCATGTCGAAGAAGTCCTCCTCCTGCAGCAGCACCGACGCCCCGGCGTAGTAGAGGTCCAGGAAGCTCTGCAGGTCGGTGAAGGCGTAGGCCTGGCGAAGCGCCTGCACGCTGGCGTGAGGCAGATTCACGCCGTTGCGTTGTGCCAGCGCGAAGATCAGCTCTGGCTCCAGCGAGCCCTCGATGTGGATGTGCAGCTCGGCCTTGGGCATGCGCTGCAGCAGGCCGGGCAAACGGTCGCGGGGGATGCGCTCCAGGGTCAGCGGGTCCATCATGGGCCTCCGTGGTGTCAAGCAGGTGGCGGATGCGTCTTCGTCCACCTCCAAAGCGTACCCTGGCTTGCCTCGGGCACGGCAAGCTCCCCGGTGCAACAGGTACGATCCGCGATCTTCTCAGAGGCCGGATCCCCCCCATGAAGCGACAGGACGAACGCATCGATCTGCGGTTCAACATCACCCTGTTTGCCTTTTTCGCCGCGATCGGCGTCCTCGGCTACCTGGGTTTTGCCAGCATCCGCGCCGAGCTGCTGAACGAGCAGATCGCCATCCTGCAGGAGAAGACCAACGGCGTGGCGCACCGCGTGGACCGCTGGCTGCTGACGCGCAAGACCGAGATCTCCACGCTGGCCAACACGCCCGTCATCCGCTCGATGGACTGGAAGGAGGCCGGTCCCTTCCTCAAGGCCAAGCACGAGTTGATGCCCTGGTTCTACATCTTCGCCCACATCAACCCCGACGGCACCTACTACAACTCCAAGGTCGATTTCGCCAAGGGCCAGAACCTCAGCGACCGAGCGCACTTCAAGGCCGCCATGCAGGGCCGGGTCTACGCCTCCGACCCGGTGAACTCGCGCACGCTGAATGCCGACATCGTGGCCGTCACCAGCCCCGTCTTCCGCACTGACGCCAAGGGGGCCGACATCATCGGCGTGTTCGGCGGCATGATCGACACCACCACCATCGTGCAGGAGTTGTCGCGCTTTTCCAATGGCCCGAAGAGCTACGCCTTCGCGGTGAACTCCGCCGGCATCGCCATCTCCCACCCTGACGCCAAGCGTCGCGGCAACATCAACACCAAGGCGATCTCGCTGCTGGAAGATGCGGACCCTGGCGTGAAGGCACTGGTTAACCAGATGCTGACGCAGAAGACCGGCTGGCTGGACACCACCATCGACGGCCAGCGGGTGTTCGCAGCCTTCACGCCGATTTCCGAGGCTGACTGGTACATCGCCACCATCACCGACGCGCCTTACGTGCGGGCGCATCTGCGCTTCATCGACTATGTGGGCGCCTTCGCCTTCCTGCTGCTGTGCCTGGCGGTGTGGCTGGTGCTGCGATTCAGGCGACAGGAGTTCCAGACGCTGAACCAGCGGCGCGAGATCTCCGAGGAAAAGAGCCGGGCCAAGAGCGCCTTTCTGGCCAATATGAGCCATGAATTGCGCACGCCGCTGAACGGCATCCTGGGCTACGCGCAGATCCTGCTGCAGCGCGACGGCCCTGACGCCACCGTGCAACGCCACCTGCAGGCGATCCTGTCCTCCGGGCAGCACCTGCTGAGCATGATCAACCGGATCCTGGACCTGTCCAAGATCGAGGCCGGCCGCATCGAACTCGAGCCACGGCCGGTGGACCTGCCCAGCCTGCTGCAGGACCTGGTGCGCCTGTTCGACATCGAGAAGTCCAAGTACGGCGCCACGTTCAGCGCGCAGTTTTCCCTGGGCAATCACTCGGTGGCGGTGCTCGACCCGGAGCGCTTCAAGCAGATTCTCATCAACCTGGTGGTCAACGGCTTCAAGTACGGCCGGCAGTCGCTGGTCCAGCTGGAGGTGGCCGTGCGGGAGGGCCAACCCAAGCCCGTGCTGGTGGTGCGGGTCAGCGACGGCGGTATCGGCATGAGCCCGGAACAGGTGAGCCAGGCCTTCGTCCCCTTCGAGCAGGTGAACAAGACCTCGGAAGGGGCGGGGCTGGGGCTGGCCATCGTGAGCCAGCTCGTCAGCCTGATGGGCGGCACCATCGCCATCGACAGCACGCCGGGGCAAGGCACCACCGTCAGCATCACGCTTCCCTTCGAGGAGGCGGCGCCCGACATGGCGGTGCTGATGTCTTCCGAGCGCGGCATGCCTTGTGGTCTGCGCGCGGGCAGGCCGCGCATCCTGGTGGTGGACGACAACCCGACCAACGTGCAGTTCCTGGTCGACCTGTTGCAGATGGTGGGTTTCGAGGTGCACAGTGCGCTCGGTGTCACCGAAGCCCTGGCGGCCCACGCGGCCCGGCCCTTCGACCTGGTGATCACCGACCTGGTGATGCCCGAACGCGACGGCTTCGACCTGATCCACGCCATCCGCTGCGGGCCCCATGCGCCGCAGACGCCCATCATCGTGGCCTCGGCCAGTGCTTTCCCGGGAGACCAGGTCCGCAGCGCGGCCGCCGGCGCCAATGCCTTCGTGCCCAAGCCGGTGGAGAGCCTGGCCCTGCTGCAGAAGATGGCCGGCCTGCTGAAGATCGAGTACGAATACGCGTCGGCCCAGGCCGAGGCCTCCACCTCGGCGCAAGGCTTGCAGCATCTGCGCGAGGCCTTGGGCCAGCCCGACGCCCGGGCCGCGGTGCAGGAGCTGCGCGACGCGGCAGAGCTCGGCCAGATCCGCCGGGTGGAAGCGTTGATCGGCCAACTCACCGACCCTGGGCTGCAGCGTGCGTTGCAGGATGCGCTGGGCACGGCCTTGAAGGAACAGGACTCCGAGCTGGTGCTCCAGCGCCTGGACGAGGCCCTGCAGTCCGCCCAGGGTGAGGCTGCGTGATCGGCACCGCGTGATGGAGGCCGCCTGATGGACGCGGGCGCTGTGCGCTCTGGGGGGGACCCCATTCGCGTGCTGGTGCTGGACGATCTGGCGGACAACCTGCGCCTGATGGGGGAGTTGTTGTCCGGCGCGACGGTGGAAGCCTCGTTCGCCAAGTCCGGCGCCCAGGCCTTGCGCATCGCGGCCCGGGCCAACTTCCAGCTCGCCATCCTGGACCTGAACCTGCCGGACATGAGCGGCTTCGAGGTGGGCCAGCGCCTGCATGCGCTGCACCCCCAGTGCGCGCTGATTTATTGCTCGGCCCACAACGAGCGCAGCCACCGCGACCGCGCCTTCAACGAAGGCGCCATCGACTTCATCGAGAAGCCTTTCGAGGTCGGCGCCACGCGCCAGCGGCTGGCCACCCACCTGGAGCGCCTGGCCCTGCGCGCGCAGATCCGCCAGGAGATCGACAAGCTCGACAAGATGGTGGCCAGCATTCCCGATGCGGTGATCTCCACCGATCCGCAGCACCGCATCGTGACCTGGAACGTGGCGGCCGAGCGCATCTTCGGGTTGCCTGCGGCTGCGGCCCTGGGGCAGGCCCTGGACGCCTTCGTGCCCGAGGCCGCCGCCGCCATCGACCGCGCGCGCCAGCGCATGCACGGGCCAGTGCAGGACCCGGGCGCCCTGCCCGGGGCCGCGCCCCAGCAGACCATCGCCTTGCATGCCAATGGGCAGGCCCTGCAGGTGGAGATGAACATCTCCGAGTGGGTGCAGGACGGACAAACCTATTTCACCCTGATCCTGCGCGATGTGAGCGAACGTCTGCGGCTGGTGGAGGAACTGAAGATTGCCAAGGATGAGGCCGAGCGTGCCAGCCAGGCCAAGTCCACCTTTCTGGCCAACATGAGCCACGAGATCCGCACGCCCATGAACGCCGTGCTGGGCCTGACGCACCTGGCGCTGCGGCAGGCCGCGGACGAGCGCGGGCGGGGCTACCTCGAGCGCATCCAGCTATCGGCCCAGCACCTGCTGGGCATCATCGACGACATCCTGGACTTCTCCAAGATCGAGGCCGACAAGCTCAGCCTGGAGCACATCGAGTTCTCGCTGGCCGCGGTGCTGGAAAACTTCTCCAACCTCATCGTCGACAAGGCCACGGCCAAGGGCCTGACGTTGTGCGTCGACCTCAGCCCGGACGTCCCTGACGCCCTGGTGGGCGATCCGCTGCGCCTGGGCCAGATCCTCATCAACTACGGCAACAACGCGGTGAAGTTCACCGAGCGGGGCGAGATCCGCGTGCGGGTAGAGGTGCTGGAGCGCGGCGAACACGATGTCGTGCTGCGCTGCGCCGTGCGCGACACCGGGATCGGGCTGAGCGAGGAACACCGGCAGCGCCTGTTCCAGAGCTTCCACCAGGCTGACCCCTCCACCAGCCGCCAGTACGGTGGTACGGGTCTGGGCCTGGCCATCGCGGCCCGTTTGGCCGACATGATGGGCGGCCAGGTGGGGGTGGACAGCCGCCTGGGCGAGGGCTCGACCTTCTGGTTCTCGGCCCGCTTTGGCCTGGCCTCGGCTTCGGCGCTCAAGCCGGGGGCTCTCGGGCTACCCGGGCAACCCGTCGGGCAGGTTGAGCGCAGAGATCATGGCCAGCTTGCGGTGCTGGCGCCGCAGGGTGTTGCGGTCACGGGGTTGGGGGCGCACGGGGCCCGACAGGCGCGGGTGCTGGTGGTGGACGACAACGAGGTCAACCTGCTGATCGCTGCGGAGATGCTGTCCCACGTAGGCGTGGAGGTGCACACCGCCGAGGACGGTGCGCAGGCGCTGCAGCAGCTGCAGGCCGAGCCCTTCGACCTGGTCTTCATGGACATGCAGATGCCCGTGATGGACGGCCTGGAGGCCACGCGCCGCATCCGCGCGCGCACCGACAGGCCCCGCGTGCCCATCGTGGCGATGACCGCCAATGTCTTGCCCGCCGACCGGGAGCGCTGCCTGCTGGCCGGGATGGACGATGTGATCACCAAGCCCATCGACCCGGACCGGCTGGCGGCTGCCGTGCAGCGCTGGGCGGGCGGCGAGCAGAATGCTGCTACTATCAGGGCGTAGGCGTGCTCTAGATCTTCTCTCAGTCGGTTCTTTGTTCTCGCCCGCCGGCCTGGCTGGCGGTTCGGCCAAATCTTCCATCGGTGAGTTGCGGGGTAGTTCTGCATGGCGTCCGCATGTGTGGGCGTCTCACTGAAAAGGAAATGAAAAATGGCCAAGGAAACCGGTATCGTCAAGTGGTTCAACGAGGGCAAGGGCTTCGGCTTCATCGCCCCTGACAGCGGCGGCAAGGATCTGTTCGCCCACTTCAAGGAAATCCAGGGCACGGGCTTCAAGACGCTGAAGGAAAACCAGCGCGTGGAGTTCGAGGTCACGCAAGGCCAGAAGGGCCCGCAGGCCTCTGGCATCCGCACCCTGGACTGATGTCCTGAAGGGCCTGTGCCCCGGGGGCCTCGCAGCCCCCGCACAGACCAGCGCCGCGGCACCGTCCGCGGCTTTTTTTCGTCTGTGTGGCTTCGTCTGTGTGACCCCACGATCCGCCGCCCCGGGCGCTGACCGCGCCGGGCCACGACAATGCGGCGATGTCATCACAAGACGAACGGCGCGTCCTGCGCCTGCGGGGCGCCACCAACTTCCGTGACCTGGGCGGCTACCTGACGCCAGACGGCCGCCAGGTCCGCTGGGGCCGGATCTTTCGCTCCGATCACCTGGGCCGGTTGACCGACGACGACGAGGCCCTGCTCTCGGCGCTGGGGCTGCAGCGCGTGCTGGACTTCAGGGGCGAGCAGGAGCGCGCAGCCATGCCCAACCGGCTGGCTGCGGCCCGCCACCACGCACTGGGCATCGAGCCCGTGGTGGTGCAGCGCATGCAGGACCTGGCTGCCGCCGGGCAGCGCCTGTCCGCCGCGGTGGCGGTGGACCTGATGAAGGACCTGTACCGCGGCCTGGTCCATGACCAGGCGCACCGCTTTGCCGAACTCTTCGAGCACCTGCTGCAGGCCGAAGGCCCCTTGGTCTTTCACTGCACCGCAGGCAAGGACCGCACCGGGTTTGCTGCCGCCCTGGTCCTGCATGCGCTGGGCGTGCCGCGCGCGGTGGTGATGCAGGACTACCTGCTGACCAACGCGCTGTACCAGCCACCGCCTGTGCCCCGCACCGACACCCCAGCCGAGGCCCTGGCCGTGCTGTGGCGCGTGCAGGCGGGCTTTCTGGAAGCCGCCTTCGACGCGCTGGAGGCCGACCACGGCGGCGTGGACCAGTACCTGCAGCAGCGCCTGCGCGTGGGGCCCGCCGCCCGCCAGGCCCTGGCCGAGCGATACCTGGAGCCGAGCGCGAGCACCTGAGACTGCACTACTTGATCTCTTCGGTTCGCAGACCAAGGCCGTGCTGGCGGGCAGCAAGCTGCCCCTGCTGGTGCTGTACTGAAGGGGCCGTTCGACGCCCCTGCGGCAGGCGCGTCAGCCGTTTGAGGTGCTTGAGGTGCTCAAGACCATGTCCGCCGTTTCGGCCCGCAGGTCCTCGAACGAGGCGGCCACCCGCGCCTTCGCACGTCGTGCCAGCGCCCTTGCATCGGCCCCCAGGACCCAGGCCCGGTCGGCGTAGCGCAGCATTTCCACCGTGTCAGCGTGGCGCCCGACGGCCCAGATTTCCTCGAAACAGGTCTGCGCGCCGTCCTGGCGGAACCGGTCCACGATATGGCGCTTGCAAGGGGTGGCTTCCTGTTGCCGATGTGGCGGCTGGAAGGCCGGGTTCAGCCGGTACTCGCCCGTGCAGACCTCGCCATCGAACTGCAGCGTGTGGGCGATGGCGAAGTCTGCGAAGACGCGGCGGCGCAGGATGTCGGCCGCCACGAAGGGGCTGGTGCTGACCACCCCCACCATGAAGCCGGCGCGGCGCATCTGGTTGACCCACTCTATCGCCCCCGGCCGCAGCGCCATGTCGTGGGCCACCTGCTCGAACTGACGGCGGTGCACAAACCGGAACAGGCGGGCTGTGTCCGCATCGAACCCCGGGCCTCCTTCCGAGCGTTGCCCGTGAGGTGCTTGAGCCGCCTGAAGTGCCTGCAGCGCAGTCATCGCTCCTGTGGCCTGCGCCAGTTCCTGCGCGTAGGAATTTGCCGTCAACAGCGCCGACAGGTCCAGCAGCAAAAGGCGCTTGCGCTGCCGCCGGCGGCTGAGGATGTAGTCGATCGAGGCCGTGGCCTGACGCTGGCTCTCGTACATGGCCGTGATCTGCTCGACATGCAGCCTTCCCGCCTGGCGGGCGCGGGAGTACACCACCCGCGCCACCTCGTTGGCCATGGCGGTGAGGTCCAGCAGCGGCTGGCTGTCGTGCTGCAGCGAGCCGATGTCCACTTCCTCCATCAAGGCCCCGGCGCGGTGCGCGTCGATCAGCAGCCCGATGTCCACGCCGTAGCCGTCCTCGAACTCCAGGGGTGTCAGCAAGGTCTTGCGTGCGGCAATCAGCCCGCCCAGAGGCTGCTCGAAGCGGGCCAGTTCAGGGAAGAACACGCGCAGCATGGGCTTGGCGGTCAGCTCGGTCACGCGGCCGCCACCGCGGCCGAAGCGCGCCTTGACGAAATCCGCCCTGCCCGCGGCCAGGGGCTTCACGAGACTGGTGACGATGCCTGGCCTCAGGCCCGACAGGTCACCGTCCAGGTAGGCCAGCAGTTCGAAGCTGCTGGCCCGCAGGCCGTCACGCATGGACGCACCCTTGCCGAGCATGGTGCTGGTGATGACGGTGGCGCCGGCTTCCCGCGCCAGGCTTGCGGTGTCGTCGATGGAGCTGTCGTCCACCACGATCACCTCGCCCGTGGCCGGGTCTGACCAGGCGTAGCGCACCACTTCGGCAATCCGCGCCGCCTCGTTCAGTGCGGGGATGATGACGCTGACGCAGGCCTTCGGCGGTTCGGCGTCCTGCGGGGGGATTGGCGCCGGCACCGGCATGGGCCGGGCACCGGGCCCGGCGGCCCTGCGCGGCCCTTCCCGCAATCGGCTCCAGGCAGCGGTCAGCCGGTGCAGCAGGTCATGCAGCTTCATCGGCGGGGTGGGGTAGGCAACAGCAGTGCCGCCAGCTCGTCATACATCGAGCGGGTGATCAGGCGCGAGAAGGCGCTGGACAGCAAGGCGCAGGCCATGAGGCTGAGCACCATGGCGTGGCCGGACACCATCTCCATGACGATGATGAAGGCGGTGATGGGGCCGCCCGTGGTGGCTGCCAGAAACCCCACCATGCCCAGCGCGATGAGGGGGATGGCGGCCTCGCCCGACATTCCGCTGAGCCAGGCAATGTCGTTTCCGATGCCCGCACCGATGGCCAGCGAGGGCGCGAACACGCCTCCGGGCACGCCGCTCCAGGCAGAGAGCCAGGTGGCACAGAACTTCAGCAGGGTGTAGACCCCTGGCAGGTCTGATTGCCCCTCCAGCAACTGCCGCGTGGTGAGGTAACCCGCGCCGGCGGTGGCGCCGCCCGTCACCAGGCCGATCAGCGCGACGGCCAGGCCGCAGCCCGCCGCAAAGCGGTACGGGTAGGTCGCCCGCCACTGCGAGAAGCGGTCTGGCAAGCCCCGAGCCGACACGACGATCAGCCGCGCGAACAGGCCCCCGGCCAGGCCGGTGCACACCGCCACGCACAGGCCAGGCCACCACAGGCTCCATGACATCTGCTGTACCCGCAGGCGGCCGAAATAGGTTTCGTTGCCGAACACGGCCACCGAGACCATGCCTGCCATCACGATGGCGGCGATCACCCACGTGGAGTGCGACAAGCCACGGCGGCGGGTGAGTTGCTCCAGTGCAAAGAC
Source organism: Rubrivivax sp. (assembly GCA_021300575.1). Classification (GTDB taxonomy): domain Bacteria; phylum Pseudomonadota; class Gammaproteobacteria; order Burkholderiales; family Burkholderiaceae_C; genus Rubrivivax. Next base: position 53,883 of record JAJTDM010000009.1, read on the forward strand.
GATGCCGCCCAGGGGGGTGTTGAAGGCCGCGGCAATGCCTGCGGCGGCGCCCGCCACCATCAGGTCGTGGGCGTCCAGCCCAGCGCGCGGGGACAACCAGCGCTGCGCGGCGCTCATGACGCCGGCTCCCACCTGTACCGTGGGACCCTCGCGCCCGATGGACAAGCCCGCCAGCAGGCCGCCGCACACCAGCGCGATCTTCTGGAACGACATGCGCAGGCTGACCAGGGCGTTGCGCCGGGCGTGATCTAGCCCGTCGTCCAGGGCGCGCAACACCTGCGGGATGCCCGAGCCCGCTGCCGCCGGGGCGTAGCGCCGGGTGCACCAAAGCACGCCCACGGTCAGCAGGGGTGTCCAGAGCAGCACAAGGTAGCGTCCGGCGGAGCCCCAGGACTCGATGGCCCGGAACGCTTGTATGGCTCCCTCGGCCAGCAGGGTGAAGCCCACCACCGCGGCACCGGTAAGCACCGCAAAGCCCAGCATCACGGCGCGGTCCACCCAGTGGCGCCCCAAGGTGAGTTCCTGCAGTACTCGGCGCCAGAAGTCCGGGTGCGACTGTCGCAGGGCGCGCTGGCCTTGCGCCCAGGACCAGCGCAGACGCCGCCAGGCGGCGTGTGCCGCCGTGCGTGCCTTCGCCAATGGGCTCAAGGGTGTTGTCATCCGCGCATCGGTCTGGCTGCCGTCATGCGCTAATCATATGGTGACAAATACAGTTTGTTCCTCAGGGTCTGCCCCGGGAGGGCGCATCACATGTGCGCCAGCGGGATGCCTGCACCGCTCTGGTCTGCCTGCAGCAGATCGATCAGGGCTCCGAGGTCCCGGTCCAGACGTTCCAGCGTCTGCGGGTCCAGCCGGGCCAGGGCGTCGGGCAGCACGCCGGCAAAAGGGCCGGGCACCCGCTTGAGCACCTCCCGCCCGGCGGGCGTCACGCGCAACTGCACCGCACGACGGTCCGGACCGTCCCGGTTGGCCTGCACGAGGTCCTGCTGCAGCAGGGCCTTGACCAGGTTGCTGGCGGTGGTCTGGTGGATGTCCATGTCCCGAGCCAGGGCCCCTACGCCAATGCCGGGGCGGCCGGCAATGATGCTCAGCGCCCAGATCTGTGCTCCTCCCAGGCCCGCCTTGCGCTCGACATCCCTGAAATGCGTCTTGACGGCGTTGAACACCAGCCGGAAGCGCCGCAGCACGCGAACGGTGGAAGGCGGGTGGGCCTCTTCAGGAGGCGTCGGCGCTAGACCGCGAGCGGTGGCCGTGGAGGCAGGGTTGCCGGGTTTTCTGGGCATGGTCGCATGATAGGAGCGACACCCGGGTAGACGCGCCGGCGGGCGCCGCAAAAAAAGCGGAGCCCGTGAAGGCCCCGCTGAAGAAGCGGCTCCTGACCGCGCCACTTGGATGGAAGTCGTCGTGGCAAGCAAATAATATGTGAACCAATGCAATTGTCAACCTGGGTTTTCCTTGATGCGCGCCGACCCGTGCAGTGCGACGCTGCGGCTGGCCGTGAATGGCCGCCACGGCGCCGTTCACGCAATCGGTTCTCACCCAAGGAAAGGGCTGTGCCATGTACAAGACTGTGCTGCTGGCTTATGACGGCTCCGAAGCCGGGCAGAAGGCCCTGCTGGACTGCCGCGAGATCGTGCAGTGGAGCCACGCCGAACTGCGGCTGATTGCGGTGATGCCGCGCCCGGTCACCTCGGTGGCGGCCGAGGGCTGGGTCTACACGCAGGAGGCCGATGTGGCCCAGCGCGACCGCCACCAGGCCGTGCTCGACCAAGGCCTGCAGCGCCTGCGCGAGGCCGACCTGAAGGCCGAGGGCGAACTCGTGCAGGGCGATTCGGTGGAGGAGATCGCGAACTGCGCCCGCCGCATCGGCGCCGACCTCATCGTGGTGGGCCACAAGCACCTGGACAGCTGGGCCGAGCGTTGGTGGCGCGGCTCGGTGTCCAAGGCCTTGATCGAGCAGGCGCCCTGCAGCGTGCTGGTGGCCATCACCCAGTGATCACTCGTTGATCACCCGTTCAAGGGTGCGTCCGGTGCGACTGCGGTTCGCAGCCGGTTGAACGGTTGCCGCGCGGACGGGGCACGCCAGAGCACCTGGGCGGTTCAGGGTTCAGAACAGCACTGTCAGCTTCAGCCAGCTCTCGGGCAGCCAGTTGTTCACGCGCGCTTCCAGCCATTTGTCCGCTCCCGTCAGGATGGCCACGCCCATGGCGCCCAGCAGCACGGCAAACGCGTTCTTGATCCCAGCGATGCGCGCCATCACCCACCCGCGGGCACGGCTGAAACCGGCGCGTGAGGCGTAGGCCACCGCCACCAGCGGCACCGCCGCCCCAAGGCCGAACAGGCCCAGGATGATGCCGCCGCGCACCCCTCCGCCCTCGCTGGCCACCAGCGTGAGCGCCGAAGCCAGAAGGGGACCTGAGCACGGGCTCCACACCAGGCCCAGCACGCTGCCCAGCATCAGCGCACTGCCCAGAGACCCACCGGAAAACTTCGAGGACGCCGCCTGCGCGCCGCTGGCCAGCGGCGTCATCAGCTGCGTGAAGCGCTCGTTCCAGGCGGGCACCAGCATCACCAGGGCGAAGGCGATCAGCAGCCAGCCGCCGGCTATCCGCACCACGTCGGTGTCCAGCCCCACGGCTTGGCCGACGGTGCCCACCAGCACGCCGATACCGGCAAACGACAGGGCCATGCCCAAGCCCAGGGCCACGGGCGCCAAGCGGTGGTTCTGCAGCGCGCCGCCCAGCACCAGCGGCAGCAGCGGGAAGACGCACGGGCTCAGCGTGGTGAGGCTGCCGGCGGCCAGACTCAGGCCGACTTCGGGAAGGGTGATGGCCATCGCCTTGCCCGCCTTACAGCGCCGCCTTCAGGGCGGCGCGGAACTTCGCCGGTTCGGTGTCACCGCCCAGCCGAGCCTTCTCCTCCTTGCCGCGGAACACCACCATGGTGGACTGGCTGCGCACCTTCAGGGCCTTGCGCAGCTCCTTTTCCTTGTCGTAATCGGCAATCAGCAGCGTCACGTCCAGGCCGCTTTCGCCCTTGAGCTGGGCGATGGCCTTTTCCTGCTGCTTGCAGGTGCCGCACCAGTCAGCATGGAAGTGCACGGCCACCGGCTTGCCAGCGGCCTGCGCTTCGGCCAGCGCCTGCGCGGTGTAGGGCTTGACCTCCAGGGCCTGCGCCAGGGTGGCGGCAACACCGAGCGCCAGGGCCAGTGCGGTGCGCAGGAAGGGGCGTGTGGTGGTGAACATGAGAAAACCTTTCTGGTTTCTGGTGAGGGCGGATTGAACGGACAGTGGCAGGGTACCGGGCTTTGGCTTGACAAGCCGCAAAAGGGCCACTGGCAGGCCATTCGCTGCAGCTCTCGCCCCGGTTACATCGAAGCGATCCGTTTGATGCAGGTGCCCCGTGTCTTGGCAGCGAAACAGCCGCGGCGCAGGCCTGCGGTCTCGGCCTGAGCGGGTGCCTACCAGCGCAGCAGCCGGGGGCCGAGCAGGGCACCTGCTGCCGCGCAGGTGGCGATGCCCGCGGTGTACCAGACGGCAACGTACGCGGCGGAAAACTCCGGGCAGCAGAACGCGTAGGCGAAGGCGCCGCAGGCGCCGGCTGCTCCGCCGGCCAGAGCGCCTGCGGGGCGCAGCCGGGTGGGTGCCAGCCGGCGCAGGGCCAACATCGCCGCGGCAAACACCGGCAGGGCCAGCAGCATCACCTTCGGCGCGCAGGTCACCCAGCTGCCGTCACGGCCCAGCACTGTGGCGGCCTGCTGGGCGGCAGGGGCCTGGTTCCAGACCACCAAGCCGAACGTTGCCATCAGCAGGAACACGACGCCCGCGGCCCGCAAGGGCCCGCGCCAGGGCTGTGCCGGCAGCCCGGCGTGCAAGGTCGCCAGGCCCAGTGTCCAGGCCAGCAGCCCGGTGTAGGCCAGCTTCATCCAGGGTGCGGGCGCGGCGAAGTCGCTCGCCGGCACCGCGCCCAGCACGGTCAGCCCACCCCCCAGGGCCAGCGCCGTGGCCCCTGCCAGCGGCAGGCCCATGGCACGCCAGCCGGAACTGCGTGGTGCCGGCCCGGCGCCGTGCGCCAGGGTGTTGATGAGTTGATCGGTGTGCATAGGTTCAACCTCCTGCAGGCGGCTTGGGGGTGCCGGGCTGCACCCACGCCGCCAGGCGCTTGAGCCCCCGGTGGACCTGGACCTTGATCGCCGAGGCGGAGTCACCCGTCTCCAGTGCGGCCTCGGCCACGGAAAGGCCTTCGAGCTTGGTGAGTTCAATGGCGCGCCGCTGCGCGGGCGGCAGCCGCGCCAGCAGCGTGCTCAGGTCGCGCCGGACCGATCCGACTTCCTGGGGTGCGTCCTCGGCCGGCCAGTCGTCGAAGTCGTCCACCGGGTCGTGCAAGGCCTCGCGCCGGCCGAGGCGGCGCCAGTGGTCCACCAGCTTGTAGCGCGCGATGGCGTGCATCCAGTGGCTGACGGTCAGGGCTGGGTCGTGCGTGCCGCGCTGCACATGCACGGCGATCAGGGTCTCCTGCACCAGGTCCTCCACATCGTCGGGTCGGTCGGTCAGCCGGCGCCGCAGGTAGGCCCGCAGCCGTTGCGCCATCTTCTGCAGGGCCAGACGGTAGGCGGCTTCGTCACCGGCCTGAGCGCGCTGCCACAGCGGGGCCAGACCGGCTTCGAAGGCGTCCGGCGGCTGCTCAAAGTTCATTCGTCGGGCAGGGCCTGGTGGTTACAGCCTGCACCCGGCACACGGTCGGGCGTCAGCCCACCGGATCAGCCGACCATAAGGCGTGCCTGCGGCGCCGCTACGCAGCGCCCCACCACCGCCGCCGCCTCGAAGCCATGGCGGGCGAAGGTGGCGCGCACGGCGTCCACGGCTTGCGGTGCACAGGCCACCAGCAGGCCGCCACTGGTCTGCGGGTCGGTCAGCAGGGCCTGGTCTTCCGAGGCGAAACCGGCGGGCAGCACCACGTCGTGGCCGTAGCCGGCCCAGTTGCGGCCGGAGGCGCCGGTGACGAAGCCCTGCGAGGCGAGCTGACGCACGCCCGGCAGTTGCGGCACGCTGGCCCACTCCAGCTGCACCTCGCACTTCGCGCCGCGCGCCATCTCCAGCGCGTGGCCGGCCAGGCCGAAGCCGGTGACGTCGGTCAGCGCGTGCACGCCCGGCAGCGCGGCCAGGTCAGGTCCGGGCGTGTTGAGCTTGGTGGTGGTGGCGATCATCTGCGCGTAGCCCGCCTCGCCCAGCTCGCCCTTCTTCAGCGCCGCGCTCATCACGCCCACGCCGATGGGCTTGCCCAGCACCAGCACGTCGCCGGGTTGCGCGTCAGCGTTGCGCTTGACATGGTCCGGGTGCACCAGGCCCAGGGCCACCAGGCCGTAGATGGCTTCCACGGAATCGATGGTGTGACCGCCGGCAATCGGGATGCCCGCGGCCCGGCACACCGAGGCGCCGCCCTCCAGGATGCGGCCGATGGTGGCCGTGGACAGCACGTTGATGGGCATGCCCACCAGCGCCAGCGCCAGGATGGGCCGCCCACCCATGGCATAGACATCGCTGATGGCGTTGGTGGCGGCTATACGGCCGAAGTCCAGCGGGTCGTCCACGATGGGCATGAAGAAGTCGGTGGTGGCGATCAGCGCCTGCTCGTCGTTGAGCTTGTAGACGGCGGCGTCGTCCGCGGTCTCGATGCCGACCATCAGCTCCTTGGGGATGGGCATGGCCGCCGTGCCCTTGAGGATCTCGGACAGCACGCCCGGGGCGATCTTGCAGCCGCAGCCGCCGCCGTGGGACAGCGAGGTCAGGCGGGGTTCGGCGGTGGGGGCGAGCTTGTCGGGGGCGTTCATGGGCATCTTCCTTTCGGTTCAGCGGCCCTGCCGCTGGAGCAGTTCGGTGACCAGCCGTAACAAGGTGCTGGCCTCGGTTTCGGGCGCAAAACATGGAGCGCGCCAGCCGATCTGCTGGCGCAGGGCTCGCAGCATATCGGCATCGTCACGGACGCGCTCGAGCAGGCGCGCCAGGCTTGCATCGTCTCCGGGCTTGAAGTAGCCCCCGTAGTCAGGCCCCAGCAGGCCGACATTGCCCTCGATACGCGAGGCGATGACGGGCGTGCCGCTGCGCACGGCCTCGATCACCACGTGTGCGCCGCCCTCCATGCGGCTGGGGTGCACCAGCACGTGGGCGGCCTGGATGCGCCGTCGCGTCGTCTCGTGCGGCAGGCCGCCCAGCCAGCGGTACCGAGGGTGTGACGCGGCCAGCGTGGTGGCGCGCCGGGCCCATTCCGGGTCCAGGGCGTTGCCGATATGGTCCAGCAGGATGTCCGGGCGGTGGGTCAGGCGCCGCGCCGCAGCGAAGTAGGTCTGCGGGTCCTTCTCGGCGCGCAGGTGGCCGACCATGAGCGCACGCAAATGGCGTGACGTGTGCGGCAGCGCCTGGCGGGCGCTGCAGGACTGCAGCACCACCCGGCACTTCGGGCGCAAGGCCAGCGGCAGGCGTTGCGCGCCCAGTTCGTTCAGCACCACCAGCGCGTCGGCCAGTTTCAGCGAGCGCTGCGCACTGGCATCGTGCTCGATGTCGCGGTACAGGTCGGTCCCGGTCAGCGCCACGACCAGCGGTGCGTTGGGGTGCTGCTCGCGCCAGGCGGCGATCGAGGCCGCCGAGCGGCGGGCGTGCAAGGCAATCATCAGGGCCGATGAGTCCGCCTGTTCTTCCCGGCGGGTCGATGCGCTCGCAGCCTGTGGCCATGCAGCCGCCAGCGTGACGGGATGGTGCGCTGAGAGCATGGCATGCCAGCGCCGCGCCGTCTGCCAGTTGCCGTTGTTCGCATCGGCCAGCGCGGGCGTGACGATCACAATCGGTGCCGTATGCATGGGACAAGCGTAACCGGACTGACATCTGCGGGCGGCGTGGGGGTATCTCCGGCACCTGGCGTGCAGGAGACGGCTGCTCAGCCGGACCCCGTGGAAGGCAGCGAGGCCACGCTCGCCCGCAGCGGCGGCCCCGACGTGCTGGCCCAGGCGCTGCAGGACAGCCGGCGCGACACCCTGGCCACCTTCGCCGCCTATGAACGCGCCTTGCCGGGCTTGCAGGTGCCGCGCACACCGGAGTTGAACCCGCCGCTGTGGGAGTTGGGCCACATCGGCTGGTTCCAGAACTTCTGGATCGCGCGCAACCCGGTGCCCGAACGCACGTGCGGCCGCCGTGCGGACCCGCTGGCGCCGCGGCTGGCGCAGGCCCCCGGCCACCGCCCCGAGGCCGATACCCTGTACGACTCCACCCGCGTGGCGCATGCCACTCGCTGGCAGTTGCCCTTGCCTGATGCGCCCTGCACGCGCCACGACCTGGCGCAGGGCCTGGCCTGGACGCTGGACTTGCTGCAGGGCCTGGCCCGCGCTGCCCCGCAAGGCCCGCCCGACGACGACGCGCTGTACTTCTTCCGCCTGGCCTTGATGCACGAGGACATGCACCATGAAGCGGCCTTGTACATGGCGCAGGTCCTGGGCGTGCCCGTGGACGATGGCCGTTGGCAGCCCCGCCCGCTGCCCGAACTCCCAGCGGCGCTGGCAGTGCCGGCCGGGCTGTGGAGCGGCAAGCTGCCCGGGACCACGGGATTTTGCTTCGACAACGAGTTCGGTGCGCTGCAGCGGGAGGTCCCGGCCTTCGAGATCGACGCCCAGGTCGTTCGCTGGGCCGAATTCCTGCCCTTCGTGGAGGCAGGGGGCTACGAGAAAGCACGCTGGTGGACACCTGCCGGCTGGGCCTGGCGCGGGGCTGCCAGGTCTGGCCGGGCGGGCCAGCTTGGCACGATGGCCGCGATGGGTGCGAAGGGCGCAGCAGCCCCGCGCTATCTGCGCCAGGCGGGCCGACATTGGCAGGTCTGGCGGCAAGGCCGGTGGACACTGCTGGACCTGACCGAACCGGCCTGCCACCTCACCTGGCATGAAGCCCAGGCCTGGTGCGCCTGGGCGGGCCGGCGACTGCCCAGCGAGTTCGAGTGGGAGCGCGCGGTGCTCACGCACCCCGCGGCCTTCGCCTGGGGCGATGTGTGGGAGTGGACGGCCAGCCCTTTCGCCCCCTTCCCCGGTTTCGAGCCCCACCCGTACCGTGAGTACTCCGCCCCCTGGTTCGATGGCCGGCCGGTGTTGAAGGGCGCGTCCTTCATGACCCAGCCGCGCATGCGCCACCCGCGCTACCGCAACTTCTTCGAGGCCCACCGCAACGACGTGCCGGCGGGGTTTCGCACCTGCACGGCGTGAAGCACGGCGTGAAGCGCATCCCTCAACCCCAGGCCAGCCACACCCCGAACCAGCCCTGCGCGTCAGTCCAAGCTTCGGTCTGCGTGAACCCGGCCCCGCGCAGCAGCGCCTCGAAAGCCTGGGGGTTCCATTTGTACGAGTTCTCGGTGTGGATGCGCTCGCCTGCGGCGAAGCGGCGCTCGGCGCCGGGCCAGCGCACCGTCAGGCTGCGCCGCGCTTCCAGATGCATCTCGATGCGGGACTCGGCCGCGTTGAACACCGCCAGGTGCCGCCATTCGCGCAACTGGAAGTCTGCGCCCAGCAGGCGGTTGAGGTGGTTCAGCAGGTTCAGGTTGAAGGCGGCGGTGATGCCCAGGGCGTCGTCGTAGGCGGCCTCCAGCACGTCCACGGGCTTGACCAGGTCCGCGCCGATCAGCAAGGCGCCACCAGCGGCCACGCTGCGGGCCTGGCTCAGCAGGTGCAGGGCTTCAGCGGGGGTGAAGTTGCCGATGCTGGAGCCCGGATAGAACACCACCGCCGGCCCCGACACCAGGCCCGGGGGCAGGGCGAGTTCGGCCGAGAAGTCCAGGCCCACGCCGACCATGGGCATCTGCGGATGTTCTCGCTGCAGGCATTGCAGCGACTGGCGCAGGAACTCCACCGAGATGTCCACCGCCACGTAGCGCCCGGGCTGCAGCAGCGGGAACAAACGCGAGGCCTTGGCGCAGTTGCCCGCGCCCAGGTCCACCAGCGCGGGCCCGGGCCCGGTGACGCGCCGGGCCGCCTCGCCGATCGCCAAGCCGTGCGTGGCCATGAGGGCCGCCTCGGTGCGGGTGGGGTAGTACTCTGCGGTCTCGGTGATGGCGTCGAACAGCCTCGAGCCCAGCGAGTCGTAGAAGAACTTGGGTGACACGTGGGCCGCTGGCGCCCGCAGGCCGGCGGCGGCTTCAGCGGCCAGGGCCCGGTCGTCGCCGTGGTGCAGCTGGATGAAGTCAGGCGTCATCGTCAAGAATTCCGCGGGCCCAGTGGCGGGCCTTGTCCTTTCAGGTCACTCTAGCAGCCGCCCCGGGATAGAGTGACCGATCGCTTTGTCTTTACCCACTTCGCTTGGAGCCTTCGATGATCAGCCTGTCTCCCTCCCGCACCCTCAAGGCCCTCATGACCTGCGCCCTGATGGTGTTTGGATCTTTATCTCACGCTCAGCAGGTGTTTCGCGTCACCACCATCCCGGAGGAGGCGGCCACGGAGCAGGTGCGCAAGTTCACCCCGCTGGCCAGCTACCTGGAGAAGCGGCTGGGCATGAAGGTGGAATTCACCCCTGTGAGCGACTACCCCGCGGCGGTGGAGGCCCTGGTCAACAAGAAGGTGGACCTGGTCTGGTTCGGCGGCTTCACGCATGTGCAGGCGCAACTGCGCTCGGGTGGCAAGATCGTGCCCATCGCCCAGCGCGAGGAGGACACCAAGTTCCAATCGGTCTTCATCGCCAAGACCGATTCGGGCATCAAGGCGCTGGCCGATCTCAAGGGTAAGCAGATCAGCTTCGGTTCGCAGAGCAGCACCTCCGGCCACCTGATGCCGCGGCACTTCCTGCTGCAGGCGCAGATCAACCCGGAGAAGGATTTCAGACGCATCGCCTACAGCGGCGCGCATGACGCCACCATCGCCTCGGTGGTCAGCGGCAAGGTGGACGCCGCCGCGCTGGACATCACCGTGTGGCGCAAGTTCGTGGGTGAGAACAAGGTCGACACCAAGGCCGTCAATGTGTTCTACACCACGCCCACCTTCTTCAACTACAACTGGTCCATGCACGTGGACACCGCGGCCGAACTGCGCGAGCGGGTGAAGAAGGCCCTGCTGGACCTGGACCCGGCCATGCCCGAGGGCAAGGAGATCCTGCAACTCAACCGCGCCACGCGCTACATCCCCACCACGCCTGAAAACTACAAGGGCCTGGAGTCGGCGGGCCGCAGCGCCGGGCTGATCTGAGCGGCGCAGCGCTGATCTGAACTGATTCAAGACCAGCACCGTGAAGCTTGAACTTCGCGAGGTGGCCGCGCGCCACCCGATGGCGCGCGACGGCGCCGCACCCGCCTTGCAGGGCCTGTCGTGGAGCGTGGCCGCGGGCGAGCAGCTTGCGGTGATCGGCCCGTCCGGCGCGGGCAAGACCACGCTGCTGCAGGTGCTGGCTTGCGCGATGCCGCCGGCCCAAGGCCGCTTCACGCTGGACGGGCGCGACCCCTGGGCCCTGCCGCGCCGTGAACTGCAGCGCCTGCGGGGCCGCCTGTTCCTGGCGCCGCAGGTGCCGCCGCTGCCGCCGCGCCAACGCGTGGTGACCGCGGTACTGGCCGGGCGCCTGCCGGCGCAAAGCCTGTGGGCCAGCGTGCGCAGCCTGTTCTACCCCTCGGACATCCCCGCGGCCCACGCCGCGCTGGAGCGTTTTGATCTGCAGGACAAGCTCTTCGACCGGGTGGACCGGCTGTCTGGCGGCGAGCGCCAGCGCGTGGGCCTGGCGCGGGCCCTGGTGGCGCCCGCAGGTCTGTGGCTGGTGGACGAGCCGCTGTCGGCGCTGGACCCGGCGCGCGCCGGGCAGGCCCTGGCCACGCTGGTGGAGCAGGCGCGTGCGCGCGGCGCCACGCTGGTGGCCACGCTGCACCAGGTGGACCGTGCGCTGGCGCACTTTCCGCGCATCGTGGGCCTGCGCGAGGGCCGGCTGGTGTTCGACCTGCCCCCAGGCGACGTGACGCCTGAGCGTCTGGCGCACTTGTATGCGCAGCATGAGCATGAACTGGTGGCGCCCGGTCTGGCCGCCCCTGGGCTGGCGGCGGACGACGCCGCTGCTGCGCCGGCGCCGGTCGTGATGCACTGCCGATGACCAGCGCCCCCGCTGCCTCCCCCGCACTGCGCGACCCGGCCTGGAGCGGGCGCCTGTTCTGGACGCTGGCCGCTGCGGTGCTGCTGTGGCCGCTGCTGGTCGCTACCGAGTTCCGACCCTGGATCCTCTTCGAAGCCCGCAACCTGCAGGTCACGGGCGACTTCCTGGCGAGCTTCCTGCCGCCGGCGGTGGGGTCGGAGTTCCTGGGGATGGTGGTCAAGGAGACGTGGCGCACGGTGGCCATCGCGACGGCTGGCATGACGCTGGCGCTGGTGGTGGCCGTGCCGCTGACCCTGGCGTGCACCCGGGTGCTGTCGGTGTCGGCCTTGAGCGGGCGCATGGCGCGGGCCCCGGCAGCCCTGCGCTTTGGCGCCCGGGCACTGTTGGTGCTGCTGCGCAGCGTGCCCGAACTGGTCTGGGCGCTGGTCTTCGTGCGGGTGGTGGGCCTGGGGCCCACGGCTGGGGTGCTGGCCATTGCGCTGACCTACGGCGGCATGCTGGGCAAGGTGTATGCCGAGATTCTGGAAAGCGGTGAACCCCACGCCACGCAGACCTTGCTGCGCAACGGCGGCTCGCGCCTGCAGGCCTTCTTCTACGGCCTGCTGCCGCAGAACGCGGCCGAGCTCACCAGCTACACCGTCTACCGCTGGGAGTGCGCCATCCGCAGCTCGGTGGTGCTGGGCTTCGTGGGCGCGGGTGGCTTGGGCCAGCAGATGGACAACTCGATGAAGATGTTCAATGGCGGCGAGGTGCTGACGATGCTGGCCGTCTTCGTCGCCCTGGTGGCGCTGGCCGACCGCATCAGCGCCGGGCTGCGCCGGGCTTTGGGGTAAGCGCCTGTGACGCATCCTTCCCCCGCCAACGTCCCCCAGCGCCTGCCGCCGCCGTTGTTCGACGCGCGCTGCAAGGCCTGCTGGTTCACGGCTGCGGTGCTGGCACTGGTGGTGGCGAGCTTCTGGAGCCTGGACCTGCAGTGGGCGCAGTTCCTGTCGCTGGAAGCAGCGCGCAGCATGGGGCGCTTTCTGGCCGAGTTCTTCCCGCCCGATCTCTCCGGGCCCTTCCTGCACAAGGTGCTGGTGGGCACCTGGGAGACGCTGGCGATGTCGGCGCTGGGCACGCTGCTGGCCGCGGTGGGCGGGCTGCTGCTGGCGCTGCCGGCCAGCCGTCTGCACGAGGGTGACGCCGCCCGGGGCCGCGCGCCCACGCGCCTGCTGCTGAACGCGCTGCGCTCGGTGCCGGAACTGGTGTGGGCCGCGCTGCTGCTGATCGCCGCCGGTCTGGGCCCCTTTGCCGGCACGCTGGCGTTGGCCTTCCACACCGCCGGCGTGCTGGGCCGGCTGTTTGCCGAAGCCATCGAGAATGCGCCGCGCGGACCAGGCGACGCCCTGCGCGCGCAAGGCGTGGGCAATGGCCGCGTCTTCCTGTATGCCACCTTGCCCCAGGTGCTGCCGCAACTGATGAGCTACACGCTGTACCGCTGGGAGAACAACATCCGCGCCGCCGCCGTGCTGGGCGTGGTGGGTGCGGGTGGCCTGGGGCAACTGCTGGCTTTCCACATGGGGCTGTTCCACATGGGCAAGACGGCCACCATCCTGGCCGCCATGCTGGCCTTGGTGGCGCTGGTGGACGTGCTGAGCTTTGCGGCGCGGCGGCGCATGAATGCGTGAGGTCGGAGCATGAGCCTGCCGCCCCGCGTCGGCTGGCTGTTCGCACACGACTGGGACGGTCGCGCGCGCGACGATCTCCAGGCCCGGGGCCGGGCGTGCTTCGACCACGCTGGCTTCGACCTCTTCAGCTTTCCCAGCAACGCGGCGCTGGCCTTCTACGACCACGAGCGCTTCGCCCAGCGCCAGGCCCGGCGCGGGCGGCGCCTGGGCTGGCGCGCCGTGCTGTCGCACCAGGAGCACTTCGGTGCCGTGGCCGCTGCCCTGGTGGCCGAAGAACTGGGCCTGCCGGGCACGCCGGTGGAGTCGCTGCTGGCCGCTCAGCACAAACTGCACGCGCGCCGCGTGCTGCAGCAGGTGGCGCCCGAGGCCAACCTGCGCTTTGCCGCGCTGGAGGCCGAGTACGGCGACGACATCCCGCCCGGCCTGGCCTACCCGGCCTTTGTCAAGCCGGTGAAGGCGGCGTTTTCGGTGCTCGCGCGCACGGTGAATGACCATGCGGCGCTGCAGGCCCACACCCGCTTCGGCCGGCGCGAGCTGTGGGTCATCCGCCACCTGGTGGACCCTTTTGACCGCCTGTGCCGCGCCCGGCTGCCGCAGGCCGGCAGCGCCCGCCGCATGCTGCTGGAAGAGCCCGTGCCGATGCACGTGCCGCAGTACAACCTGGACGGCTGGGTGGCCGACGGGCAGGTGCACGCGCTGGGCGTGGTGGACGCGGTGATGTACCCCGGCACGCGCGCCTTCATGCGCTGGGAACTGCCCAGCCGCCTGGCCGCGCCGGTGCAGGCGCGCGCGCTGGACGTGGCGCGGCGCTTCCTGGACGCCATTGGCTTCACCCGAGGTCTGTTCAACCTGGAGTTCTTCCACGACCCCGCCACCAACCGGCTCAGCGTCATCGAGTGCAACCCGCGCCTGGCCTCGCAGTTCGGAGATCTGTACCAGCGCGTGCGCGGCATCGACCCGCACGCCATGGGCGTGGCGCTGGCCTTGGGGGAAGACCCCACTGCGCTGCCGCGCAGTGAACCCACGGCCGGCGTGGCGGCCAGCCTGGTGTACCGGGCCTTCAGCCCGGCCGAAGTACCCGGGGCGCCCGGGCCCGCGCAGCGCGCCGCCTTGGCGCAGGCCTATCCTGATGCGCTGATGTTCAGCTTCCCCAAGACCGGCGCCGCCCTGGCGCGTGATTTCAAGTGGACCGGCAATCACCACCACGGTTTCGTCCACCTGGGCGGGCGCGACCGCGAACAGATGCTGGACCGTGCCGAGCACGCCAGCGCCCTGCTGGGCTGGCCGGCGCCCTGCCTCGACCGCAATGCGCCCGCTGGCGTCTCACCCCACCTCGAAAGGAAAGTCGCATGACCCTGCACAAGTTCTGGACCCGCTGGTGCCAGCCGTCGCACGCCGCGGCGCCACCGTCTTCCGGGCGCCTCTCGCTGGTCCCGGTCCGCACGTCCGTGCGCCTTGGCCTGCGCCGCGCCTTGTGGGCGGCGGGCCTGGCAGGCACGCTCGTGCTGACGGGCTGCTCGGCCCTGGTGGCGCAGAACCCGTCGGGTACGCTGCGCCCGGTCAACGCGGTGGCCGACGGAACCGAGGAGCGCCTGATGCTCAAGGGTGCCGATGTGGTGGCCTACTTCACGCAGGGCCGCTATGTGCCCGGGGTGCCGGCGTACCGTAGCGCGCACGAGGGCGTGGCCTTTCGCTTTGCCAGCGCCGAGCACAAGGCGCTGTTCGACGCCGCACCGCAGAAGTACCTGCCGCAGTACGGCGGCTACTGCGCCAACGGCATCGTCTACGGCATCCCCTGGGGAGGTGATGCCGATGCCTTCCGCATGATCGACGGCAAGCTCTACATCTTCGGAGGCGCCGCCAGCCGCGACGCCTTTGCGCTGGACGTGCCCGGCAACCGCGCGCTGGCCGATCGCTACTGGGCGCAGGAGGTGGCCGGCGCGAACAGCTTCGTGCAGCGCGCCTGGCGCCTGGTGTGGCGGGTGCCGCATTACCAGAGTGGGCAGCAGCTGGCCGAGGCGGTGGCCCGGGCGCGCGCCGGCACGCCGAAGTGAACCACGCGCCCTGAGCACCCCCCCTCAGGGCGTCTTCGGCCGCCCCCAGATGAGGGCGCTGGGGTGCTGCTCCAGCAGCGTGGCCAGGGCGCGCAGTGCGGTGGCGGCCTGCGTCACTTCCAGCAGCGCGGCTTCGGTCTGGCGGCGTACGGGCGAGCCAGGGGCTGCGGCCTCCCGCAGGGTGCCCGCTGCGGCGCCCAGTTCGTCGGCGGTGCGGCGAAGGTCGGCCACCAGGGGTTGGGCGGCCAGCGCCAGGGCCCGGGCCTGGGCCGCCGCGTCACCGACCTGCGAAGCTGCAGCCCCGGCTTGGGCGGCGGCCTGGCCGACCTGGCGCAGGGCGGACGAGCCCTCCTGCAGCAGCGGGTCCACGGCCGCCAGGCTGCGGCGGGCCTGGGCCAGGGTGTCTTGCGCCGAGCGGGCCAGCGGGCCGGTCTCCCGTTGCAGCGCCTGGGCCAGTTGCTGCAGCGATTGCGCGGCCTGCGCGGTACGGGACAAGGCCTGG
The DNA here is from genome assembly GCA_021300575.1 of Rubrivivax sp. Classification (GTDB taxonomy): domain Bacteria; phylum Pseudomonadota; class Gammaproteobacteria; order Burkholderiales; family Burkholderiaceae_C; genus Rubrivivax. Next base: position 69,196 of record JAJTDM010000009.1, read on the forward strand.
CGCGCCTGTGGGGCGGCCAGCAGCTCGCGCGTGGCCGCGGCCACGGCCGCCAGATCCCGGCCGATCTGCCCCAGGTCCAGGTCTTCCAGCTGGGCCTGCAGAGTCTGCAGACGGGTGGGCGCGGTGGGAATGAGGGGCAGACTGGCAGCGGTCGCGACGGCCGCCGCCGGTTCGCCCGGGGCTGGGGGGGTGCCGGAGGGGGTACCGGAGGGGGTGCCGCCCGTCGGGTTCGCGCTGCGCCCTTGCCCGCTTCCGGCCCCGCTCCTGCTCCCGCCCCAGGGGCCAGCAGTGGCCTGAGCAACGCGCTGTCGAACTCGGCCGTCACGGGCAGCACGGGCCCGTTCGCGCCCGTGCCTGGGGCGAGCCCGATGGCCGTGACCCGGCCCACCTGCACGCCGCGCAGCACCACGGGCGCGCCCACCTGCAAGCCATAGACCGAAGTCTGGAAGTGCATGACGGCGCGCTCGGTGGTGCTCCACCAGCGGCCACCCGCCGTCACGAGGGCCAGCGCCAGCAAGGCCAGGCCCGCCACGGCAAAGGCGCCCACGCGCAGGGCCGTCGGTCTCATGGACGGGCTCCTTGCGTCGGCGCCCCGGGCTTCAGGTGAGGTGCCACAGCCCCCTGCGGCGCCAGAAACCGACGCACCGCCGCCGGCCCCTGCAGCAGCAGGTCTTGCGGAGTACCCAGGGCGGTCATGGTCATGAGCTGGTCGTCGAGGTAGAGCACGCGGTCGGCCACGGTGAAGACGCTGGCGATGTCGTGCGTCACCATCA